>NZ_JBAKBF010000010.1:0-195886 GCF_036881715.1 Pannonibacter anstelovis
CAATGCCATGCTCCGGGAGAACGCCACATTCAGACATCAATGAAACAGTTGCCGGCTCGCGCTGCGCTTGGCCGGGGTGACTCAGTGCCTGATGCGGGGCTGAGCGCACTCTCGCCGCCCCCCCTACTCCGCCGCCTTCACCGCCTCCGCCACGGGCGGCCATGTCTTGGCGACCATGGTGAGCACGTCATATTGCGCCACCACATCTCCGGACTGGTTGGTGACCTGGCAGTCCCAGCGCACTTCGCCGTGTTCGGCATTGGCGCGGGGGTTGATTTCCTTGCAGGTCAGCCGGACTTGCAAGGTGTCGCCGAAATAGACCGGCGTCAGGAAGCGCAGGTTGTCGACGCCGTAATTGGCCAGCACCGGACCCGGTGCCGGATCGACGAACAGCCCGGCGGCGAAGGAGGCGATGAGGTAGCCGTGGGCCACCCGGTCGTCGAAGAACGGATTGGCCTTGGCCGCTTCGCTGTCCATGTGGGCGTAGAAGGTGTCGCCGGTGAAATGGGCGAAATGCTCCACATCCTCCTGCGTTACCTCACGGGCGGCGGTGACGATCTGGTCGCCGATGGCAAGTTCTGCGAGGGACTTGCGGAAGGGATGGACGCCCTGCTGCGCCTCCGCGCCCTCGATCCAGCGGCCCGTGACGGCAGAGAGCAGCCGGGGTGAGCCTTGCACGGCGGTGCGCTGCATATAATGCTTCACGCCGCGCATGCCGCCCATTTCCTCGCCGCCGCCTGCCCGGCCCGGCCCGCCATGCACCAGCGGTGCCAGCGGCGAGCCATGACCGGTGGAGGACTTGGCGGAAGTGCGGTTGCCGATATAGACGCGGCCATGGAAGGGCGCGAGGCCCAGCACCATCTCTTCGGCCACATGCGGATCATCGGTGAACACCGAGGACACCAGCGATCCCTTGCCCATCTGCGCCAGCTCGACGGCTTCTTCCAGATCATCATAGGGCATGACGGTGGACACCGGGCCGAAGGCCTCCACATCATGCACGGCGCCGGCCTCAAAGGGCTTCGCGCAATACATCAGCACCGGGTTGAGGAAGGCACCGGCCTCCGCATCGCCCGAGGCAAGGCGAACCTCATCAGGATCGCCCGCAACGATTTCCGCATCCGCCTGCAGTTCGGCGATGCGCTCGCGCACCTCCTGCCGCTGGTCGAGGCTGGCGAGCGCGCCCATGCGCGTTGCCTCCTCGCCCGGCAGGCCCGGCAGCGTTTTCGCAAGCCGCTCGCGCAGGGCATCAATCAGCGGCTCCACATGGGCACGCGGGGCCATGACGCGCCGGATGGCGGTGCATTTCTGCCCGGCCTTGGCCGTCATCTCGCGGGCCACTTCCTTGACGAAGAGGTCAAACTCCGGCGTGCCCGGCGCCGCATCAGGGCCGAGGATCGCCGCATTGAGGCTGTCGGCCTCCATGGTGAAGCGCACCGCATTGGCGACAATGGCCGGATGCGCCTTGAGCTTGCGGCCCGTCCAGGCGGAGCCGGTGAAGGTCACCGCGTCCTGCCCGGTCACATGGTCGAGAAGATCGCCGACGCTGCCGCAGATCAGTTGCAGCGCGCCCTCCGGCAAAATGCCCGAGGCGATGATCTGGCGCACGCAAAGTTCGGTCAGATAGGCGGTCTGGCTTGCCGGCTTGACGATGCAGGGCACGCCCGCCAGCAGGGTGGGCGCGATCTTTTCCAGCATGCCCCAGACGGGGAAGTTGAAAGCGTTGATGTGGACGGCGACACCGCGCAGCGGCGTCAGGATATGCTGGGCGCTGAAGCTGTTGTCGCGGGACAGGGGCTCCACATCGCCATCGGTCAGGACGCGGGTGTTGGGCAGCTCGCGCCGGCCCTTGGAGGCAAAGGTCAGCATGGTGCCGATGCCGCCCTCGATGTCGATCCAGCCA
Source organism: Pannonibacter anstelovis (assembly GCF_036881715.1). Classification (NCBI taxonomy): domain Bacteria; kingdom Pseudomonadati; phylum Pseudomonadota; class Alphaproteobacteria; order Hyphomicrobiales; family Stappiaceae; genus Pannonibacter; species Pannonibacter anstelovis. Next base: position 1,904 of record NZ_JBAKBF010000010.1, read on the forward strand.
TCGGCGCGGGTCGCGCCCGTGTGCAGGCTCTCCGTATAGAGCGCTTCCTTCCGCTCCATCAGATGGAGGCCAAGCGCCTTCAGCATCGCCGCCCGGTCGTGGAAGGACATGGCGCGCAGCTTCGCCCCGCCGGTCCGCCGCCCGTAGTCGAGCGCGGCGGCAAAGTCGAGGCCGGTGGAATCCACCTCAGCCACCGGCGCACCGGTGGCCGCATCACGCAGAAGCTGGCCCTCGCCGGTTCCGGCAATCCAGCGTCCGCAAACATGGCTTTCAAGACGGCGCGGGGCGGCAGTCATGGGCATTTCCTTCTTTCAATAATCCTGCCCGCCAGAAGCGGGTTAAGGGTGATGACAAAGCAGGAACTCTTCTCTTTCGTCATGGCCGGGCTTGTCCCGGCCATCTGCAAGCCATTGATTTGGTTAGATCCTCGGCACAAGGCCGAGGATGACGGCGGAGAGGTCCCAGGTTGTCAAAAGTCTTGTCATTCCAAGGTTCCGGGTGGCCTCATTCGTCGTAGGTCACCACCACCTTGTCCGTCAGCGGGCGGGCCTGGCAGGAGAGCGCGTAACCGGCGCGCACTTCGTAATCCTCCAGCGCGTGGTTGATGGCCATTTCCACCTCGCCTTCCAGCACCTTGCAGCGGCAGGTGGAACAGACCCCCGCCCGGCAGGAGTAAGGCGCGTCGAGGCTGGCAGCGAGAGCCGCTTCCAGAATGGTCTCACCATCGCGGCCCATCTCGAAGCTGCGGGTCAGTCCGTCGAGCGTCACCGAGACCTGCGTGCCCGTGCCCGGCGCAACGGCGGTGCGGGAGACGGCGGGCGCCTTCGCCCGGCCCGGCTGGCCGGAGGCGAACAGCTCGAAGCGGATCTGGCTGTCATCCAGCCCATGCTCGCGCAGGCTGGCGGCGATGGTCAGCATCATCGGCTCCGGCCCGCAGATGAAGGCCGTGTCCACGGCGCTGGCGTCGATCCAGTGGGTGAAGAGCGCCTTCATCTTTTCCGCGTCGATCCGCCCGGTGAAGAGGTCGATCTCCTGACCCTCCTGCTCCAGCACGTGGATGACGGAAAAGCGCCCGAGATAAAGGTTCTTCAGGTCCTCCAGCTCCTCGCGGAACATGATGGAGCTGATCTGCCGGTTGGCATAGACGAGGGTGAACTTCGAGCGCGGCTCGCGCGCCAGCACCGTCTTGATGATCGACAGCACCGGCGTGATGCCCGAGCCCCCGGCAAAGCCGAGATACTGGCGGCCCGCCTCCGGGTCGATGGGCGTGAAGAAGCGGCCCATGGGCGGCATGGCTTCCAGCACGTCGCCGGGGTTAAGCGCCTCATTGGCCCAGGTGGAAAAGGCCCCGCCATCCACCCGCTTGATGCCCACCTTCAGCACGCCCTCATCAAGGCCCGCACAGATGGAATAGCTGCGGCGCAGCTCCTCGCCGTCAAACTCGCGGCGGAAGGTCAGATACTGGCCTTGCGTGAAGCCGAAAAGCGGAAGGTCCTCCTCGCGCGGGGCAAGGGTGACGACCACCGCATCGCGGGTTTCGCGGCGCACACCGGTGACGGTCAGCGGATGAAAACGGGCCATGGCTTGCGTCCTCAGATGCACTTGAAATAGTCGAAGGGTTCAAGACAGTCCGTGCAGCGGTAGCTGGCCTTGCAGGGGGTCGAGCCGAACTGGCTGACCTTCTGCGTCGCCGCCGAGCCGCAGCGCGGACAGGTGATCGCAAGGTTGCTGCCGGAGACGAGCCGCGCCACGCGGCCCGCTATTTGCTCAGCAACGCGGCCATCGGGCGCCGTTCCGTCGATGGGCGGGGCAATGCCATACTGGCGCAGTTTTTCGCGCCCCTCCGGCGTCAGCCAGTCCGTCGTCCAGGGCGGCGACAGGCGCCGTTCCAGCCGCAGATCGGTGATGCCCTTTGCCCGCAGCGCCGCCTCGATGTCGAGGTTGATGATGCTGGTTGCCGGGCAGCCGGAGTAGGTGGGCGTCACCGTCACCACCAGCGTTTCATCCTGCCAGGCCACATCCCGGATGATGCCGAGATCGGTGAGGCTGATCACCGGAATTTCCGGGTCCGGCACTTCGGCGAGCCAGGACCAGACTTCCGCCACATCAGGATGACGCACGCTGGCCATGGCACTCACCACGTTGCGCCGGGATAGGCGCGCTGCAGGAACTGCATTTCAGCCAGAATATAGCCCAGATGCTCCGTATGGGTGCCGCGCTTGCCGCCCTTGTGCTGCCAGGCCTCGCCCGGATGGGCAAGCCCTGCTTCTGCCAGCACCGCGCCCACCGTCTCATCCCAGCCCGCCTTGAGGCTGGAGGGCAGCGGCACAGTGCCGGAAGCGGCCAGCGCTGCATCCGTTTCGTCATCCATGAACATCTCGCCCGTATAGGCCCACAGCGCCTTCAGCGCCCTGGCCATGCGGGCATGGCTTTCTTCCGTGCCATCGCCAAGGGCGATCACCAGCGCGGCGGAACGGTCGAGGTGATAGGCCGCTTCCTTGGACGCTTTCCCCGCAATCTCCGCCACACGCGGTTCACTGGAGGCCTTCAGCGCCTCCAGCAGCTCCACATGGAAGGCATCGAACAGGAACTGGCGCATCATCGTGTGGCCGAAATCGCCGTTCGGGCGCTCCACCAGCAGCAGATTACGGAAAGCCCCGGCATCGCGCAGATAGGCGAGCGCATCGGCGTTGCGGCCCTTGCCCTCCACCTCGCCCGCCAGCCCCAGCCACAGCTGGCACTGGCCAATGAGATCCAGCGCCTGATTGGCAAGCGCGATATCCTCTTCCAGCGCAGGCCCGTGGCCGCACCATTCGGACACCCGGTGCCCGAGGATCAGCGCGTTGTCGCCCATGCGCAGCAGCCACTCGAACAGCGCTGCCTGATGTATCGCGCTGGCCATCACATGTGCCCCACTTCTTCGGGAATGTCGTAGAAGCTCGGGTGGCGGTAGACCTTGCTGTTCGACGGCTCGAACAGCGGCCCCTTTTCCGAAGGCACGGAAGCGGTGATGTTTTCCGACTTCACCACCCAGATGGAAACGCCCTCATTGCGGCGGGTATAGACATCGCGCGCATGGCGGATGGCCATGTCCGCGTCCGGCGCATGCAGGCTGCCCACATGCCGGTGATTGAGGCCATGCTGGCCACGGATGAAGATTTCCCAAAGGGGCCATTCGCTGGACATGTTCCGCGTCCTCCCGCAAACACGTTGAAATCAGACTGTCTCTTGCCAGGCGCCTGAAAGGCTCAGGCGCCGCACCGGCCCTGGCCTATTCGGCGGCAACCCGCGCTGCCGCACGGCGCGCGTCCTGCTTGGCGGCATGGGCCATCAGCCCCTCGCGCACCCAGGCGCCATCTTCCCAGGCCTTGACGCGGGCGCCGAGCCGCTCCTCGTTGCAGGGGCCATTGCCGGAAATGACGGCGAAGAACTCGCTCCAGTCCGGCTCGCTGAAATCGTAGCCGCCCTTTTCCTCATTCCACTTCAGTTCGGGATCGGGAACGGTGAGGCCGAGATATTCCGCCTGCGGCACCGTCTGGTCGACGAACTTCTGGCGCAGCTCGTCGTTGGTGTTCATCTTGATCTTCCAGGCCATGGACTGGGCCGAATGCACCGAGTCCTTGTCCGAGGGGCCGAACATCATCAGCGAGGGGAACCAGAAGCGGTTCAAGGCATCCTGCGCCATCGCCTTCTGCTCCGGCGTGCCCTTCGCCATCTTCATCATGATGTCGTAGCCCTGCCGCTGGTGGAAGCTCTCTTCCTTGCAGATGCGGATCATGGCGCGGGAATAGGGGCCGTAGCTGGTGCGCTGCAGCGGCACCTGGTTCATGATCGCCGCCCCGTCCACCAGCCAGCCGACAGCGCCCATGTCGGCCCAGGTCAGCGTCGGATAGTTGAAGATGGAGGAATATTTCATCTTGCCCGCGTGCAGCAGGTCAATCAGCTCATCGCGGGAGACACCCAGCGTCTCGGCGGCGGAATAGAGATAGAGCCCGTGGCCCGCCTCGTCCTGCACCTTGGCCAAGAGGATCTGCTTGCGCTCCAGCGTCGGTGCGCGGGTGATCCAGTTGCCTTCGGGAAGCTGGCCGACGATTTCGCTGTGGGCATGCTGGCCGATCTGGCGGATCAGCGTCTTGCGGTAGCCCTCCGGCATCCACTCCTTGGGCTCGATCTTCTCGCCCCGGTCGATGCGGTCCTGAAAGGCTGCCTCTTCCGGTGTCATGGCCTCACGGGCCTTGCCGCCTTCGGATGTCACAAGCTGCGCATACATGATCCGGCCTCCTCCCTCGCACATGCTCTGCCCCCGCCTTTTTCCTGCGGATGCAGATCCATGACGGCCAGCTCACTCCTCATATCGCTGACCGATCGGTCGATTTATACGCCCAAAACCGTCACAAGAAAAGTCACTTTTTCATGATTTTTGTGATGCTTTTGGATGTAAGGATTTTTTCTGTTATGTTTCAGCGGGTTATTGGGTTTCAGAGAAACCGGAAGTTCTCCCCCGGCAGTGTTTCCAACGGACTGCCAGTCCGGCACCACCCCCTCTCCCCCCTTGAGGGGGAGATGCCCCCGGCAGGGGGCAGAGGGGGGTAACGGGCTGTCCGTTTAGGCGAGAGATCCTGCCGTATTGAAGCGCTGCTACCCCCCTCTGTCTGCTGGCGCAGACATCTCCCCCTCAAGGGGGGAGAGGGGCGCTGCGGCAACAGAAAGGCACGGCCGCGCGTTTCCCCTCCCCCTTGAGGGGAGGGGGTAGGGGTGGGGGTCTTCACGCAGGAGCGCAGCTTGACTGGCTCTTGTTTCGGCACAGCGGACCTTCAATGAAAATACCCTGTGTTTTCAGTCTGTTACCCCCACCCCTCACCCCTCCCCTCAAGGGGGAGGGGGGCTTAAACGCTGTGCCACTATATCAATGCATCACTGTGGTCTGCTGCCCCAGGCTTTGCCCTCACCTACACAGCCACCGGAATCCGGCTGATGCTCTCGGGGGTGCAGGCGGGCAGGAAGCCGTCCGTGCCTTCCAGATGCGCGGCCACATGCCGTTCCGTGCCCGGCGTCAGCGCCAGATAGAGCCGCCGGAACAGGTGGCGGGCCTCGCCGCCGTTCCAGCCCGCCGGAAGAGCCGCCTGCGGCAGGCGCGGGTCGCGCAGCAGAACATGGCGGTAAGCATGGACCAGCAGCAGCCGGGCGGTCAGCGCGTCCCCATCGGCAAGACGGCAGCCGCCCTCATCCGCCACCGCCAGCAGCGGCGAAAAACTGGCGATGAACTCCGCATAGCCCTCCTGCAGAGCGGAAAGATCCCAGAAACCGGCGAGCCTTGCAGGCTCCGCAACCTCGCCCGCATGCAGCACAAGCGCGCCCGGCGGCGGCGTCTGGCCACGGTCCGGGCGGATGAACACCGGCCCGCCCATATGCCCCAGCCGCAGGCGGCGGGCGTCATCCGGGCTCAGGTCCGGCGCATGGATCACCTGCCAGCCCCGCCCCGGCTGGTCCGGCCCGTAGAGCAGATCCGCCGCCTGCTGAAACTCCGCCCTCGCCGCCTCCGCCAGCCGGTAATAGCTGCGCCGCCCGATGCGCTCGCCCGTCAGGCGCTCGGCCGCCACAAGGCGCGAGACAGCCGTGCGCACCAGCGATTCATTGATCCCCGCGCTTCCACAAAGCTCGATCAGTGTGCCCGTCCACAGCACACCGCCGCGCGGCACGGCGATGTCGCCGTAAACCGTGACGATAAACGCCGCCGCATTCAGCCGCATGCGGCTGAGGATCTGCGCAATCTCTTCGCCCGCCCCGTTCAAACTCAAGACCCCGTTATCCTTCCCGCTGCGTCAGTCCGCTCCCCTGCCCCTTGCCGGAACAAGGGACGCCCGGCAGCAGGCTTGTCAACATGATCGAGGGACAACGCCGCGTCCAGCGCGCAGGAGAACGACGGGCCACAAGGCCGGACATTGGCTGTAATACTTTTTGGTATAGGCTGAGAACGCCCATTATCATGAGGAAATGGCCATGGCACGGAATACCTCCATCACCATTGGTGACCATTTCACCGCTTTCATTCAGGAGCAGGTGGGTGCGGGGCGCTATGGCTCCGCAAGCGAAGTGGTCCGCGCAGGATTGCGCCTGCTGGAAAAGCATGAGGCCCGCGTCAAGGCGCTGGAAGCCGCCCTCATCGCCGGAGAACAATCCGGCGAGCCGGAACCCTTCGGCTTCGAGGCCTTCAAGACCCGCATGCGGTCCAGTGGTTGATGACAAAGCCCACTTCCCTCTCTTTCGTCATTGCCGGGCTTGTCCGGGCCATCTTCAAACCATTGAGTTGTATAGATCCTCGGCACAAGGCCGAGGATGACGATGGAGAGGCCGAAGATTTGTCAGCAGCCTGAGACCCGCATGCTGTCCGGCTTCACCCGGCGATGAAACCGCTCCCGCCCGGCGCTGGCCTTTCACCCATTACTCTTCAAGCAGCCGCCGGATGCCCTTGATGAGGCGGTAGAGGCCCAAGGCCCCCGTTACCACACGCGCCCGCGCCAGCCCGGCTCTGTGTCCAGTCCATCAAACGCCGTATCTGCCGACACAAGGACCATGCCGCGTGTGATGGCTGACGCCCCGATGAACCGGTCAAACGGATCACGGTGCGGCCAATCAAGCGTTGCCGCCAGAAGGCAGGTTTCGGCGCAGACATCCAGCAGGCGCGCGCCCTGCTCCCCGGCGAGGCTGGGCAGCAAGTGCAGGAACGGCGCCATTTCGGACCACTTTCCAAGCCGGACCTTCTGACCGATTTCAAACAGGCTGATGGCACTGATCGATACGGTTTCTGCCGCCTCAAGCGCAGCGATGGCCGATTGCGGCAGGCGCGGATCCGCCGTCAGCGACCATGCCCAGGCGTGGGTATCAAGCAGCAGATGCTTCACTCACGCCCCTCCCAGAGCGCAAGCTCGTCCTCTGCCACCGGCTCGAAGAAATCTGGGCCAGCTCCCGTCAGCTTGCCCGCCAGCAGGCCAATCGTGAATGTGTTCTGGGGGATCGGGACAAGCCGTGCAACAGGGCGCTTACCCTTGGCAATGATGACCTCTTCACCTGCCTGCGCCGCCTCGATCAGCTTCGACAGGTTGGTTTTGGCGGCATGAACGGTCACCTGCATTTCCCTGCCTCCTTGGCCAGTTTCAAAACATGACTAATTTAGCTAATATATGTCAGGCGCTGGCTTCAGTCCAGTTCAGACACCGCCCGCAATGATGCATCGAATTAGTGACAAGACCTGTCCGCCCCCTCCCCACACGGGCTACCGGCTTCACACATCGTGTAGCAAGATGCCGAAAACGTTACCTCGATGCCGGAAAGACAAACCGTTTCAGAGCCTTGCTTCTCTGGCTGATGCCTCTCGTTTCCCCTCCCCCTTGAGGGGAGGGGGTAGGGGTGGGGGTCTTCACGCAGGAGCGCTGATTGATAGGCGCTTGTCCCGGCACAGGGTGCATTCAATGAAAATACCCCGTGTTTTCAGTCCGTTACCCCCACCCCTCACCCCTCCCCTCAAGGGGGAGGGGGGTTGACAGGCCGTGCCGGGGTGAGCGGATTTCAGGCTTCCCCCAAACCGCAAGTGGGGGCTGACTGGCAGCCCGGCGCCCCCTGCCCGCCCTCAGTACTTGAGGGCGAGGCGGAAATTGATGCGGTCCTCGGGCTTCTGCTGGCGTGCACCGCCGCGGGCGTATTCGAGGCTGAGGGAGCCGGAATGTGCGGTGCCCTTTTGCGACAGGGCCACGCGCAAACCCGCGCCAAAAGCCCCGGCGCTGAGATATTCCTTCTCCGCTGCCGACGGCTTTTCCAGCTTCGCGAAGCCACCGGCCGCAAACAGATAAGGCATCACCGCAGAGCCCAGATCCGGCAGCATGGCGAAGGATGGCAGCGTCACCGGCAGGCTCACTTCCGAGCGGAAGGCCGCGCCGCTGTCGCCCTGGAACTGGCCGCCGCGATAGGCCGACACCCAGTCCGCTCCGCCCAGGCCGAACTGCTCCGAGCTGACCAGCACCGACCCGAAGGAGGTCTGCGCCTTGGCGGCCAGCGACAGATACACCCGGTTGTTCAGGAACGGCTGGGTATAGCTGGCCGTCACGTCCAGCTTGCGGAAGTCCGGCTTCGCGCCATCGCGCGTCATGGGAAGCGCGGCCGTGCCCTGACGCGCGCCGAGGCCGTCAAGGCCGAAGGAGGCCGTGACACTGCCGTTCAGCCGGCCGTCCCACGGCAGGAATACATCGCCGGTCTGCGTCAGCCGCAGCACCCGCAGCCGGTCTTGCGAGAAGTCCGTCCGGGATGCGCGCAGGTCCAGCTTCAGCGTTTCCTGCGCAGCATCGAGCGCCAGGATCGAGCTGGTGTTGAGATTGCGCGAGCGGATCCAGCTGTAGCCCAGACGCGCCGAGAAACGCTGGTAGCGGTCCAGCATGGTAAAGGGCAGCCCGGACTTGGGATGGGTGCGGCTGTCCACCGCCTCAACATTGACCCAGGCCCCGGTGCCCCCCAGCGGCACCGTCACACCGGCAATCAGCTGCCGGTTGCGCGGATCATCGCTGAAAGCCCCGCCATCAAGCCCCGGATAGCCGTTGGCTCTCAGATAGGCCGTCTCGCCGAAGCCCAGCAGGCTGTTGAAGTCAACGCCAAGACCTGCCGTATAGCCGCCCAGATCCTTGCCCGTGCTGTTGTCCATGGTCACGGTGGCGCTGATGGCGTCATGACGGCCATCGACGGCGATCACCGTGGTGCCGGGCTGCGAACCGGCCTTCAGCGTCGAGCGCAGGATCAGCCCCGGCGTGTCACCGGCCAGCAGCAGGCGGCGCTCAAGCTCGGCCTGCGTCACCCGCGCCTTGCCGGAAAGCGGCGCGATCACCGCCCGCACATGGCCCTGCACGCGGGCAGGCAGCGCCGAAACATCCACCGTCTCGATCTGGCCGTCGGTCACAACGAGGCGCAGCGGCTTGCCGTTGCGGATCGTCTGCGGCGGCAGGCTGACACGCACCAGCACATAACCGGCGCGGGTGTAAACCTCTTCAAGGCGGCGGGCCGCAGCGAAGAGACCGGCACCCGTCACCTTCTGCCCCTTGAGCGTGGCCTCAATGGCAGCGGTCTCCCCGGCAAACTCCGGCCAGCCGCCCTCCACGATCAGCCCGGAGGGCGTGACGCTCAGCTTCTCCGCTCCTGCAGGCGCATCAACGCCGGTGGACCCGGCCAGCGACACCCCGCCTTCCGCCGGGCGGACAACCGGCGGCGCATAGCTCGGCTGCGTCAGCTGGCTGGCCGTCTGGGCCTGCACCGCACCGGCAAGAGCAAGCGAACCAGCCAGGGCCGCCAGAAACGGCTTCATCATCTTTGTCATCGTCTTCATCGCCCGCCGGGATTACTGAGTGGAGCAGTTGACGGCCACATTCGGCCCGAGGGCGCAGAACGAAGCACTGATACGCAAGTCTTCGGTGGTGATTTCACTGCCGCCTGCTGCGCCGCCGGGCTGGGAGCCCTGCCCCGTTCCGGATGGCCCTGCGGAGTAGATGATCAGCTGCGGAGAGTATCCGCCTGCCTGCAGGGAAGGCGCCAGCGGATTGCTCAGCGTGGTCTGCAAGCTGAAGAAGGGGGTGGACCCCGTGCTGACAGCCGGGATTACAGGCGGGGGGCTCACCACAGGGGTCACCGGGTTACCGGAAGGAGGCAAAGGGACCGGCACTGGCGCAGGCGCCGCCTGCACTGTCAGCGTGCCATTCACATAGGCGATGGTGTAATTGCCAGAAGTCAGCCCCGAGGCCGTCAGCGTGTAGCTGCCCACATTCACCGCCCCCTGCGACGTGCCGCCATAGGAGAGCGTGCCGCCCAGAACCGAGGCCGTCTCGTTGTCGACGAAGCCGCTGTAGCTCACGCCGTTGCCGCCGCTGTAGGCCAGACCGTCAAAGGTCTTCACGGCATCATTGGCCGTCACCGTCAGCGCCGCCTTGCCCACCGTCAGCGTGCCCGCAACATAGGTGATGTCATAATTGCCCGAGGTCAGGCCCGAAGCCGTCAGCGTGTAGCTGCCCGCATTCACCGCACCCTGCGAGGTGCCGGTATAGGAGAGCGTGCCGCCGAGGACCGAGACCGTCTCGTTGTTGACAAAGCCGCTGTAGCTCACGCCGTTGCCACCGCTGTAGGCCAGGCCGTCATAGGTCTTCGAGGCATCAGCCGCCGTCACCGTGAGCGTGGCCTTGTTGATCGTAAACGATCCGGAGCCCGCACCGTAGCTGATATCATAGCCATTCTGGCCTGAGTAGAGCCCCGACAGCAGCAGGTTGGTGTAGGTGCCCGCATTGGCGCTGGAGGTGGTGTAAACCGCCGTGCCAAGAATTTTCGACGCGTCATAATTCGCAAGGCTGTAGGTGAGCGAGCCCGCGCTGCCGCTTCCGGCCGTGCCGTCATAGGTCTTGCTGCCGGTTGCCGTGCCATTGATGGTGATCGCGGTCAGGAAGCTGCGCAGCAGAGGGCCGGTTTGCCCTTCGTAGATGCGCCAGACCGAGGACGAGCCGCCCGCATTCGCAATGTCCCAGCCTGCATCATCAAAGGTTGCGAAGCTGGTCATCTGAGCCGTGGTCAGTCCGGTGACGCCGGATGCGGAGGCGTTGCTGCCAACGCCCTGGGTCTGTCCGGTTGTTTCCGTGTTGAAGAAGGAAGCGGAAATGGCTCCATTCGTCATTTCCCCGACGAGGCCACCTGTGTTGGTTCCGCCGGTCACAGCCCCCGTTGCATAGGAATTCGAGATCGTCGCCAAACTGAGACCAATCAGGCCGCCCGTGCTGCCGCTGCCGTTGGTTACCGCCCCCGTCGCGTAGGAATTGGAGATCGTGCCCCCGCCACTGCCAACAAGCCCCCCCACACCGGCGCCGTTTCCTGAAACGTTTGCGGTTGCGTAGGAATCGGAAATCGTGCCGGACGGATTATAGCCAACAAGTCCTCCGGCACGAACACCCGATCCGCGGACAGTCCCTGAGGCTGCCGACCGGGTGATCACAGACCCGGAACTATAACCAATAAGCCCACCCGCAGCTGTCCCGCCGCTCACATTGCCTTCCACGGAAACATCAGAGATCGTGCTGTTATCAGAACGCCCGGCCAGAATGCCGGCACTGTTTCCTCCCGTTATGGACGCCTGCGTCAGGCGAGCATTCCGGAAAGCGCTGCCACTGCCCAGATAGCCGAAAAGGCCTACGTTGGCAGTCGAGGACCGGTTGAACGTCAGACCGCTGATCGTGTGACCGCCACCGTCAAAAGCACCATAAAACCGGTTGAAGCTGGTCCCCACCTGCACCCAGCCGCCCGCGCCCCAGATGCCGGAGGCATTGTAGGTCTGGCCCTGTGCGTTGGTGCCGCTGGCATCCAGGTCCCGGGTCAACAGGTAGGAGCCCGAGAGGTTGGTGGCCATCAGCGCAAGCTGGTTCAGGTTCGAGATGGTGATCACCCCGTCCGCATTCACCGCCGCCGCTTGCGAGCGCAGGATGGGCCGCATGTCGGTGGACTGGTACCAGACGGTCGAGAAGTTCCAGCCGGGGTAATTGGAGGCCAGGCGCGCCTGCGACGTTGTCCGGCCGGTGACACCGGAGGCGGAGGCGTTGTTGCCAACGCCATTGACCTGTCCGGTTGTTTGCATGTCGAAGTAGGATGTGCTGACCACCCCGCCAGTGGAATTGAAACCGATCAGCCCGCCAATGTTGCTGCCAGTGCCGGTCACCGCTCCGGACGCGTAAGACCCGGAAACCGTGCCATTGTCATTGTAGCCGACAAGGCCGCCGGTGTTGGAAGCCCCGCTGACAGCACCTGTTGCATAGGATGACGTCACGAACGCAGATACATTGTTGCCGACAAGACCACCAACATATGAGTTCCCCGTCACCGCAACGGATGCATGGGACAGGGAAATGGTGCCGTCACTGAAGCCCGCAAGGCCGCCTGCGACATCGCCAGATACGGTTACAGTGCCGGTGGCATGAACATTGGTGATCGTGCCGGAGTTTGCCCCCGTCACGACACCAGCGAAGCTGTCTGCCTGCACGCTCGCCCCGTCAAAGCCCGTATTGCGCACCGTGCCAACAGAGCCAACGCGCCAGAACATACCCACGTTGCTGGCGCTGCCCCGGTTGATGGTCAGCCCGCTGATCGTCAGCCCCTGCCCGTCAAAGAGGCCATCAAATGTGCCGGCGCCGTTCCCGATCGGCTCGAAGCCCTCACCATTGTTCCAGGCTGCCGTGCTGCTGGCATCGATATCCCGGCCAAGCGCATAGGTGCCGGAGAGATTGTTCTGCATGTTCTGCAGGTCATGCACCGTGTTGACCAGCATGTAGGCCGTGATCGTGGTGCTGGCGCCTGCGTTGGCGCTGTAATTCACCGGCGCCGTGTAACTGGTGCCGTTGACCGTGCTGTTGCCGTTGCCCGACGGATTATAATAGAGCGACACCCCGCCCGAAGCCGTTGCCGTGACACCCGCCCCAAAGGTGACCGTGCCCGTGCCCGTGCCGGAATTGTCCGCCCGCAGCACGATGGAAGAGCCTGTGCCGCCTGTGAGATTGGCGTTCACGATGATATCGCCATAGGCCGAGAGCGCCAGCCTCGAGCCGCTCGTCCACGTCACCGCATCTGCAACGGTGATGGTGCCCGCCTGCGTGCCCGCAGAGCCCGCGCCACCGGTGGTGATGGTGACATTGGCCGAGTTCAGTGCCGTCACCAGCGTGCTGACGTTGATGACGCTGTCATCCCCCGTCGCCGTGGTGCCGGTGGAGTTGGAGGCCGTGCCGCTGGAGATCGTGACGTTGTAGGGGTCCAGCAGCAGGTTGCCGAAGCCGCCGGGGCCAGAAAGGTCCGTGCGGCCGGTGTAGGACAGAACCGCCTTGCCGGAGACTTCCGCCTCGCCACCTGTGCCGGTGCCTGCGCCTTGCGCGCTGATCAGCCCCGCAAAGGTGGTGAGGTCATCAGACCAGACCACCACCGTACCGCCGTTGCCGCTCTGCGTGGCATCGGCGCGGATGATGCTGGCTGCATCGATGCTGGTGGTCTCGGCCCGCTGCGTGGTGCCCTTGCCCTGCCAGTCTCCGCCGGTCTTCACCGTGCCGCCGCCCTTGGCGCCAGAGGCATCAATCTGCGCGCCCTTCAGCGCCACTTGCTGGCCGGTGACCGTGATCTTGCCGCCCTTGCCCGTGGAGGACTTGGCCGCCACCTTGCCGGAAACCGTGACCTTGCCGCCACTGCCTCCTCCGATGACGATCTCGCCGTCGCGGCCCGAAATGCTGTCTGCCTCGACAGAGCCGGACAGGTTCACCGCATGGCGTGCCGCATGGCGGGCGGTGGCCGCCTTCATCACCACGGTGCCGCCTTCGGCCGAGATCTGCCCGCTGTTCTCGACGAGCGCGCCATCCCCTTCGGCGCCCTCCGCCGTGGGCACCGCCACCTGCAGGAAGCCGTCGCCGGACAGGTCCAGCGTTGCCTGCTCGCCCGAGCCGAGCCCCACCTTGCCCATCGGCACGGCAATCAGCCCGTCATTGCGGACAGTGCCGCCGATCAGCGCCGCATAGCCGCCGCGCCCGATGGTGATCACACCCTCGTTGCTAACCTTTGCCGACGACCCGTTGCCGGAGAACCGGTACTGCCGCTTGAGGAAATCCTCATCCGACATGTCCAGAGTCGAAGCCACAAAGCCGCCGCCCGCCGTAACCCGGCCTGTCGGCGTGATGGTGATGCCGTTGGGGTTGATCAGATAGACCTGACCATTGGCGTTGAGGGCACCGGCAATGGTGGAAGCGGTGGCTCCCGTGACGCGGTTCAGGATCGCCGAGGAGGCATCCGGCTGAACGAAGTTGACCGTATTGCCCTGCCCGATCGAGAAGCTGCCCCAGTTCACGATCGCCTGATTACTGCCCTGCGTTACCGTCATCACCGGCCCGCTCACGCCGACGGCAACAGAGCCCGATGCAACCTGACCGCCCGTGGGCAGCACGACTTGCGCGAATGCGGGGGACAGCTGGGAAACAACAAGAGAAGCCGCCGTGAGTCCGGCCGTCAGCGCATTGAGATTGCTTCTTTTAATATGGAGATACGAAACGGAGGAAAGTAACCCGCCTTTCAAAGTATAGCCCTTCACGCTTCGCCTCTCGAGAAAAATCCAGAAACTCAGAACCTTGAGAACTGTTTGCGCAAGCTCAAAAGAAAATCAAGGCGACTTGCAGGTAAAACCAGCGCCTTCCATACGGCAGTGTTCCAAGATGCATTTTGACAACACCTCCACACCATCAACACTCATTGATATCGATAGTTTAACGGTTAACCTGAGCTGTGCAGTCAGAGACGGTTTCCGCCGGGTCAGGGCTATCGCATGCTGGTCTCACACCGTCCCCCGCTCCACCAGACTGACCGGAATCGACACACGCTGAAGGCCCGCGTCCTCGCCTTCTTCGGCCAGCAGCGTCAGCACCGCGGCCACCACGTCCGGGGCGGACTGGCGGATGGTGGTGAGGTTGTGGGAGGACCAGGCGGCTTCCGGGATGTCGTCGAAGCCGATCACCGCCACGTCCTGCGGCACGGATACGCCCATTTCAAACCGGGCCGTGTTGAGAAAGCCGAGGGCCGTGCGGTCGGTGGCGGCAAAGACGCCGTCAATCGCAGAAAGTGAACCAGAATCACGCAGCAGGCTGCGGGCCGCTTCACATCCCGCTTCATAGTTGCCGCGCCCGGCCACCCAGCGTTCGCAGGCGATGCCCTCTTCGTCCAGCCGTTCCAGAAAACCGGCCGCACGGCGCCGCTGGCTGGGGGTGTCGGCCCCGGAGCGCACCACGCAGAGCTTCCGCCGCCCCGCCGCCAGCAGGCGCTCTGCCGCCAGCCGTCCGCCCATGCGGTCGTCGGTTTCGATGGCGCCTGCCTCCACGCCTTCCATGTGGCGGTTGATGAGGATCATGCGCTGGCGGGCGCGCAGGCACTGGTCGATCAGCTCACGCGGGGGCGCGCCGGAGAGCACGATCACCGCCCGCACCCTGTATTCCAGCACCAGATTGAGCAGCGCCGTCATGTCCTGGGACGAGGCATTGAGCAGCAGCGCATGCAGGCCCTGGCCGATCAGCGCGGCGCTGAGGTCATCCAGCAGCCCGGCCACATAGGGCTCGTAAAAGCGGGCGCCGACAATCGCCACCATGCTGGAGCGGGAGGTTTGCAGGTCCTTGGCCAGCCGGTTGACCCGGTAGCCCAGCTCATCGGCCGCCCGCAGCACCTTTTCACGCACCGCTGGCGAAACATAGGCATCGGGCGTGAAAGTGCGTGAAACGGCAGAGCGCGACACTCCGGCCAGCTTCGCCACATCGGCTGCGGTCACGAAACCGGCCTTGCTCATTCACCTCTCCCCGCATGTTTGCGCACTGGCAATGCCGCCGGATTGCAACCTTTGGCCCCGTCATAAAACCGAAGCATAACATCTGTAATGTGCACACGTGTGCAGATCAAGAAATATCTGTGATTAGCACCATCAACCAACTGGAATTACTCAACTTTCAGGATCGGCACGTGGCTGGAATCGAACTGACGGATATTGCCAGGAGCTATGGCGGCAAGCGGGTGGTGGACGGGGTGTCCCTGACGGTCAACGACGGGGAATTTGTTGCCATTCTCGGCCCCTCCGGCTGCGGCAAGACCACCATGCTGCGGCTGATCGCGGGCTTCGAGACGCTGGAAGCCGGATCCATCCGCCTGGGCGGGCGCGAGGTTGCCTCCCCTGCTGCCAGCCTGCCGCCGGAAAAGCGCAACATCGGCATCGTTTTCCAGAACTACGCCCTGTGGCCGCACATGAGCGTGGAAGAGAATGTCGGCTATGCGCTGAAGGTGGCCGGTGTCGGCTCTGCGGAGCGGACGCGCCGCTGCCGCGAGGCGCTGGCAACCGTGGGCATGGAGGCGCTTGGCACCCGCGCCCCGTCGGACCTTTCCGGCGGCCAGCGCCAGCGCGTTGCCCTTGCCCGCTGCCTTGCAGCCAATCCGTCCGTGATGCTGCTGGACGAGCCGCTGGCCAATCTCGACGTGCACCTGCGCGCTTCCATGGAGCGCGAGTTCCTCGACTTTCACCGCCGCACCGGCGCCAGCATGATCTACATCACCCATGACCAGTCCGAGGCCATGGCCCTTGCCAGCCGCATTGCGGTGATGGAGGCAGGCCGGGTGATGCAGTTCGGCAAGCCGCGCGAGCTTTACCGCGAGCCGCAGAACGAAATGGTCGCCCGTTTCATCGGCGGCGGCCTGATCCTGCCGGGCACGGATGCCACGCCTTCGGGCCGCGCAGGCCATGCCATGGTGGATATTTTCGGCCACCGGCACGAGGTGCGCGCCCGCTCCGGCCAGCAGCAGCAGGCGAAGGCCAGCATCTGCGTGCATCCGGGCGAGCTGGCGATTGCTGCCGGGCCTGAAGGCGGTTTTGCCGCCACCATCACCCAGGTGATCTTCCGCGGCTCTCACACACAGGTGGATTTCCACCCTCACGCCATGCCGGACCTTCAGCTGACGCTGCAGGCACCCGGTGACTTTGCGCTGCCGTCCGGCAGCGTCATCCATGTCCGGGCCGAAGACGGCTGGATCATTCCGGACGCGGGCTGACATGCCCCGCCCGGCTTTCACTCCCCACTAAGACAGGATCAGACCCATGCGCCTTCTTTCCGCACTTGCTCTCATGCTGATGGCCGGCACGGCTCACGCCGAAACGCTGGTGCTCTACACCTCCCAGTCGCCGGAAATCGCCCAGCAGACGGTTGACGCCTTCAAGGCAAAGAACCCCGGCATCGACGTGGAATGGACCCGCAACGGCACCAGCCAGCTGATGAACGTGCTGCGCGCCGAAATCACCGCAGGCGACGTGAAGCCGGACGTGCTGCTGGTAGCCGACACCATCAACCTGGGCCAGCTCAAGGCCGAAGGCCGCCTGATGGCCTATCCGGAAGCCAAGGTGGACGGCTATGACGCCAGCACCTATGACAAGGACAAGATGTTCTTCGGCACGAAGATCATGTCCACCGGCATCGCCTACAACACCCAGAACGCCAAGCCGGTAGAGACCTGGGGCGAGCTGCTGAGCGAAGACAACAAGGGCCAGATCGCCGTGCCGAGCCCGCTTTATTCAGGCGCCGCGCTCAACCACATGCACAGCGTCGTCAACGTGCCGGGCATCGGCTGGGAGTTCTATGAAGGCCTCGCCAAGCTGGGCATCGCCCCGGAAGGCGGCAATGGCCCGGCCCTGAAGGCTGTCGCCGGCGGCATGGCCAAATATGCGATCGTCGTGGATGCGGACGTGATCCGCGCCAAGGCCAAGGGCTCCCCGGTGGACTTCATCTTCCCGAAGGATGGCGTCTCCTTCATCACCGAGCCGGTCGCCATCATGTCCACAGCCAAGAACGTGGATGCCGCCAAGGCTTTCGTCGACTTCCTGCTGTCGAAGGAAGGCCAGGAGCTGGTGGTGCAGCAGGGCAACCTGCCGATCGACCCGGCGATGACGCCCCCGGCCGGCTTCCCCAAGCTTGAGACCATCAAGCTGCTGCCGATGGATGCGGACAAGGCCGTCGAAACCGACGCGGCCGCCCGCGCCAAGTTCACCGAGATCTTCGGCGGCTGAGGCATGTCCGACATCACTCTTTCTGCATCGGGGGGGCGCCGTCTGGCGCTCCCCTTGCGCACCGACTGGCTGGTCCTTGGCGGGCTGGCCATTCTCGTCGGGCTGCTCTCCTTCGCCCCCCTCGCCCGCCTCGCCATGGCCGGCCTTGCGCCGGACGGGGTGCTGGATCTTGACCGCCTGTCCTCGCTCTATCTCAAGGGCCGGGTGCTGACGGCGGCGCTCAATTCGCTGCAGGTCGCGGTTCTGTCTTCGGTGATCGCGGTTGCCCTCGGTACGCTCGCGGCCATTCTCACCGTACACACCAACATGCGCGGCAAGACGGCCTGGATCTTCTGCTTCGTGCTGCCGCTGATGATCCCGCCGCAGGTGACCGCCCTTGCCTGGGTGCAGGCCTTCTCGCCCTCCAGCCCGCTTCTGGGCGCGCTCGGCCTTGCCCTGCCTGCAGGGGTCAGGCACCCGCTGTTTTCCGCCACCGGCATCATCCTGCTGCTGGGGCTCTACAATGCGCCGCTGGTGTTCCTCACCGTGCGCGCCACCTTGCGCCGCATTCCGCAGAATCTGGCGGAGGCCGCCCGCGCTGCCGGGGCCGGAAACCGGCGCATGCTCTTCACCATCCTCCTGCCGCTCGCCCGCTCCGGCATCATGGCCGGGGCCGCGCTCGCCTTCGTCTCGGCCATCGGTAACTTCGGCATTCAGGCGATGCTGGGCATCCCGGCCCGCTTCCCGACGCTGATCACCCTCATCTACCAGCAGCTCAACAGCTACGGCCCCTCGGCCCTGTCCGATATGGCCGCGCTCGCCCTGCTGCTCTCCGCCCTCACCGTGGCAGGCCTCGGCCTTGCCGGATGGCTGTCGCGGCGCGGGGATCTCAGGGTCGATGGGCTCGGCCAGCCGGTCACATTCTCCCTCGGCAGGGGCCGCATTGCTGCGGAAGCCGGAGCGTGGATCTTCCTTGCGCTTACCCTGCTGCTGCCGCTCTCGGCCCTCGTCACCACCTCGCTGGTCAGCGGCTTCGGACAGGAGCTGACATTCGCCAGCCTGACGCTGGAAAACTACGCCAATGCGCTGCTGCATCATGCCTCGATCCGGGACGCCTTCTTCACCAGCTTCGGGCTGACGCTGGCTGCAACGCTCATTCTGGTGGTGATGGCGGTGTTCCTCGCCTATTTTCTCAGCTGGCACAAAGGCCCTGTCGTGCGGCTGGTGCAGCTGGCGGCGGAGCTGGCCTATGCGCTGCCGGGCATCGTGCTGGGCGTGGCCATGATCCTCTTCTTCCTGAAACCCCTGCCCTTCATCAACGTCAGCATCTACGGCACGGTCTGGATCATTCTCGCCGCCTACCTCTCCAACTTCCTCGCCCTCGCCCTTCGCCCCGTGCTGGGCGGCTTTGCCCAGATCGAGCGGTCGCTGGAAGAGGCGGGCCGTGTTGCCGGTGCCGGGTTCCTCGCCCGGATGAAGGACATCATCCTGCCCATGCTGGCGCCTTCGGCCATTGCCGGCGGCATCATCGTCTTCATGACGGCGCTGAACGAGATCCAGGTCTCCATCCTGCTCGTCTCCTCCGGCGCCCGCACCATCGGGCCGATGATCGTCTTCCTGGAGGAAGGCGGCTCCTCGACGCTGGCCGCCGCCGTGGGCTGTCTGATGGTGGTTGTCATCCTTCTGCTGATGGGCACCGCCTCGCTGTTCTCCTCCCGCCTGCCCAAGGGAGCCCTGCCTTGGCAGAACTGAAGATTATCAGTGGCGCGGGCGGCAAGCTGCCCGCCGCCTTCCTGCTGGAAACCTGCGGCCGCCGTATTCTCTTTGACCTTGGCGAGGGGCCCGAACCCGGCGTACTGCCGGATGTGGCAGGCATTGGCCCTGTGGATGCCCTGTGCCTCTCCCATGCCCATCAGGACCATGCCGGTGCCCTGCAGCTGCGGGCAAGGCTGGGCCGCCCGCCGGTCTATGCCACGGCGGAAACCTTCGCCCAGATCCCGGAAGCGGTGCTGCCAGAAACCTCGCGCCATCTGCTGCCGCTGGCCGGAATTGCGGAAGTCGCCGGGCTCACCCTCACCACCGGCCGCAGCGGCCATGCGCCGGGCGGCATCTGGCTGCATGTGGCGGCGGACTGCGGCTTTCTCTACATGGGCGACTGGACGCCGGAGTCCGGCCTTCTCGCCTTTGACCCGCCGCCCCGCGCCGCCTGCCTCGTCACCGACGCTTCCTATGGCGACCGGGACAGCAGCCTTGCGGACCAGATCAGCCTGATGGCCGGTGCTGTGCGCGGCGGCGCGGTGCTGCCCGTTCCCGCAGCCGGGCGCGGCCCGGAAGTGGTGCTGGCGCTGGCCCGTGAGGGGTTGAAGCCCCGCGCCTGCCCGGTGGTTCTGAAAGAGATGATGGCCCTTGCCCGGACACACTCGCGCATCTGCCATCCCGGCACACGGGAGGAACTGGCAGCGCTTCTCGCCAGCGCCGGGCGCAGCGGGGCGTATAAGCCCACGGACGTGATCGTCACCACGGAAGCCAATGCGGAATCCGGCCTTGCCGCCAGCCTGCTGGCGCGGGCGGGCGAGGGCTTCCGGTTCGTCTTTTCCAGCCACGTGCCCCCCGGCACGCCTGCCGCCGGTCTGCTGGCGCGGGGCCATGCCGAATGGCTCGGCTGGAATGTGCATCCCCGCCTGCGCGACACGCTCTGGCTTGCGGACCACACCCGCGCCTGCCATGTGGTGCCTGCATTTGCCGCGCCCGAAGCGATGCCAAAACTCACTGCCGCCCTCGGCAAGCGGCTGCACACTGGCCGCAACCTTGTCTTCGGCCCCGAACTTGACCTGCAATTGGGACCGGTACAGCCGGTCAGGAGATGGATATGACCCGCATGCCCCCCGCCAGCGCCCTTCTGCCGGAAGAAGAAGAGGACCGCCTGCCGGTGCTGTGTGAAGTGGCGGGCGGCCTCGGCCCCCACGGCGCCAGCCTGTTCATCGGCAACAAGGTGGCAGCGGATGATCCGGCGCTTCTGCTCGCAGAGGGCGTCACCTCCACCATGAACCTTGCGGTCAATGTGGAGATGGCACCGCTGGCCCTTTCCGATGGCACCACCATCCGCCGCACCCACATCGGCCTCATCGACGGGCCGGGCAACGCGCCGCAGCACCTGCTGGCGGGCGTCATGGCGCTGCATGGCATGCTGACGCAGGACAGCCCCGGCAAGCCGCATTATCCGCCCCACCGGCCCGGCCACGTGCTGGTGCACTGCCGGGGCGGCCGCAGCCGCTCGGCCACCGTCATCGCGCTGTATCTGCACCTCGCCCTGCCAGAGCGGTTCCCGGATTTCGACAGCGCCATCAACCACGTGCGCCAGGTGCGCGGCCTCAGGGACAACCAGCCGCAACCGGCCATGCTCGCCCTCGCCCGCGGCGCCCTCGCCCACCTCTCCACCGGACTTCGCATCTTCGCACCTGCGAAGTTTTGAGGGTGGGGGCATTGGCCCGGCGCGGCACTGTGCTTCATCCCGCCTAACCTTCGTGGCTACTGGATTCACACATCAGGTTCGGACACAGCCCGCAATGAGGCGTTTGCTTTTCGGGAGGACGCCTGCCGCCCCCCTCCCCCTGGTGGGGAGGGGGGGCTGGAAGGCCGTGCCGGAGATCAGGTGCATCACTGCGGCGTTCGGCCAAGGTGACAATTTAGCCATCCCGGCACCGCCCTTCAGCCCCATAAACTTGACTATTAAATACCAGTATTATACCCGTGCATGAGGGTCTGCCTGACATCCGCAGACACAGTCCACATTTTCCCGCCGCGCCTGCGGCATGGGGTTGTTGAAGCGCATGCCGTCAGATCAGGATCAACTTGCCGCGCTGTACCTGTCCGAGCGGGACCGGCTGCAACGGCAGATCAACCGCAGAGTTGGCTGCCCGGCGGCGGCCTGCGATCTGGTGCAGGACATCTTCATGCGCCTGTGGGAGCGCATGCCCCTGCGCTGCTGCGGAGATCCGGCCTATCTCACCCGCTGCGCCCGCAATGCGGCGGTGGATCATCTGCGCGCCGAAAACACCCGCCGCAGCTTCGTGGACGGCCTGCTGCCGGACCAGTATGCCGCAGCCCCCGCCACGCCTCAGGACATTTTGCAGGCCCGGCAGGGGCTGACGGGCGTTGATGCGGCGCTGGCCGCCCTGCCGGAGCGCACACGCCACGTCTTCCTGCTCAACCGCATTCATGGCAGAACCTTTGCCGAGATCGCCGCAGTGATGGAGATTTCCGAGCGCATGGTGGCAAAGCACATGGCCCGCGCCATGGCTGCCTGCCAGAGCTGCCTTGCTGCCGGGTGAGCGGACGCGAAAGAACGCTGATGAGCCCTGCCCCTTCCACTCCGCCCGGCGAAGGCCCGGCCCATCGCACGGCACGGGAGATCGAGGCCGAGGCCCGCGCCTGGTTCGTGGATCTGCTGCAGACGCCGACCGCCCGCAAGCGCGCCGAATTTGAAGCCTGGCGGCAGGCCGACAGCGCCCATGCCGAGGCCTTCCGCACCATCGCGCTGGCCTGGGAAGCGGCCGAAGCGCCGGGGCGGCGGCTGGCAGAGGCCGAAGGCGAGGCGCTGGAGCGCTATCTGCAGGCGATGGATGCCCGCAAGGCGCGGCGCCGCACAACCCACCGCCTGACGGGGCTGGCGCTGGCCCTGCTGGCGGTTCTGGGCGGGGCCATCTGGCTGGAGCGGCCGGAGCTTTTCGAGGACATGCGCGCCGATTACGTCAGCCCGCGCGGCAGCCGCACCACCATCACCCTTTCCGATGGCTCTTCCGTGCTGCTGGACGCCGGCAGCGCACTGGCCGAGGATTTCACCCCCGGCGAAAGGCATGTGCGCCTGCTGCGCGGCACGGCCTTTTTCGATGTGGTCCGGAACGAAACCCGCCCCTTTACCGTGGCCGCAGCAGGCGGCAGCATCACGGTGCTGGGCACCCGTTTCGACGTGCGCCTGCAGGAGGGCGGGGGCACCGTCACGCTGGATCATGGCAGCGTTTCCGTCACCGCCGAAGGCGCTGAGGCCATGCTGAAGCCGGGCGAGCAGGTGGAGTTCGGGGACAAGGGCGTCTCTGTGCCCCGGCCTGTGGACCTTGACGAAACGCTGGCCTGGCGGAACGGGCGTTTCGTTTTCTACCGCGCCAGCCTCGGTTCGGTGCTGCAGGAAATCGGCCGCTATCGCAAGGGCCGTATTCTCGTCACCTCCGATGCACTGGCCAGGGAACTGGTCAGCGGCAGTTTTTCGCTGGACGACACGGACGCCGCCCTCGCCGCCCTGCAATCCTCCGTCGGCTTCCGCATCACCTCAGTGGCGGGACGGCTGACGGTGATCTCGCGGTAGGTTGAGCCAGCCGGATGATGGCCTGAGCGCAGCAGCAGATGCCCACCCTCCGCGCCGTCCCGGCCTTGTGCCGGGACCTGTCAGGGACGCAGTGTGGCACGGCGCTGCAAGTGCCGGATGAGGGGCGCCGTACCAGCCTTACAGGCCCCGGCGCAGGGCCGGGACGGCGCGGAGGGTGGAATTGACGAGACGGCAAACCACCGGCGAGAGCAAACCTCTCCGCCGCAAACAGGTTTCACCGCTCTGGAAACGAGTGGTTCCCGGATCTCCGCTTCGCTCCGTCCGGGACGACGCAGAGTACGTGGCACGGCGTTTCAGCCCCCCTCCCCCTGGTGGGGAGGGGTTAGGGGTGGGGGGAAAGGCCTTTCCGTCTGGCAGAGTGTCCATTGATTGCGGGCAGCTGCTCCTCGTGAGGCCTCAACAGGAAAAGTTTATTTTTCAAATCCTTGCAGGCGCAGAGCCCCCCACCCCTTACCCCTCCCCACCAGGGGGAGGGGACCGGAGAGGCACCGCCACAAGTCCGATGCATCACTGCGGGGCAGCGCCTTATCATTTGCCGCTGAGCCACCCCAACGCCGGGCAAAGTTCTGCCAACCTGCACTGCGTCACCCCGGCCAAGCGCAGCGCGAGCCGGGGGCTACTCGCTTGCAGAGAAATGCCGTTGGCATGTGTGCGGCAGATGCCCACCCGGTGCGGACGCTCACCTCTCCGTGCTCCACCGCGCCGTCCCGGCCTTGTGCCGGGACCTGTCAGGGACGCAATGTGGCACGGCGCTGCAAGTGCCGGATGAGGGGCGCCGTGCCAGCCTTACAGGCCCCGGCGCAGGGCCGGGGCAGCGCGGAGGGTAGAATTGACGAGACGGCAAACCACCGGCGAGAGCAAACCTCTCCGCCGCAAACAGGTTTCACCGCTCTGGAAACGAGTGGTTCCCGGATCTCCGCTTCGCTCCGTCCGGGGCGGCGCAGAGTACGTGGCGGGGCAGCGCCTTATCATTTGCCGCTGAGCCACCCCAACGCCGGGCACAGTTCTGCCAACCTGCACTGCGTCACCCCGGCCAAGCGCAGCGCGAGCCGGGGGCTACTCGCTTGCAGAGAAATGCCGTTGGCATGTGTGCGGCAGATGCCCGCCCGGTTCGGACGCTCACCTCTCCGTGCTCCACCGCGCCGTCCCGGCCTTGTGCCGGGACCTGTCAGGGACGCAATGTGGCACGGCGCTGCAAGTGCCGGATGAGAGGCGCCGTGCCAGCCTTACAGGCCCCGGCGCAGGGCCGGGGCGGCGCGGAGGGTGGAATTGACGAGACGGCAAACCACCGGCGAGAGCAAGCCTCTCCGCCGCGAACACATATCACCGCTCTGGAAACGAGTGGTTCCCGGATCTCCGCTTCGCTCCGTCCGGGACGACGCAGAGTACGTGGCGGGGTAGTGCCGTCTCATCTGCCGCTGATCCGCCCCCAACGCCCCCTCAAAAAAAATCAAAAAAAACGCATCCCGCCGGTTCATGAAGCCCGGCTCTCATCCGTGAAGAGGATAAAGACACGGCAGGAAGGGGGCTTCCGCCGTGCAAAAGCCTTGAGAATTAAGGACAGGTAACATGGCGTTGAACGGGTCGGGCAAATCGGGCGGACTGCGGCGGACGGGACTTCTTCTGGCGGCAACGCTGCTGACGCCGGTGGCCATCATGACGGCGGGAACCGCAGAGGTGCGGGCGCAGGCCACCAGCCAGCAGTTCAGCTTCAACATCGCCGCCAAGCCGGTGCCGCAGGCCGTCAATGACATTGGCCGCATCACGGGCCTTGCCGTTGTGGTGCGCGAGAACCAGGCCATCACCCGCGCGGGCAACCCGGTGCGCGGCTCCATGACGGCGGCCGAAGCCCTGACACGCCTGTTGCGGGGCACCGGCCTTTCCTACCGCTTCAGCAACCCCGGCACGGTGCAGGTCTATGATCCCGCTGCCGCAGATGCGGGCACCGGCGCTACGGCCACCAGCGGCACCACGCTGGACAAGATCCAGCTGCAGGGCGACACCAACGGCGCCACCACCTTCGTTGCCACCAACGTGACCGGCGCCACCAAAATGGATGCCCCGCTCATCGAGGTGCCGCAGTCCGTGTCCGTTGTCGGCCGCAAGCAGATGGAAACCCAGAACGCCCAGAGCGTCACCGAGGTACTGCGCTATGTGCCGGGCGTCGCCATCGAAACCTATGGCCCGGACCCCAAGGGCTATGACTGGATCATGATGCGCGGCTTCAATGCGCAGGCCACCAGCTCCTACATGGACGGGCTGCGGCAGGTTTCCAGCAGCTACAGCTTCTTCCGCACCGATCCTTATCAGCTCGACTCCGTTGAAGTGCTGCGCGGCCCCTCCTCCGCCCTCTTCGGCCAGAGCGATGCAGGCGGCGTGGTCAACAAGACCAGCAAGAAGCCGGCGGAAGAAGTCATCCGCCAGATCGCCTTCGAATATGGCAGCCATGACCGCAAGCAGGCGCAGTTTGATCTGAGCGGCCCGCTCAACGAAGACAAGACGGTGCTTTACCGCGTCATCGGCACGGCGCGCGATGCCAACACCCAGTTCAAATATTCCGATGGCTCGAAGATCGGCGATGACCGGCTGATGATCGCTCCGGCGATCACCTGGAAGCCCAGCACGGACACCAGCCTGACCCTGAGCGGGCAGGTGCTGCGGGACGAGAGTGGCGGCACCATCATGCTTTTCACGCCGACGAACATCCTGCTGGGTGACCCGAACTTCAACCAGAGCGAACAGCAGCAGCAGACCATCGGCTACGAATTCGCGCACCGCTTCAACGACACATGGTCGGTGAAGCAGAACGTGCGCTATGGCCACACGGACTTCCTGCTCGACAACCTGTTCCTCTCGGGCATGAATTCCTCGGGCGTCACCCGCATCGCCCGCCGCTTTGACGAAAGCTTCGATGCCTTCACCGCCGACAATCAGGTGCTGGCGAAGTTCGACACCGGCCCCGCCTCCCATCAGGCCCTGATGGGCATCGACTACAGCTGGTCCGATGCGGATGTGAAGCGTTTTCAGGGGCTCGCCCCGGGCCTGAACCCCTTCAACCCGGTCTATGGCGTCTCCGTGCCGGTGCCCACAGCCGCCTTCATCAACTATTCCGAGCGCTACCACCAGACCGGCCTTTACGTGCAGGACCAGATCAAGTTCGGCAACGGCTTCATCGCCACGCTTGGCGGGCGCTATGACTGGCTGAGCATGGACACCCACAACCGGCTGAACAGCACGACGACAAAGCTGGATGTGGGCCAGTTCTCGGGCCGGGCGGGCCTCAGCTACGTCACCGCCTTTGGCCTCGTGCCCTATGTCAGCTTCTCGCAGTCCTTCGTGCCCAATGGCGGCGTGGATGCGCGCGGCAACACCTTCGATCCCTCGCAGGGCAACCAGTGGGAAGCGGGCATCAAATACCAGCCGCAGGGCTTTGACGGCCTCTTCACCGCCGCCTATTTCGACATCACCAAGAACAACGTGCTGAACTATCTCTCCAACGGCACGGCGGTGGCGACCGGCGAGATCCAGTCGCGCGGCCTTGAGCTGGAAGCCCGGTTCAACGTCACCCGCAACTGGGATTTCACCGCCTCCTACACCTACACCAAGGCGGAAATCACCAAGGATGCGGCCTCCGGCAACGTCGGCAAGCGGCCCATGCTGGTGCCCGAGCATCAGGCCTCCGGCTGGCTGAACTACACCTTCACCTCCGGCGTGCTGGAAGGGGCGTCACTAGGCGCGGGCATCCGCCACGTGGGCGATGTGTTCGGCAACAACGCCAACACCTTCAGCGTGCCGAGCCGCACCCTGTTTGACGCCGGGGCCAGCTACCGCGTCAACGAGCACGCCAAGCTGCAGATCAACGCCACCAACCTCTTCGACAAGAAGTACTACACCACCTGCGACGCCAGCTACTCCTGCTATCAGGGCGACCGCCGCACGGTGATGGGCCGTCTGACAGTCGATTTCTGAGAAAGGCGCCCCTGCCGGATCACCTTCCGGCGGGGGCTCATTGCATGCCGGACAGACGCACGCTGCTCAAAAGCGCCCTCGCCGCCGCCCTGCTGCCCTTTGCCGGAACGCCCCTCCGCGCAGATGGCAGACGGCGAATTGCGGCCATCGACTGGGCAGCCGCCGAATCCCTCATGGCCCTTGGCCTGCCGCCGCTGGCCGTGGCCGACACCGGCTATTTCAACCAGCGCATGCCGCAGGCCCTGCCGCCGGAAACGCAGGACATAGGCCCCTTCTGGGCCGTCAATCTGGAACTCCTCGACAGGTTGCGCCCGGATCTCATCTTCCTGGGTGCGCCGAGCCTGTTCATGACGCCGCTTCTCAAGGACATTGCGCCAGTGGAAGTGGTGGCCGAAGGTGACAGCGGCGGGCGCTCTGCCGCCATCCTGTTCCAATGCGCCGCAGCCGCAGGCCTGCCGGACACAGCCGCAAGCTCGCTTCTGGCCCGGATTGCCAAAGAAACCGGCGCCCTTGCCGCCAGCCTTGCGCAGAGCCTTCCCGATGCCCCGCCGGTCTGCATCCTCCTGCCCGACCAGAGCGGCGGGCGGGCCACGATCTACGGCAAGGGCAGCATGCCGGACACGATGCTGACGCGCCTCGGGCTCAGCAACGGCTGGACGGGGCCGGTCAATGCCAGCGGCTTCACGCAAGCGGGGATGGACCGGCTGATGCCGCTGGAGAATGCGATCCTGATCCAGATCACCATCCCCTCGCTGGAGGCCCAGACCGAACGGGCGCTCGGCAACAGCCAGATCTGGCAGCAGCTTCCCGCCGTGCGGCAGGGGCGGCTGGCACGCATCAGCCAGTTCTATCCCTTCGGCGGCTGCCTGTCGGAGCTGCATCTTGCCCGCTCCGTTGCAAAGGCCGTTCTGGACCTGACGCAGGAGCGGAAATCCTGATGCCCGCCGCCGGTCTTCCCGCTGCAATGCCACCCCATGCGGCCCTTCGCGCAGTCCTGCGCAAAGGTCTTCTGACCTGCCTGCTGGCGGTGCCCGCGCTGGCGCTGGCGGGACTGGCCATCACCGGCACCTCCGATCCGCTGATCCTCACCTACAGCCTTCTGCCGCGCATTCTGGCGGCGCTGGTGGCCGGGGCGCTGCTGGGGCTGGGCGGGGCCGTGTTCCAGCGCGTCTTCAACAATCCCCTTGCCGAGCCGTCGCTGCTGGGCATCACCGGCGGGGCAGCGCTGTGCATGGCCGCAACGCTGGTGCTGGCGCCCGTCCTGTGGTCGCAGGGCTATCAGATCGTGGCGCTGGCCGGGGCGGGGCTTGCCCTTGCCGCCGTGCTCGCCATCGCCTGGGGACCTCATCTCAATTCGCAGAAGCTGGTGCTCGCCGGGGTGATGGTGAACCTGCTATGCAATGCGGCCTATTCACTGCTGGTGCTGTTCAACCACGATTTTCTCAGCAACCTTCTGACCTGGCAGGCCGGATCGCTGCAACAGAACGGCTGGGCCGCGCCGCTGCGGCTCACGGTGCTGGCGCTTCTCGCCATCATCCCCCTGTGGCTGCTGGAGCGGCCCTTGCGGCTGCTGGCTCTGGGCGATGCAGGGGCCTCAAGCCTTGGCCTGCCGGTGCGCATGGTCAAGCTGCTGATGCTGGGCCTCGTTTCCTGCCTCGCCGCCTGCGTGACGGCGGAATTCGGCCAGATCGGTCTCATCGGCCTGGCCGCACCGGCCCTTGCCCGGGCCATCCGCCAGCGGGCGAACCCCGGCCTTGCCTCCTCCGCTCTCACCGGCGCGCTGCTGCTGCTCACAGCCGACCAGTGCATGCGGCTGCTGACGCCCTTTGCCGGGGACCTGCCGGTGGGTGCGGCGGCGGGGCTCTTTGCAGGCCCCCTGCTCATCCTTCTAGCCCGCCGTGCCGCAGGCAGCGTGCCGCTGACTTTTCAGCTGCAGGCACCGCAGCGCAAAGCGGGCGCGCGCCTCCTGCTGCTGCTGGGCCTTGCGCTGACACTGGCCTTTGCTGCCGCCCTTGTGATGGGACGCGTGCCCGGCGGCTGGTCCCTGGCGCTGGACGGCAGGGAGCTCGCCCGCATCTGGCAATGGCGCCTGCCGCCGCTTCTCGGCTCGGCCAGTGCGGGTCTCTGCCTTGCCCTTGCGGGCCTGCTGCTGCAACGGCTGCTGCGCAATCCGCTGGCAAGCCCGGACCTGCTCGGCATCGGCCATGGCGCCGGCCTTGCTCTGGCGCTGGCGCTCGTCATCCTGCCCGCCGCCAGCGCCCCGGCGAAGCTGGCCGTAACGCTGACCGGCGCGGGGCTCGCCATGCTGGCGGTGACACTCCTTGCCCTGCGCAGCCGCTTTGATCCGGCGCGGATGCTACTGATCGGTGCGGGCATCGCCAGCACCGCCAATGCCCTGCTTGTGCTGGTGATGGCGGGTGGCGGCCAGCGGGGGGCGGCGCTGCTCGGCTGGTTTTCCGGCATCACCTCGTCCACCAGCCTGCCGGTGGCCGTGGCTGCCGCCCTCACCGGCTGCGCCTGCCTTGCAGGCAGTCTTCTCCTCAGC
Organism: Pannonibacter anstelovis; assembly: GCF_036881715.1. Classification (NCBI taxonomy): domain Bacteria; kingdom Pseudomonadati; phylum Pseudomonadota; class Alphaproteobacteria; order Hyphomicrobiales; family Stappiaceae; genus Pannonibacter; species Pannonibacter anstelovis. Next base: position 31,400 of record NZ_JBAKBF010000010.1, read on the forward strand.
CGCAGGGTCGATCTGGTGGCACTGGGAGAGCCTGCCGCCATCAGCCTCGGCGTGTCCGTGCGCCGCACCCGCATCATCGGCCTGACGCTCGCAGCCCTTGCCACCGCCGCCGGAACGCTCGTCACCGGCCCCGTCAGCTTCATCGGCATTCTGGTGCCGCATCTCGTCACACGCCTTGGCTTCCGGGGCACAGCCAGCGCCAGCATCGCCTGCGGCCTCACCGGCGCGCTGCTGATGACTCTGGCCGAATGGGCGAGCCAGACCCTCGCCTGGCCCTGGCCCCTCTCCCCCGGCCTCCTCGCCGCCCTCCTCGGCGGCCCATACTTTCTTTGGCTCCTGCGGCGCTAGCCGGCGCAGGGATGAGGCGTTTGTGCCCGCTTGCGCAGGCATCGGAAGTTTAATATAGAACGGTTGTCCGTTTTATATAAATGAGCCATGCCCCGCATCAGCCCGGAAAAACTTGAGGAGCGCCGTCAGCAGATCCGTGCGGCGGCGGCGCGGTGTTTTGCGCGCAAGGGCATTCAGGCCACCACCATGCGCGAGATTTTTGCCGAAGCGGGCCTCAGCGCCGGGGCGGTCTACAATTACTACAGGACCAAGGACGACCTGATCGCCGATGGCATCACCGCCAGCACGGCAGAAAGCGCGGAGGCGATCACGGCGGCCGCAGAAGTGTTGAGCTTTGATGAGGTCATCGGCCAGTTCCTTGCTGATCTGAAGGCTGCCGCCAGCGATGGCCGCGCCCGGGCAACGCCGATGATCCACGCCGAAGTGGCGGTGCGGCCGGATTTGCTGAAAGTGTTCCAGGAGGGGCGCAGCCGGATCCGTGATGCCCTGCGCGATCAGCTGGCGCGCACAAGGCCGGATCTGTCACCGCAGGAGACCGGAACGCTCGCCGGTTTCGTCCTCGCCTTCTATCAGGGCCTCGTGTCGGAAGCCGCCCTCGGCAGCCTGCCGGATCTCGAGGCCATGCACGGCATCATCCGGCTGGTGCTGAGCCAGTATGGCAAGGCCCCTGAAGCACCCTGTTCCCCCCACCTCTCACCGGAAGGATGAAGACCATGAACCCCGTCCACATCACCAAGCACACGGAAGCCGGGCCGGACCGCCACATCCGCATCCCCGGCCGCCTCGCCCTGCTAGCCACACGCCTGATGCCCGCCTCTGCGCAGCGCGCCTTGACGGAAAAAGGCCTCAACCTGCCCGCGCTCAGCACCGCCCTGCACCAGAATGCGCCCTTCGATTGCGTGCTGGAAGTGCACGAGCACAAGGTGCCCACCACCGTGCGGATCAGCACCGGCGGGTGAGCAGCCAATCCGGAAACCGCCACATTCAGCCAGGCAACAATCTCAAGCGGGAATTGCTTTCAAGTGGACCGTTCTGGCGCCTCGCTGTCAGGAAGATATCTGTCTAGCACCGTGCGGAGCCTGAGCAGCTTCAAGGCGTGATGTGTCAGCATCGAAAGCCTTGATATAGGCCGCGCTGGAGCCTGCCCCCGTGTCCAGCTGGCTTTCCACCGTCAGGTTGCGGCCAGCCTCAACTTCCGCCGATCCGGCGTCAACAAGCGCGCCCTTCAGCGCAATGTCGCGCCCGGCTGAAACATCCGCATGGCCGCCAACCGTGATGTTGGTATTGGTGTGGGCCGTCTGTGCGCTGGAGGAGGTGCCGTTCTGCGCCGAAACGCTGGCGCCGACGCCAACATTTGCCCCCTTCATGCCAACGCCCACCGTCACGCTGACACCGGCCGAGCGCGACGAGCTGGACGTATCCATGCTGGTGGTATTGACCGCAGACGTCAGCTCGATGTCCCGGCCAGCGGTGATCACCGCATCATTGCCAGCCTCAACCTGCGCCCCTTGCGAGACAATGTCCCGCCCGGCGCTGATGACAAGGTCATTTCCCGCCGAAAGGGTCGTGACACGGGCAGCCTCCCCCGACTGGCTGCTGCTGCTCTTCGAGCTGGACATGCCAACGCCAAGCGTCAGGCTGGCAGGATCACCGGCGTGGAGCTTTGGCTCGCAGGGCCGGAACACCCGTAACGCCGCAGCCAATGGCACGGGCGTTCAGGGGGGCAGGCGAATATCATCCCTGTAAAGTGCTAGATGAAACGCTATCTTCATACATTCATCGAATCACTTCTCACCCTCCACCAAACAAAATAAACCGCTGAAATATCCTGGATCAGGAAATACTAGTCGCCACTTTGATTGGCAATCTTTGCAAACAAACCATCTTTCCGGCATCATTTCTCCAGCATAACGACAATCAACGGGAACCTCATATGCATTTCCCACCTGAATTTGACCTTCGATCCAAGTAATAAATCTTTCTAATTCATTTAAAGTGCGAAATCCATCGATCTTTTCCCAATGGCAAATCATGGACCGACCTTCCAGTTTGGATCAACTTTGGTATCAAAAAATACCTGATTGCCGCCATCGGTGACATCATAGCCGCCCCGCCCGGCAACAATGCCGCTCTGCTCGCCTCACGCGTGACGTCAGCAGCACACTCACAAAGTGGAACCTCAATATCGCAAACTTCGACGACACAATTGGGCCCATCCGGAGCGATGGCCGTGCGCTCTGGCGTGGACCCGCGAGCCAGCATCGCTCTGGACGGAGCCGACCCATCACTCTGTGCAGTCCAAATCTCACAGTATCAAACACCAGAGTGAGAAGAGCATAGATCGTCGGAATGAAACCCAACTATAGGACCATAATCCTGTTCTGTGTTCGATGTGTAAACAATGAACCGACGCTTGGGAAAACTGGCGTTCAACGTCAACCGTAGAGCTTGCGCCATTAAACTTGCTACGCCCTCAAACGAGGTCTCCGGAATTTCCTCATCTGTCGCAAACAAATCATAGACGTGCTGATGGTTGATGATCTTTTCGACAGCCACGGTTTCACCTAGCTCTGCCTTCCAGCGAGTATACCCTTTGAGTGAAAATCGGTCCCGAAGGAATACTCCTCCTTCATGCTCCACAAAGGCAGGAATTAGTAGGCGCCCTACCACGGCAACTATATCTGGGTGAACGTGGTAATTTATGTATTCGAGCCATGGCAGCGCGGGTCGTGGCGAAACACTATCCCCCCACACCCTAACTGCTTCCGGCTCCAACCATTCTGATAGTGGATCTCGAACATTCATGGGATTTCATCCGGCATAGCAGGTCGTGGATCTGTTCTTGGATTCTGAACGCGGACACTTCCATCTGGAAGTGTATTCCTCCCATACTCCAAAACATGGGGAGTCTGAACTCCGTTATGGGCGGCACCAGTAACATCAACACGCCTTACTATCTGGCCATTGGCGTCATAAGTCGCATAGCTTGTAATGTTACCTTGATTATCAGCCCTAAAAACCGCGCCATTGGGAGGGCCGTTCTCAAGGCTGAAACGGCCGCTCACCTGTGTCGCGTTCTCCAGCGGACCTCCCTGAAGACTACCAACCCGCCTCGGTATTGGCAGCGCTGCATTTGGCCCAGGCGCATTGATCACCGGCCCGGAGGTGGACGGCTGGGTGAGGGTTGTCTGGGCGGTGGAACCTGCACTCTGGGTGTTGAAGACCGGGTTGCCGCGGCTGTCAAAGCGCACATTGCCCGAAGCATCGCGCACAGGCGTGTAGATCTGACCGCTGCCGCCGTGCGTTACCGTGCCGTCTGCATTGCGCGTATAGCCCGCTGGCGGCTGCCAGTTGTCCCATTGCCTGGAATTCGGGTTGGGCCCTCCGCCGCCCGCCTTATCGCCCTGCCCTTGGCCAGCATTCTGTTTGCTGTCCGGGAAGGCACTTCCGTTCGAGGGTTCCGTGTCGTTGGAATTTTGACCTGCATTTGGTTGCTTTGCCTTGCTGTAGCGGACCGACGCCACTGCTCCGATGATCTGACCAAGTTGCGGCGAGAGGACACCTTCTCCCAGTTCCAACTGTGCGAGCCTGGTCAGATCAGAAAGAGAGGCATCAGGGTTTCCCGCCAGAAGGCGCTCAGCCAGAACATCGCGGATGGCATAGAAGGCGATCTCGGTGAAGTAGTTTTGGGCCCCGCCGCCGGTCTCTACAACCGCCCCTTTCCAGAAGACATCATAGAATATGCCTGCTGCTTCAGAATCCGGGCCGAGTGACTTCAGGATATTTTCATATAGGTCAGCTGTATTTCCGGATTTGTATGCTTTCCACATAACATCCAGATCGCTGGCAGATATGGCATCAAGAAGCTCTTCGTTCTGTGACGCGCTCAATTCCCGATATTCTTTGCCAACCGCCTGCTCACAAGCGGGATCACCGCCGCAGGCCAGCAATTTCTCTTTGAATTCCTCCAGTTGCACATGAGAGAGATAATTATGCTTGATATTATCCAGTGCAGCGGCGGCTCCGGCCTGGCCGCCGATGGCGGCGCCGAGGGCGGTGGCGGTCCATTGGCGGATGGCGTCCTGCTGCGCCGTGGTGAGATCCGGATGGTCCTTCAGCATCTGCGACACGACGCCGTTGGCAAGCTCGCTCACCAGCCCCGCCGCAGCGCCCGCGCCTATGTCCGTGCCTGCAACGGCGGCGACGGCGGCGCCAACGGCGGCGTGGAGGGCGGCCTTGGCGGGGCCGCCGTCCTTCAGGCCGATTTCCGCTGAAAGATCACCCGTCAGCCCGTTCAGCAGTTCGGACAGGACCGCAGCCCCCTCCTGGCGGGCCTTCAGCCGGGCGATGTCATAGGCTTCCACCGAAACATGCGCCGTCCCGGCATCCCGGTTCAGGCTGGCAAGATCCTGCCTCTGATCCGAAAGCTCCAGCGTGCCCGGCGTCACGGTCGCCCGTGTGGCGCCGCTTTCGCCTTCCCGCGCAGGCATGTTGACGATGGGCGTCAGCGTGCCGGGATAGCGGGCAGCAACGTCCTTCCCGGCCTCTGTCTCTGCGCTGCCGAAGTTGACGCCAAAGCCCACGCCAAAGCCGGAGCTGGAGGAGGCGGAGCTGTTCTGAACATTCCGCCACACCAGTTCACGCGCGGAGAGGACATTGTCCTCAGCATCCGCCGTGGAAGAAATCACCCCGCCGGTCAGATCCACCTTGCCTCCGGCGGTGACATCATAGCCGCCCCGCCCGGCAACAATGCCGCTCTGCTCACCCACACTGGCAAAGTCACCCGTAACGCGGCTCTGGCTCGCAGACCCGGACGCCCCGATGACGCCGCCGCCGATGGTGCCGCCGACCGAGGCCGAACGGCTGGTCTCGCGGTAGGAGGCCGTGTCCTGGCGGCTTTCAATGACGAGATCCCCGCCCGCGTCGACGATCACCTGTTCGCCCGAGGCCACGGCGCCCTTCAGCGCCGTATCGCCGCCGGACAGCAGCATCACCGTGCCTGTGCCCACAACATGGCTGTTCAGGTGCGAGCTGGTGCTTTCGCCGCCCTTTGACGAGGCAGCGGAGGCCTCGAAGACGAAGGACGGCGTGGGCGTCTGCCCCAGCTTCACACCGAAGGAAACCCCGGCACCAATGCTGGCCTGACTGGAGCTGAAGTTTGATTGGGACGTGGCCTGCGCACTCGTCAGGCTGATGTCATCAGCCGCCGAGAGAATGATGTTGCCTGCACCGAGCGCAGAGCCCGGCACGCCTGCCGTGATCTGCACACCCTCGCCCCGGATGCTGCCGGAGCCGGAAGGCCCTGTTCCGGCGAGAATGAGAGTATCCCCGCCGCTCTGCAGCGTGGTGACCACCGGCGAAGCGGCGGCTGACGAACTGGAGGACTTGCTGACGGAAACGCCCGCCATCACCGAGATGGAACCGAGTTCAAACGGCTCTTTTGCCTTGGCCGCCGCTTCGGCCGCCTGCACTGCCTTGACGGCCTTGTAGGCACCAAGGGCCGCCACGGGCACGCTGTAGGCGCCGTTCTTGCCCGCTGCACCCTGCACCCCCGAGACAATCTTGTTGCCCGCGTCGATGAGGGGGGAGGCGGCGGAGACGGTGGCGCCGATGAAGAGGTCGCTCTTGTGGTGGCTGCTGGCGAAGCTGTCGGTGGCGGCCAGAAGGTTGACGTCGCCGCCTGCGGCGAGTGTCAGGTCCTCACCCGCCAGCAGGGCCGTGCCTGTGGCGTTGATGTCCTTCGCGGCGGTGACCGTCAGGTTCTGACCGGCGCTGATGGCGGACATGATGTTGGTGACGCCGGAGGCGGAACTTTCCTCCTTCGTGCGGCGGTAGCCGACGGAGAAGCCGGAGCCGCCCGGGCTGCGCCCGGCGAAGAGCCCGGACTTCTTCTCGAAGGTGTAGCTGTCGAAGGCGGCCTGACCGGTGGTGAGCGTGACATTGTCACCGGAGAGCGCAACATCGCCGCCGCCGATGATGGAGGAGCCGGTGACGGTCAGGTCCTGCCCGGACCTGAGGCTGACATCCCCGCCCGCCAGCAGCATGGAGCCGGTGTAGACATCCTCGCGGGAGTTGCCCCTTCTCTCCTTCTTGCGCAGGAAGCCGCTGGACTTGGAGGCATAGGACTCGCGCTGGGTGGAGTTTGCACCTTCGATGGAGAGGTTTCCGGCGGCGGCAACGGCAAGGTTCTCCCCGGCCAGCAGGCTGCTGGCGGTGATGGCGGTGTCCCCGCCGGAGGTGATCTTCAGGCTGCCGCCCGTATCCACCAGGGAACCAACGGTCTGGCCGTGGTCCTTCACGGAGTGGTGGCGTTTGGCCGTCTGCTCCGTACGGTGACGGTTTTCGGCGGAGGCGATGGTCACGTCCCCGCCTGCGGCAAGGCGCGTGTCCCCTGTTGCGGCCAGGGTGGAGCCAAGGACCGAGAGATCGCGGCCTGCCGTCACCGTCAGATTGCCGCCGGCATCCAGCAACGAGCCCTGATGGCTGGTGATGTCCACGAGGGTGCTGCTGCGGCCCCCGCCGATCCGGAAGCTGGTTTCGGTCTTCAGCGTCTCCAGCTTCACGTCGCGCCCGGCGGACAGGCGCATGTCACCGCCGGAAGACAGGGTGCCGCCCATGCTGGTCAGGTCCCGCATGGCGTTGAGGCTCAGCGGACCGGAGGCCGTGATGGTGGCGCGCTGCTGGTTGGTCTGCATGGTGCCGCTGAACACGTCCACGGTGCGCGCCAGCGTTTCGTTGCGAATGTCCTGGCCCGTCAGGCGGATGCTGCCGCCGGTGATCTGGCCGGAGAGATTCGCCAGCGTGCCGCCTGCGGTCAGGTCCATGGTGGCGGCGGACAGGGTGCCGCCGAAGTTGACGAGGTCGCCGCCCGTGCGCAGGGTCATGCCATTGGAGGCGATCATGCTGCCGCTGTTGGTCAGAGATCCCGCCTCCAGCGACACGCCGCTGCCGGTGATGCGCGCACCGGCCAGCTGCACATCCGGCCGGTTGCCGGGGGCAAGGTAAAGCCGGGGCACCAGCACCTTCTGGCCGTTGACGACGGCTTCCTCCAGCCACACCACATCCACGGTGAGGGCGGCGATCTGCTCCGGCGTCAGGGCCACGCCCGGCGTCAGCTGCAGCGCGCCCTGCATGGTCAGTGCGTTGTCATAGAGCTGCTTCACCGTGTCATAGTCGGTGTAGGTGCCGGCCAGCACGCGCTTGCCCGTCTGGCGCAGCAGCTGCTCGCGGATGAAGTTGGTTTCCACATAGGCATCGCCCAGGCGCTTCTGGGTGATGTCCGGGTTGAAGGCCGGAAGGCTGTCGAGGAAGCGGTCCGAGGCGTAGAAGCGGCTGAGATCGACGAATTCCGGCCGCGTTTCAAAGAGGAATTTCGCCTGCGGGTTCTCGCTGACGATCGTCAGCGCCGACACCGGCAGAACCAGTACCGGCAGAGGCAGGCCGGTGGTGGCGGAGGTTGCGGGACGGACGCTGGAACCGGAGACAGGGCCAGAAGCAGAGCCGGAAGCCCCCGCCGGCAACTGGCCGGAGGCGGAGACGGAGCCGGAAACGGCGCCGGTTCCTGCCAGCGAGCCCGCCAGCGTGCCGGAGGCATTCACCCCGCCGCCAGAGCCCGCCACGCCGGAAACCGTGCCCGCACTGCCAAGGCTGGAGCCCGGCAGCTGGCCCGGCATCAGAAAGTCGGTGGCAGAGCCCGAGGGCACCCCGGCACCGGAAGACTGGCCCACCTGCCCGGCATTCTGGCGGATGGACACATTGTCCACCTGCCCGGTAAAGCTGCCGCTGAAGCTTCCCCCTGCAGCGATGATGGCAGGAACGGAGCCTATCGTGGCTGAGGAGGCGGTGGTAACGGGTTGTGATTCACCTCGATACTTTCCATTGTTGTACTCAATGTTGACAGAGGTGACCAGCGTCCGCTGAATCAGTTCCAATCCCTGATTGAGGAGAGTGGAGCCGGCAAGCGTGATATTGCCGCTGGCAGAAATGGTTGAATAAAGATTCCTGATCTGAGGAGCGGCAATCAGAAGGGATCCGCCCGCCAGAACAGTGGCCGCCCGGCCTGCACTTTCAAGCCTTTGAGTGACAGTCGTTGTGGTTGCAACTCGGTACACATCCCTTTTTGTACTTCCGAAGATGGAGCCCTTCCCTTTCTTCGAGAAGATGTGGGTCCTCGTAACCGTCGTTTCCGAGCTCTCGGACACCACGGGTGCAGTTCCGGCATTGGTGAAAGCCGCTGCCCGGATCGAGATCCCGCCGGAAATCGCCTCGATGTGGCCGAGATCATTGACGACGGCGCCCGCCGCCTGGCCTGCGGCAAGGCCGCCGATGGTCAGGTTTTCTGCGGTCAGAATCGTACTGGCATTGGTCAGGCCGCCGCCCAGGGCAAAATGCATGTCCCGCTGCGCGGCCAGAATGCCCCCGTTATAGGCATCACCCACAGAACGCAGCAGGGCATCGCGCCCGGCGCCCAGTCCGCCCAGATGGACAAGGGTTCCCCCGGCCGCCAGGCTGATGTCGCCAGCGCTGGTGGTCAGCATGCTGGTCTGCGTGGTCCGAAGTTCGCGCTCCGACTGCAGGCTGATGTTCCCGCCCGAGCTGATGCGCCCGTCATGGTGGATGACGGCCGCCTTCACCCCGAGGGTGCCATCCTGCGAGGCCATCAGGCTTCCGGCTGTGGTGGTGAAGGCACCGGCCACCGTGGCATCAAGGCCCGCCGACAGCTTCAGCTCGCCCGTATGGAGCCACGTGCCGGCATTCAGCGTCAGAAGGCCGGACCGGACGGCGACAGAGCTGCCTGCCTGCGTTTCAAATGACCCACCGGCCGACAGGGTGGCGTTGCGCCCCGCGCTGACAGCACCCCTATGGGACAAGGCGCCCGCCGAAAGCAGCAGATCCCCGGCATGGGCCGTCACGGTGCCGCCGGAAAGGGTGGCGAGCGTGCCGGACAGGGTCGCACTGAAGTTGCCAAAGGCCGCAGCCTCGCCTGCGTGAGTCCAGTTGCGGGCTGTCAGCGTCAGACCGCCGCCCTGCGCTACCAGCAGGCTGGCTGCATCCGTGTAGAGATCCCCCGTCAGCCGGGCGGCAAGGCTGCCGCCCGCTCCGGCCTGGCCGTAATTCACCCAGCTGCCGGCAGAAACATCCAGCGTTCCGTTCCGGGCCAGAAGCAGGCTGCCTCTTGCGGCCTCCAGGCCACCAGCCAGCACAAGCCGCAGGTCCGTGCCGCCCGCAGCCCGGCCCGCATGGGTCAGGCTGCTTGCGGAGAGGTTCAGCGCACCGGCCTGGGCCGAAATCAGGCTGGCCGCGGACGTATCCATCGCACCGGACAGGCTGGCGGTGATGCTGCCGGTGGCACCGGCTTCACCGGCATGGCTCCAGCTGGCGGCTGTCACGGACAGATCGCCCGCCTGTGCCGAGACAAGGCTTCCGGCCAGCGTGACGAGGCCTGCGGTCAGAACCGCAACGATATTGCCGCCTGCACCTGCCGCCCCGCGATGGGTCCAGCCTGCGGCGGCCACATCCATGTTGCCGGATGCGGCAGACAGCACGCTGCCGGAGGCTGTGGTGAGGCTTCCAGACAGATCTGCTGAAATGCCGCCGCTTGCGTTCACCTCGGCGGCATGGCGCCAGTTTGCGGCGGAAAGATCGAGGCTGCCGCTGCCGGTGTGAATCAGGCTGCCTGCGCCCGTGTCCACATCTGCGGAGAAAACGGCCTTCAGGCCGGTAGCCGCGCCTGCCTGCCCGGCATGGCCCCAGCTTTCCGCCGTCAGATCAAGCCGCCCGCCGGAGGCAAGGAGCACGCTGTCCTTCTGTGTGGCAAGGGCACCGGACAGATGAGCACTCAGCGACCCGCTGGCCGTGGCCTGCCCATTGTGGATCCAGGACCCTGCCGCCAGATCCAGGTCTCCCGCTTCAGCAGCCAGCAGGCTGCCGGCCAGCGTGCGCATCGCCCCGGACAGCGTCACGGCCACATTGCCTGCCGCTCCCGCCTGCCCGCCATGGGTCAGGCTGGCGCCCTGCAAGGTCAGGTCTCCCCCGTCCGCGAGAATCAGGCTGCCCGTTGCGGTCTCGATTGCGCCGCCAGCATCCGCGCTGACACGGCCACCGGCACCGGCCTGACCGGCATGGGTCCAGCGCGTGGCCTCAAGCAGCAGGTTGCCGCGCTCCGCCAGAATGATGCTGCCCGCAGCGCTGTCCAGCGCCCCGCGCAGCCGCAGGCTCACGCCCTCCGGCCCGGCCAGTTCCCCTGCATGCGCAAGGTTGGCAGCTTCAAGCGTCAGCGAGCCCGAGCTGGCGGTCAGACGCGCGCCGGACAGCACGGCGCCATCGCCGGACAGCGTCACCGCGACATCCCTTGCAGCACCCGCCTGTCCGCCATGGGCCAGGCTGGCGGCGGTCAGGTCCAGATTACCACCCTCGGCAAGGATCAGGCTTGCACCGGAAGTCTCAACCGCGCCGCCGATGACGGCGCTGACACGGCCACCGGCACCCGCCTGTCCCGCATGGGTCCAGCGGGTTGCCTCAAGCGCCAGCGCTCCGTCTTCCGCAAGAAGCACGCTTCCGGCGGCGCTGCTCAACGCTCCGCGCAGACGAAGGCTCAGGTCTTTCTGCCCAACCAGTTCACCGGCATGAGCAAGACCGGCAGCATCGACCGTCAGGGAGCCTCCGCTCGCAACAAGACGGCCGCCGGAGAGCACGGCTCCGTCCCCGGCAAGCGTTACGGCGATGGACCCTGCCGCTCCCGCCTGCCCGCCATGGGTCAGCGTGGCAGCGGTCAGATCCAGATCACCGCCGTCGGCCAGGATCAGGCTTTCCGCCAGCGTTTCAACCGCACCGCCGATGACGGCGGTGACACGGCCGCCTGCACTCGCCTCTCCCGCATGGGTCCAGCGCGTTGCCTCAAGCTGAAGGCTGCCGCCGTCCGCCAGAATGATACTGCCTGCAGCACTGTCCAGCGCCCCGCGCAAGCGCAAGGCCAGCGCAGCCCCTGCGGCCAGTTCACCCGCGTGGGCGAGATTGACCGCATCAAGCGTCAGAGATCCGGAATTTGCGATCAGGCGGCCACCGGACGCGACGGTTCCGTCCCCGGCGAGCGTCACGGTCACAGAGCCTGCGGCCCCCGCCTGACCGGCATGGGCGAGACTGCCTGCCGCAAGCGCCAGGCCCTCGGCTCCGGCAAGGAGAAGGCTCCCCGCAGTGGTCTGAACCGCGCCATCCATGGCAGCCGTCAGCGCAGTATGGGCGCTTGCCTCGCCTGCGTGCTGCCAGCTCGCCGCCCGCAGATCGAGCGCGCCGGCCTGCGCCTGCACGAGGCTGGCGGCATGGGTCTCAAGACCACCCGAAAGCACGGCGCGGATGGCGCCGGAGGCTGCTGCCTGTCCCGCGTGAGACCAGCTGCCGGCGTTCAGCGTCAGATTGCCCCCTTGTGCGAGGATGAGACTGTCTGCCTGCGTGTTCAGCGCGCCGGACAGGCCCGCCGTGAGAGCGCCGCTGGCCGTGGCTTCGCCGCCATGGGTCCAGTTTGCGGCATTGACCGCCATGCTGCCGGCATGGGCGGCCATCAGACTGCCGCTGCGGGCGGCGAGGTTTCCGGCAAGGGTCAGCGTCAGACTGCTGTCCGCCTCCAGCTTGCCCGCGTGGTCCATGGCAGCGGCGCTGAGGCCGAGTGCCCCGCCCTGCGCAAGAATCAGGCTTCCGCCCGAGGACGCCAGCGCACCGGAGAGCGTGATCGTGGCATCACCAACCGCGCCTGCCGTGCCTGCGTGGGTCCAGTCTCCGGCAGAGATGGTCAGCGGGCCGCTGCGGGCCAGCAGCAGGCTGTCCGTGCTGGTCGTGAGAGCATTGCGGCCCGCGCCGGGCTGGCCGCCGCCAAGCTGGATCGAGAGGCTGCCGCCGGTGATCTTGCCGCCTGAAGCAAGGCTGCCGCCGCCGGTCAGCGTGATGGTTTCCCCAGCCGAAAGCGTTTGCGAGGCTGCCACATCCACATTGCCGCCCGCCTCAATACCGAGATTGCCTGTGCTCTGGCTGGCGCTGCCATCACCCGCCAGCCCGGCGGCGAGGACATCGCCCTTCAGGCTGACATCGCCGCCGGATTTCAGCGTTACGCCGCGCTGCGCGCCTGCCACCACGTGCTCCAGCACGCGGATGGCGGTTGCGCCCTGCAGCTCCAGCGAGGTGCCCGCATGGAGATTGCCCTTCACCGTCACGTCTGCCGAGCGGGAGCGGGCCTTGATCGCGCCTTGGGAGACTGTCTTTTGCAGCACCAGCTTGCCATCGGCGGTCAGCACCATGCCGCCGCCACCGGCGGACATGTTCTGCGGCGTGCGCACGCCGACGCCCGCCTCCGTGCCCTCCAGCGCAATGCGCCCGGCATACATGCCGCCAAGCGCCGAAGAATCGATGCTGAACTCCGGCTTTTCGCTGCCGTCATCCGCCTTCACGGCCTTCACGGCGCGAGTGGCATAATCTACATCGTTGCGGCCGGTGATGACGCTGACATCCTGCCCGTGCAGCACACCGTTGATGGCGAGCCCCCGGCTGATGATGTCGAAGTAATCCGTCTGCCGTGCATCCAGCCCCATCGCGCCGATGGTCACCATGCCACGGTCCACCGAAAGGCCCGTGAGGGCGCCGGTGGCCGGGTCAAGCACGGGCGCGCCCGTGGTCAGCGTTGCCCGCGGCGTGCCGATGAAGCCGCAGCCGTTGCAGGTGATGCCGTTGGGATTGGCCAGAATGTAATCTGCACGCGCGCCATGCACTTCCGTCGCGCCCTGCAGCAGGGACGGATTGGTGCTGGTCACCTCGTTGAGGATGAGCCGTGCCTCGGGGCTGGCGGCCAGATTGGGGTTTGCCACCACCATGCCGCCGAGCTGCGACTGGCCGATGGTGCGCGCGTTGTTGAGGATCAGCCCCTGCGTGCCGACATTGAAATCGCTGAACTTGTTGTGAGACAGGCCGGAGCCGTTCGGCGCGGCGATATTCACTAGCGGCACGCCATTGCCCGCCGTGGTCACCTGCGGCAGGTTGGCAGCAGGCGCGGAAGGGTCGGCCACGACCGCCTGGGCATAGACCGCATAGGACGTCTGCAGCAGCAGGCTTGCCGCCGTCAGCAGGGAAACTGATGCGGAAGCGGCCTTGCGCAGGCGGCGGCTCATATGGCTGGACAGGGAAGAAGGCATGCTGTGACCCCGCTTAGAAATTGCTGAGCGTGAGCCCGGCGCGCAGGCGCAGCACGGGCTCTCTGGTGAAGGAACGCGGGGCGTGGAGCGCCCGCTCGTAAGAGATTTCGCCGAAGACGATGCCGCCCTGCAGACGCGCGCCAACAGCAGCGCCCAGCACATGCTCCTGCCCCTCGAAGGCGCCGGGTCCGGGCAGTTGCCAGCCGCTGTCGAGACCGGCAAAAAGGCTGAGCTGACCGGCGTATTTCGCCAGTTCCCCGGGGATCAGCGGCGGCGTCACCGACAGTTCGTTGCGGTTGTAGAGCCCGTTGACCGCCGAGAGGGACTGGCTGTCAAAGCCGCGCACGGTGGAACTGCCGCCGAGGCTCAGCTGTTCGGAGCTCCACAGCAGATCCGGGCTGTATTGCGCGGCAAGGCGGGTGCTGGCCATCACCTGCACACCGCCGATCTGCCAGCCGCGCAGAAAGCTCACCTCGCCGTCGCTCTTGAGGAACTGCGCCCGTGGCGCGCCGGGCTCTGCCTGCCTGTCCCTGGCCGCGCCAAACCATGTGGTGCCCTGATCGAGCCCTGCCAGCAGCGTCAGGCTGCCGCCCAGCATCTGGCGGGTATGCGAAACCTCGCCGCGCAGCACGCTCAGAATGCGGCTGGAGGTGTCGAGCTTCGTCTCCTCCAGATAGTTGCGCGCGTCCTTCACCGAGACGCTGACACGGGCATGGGTCTTGCTCACCTGATCGCGCCACAGCAGCCGCTCGATCTCGCCCTTGTGCGTCCAGTTGGTGCCGGAGGTGCGGAAGCTCTGCAGCTGGCCCTCCACTTGCGAGGAATACTGGAAGAAGGAGGACGACCAACGCCAGGTCCAGAAGCCGCGCGGCACGGCAATCTGCAGCGAGGTGCTTTCGCTGGCCTTGGGCTCCCCGAGGGAGGGGTCACTGCGCTTGTGCACCAGCGACAGGGTTTCGAACTGGCCGAACAGGTCCTCGACGGTGAAGGAGCCCTCGAACTGCAGATCGCCCGTACTCTCCGCGCCGGAATTGTCCACGGCAACGCTCGCCCGCCAGGGGCGCTTCGAAGTGATCTCCACCACGACGATGCTGAAACCGGCCTCTGCGCCGGGCTTGAGGCTGATCTTTGCGTCTTTCGAGGACAGGCCGTTGATCTGGTCAAGCCCCTGCTCGATGGTGCGGATGTTGAGGATCTGGCCCGTGACGCCGGGCAGAGCGCCATGGCCGCGCTGGCGCAATTCGCCGTTCTGGCGGATCTCCACCGTCTCGACCCGCCCTTCCAGCACCTCGATGCGCAGCTCGCCGGTGGACAGATCCTGCTCCGGCAGATACGCGCGTGAGGTGACAAAACCGGCGTCGACATAAAGGTTGGTCGCGTCGCGGACGATGGTGGAAATCTGCGCGATGCCGAGGCAATCACGGTCCGGCACGAGCTTTTGCAGCCGCCCTGCCTCAAAGACGCTGGCCTTGCTGAAGATGACCCGCTTCACCGGAATGCAGGTGCCGCCTTCGGGCACGGTGCCCCCGTCCTCGCGCGGGGCCACGGGCCCGCCCTGCGGCGGGGCCACCTGCCGGAACAGACGCTCCTGCTGATCGAGAAAATCCTGCTGCCGCCGCTGCAGATCCTCGCTCTGCCGCAAGGCCTCGGCGGGCACGCCCTGCGCCCGGACTGCGCCGCCCGCAGCCGCAGCCAGCATCAGGGCAAGGCCCGTGCACACCAGCAGGCGGGAGAGGCCACGGGAGGCATTTGCAAGGCAAAAAGAGGCCACTCGCCGCGCGCGTGTGGCCACGCGCACTTCGGGCAGGTACGTCTGAAACAAGGCGTTTCTTCCCTGTGCTTTCTACGCACCGGAAGACACCTGCCCAGGCTTCCAGTGCACGTCATAAGTGTGCCGGAAGCCAATTTCTTGCAACCGGAACTGAGACGCCTCGTACTTTTACCAAGCACGCCTGTAAAGCAACTTAACGATTGTTTTACGGTTGTATCTGACCCCAAGGCAAGTTTCACACAAGGTTCGGCACAGCTCACGCGGCCTCCTCCAACCGGCTCAAACCGGCGGAAGAACCGGCAGCAGATCCGGAAAATTTCTTGCCTGTGATGGAACAGTTTTTAAGCAGTCTTATTTATGCTCCTCCGGTCAGCCTGGAGGGATAGATGACTATGCAGGACGTTGACAGGCAGAAGGTGCTGGATGGCTATCAGATCCTCGATAGCGGCTATGAAGCCGGGTTCGACAGGATCACGGAGCTCGCGCGCACGATTTTCGAGGCACCCGCAGCCGTCATCTGCTTCATCGACAAGGACCGGCAGTGGTTCAAGTCCCATCCCGGCTTTGAACCGCGCCAGACGCCGGTAGAACACGCGATCTGCCGCTTTACGGTCCTTTCGGAAAAGGCTCTGCTGATCCCTGACGCCCTGGCGGACGAGCGGACGCGGGACAATCCCTATGTCACCGGCCCGGCTCACCTGCGTGCCTATGCCGGTGCACCGCTGATTGCCCCCGGCGGTGTGCGGATTGGCACGGTCAGCGTCTTTGACCGCAAGCCCCGTGACTTTACGCCCCGCGACGAGGCAATCCTGCAGCAGCTGGCTGCCATCGTCATGCACAATCTGGAACTGCGCCGGGTGGCCGACAATGACTGGCTGACCGGCGTTCCCGGGCGCGGCGCCTTCGAGCGGCGCAGCCGTGCCCTCCTGTCCGCCGGAAGCGGAAGTGGAAGCGGAAGTGGAAGCGGAGGCGGAAGCGCAGACGGGCACAGGAATGCGCTGATCGTTTTCGATCTCGATTTCTTCAAACAGCTGAACGACACCTACGGCCATGCGGCCGGCGACGAAGTGCTGAAAGAGGTCAGCCGGGCCTGTCAGTCGTCCCTGCGCGAAAACGACGTCTTTTCCCGAATTGGCGGCGAAGAATTCTCCGTCCTGCTGCCCGCCACCGCGCCGGCTGTGGCCGAAAAAGTGGCGCGGCGCCTGCAGCAATGCATTGCCGCCATGCCACGCGACCGGCTGTCGAAATACCTGCCGGACACCACCAGCATCACCGCCAGCTTTGGTGTGACCGTGGTGAAAGACGGCGAGTTCAGCATCAAGCATGCCCTCAGGCGCGCCGATGCCGCCCTCTATGCAGCCAAGGAGCGCGGGCGCAACTGCGTTGTCTGTTCGTGGGATCTTCCCGCCGCTGAGCAGTCTTATACCAAGGCGCTGAGATGCTGACGCATCACGCCTTGGAAATGCTCAAGCGCCGCACGGGCTTAACCAGCTCTCGATGAGCCGGGTTCATCAAGAGCTGGTATGACCGCAAGTCTCTCTGACCTTCCCGCCTTGACCTGCCCGCTTCGGCCGGGCGGCAGCGTTCCGGCGTTGTCAGGCCTGTATTCAAAGGCAATACTGCCGCCACAGTGAATCATGCGCGGGGGCAGGCGTGGCAAAATTTCAGATCTTTCCGCCAGCTGACGCAGAATATCCGCTCACGGTGATCTGGGTGGAAGACCGCAAGGACCACTACGTCAGAAAAGAAGAGGTCATTGCGGTTCTGAATGCAGCCTCAGGCTGGATCAATATTTCGGCGCCCTTTCCCGGCATCATCGACACTGCGGAAGTGGCACGGGGCGACAGGCTGAAGGAGCGCAAGGCCCTGCTGGTGCTGCGCCAGGAAGCGGCCGCGCCCGTGCACACGCCCGGCGAAGCGGCACCCTTGCGGGAAGAGGCCAGCAAGCCGGCAGCAGACCAGGCCGCCCCTGTAGAGCCGCAAAAGCCGGAGCCTGAAAAGAAGAAGGACGCGGCAGCCAAAGCCACCAAAGCGTCGCGGAAGTCCCGGCTTGGCTTTGGGGAACTTGCTCTGCTCGCCAGCCTCGCCCTTGTGGGATGGGCCGCCTACGATCATTTCACAAGCCCCTATTCCGGCCCGCTCAGCCTGGAGGCGATGGCCGCCGTCAAGGTCAGTGCGAAAGATCTCGCCCCGCGTGAGGACTGGGGGGCTGTGTTTCCGGGGCAAGGCATGATCGTGCTGAAGGACCGGACCGTGCCCGTGTTCTCCAATGCCAACCGGGAGCGCAACTGTGGTGCCGCGATCATTGCGGACAACTTCGCAGCCTTTGACGCGGGGTGCTTCAGCCGCGAGATGATTGAAGAATCCCAAAGCGGCGGCAGGGCAAGGGCCGATTTCCTTTACCGTTATGCCAATGGCGGGCGGATTACGGAATACAGCTTCCCCATCAAGGCGCTGCACTACTGGGGCTTTGGCTCTGCGGACAACGTGGTGGCGCTGGCCGAACTGGCACCTGCTGCGGGAGGCGAGACGGCCGGAGAGAAGACCGGCTTGTCCGGATATATGACCATCAGCACCAGCAATCCGCCGGCCTTTGCCGAGCAGACGATCCCCTCGAGCGATCTGGCCTTGCCGAATGAGGTCAGGGGTTTGCAATATTGGAGCGCAGAGGGCCCAAAATTCAAGAATGACGAGCTGCTTGCGCTGCCGCTGACGTTTGGAGGCCTGTCCAGCCAGACCATCAGCGACCTCGCAGGTCAGGGCGGACTGCTCAGGGTACCGCTCGAAGACGGCAAGATGCGCCTTGCCGGGTTCATCGGCTACCGCAAAACCGTGATCCTGCCAAAGGCGGCCGGCGAACAGAGACTGCACCAGATAACGGTTTCGGGCAGCTTCTTCAGCGACGCAGACTACGCCCACATCGATGCGGCCAGAAAAGGCAATTCCACAGCCGGTTCCAGCCGTTTTCGTCTTGATACGGACAGAACACGGTCCGAGAGGTCCATTACTTTGCGCAACATGTGCCCCCATCCGGTGCGCTTCAATTTCATCAACATGGCAGAAGACAAGATCCGCTATATCGAAGCCGGGTCCGGCGATACCCTGTCACTTGAATCGCTGAACCTTGGCCCGAAAGTCTATTACAGTGTGGACACAGGCTCCCCCGAAGCGCCAAGTGCCAGGGCCATCGCGTTCAATGGCACAACCTATCACATGCAGCCGGTCACTCTGGAAGGCGTCCGCCTCGGCCTGATCGCCCGGGATTGCCGCTGAACCGTCCCCTGTCTTGCCCCTTGCGCAGCGCGGCATCAAACGAACAGCCGGTCTAGCGGCTTGACAGAGACGTCTCCGTGACCAATTATACCGAAATCAGTATAACTTGAAAGATATGAGAAGTGACCGAAAAGCTTGAATACACCAACATTTTCGAGTCGATCACCGAGGATGCCTCACTCGCTGCTGACCTGCAATTCAGGTCCGACCTGCTGATGACACTGATCGGCATCATCGATAACAAAGGCTGGAAACAGGCCGAGATCGCGCAGGCGCTGGAAATTCCTCAACCCCGCGTTAGCGAACTGCTGCGCGGAAAGATCAGCCTGTTCTCGTCAGACAGGCTGATCGGATATCTGGCGAAGCTGGGATACCGGTTGAGGCCGTCCGTGACGGGTGATCACAAGGTCATATGCGAAGTCGAGATCGAGGCTGCCTGACTGCCTCCAATTCTTGTCACTTCGCTTTTTTCGCAGCTTTTTCCGCTTCCCGGACAAGCGACATCATTTCTTTGTAACGTATCATGACCGTCTCTTTTGCTGCCCTATCAACACCATTGGTCGTTTTGGTGAAGGCATGGAGGATGTAAACCGTGTCGAGGTATTTTGCGCAGTAGACAACCCGGTAGGCGGGTGATCCATTTTCAATAAGCTCGACTACTCCAGCTCCCCATTCGGGCAAAGATTTAAAACTCGACCTTGGATCTTTTCCTGCCGCCACGAAGTTCAGATCATTGAGAAAATCGGCTGCAACGTCTAGCGGCAGTTTCTGCACCGCCTTTTTCGCTGCATTATTTACATATTTTATTGTTTTCCTTGGCATTTTGACAATTTTCGCTCTACGTATATTACTCCTGCACCCCGTTTTAATGACTAGGGTTGTTTAGGACAGGCTTTTGAAAAAATAGAACCTATGGTAGCATACCATACATCCCAAGGTTGATATTTCAATAGAACTTTATGCAATTACAATAAATTTCCCAGCCGTTAGAACTTGGTGGTTCCCTCAACTCGCCCTTCCGGCGTGCTGCATTTTCGGCATGAAGTTCTCCAAGAATTTCGAAAGCCACTGCATGAAAAAACTTCATGCCCTTCGCTGAGTATCAGCTCAAAGGTCCATCGCCGCGTGAATAGCAGCTACGCCTCGGCCTGATCGCCCGGGACTGCCGCTGAACCGTCCTGAGCCCTGGGCATTGTGAAGGGATTTTCCTTTGCCTCTCATGCAAACACCCGGCGGGCCAAGCCCGCCGGGTGTTCAGTCAATCTCGCCGGACCTTTATGTCAGAAGGTGCCCTTGATGCCGATGCCGAACATACGCGGTTCGGTCATGCTGGCTTCCGTGCCGCCGATGCCGCGGTTCTGCTGCTTGTAGGTGGGCGCGCGCTCGTCGAAGACGTTCTTGACGTAGCCATAGAGCTGGAAGGCCTCACGCAGCTGATAGGTTGCCCGCACATCAGCCACCGTATAGGGATCGATGGCATAGGCTGCCGTGTTGGCCGTGTCGGAGAAATAGCCATCGAGATGACGGACCTGACCGGAGAGGTTCAGCTTGTCCGTCACGTCCCAGCTCAGACCAAAGGTCAGCATGTAGCCGGGCGACTTGGCAAATTCGTTGCCCTCATAGGCAAGGTTGCTGGAAATCTCGTCGATCTGCGTCTTCAGCAGGCCCGCACTTGCCCGCAGCATCAGGTTGTCGAGCAGCTTGTAATCCCCGCTCAGTTCCATACCATAGGAATGAGCCTTTTCGGCGTTGATCGTGTAGGACTGGGCGACGCCGGGCGAAATCACCACCGGGATGTTGTACTGGGCGTTCTTGAGATCCGTGTAGAACACGTTGCCGTTCAGCATCAGCCGGTCATCCAGCAGGCTCATGCGGGTGAACACCTCGTAGTTCCAGGAGGTTTCCTCCTCGAAGGTCATCCACTTGCGGGCGCTGATGTTGAGCGAGACACCGCCCGGATTGTAGCCGCGGCTGACCATGCCGCCGACGGTCCAGTCCGGCGTCAGCGCATAGGCGAGGCTGGCCTTGGGCAGGACGGCGTTGAAGGTCTTGTCGAAATCGACGCGGGTGGGCGCATAGACGGAAAGCCCCTCGCGCTGGATCTGGTCGCTCTGGAAGCGCAGGCCGCCCGTCAGCGTCAGCCGGTCCGTCAGGCGGTAGCTGGTCTCGCCGAAGACGCCGAGGTTCTGCTTGGTGTCATCGAAGCTCGAAATGCCGCTCAGATAGAGGATCTCGTCCTGATCGCTGTGGGAATAATAGATTCCGGCCATGCCGCTGATCACGTCTTCCTGATCACCGTAGGTTACGCGCATCTCGTCGGACACGTTGGTCTGCCAGATGCCCGCATCACCGTTGTTCACGAGGCCGGTCGTGCGGTTGGCATAGGTGTCGGAGAGATGCGCCTTGTTGAAGATCTGCCAGCCGTTGCCGAAGTCATAGCCAAGATCGAGCACGCCATAGTGGGTGTACTGGTCCCATGTCGGCATCGTCGTGGTGACGTGGTTGAGATCTTCATAGGGCGCTGACGCCGCTTCCTGGCTCGGCCGGTTGCTGAACGTATAGGCATAGGTGAACTTGGCCGTCAGGCCCGGCAGTTCCTCAGGCTCCCAGAGCAGCTTGAAGCGCGTGTTGAAGGCTTCGAAATTCTGGTTGGTGCCGTTGCCCTGAAAGCGCGAATTCACATAGTCGATGAAGGTGTCGCGCCCCGAATAATCCGCCGAAAGGCGCGCGGCGAGCTGATTGGCGATCAGCGGCCCGGACAGGACAGCCGCCGCACGGCGGGTGTTGTAACTGCCGATTTCGGCCAGATAGGCGGCCTCCGGCGTAAAGGTTGGGTCCTTGGTGTTGACGACAATCGCACCGGCAATCGCATTGGCGCCTTGCGAGGTGGTCTGAGGCCCGCGGAACACCTCGATCGTGTTCACATCCCACACCGAAGAGCTGCCGAAATAGAATTCATTGTAGGTCAGATAGTGGCCGTCCACATTGATCGTCGCGCGGGGGACCGTGCCGGCAAAGAAGGCCGTCGCCCCCGTGTTCGGCCCCTGCGTGTCCTGGCCGCGAATGACCGGCGCACTGACGCTGTCAGGGAAGACAACGTTCGGAACATCGGCGATCACTTCCGGCACGGTCGCGTCGCCTGCCTTCTCCTTGTTGATCTCCTCACTGTCCTCGACCGAGACGGAGCTGGCGGTGTTCTTCAGGTCACGCTCGACCTTTTCACCGGTGATGATGATTTTCTTCAGCTCCGTCACAGGCCCTGCGGCTTGTGCGGCATCCTGCGCGGCTGCCGGTGCGGCCACTAAAAGAGACAGCGCAAGCAGGCTCACGCCATTGAGATAAACACGGCTTCCAGACATCAGATGGCCCCGCCCAATTTATGAGTTTCACATTCATGTTGAATTAGCGCAGGCGGCAGCTGTTCCGCAATAGGGAATATGTTCCACAATTCGGCATATCGAAGTCTCTTGAAACAGAGTCACACTTCTGCAACAGCCTTGGGAGGACGCAATCGGGGACTCCGCCCCTGGCGGAAAATGCTCTAGGTTGCAGCGCATAGCAGACGCAGCCGTCAGGGACTGACGAGGGAGGCCAGCCGCATGACAGACGAGACGGAACTGCTGGATGAGGATGGCGGCAGCGCAGGCGCGAAGCGTTCGGGCACGATCCAGTCGGTGTCCATCGCCGCCCGTTTCCTGCAGATCCTTGCGCAGTCCGAAGGCGCCCTGCCCCTTGGCGAGCTGGCCCGCCGCGCCAACACGGGCCGCTCGACCGCTCACCGCTACATGCAGAGCCTCGTGCTCGAAGCGCTGGTGTCGCAGGATGCGGAAACGGGCTGCTATGACCTGGGGCCAGCCGCGCTGAACATTGGCGTCAGTGCCCTGCGGCGGATCAGCCCGGTGGATGTCACTGCCCGCCACATGCGGGGCCTGTCATCGCGCATTGCTGCCAGCTGCGGCGTCGCCATCTGGACAGACCGGGGGCCGACCATCGTCCAGTGGTACCGCAGCGCCGCCTTTTCCATCAGCACCGTGTCGCTGGGCGATGTTCTGCCGCTGGACAATTCGGCCTGCGGGCTGGTGTTTCAGGCCTATCTGGACCCGGAGCGGATCGAGGCCGTGCGCAGGGTCCAGCCCGCCTCCTTCCGTGGCAAGCCGCCAAGACCGGGTGTTCTGGAGCAGATCCGTCAGGCGGGGGGCGCAGATCTGGACGAGCATCTGTTCTCCGCCCTCACCGGCAAGGCCGCGCCCGTGTTCAACGTGCACGGCGAAATCGCCTGCGTCGCCACCACCGTTTCCTTCGTCGAGCGGGCAGAAGCCGAACATCACCGCGATGCCCTGTTCACCGCCGCCCGTGACGCAACGCGGGACTCGGGCCGGATGTGAATGGCGGGCCGGGGGCGGCAGCTGGAGACGGCGTTTCAGGGATTTGGCACAAGGTGGCAGCCGTTCTTTGTCCGGCACGGCCAATCTGCTCCCCTCCCCCTTGAGGGGAGGGGAAACGAGAGTCTTCAGACAGTGAATTAAGCCCCTGAAATTGCTTACTTTTTCAGGCCTCAAAGCAACGTCTGTGGCGTCTTCCTGCACGATGTGTGCAGCCAGTAAACCCCTGGCGGACAGGGCGCTGAGGTGCCGTGCCAGAATGACCAGATTGCAAGCCCCCACCACTCAGGCAGCCAGATGCTCCCGCAGGGTCTTGCCCGCATAGTCCGTGCGGAACAGCCCTTTTGCCGCAAGGGCCGGGACCAGCTCCTCGAGGAACAGGCGGCAGGAGTCCAGTGAGCCGCCGGGAAGTGCGATGACGCCGTCGATCGCCCCGGCCTCGTGCCAGCTGATGATGTCGGCCAGCACATCCTCCACCGTGCCGACGGAAACCCAGTGGGCCGAGCCCACCACTTCGGGCCGGTCCAGCAGCTGGCCCAGCGTTGGCCGCTCGCGCTCGATGTAGCGGCGCAGCAGATCCGCATGGGTGCGGCTGCGCACGGGCTGATCCGGCTCGGGCAGCAGATCCGGCGTGATCACGGTCTGCAGAGGATGGCCGGAGAGATCAGCGCCGAGGATCATCCGCACCGACTCGATCCTGTGCTCATGCGTCAGATGCGCATGGGCGCGCCGGTGCATGGCCCAGGCCTCCTCCCGCGTTTGAGCAAGGAAGAAATAAAGCCCCGGCAGCACCTTGATGGCATCGGGATTGCGCCCGCAGGCCTCGGCCCGGGCCCTCAGATCAGCCCGCAGATCCAGCGCGGCGGCCATGTCGGGGGCTGCGGCAAAGGTGGCATCGGCGACCGAGGCGGAGAAGGCCCGTCCTGCGTCCGACGCGCCGGCCTGAAACAGCGGCGGGCTTCCCGCGGGATGGCCCGGCACGTTGAGCGGCCCGGCGACAGAGAAGAACTCTCCCTCATGCGCTGCCGGAGTCACCGGCTTTTCCCCGGTCAGCGCCTCATAGGGGAAACTGTCCCACAGCGCCTTCACGGCCTGCGTGAATTCGGCGGCCTTGCGGTAGCGCTCTTCCGGCGCGGGCATCGGCTGCGAGCCGAAGTTTTCCGCCCCCTCGATGGAGGTGACGATGTTCCACCCCGCCCGGCCATTGCTCAGCCAGTGCAGCGTCTGCATCTGGCGGGCAATCACATAGGGCGGGTTGAAGGTGGTGGAGGCGGTGGTGACAAGGCCGACATGGCTCGTCTCCCGCGCCAGCCCCGCCATCACCAGCGTGACATCAAGACCCGGCATCGGGCGGCTGCGCCCCTTGCGTGGCATCACCCCCAGCGTGTCCGGCAGGAAGATGAAGTCCAGCTTTGCCCGCTCGGCCGCCTGCGCGAGCCTGATATGCTGCGCCAGCGGATCGGCCACATGGCGTTCAAGGGCATCAGGTTCAGGCTCCTGCCCGTTCATCCAGGTGCCTGTCAGGCAAAGTCCGATATGCATCTGTTTCCGGGTCATGAAGCGTTCCTTGGAAGATCAGGGCTTTCAGGCGCCGTGGTGGCGGCCCTTCGGCACGATCAGCGGCGTGGCTGATACGGGGTCGGGAATGATGACGCAGGGCAGGCCGAAGACATCCTCGACCAGTTCGGGCGTCATGATATCGGCGGGCCTGCCTTCGGCGCGGATGCGGCCAGCGCGCATGGCAATCAGGTGGGTGGCATAACGGCAGGCATGGTTGAGGTCATGCAGCACCGCCAGAACCGTGCGGCCCTTGTGGTTGAGATCGGCCAAGAGGTCCATGAGTTCGATCTGGTGGGCGATGTCGAGGAAGGTCGTCGGCTCATCAAGCAGGAGAATGGGCGTCTCCTGCGCCAGCACCATGGCAATCCAGACGCGCTGGCGCTGGCCGCCGGACAGTTCATCGACGAGCGTGTCCGCAAGCGGTGAAACCCGTGTCGCCTCCATGGCCGCGCCAACGGCAGCCTCATCCTCCCGCGACCATTGCCGCAGGAAGCTCTGATGCGGATAGCGGCCGCGCGCCACAAGATCGGCAACCGTAATCCCCGCCGGCGCCACCGGGCTCTGCGGCAGCAGGCCGAGCCGGCGCGCCACTTCCTTCGCCGGAAGCGTGGCAATGCTCTGCCCGTCGAGGACAACCTCACCGGCAAGGGGCTTCATCAGCCGCGCCAGCGCCCGCAGCAGCGTGGACTTTCCGCAGGCATTGGGCCCGGCAATGACGGTGAAGGAGCCATCCGGCACGCTGACGGACAGATCCTGCGCCACGGAGCGCTCGTCATAGGCAAGCGTGAGAGAGCTGGCATGAAGCCGGGACGTCATGGCTTTCCTTTCTGGCGGCTCCGCTGGCAGGTGCCGAACGTATTGCATTGTGGAATGCGTTCTTCAATATGGACAAATACAAATACGGAGTATATTTCTCATATTTTATTGCAGCCACCTGCGCCAGCAGGCAGAGAGGGGGCTGTATGACCCAGCAGACACGGGGCACCTCATGACCAGTCTTACCGCCCGGTTTGCCGCCCTTGCGGCTCTGGCCCTCTTTCTTGCCGCCCCGCTCCAGCCCGCCCGCAGCGCCGGTGACTGGCCGCGCACCATCACCCATGAGGGCGGCGAACTGGTGCTGGCGTCGGCCCCGCAGCGGATCGTCTCGACCACACCCAGCCTCACCGGCATCCTGCTGGCGATGAAGGCTCCGGTTGCCGCCAGCGCCGCCACCACGCCCGGCTCCCTCACGGATGACAAGGGCTTCTTCTCGCAGTGGGCGGCAGAGGCGGACGCAGGCGGGGTGGAGGTGCTTTACAGCAATCTGGCCTTCGATCTGGAGGCCGTCATTGGCAGTGCGCCAGATCTTGTGGTGGTTTCGGCAACGGGTGCCGACAGCGTGAAGGCCCATCTGGCCGAACTGCAGGCGCAGGACCTGCCGGTCATCGTCCTCAACTATTCCAATCAGAGCTGGCAGGCGATTGCCCGCCAGCTGGGTGAGGCAACCGGGCTGGAAGCCGAAGCGGAAGCGGCCATACAGCGCTTCGATGCCATGGCCGCCAGCACGGCAAAGGCCATCGTGCCGCCCAAAGGCAGCGTCAGCATCGTTGGCTACAACATCGGCGGCAGCTACTCCATCGGCAAGCCGGACAGTCCCCATGCACGGCTGCTTTCCTCCCTCGGCATGACCGTGGCAGGCCTGCCGGACAACATGCGCGGACAGGTGACGCGCTCCTCCGACTTCGACCTGATCTCGCGGGAAAACCTGCCCGCCGCCATTCAGGGCGAAACGGTCTTCCTGCTGCGTGCAACGGACAAGGACGTTGAGGCCTTTCTCGCCGATCCCGTGCTGGCCAACCTGCCTGCGGTGCGCAACCGCCAAGTCTATCCCCTTGGCCCCTCCTCGCACCGCATCGACTACTATTCGGGGCAGGAGATCATGAGCCTGATCGCGGCCAGATTCGCCCGGCCCAGATTCACCAACCCATGAGCCTTGCCGCAGAAGGGACAGCGCCTGCCGCAGCAAGGCCGGGAGCAGGCAGCCGGAGGCGCAGGATATGGCTTGCGGCCTTGTTTGCCGTGCTTCTGCCGGGAGCCGTGGCCAGCCTTTTTGCCGGCTCTCGCCCCATGCCGCCCGCTGCCGTCATTGAAGCCCTGCTGCGGTACAATCCGCAGGATGACCTGCATCTGATCATCTGGTCCCTGCGCCTGCCGCGCATGTGTGTGGCCGTGCTCACCGGCCTTGCCCTTGGCACCGCAGGCGCACTGATGCAGGCGCTGACCCGCAATCCTCTCGCCGAACCGGGGCTTCTGGGCATCAATGCCGGTGCCGCCCTTGCCGTCATGACGGGCATCTCCCTCTTCGGCCTCGTCAGCATCTGGGAATATGTCTGGTTCGGCCTTGCCGGTGCGGGGCTCGCCGGTGCCGCAGTGTTCGTGCTGGGGCAGGCCCATGAAACGGGCACCAATCCGGTGCGGCTGGTTCTGGCCGGCGCGGGCCTGTCGGTGATGCTCGGCTCCGCCTCTGCCCTCATCATCATCAACGCGCCGCCCGATGTGCTGGACAGCTTCCGCAGCTGGGCTGCAGGATCGTTCGAAGGCCGTGGCCTGTCCGTTGCCGCCGCCCTTGCGCTGGCGGCTTTCTGCGGGATGCTGATCGCGCAGGCTCTGGCGCCCGGCCTCAACGCGCTGGCGCTTGGCCGCGACACGGGCGCAGCGCTCGGGGTCAACACCCGGATGCTGTTCAGCCTGTCCTGCGTGGCCATCATGCTGCTGACCGGCGCGGCCACCGCCGCAGCCGGTCCCATCGGCTTCATCGGGCTTGTCGCCCCGCACATGGCCCGCAGCATCGCGGGACCGGATTACCGCTGGATCCTGCCGTTCTCCGGCCTGATTGCGGCCATCCTGCTGCTCGTGGCGGATGTGACAGGGCGCCTGATTGCCATGCCGGCCGAGATCGCAGCCGGAATCATTGCGTCTCTGGCGGGCGGGCCATTCTTCATTGCCATCGTGCGGCGCCTGCGCCTGCGGCAGATATGAGGCGCTGATGAAACCATCCACGCAGATCACGTTCCGCACCGGCCGGCTTTCGTTGCGCTTTCGCGCCCGCACAGCCGCCATGTGCGCCCTTCTGGCAGCCCTCGCCATTGGATTGATGTTTGCGCTGCTGGCCACAGGCTCGCTGAAGATCAGCACGGGAGACATCGCCGCCAGCCTGCTCTCCCCCGGCACCGATCCTGCCGTGGACCGGATCATCCTGCGCCTGCGCCTGCCGAGGGTGCTCACGGCCCTGCTTGTCGGCGCTTCGCTCGGCATGGCCGGTGCCATCTTCCAGTCCGTCTCGCGCAATGCGCTCGGCTCGCCGGATGTGATCGGCTTCACCACGGGCGCGGCAACAGGGGCCATCGTCCAGATCATCCTCTTCGATGCGGGACCGGCAGAGACGGCCCTTGCCGCCGTGCTTTCGGGCATGGCAACGGCGGCGCTGGTCTTCGTCCTGTCGATGCGCGGGCGCAGAACCGGCAGCTACCGCCTCGTGCTGACCGGCATTGGCTTTGGTGCCATGCTCTCCGGCGTCAACACCGTTCTGCTGGTGATGGGGGATCTGGATCAGGCCGCCTCGGCCCAGCTCTGGCTCGCCGGGTCTCTCAGCACGCGCACCTGGGCGCATGTGCTGCCGGCCGCCGCCGGGCTCGTTCTCATCGCACCGGTGGCCCTCAGCCATGCCCGCAGGCTCTCCCTGCTGGAAATGGGCGATGATGCAGCCCGCCAGCTTGGGGTTTCGGCGGAACGGCTGCGCCTGACGATGGTGCTGGCCGCCGTCGCCCTGACCGCCATTGCAACGGCCGCCGCAGGCCCAATCGCCTTCGTCGCCCTTGCCGCCCCGCAACTGGTCCGCCGCCTCACCCGTGCGCCCGAAGTTCCGGTGCTTGGCGCGGCGCTGATGGGCATGGTGCTGCTGATGGCCGCCGACCTGCTGAGCCAGCGCCTGCCCTTTGCAATCAACATGCCCATCGGCCTCACAACGGGCCTTCTCGGCGGCTTCTATCTGCTCTGGCTGCTCTCACGCAGCCGGACGGTTTGAGGCTGCGCTGCACCGGAAGCTGGACGGCCGCCACCGCGCCGTGGTTTTCTGCCCGCCGGAACAGGAGACCTGGCAATGCATGACATGACCCGCTGCGTGGTGAAGCCGGATGTGCGCGAGGAGGGCTTTGCAAGCCTCACCACGCCAGTGCACCGGGCGTCCACCATCGTCTTTGACACCGCCGAAGCCTTTGCAAGCCGGGGCGAGCGCGGGCTGGATGGCTACAGCTACGGGCTCCATGGCACGCCGACGACGCGGGCGCTGGAAGCGCGGATCAACGCGCTGGAGGGCGGCTTTCATACGTTCCTTGCCCCGTCCGGTCAGGCCGCCAATGCCTTTGCCATGCTGGCGGTGCTGAAGCCGGGGCAGAAGGTGCTGATCACCGAATCCTGCTATCCGCCGGTACGGGACTTTGCCCTGCAGGATCTTGCCCGCCAGTCCATCACCGTGGAGTTCTTCGATCCGCTGTCCCTGCGCGATTTGGAAGCCCGGCTGACACCGGAAACCGGCCTCGTCTGGTGCGAATCCCCCGGCTCCACCACCATGGAGGTGCAGGACATTGCCGCCATCGCCGCGCTGGCCCACCGGTCCGGAGCGCTGGTGGGGTGTGACAACACCTGGGCGACGCCGCTGCTGTTCAAGCCGCTGGAACATGGCGCCGATATCGTCACCGAGGCGCTGACCAAATATTTCTCCGGCACGTCAGACATTCTCATGGGCTCCATCAGCGTGCGCGAACCGGCGCTGGCCCAGAGCTTGCGCAACCAGTTCGGCCGCTATGGCGTCGGCGTCTCGCCCGATGATGCCAGCCACATCCTGCGCAGCATGGAAAGCATGGCCCTGCGCCTTGCCCACGCCGGCCGGGTGGCGCAGGAGCTGGCCGCCCGCTTTGCCGCCGACGATCTGGTGGAGGCCGTGCTGCTGCCCTCACGGCCGGAATGCCCCGGCCACGAGATCTGGAAGCGGGACTTTGCCGGGGTCAGCGGCGTGTTTTCCGTACTGTTCCGCCCTCAGGCCGTACCGCATGTGGCCCCTGCCCTCAACGGGCTCACCACCTTCGCCATCGGCGCCTCCTGGGGCGGCAGCCACAGCCTGATGGCTCCGCAGCCCATCCGCGACGACCGCACAGACCCCCGCTGGCAGCACACCCGCTCCGCCCTGCGCATCAGCACAGGCCTCGAAGACCCGCGTGACCTGATGGCAGACGTGGACGCGCTGCTGGAGAGGATCAGGGAGAAGGCGGGCGGGTGAACCGCTCCCAGACTGCTGACAAACCTTCGGCCTCTCCACCGTCATCCTCGGCCTTGTGCCGGGGACCTATACCAATCAATGGCTTGCAGATAGCCAGCCGCTTCCGCCCCTCCGCACGTGGGCAGTGTTTGCTTTGGACGCACGGAGGAGGATTAGGCCTTCGTTTTGCCGCAGCGCCCCTCTCCCCCTTGAGGGCTACTGCATGCACACATCATGCCCGAAGCTGAATACAAATCAGGGAAAGCCTGAAGTTTGATCACTGACGGAGGACACTTGATCTTGCAGAGACGGGAATAGACGGGATTGTCCGGGAGTACGCGGGAAACGGCGGAAATCCGGGGGATTTCGAGGGGGTGGCGGGATGTGGGCGGGCGGGGGCTGACACATGGAATTGCAGCGGGCTGCTGCCGCTGACACATGATCTTGCAGTGACCCGCCGTGCGGAGTGAGACATCTCTTATAGGTCGCTAATTGGCTCTTAACCGCCAGTTTAAAGAGCTGCGCTCCAGCGCAAACGGCAATCATCATCGCTTTTCAGCATCCTAGTTCGTGCCGGTAACTGCGAAAAACAGACACATGAAGCGTAAGGTCTCGCCGCATTTGGTTTTCACTTAAAAATCAGCGGCATACACATTGTTTCGCAATGGTGAAACTGGAACGCAACTGCGAAGCATTTCAGAGCATATGCCCGACCCATCGCACTCGACCAATGATCGTCAGGACATCATCCTCCAGAGGCCTCATGTCCGGGAACAAAGGATTGTCGGATGACATTACCAGCCCGCGCTGATCTCGCCTGAGACGTTTCACAAATCCCTCGTCGCCGAGTAGAAACGCATACACCCGGCCATCAACTATATCGGTGCGCGTGGCTTCGGATGTGTCGAGTAGCAGCAACTCCGCATCCATGATCGTCGGCGACATGCTGTCACCGCTCGCACTCATGATTGCCGCATGCTCCGGAGATAGCGGCACAGACTGCAATATGATGGACGGGAACTTCACAGTCTCGCCCAGCCAATCTATCGCTAAAGAGCCGTGTCCGGCTGAGGCCCGCCACGCCAGCTTTCTAACCTCCAGCAGCCCGGCCTCCTGAGTGCCCCCGATAAGGGGGGCATTTACAGGGCCTGTGCGCCGTTCATTCGACTTGCGCTCTGCGTACCAGTTCATTGCAATTGGAGCATCCTTCCCTGGCATCGGCTTGCCGCGTCCGGTTTCTATCCAGTCCGGATCAACGGCTGCACACGTTGCCAGATGGATCACCTGCTTACGCGGCACCGGGATCTCCCCCTGCAGATACCGTTTGTAGTGACGCCAGGAGCGGCCGAGCGCGTCTGCTGCGGCTTCCCAGTCCGAAAATCCGCGACCGTATCGGACAAAAGTAGCTCTAAATCTGTCCAAAAATTCGAACTCAACAGCGTCTGGCAAGGCTTCTCCGGCCTCGTCGAACAGCAGTGTTCGGTCGTAAAAGCCACATGAATGCAAAAGGTTATACAGACGTTCAGGCGGGTACAGGAAATCCGTCCAGCGTGGCCGTCCCCTTTTCAGCTTTGGGCTTGCATTTTCGGTCATTTTCTGTCCATTATTCCCGAACGTGATAATTTGCATTCCGAAATACCCCGCCCGGAAGGCGGGGTGCATCAGAGGACCCCTATGGCCAAGAGTGACTGGCATGCTGAGGACATCAAAGCGGCGATCCGGAAAACCGGGGTCACGCTGACCGCTTTGGCGCTGCAGCATGGATGGAGTGAGAGCGCCGTTCGGCATGCTCTCCGGCGGGCTTGGCCAGAGGTTGAGGCGGTTATCGCCCGTCACCTCGGACGCCAACCGCAAGACATCTGGCCGTCACGATATCGGGCCGATGGCTTGCCTCTCACTCAATCAACTACCCGGCACAATAAGACCGGACGCCTTCACAGTCACCGTCAAATCAACATGTGAGCGCTGACATGACCACAGCACCGTCCCCATCCGTGGCACAATCCATCCTGATCCCTGTTGCTGACATCCATATCGGCGAGCGGCTGCGCACAGTCGATGCTGACTATGTGGCGATGCTGGCCGCGTCGATCGGCGATATCGGGCTGATGCATCCGATCGAGGTTGGGGCGGCGGACCGGCGCGGGCGCTATCCGCTGATCGCCGGGGCGCATCGTCTCGCTGCGTACCGTGAACTTAACCTTAACGAGGTTCCGGCGCTGGTGGTCAGCGTCAAGGGTATCGACGCGCAGCTGCGCGAGATCGATGAGAACCTGATGCGCCGGGAGCTGTCAGCTCTGGACCGTGCCGTGTTTCTGGCCCGGCGCAAGGAGATCTGGGAGGCGAAGAACCCGGCTGCCCGCCATGGCGGCGACCGCCGGTCGGATCAAGTCGCCAATGTTGGCGACTTGAAATCCGGGGACTTGATTGGCCGGTTTACCGCTGACGTTGCCGAGAAACTGGAGCTGTCCGAGCGGTCAGTGCAGCGTGCCATTGCGCGTTACACGCGGATTGCCCCGGATGTGCGTGCCCGCATTGCGACAACGTGGATCGCCCGACGCGGCTCGATGCTGGACAAACTGGCGAAAGAGACGCCGGAACATCAGCGCGCCATGGTGGCTGAGCTGCTGGGCGAGAACCGGCCTGCCAAAACAGTGGCACAGGCGCGGGCTGCGGTGCGCGGGCCGTCGCTGGAGGAGTTGATCAATCAAGATGAGCGGCAATTCCAGGCGCTGATGCGCGCCTGGCGGACAGCCGGACAGCGTGCGCGTGACCGTTTTATCGCTCATGTGAATGGCGCTGATGCTGCGGCTGATGCTGCTGCCGCCTCTGTCGAGGAGGCTGCGTGATGGGCAAACGCAGACGCTGCCACAATACAGATGACCTGCTGAGCTGGTCGCCGCCGCAGCCTGTGCAGGCCTTCGCACCGGAACGGGTGCGAGCGGCCTCGCTGTCGGCGCAGATCGCGCGCGGCGTGTCCGAGGCTTTGCGCCAGTCGGGCCGGGATCGGCCGCAGATTGCCGAGGCGATGAGCGCCTATCTGGGCGAGGCCGTCTCGCCGCACATGCTGGACAAATACGCGAGTGAGGCGGCTGCCGAGCACGTGATCAACGTGGTCCGGTTCATGGCGTTGATCCATGCGACGCGCAGCCGGGCGCTGCTGCAGATGCTAGCCGAGCCGTTTGGCTGGGCCGTGGTGGAGCAGCGGCACCTTGATGCCATCGGGCTGGCGGCGGCGCTGGAGGAGCGGGAGCGGATCAACCGCGCCATCGACGAACAGCGGGCGAAGCTGAAGCGGTCCGGGGGGCTGTCATGAGCAAGGAGTGGTTCAGCCCTGCCGAGTTCGCCGCGTTCCGGCTGCCGTTCATGCCGACAACGAAGGCCCGGATCAATCAGATGGCCGACCGTGATGGCTGGCGCCGTCCGGACCTCGAATGGCCTGCCAATCCGGCCGGGGTCTGGCGGCGGCGCGAGGGTCGCGGCGGCGGCTATGAGTACCGGATGGCGGTGCTGGACAGCACGGCACAGGCGGCGCTGATGCGCAAACTGGCGGCGCAGGCGCCGGTCGAGACATCCGTGCCGGATGCGGCGCGGGCCGAGCTGGCGCGGGCTGCGGTGTGGGAGGTTTACGAGCGGGCGCCGGAGCGCCTGAAAGAAAAAGCACGGCACCGCCTGCAGGCGGTGCAGGCGGCGCAGCGGCTGGTGGATGAGGGGCGCCCGCGTGACATCGCCATGATGGAGGTGTCGCGGATGTTTGGCGTCTCCGAACGCACGCTGTGGAACTGGCGGCAGATCTGCTACGGGCGCCCGTCACAGGACTGGCTGGCGCATCTGGTGCCTGCCTATGTGGGCCGTCAGGCCGAGGCTGACTGCACGCCGGAGGCCTGGGATTTCATCCGCGCAGACTACCTGCGGCAGGAGCAGCCACCGTTTACCGACTGCTACCGGCGCCTGGCTGCGGTGGCGGCTGAGCGCGGCTGGACGATCCCGAGCGAGCGGACACTGGCGCGGCGCATGGATGCGCTGCCGGAGAGCGTCAAGGTTCTGGGGCGCAAGGGCAGCGAGGCCTTGCAGCGCATGTATCCGGCTCAGGAGCGCGACAAGTCGGCCATGCTGCCGCTGGAGGCAGTTAACGCGGACGGGCACAAATTCGATGTGTTCGTGGCGTGGCCGGGCGAGAAAGCGCCGGTGCGGCCGGTGCTGGTGGTCTGGCAGGACATCTATTCGGGCAAGATCCTGAGCTGGCGGCTGGACCGCAGCGAGAACGCACATGCGGTGCTGCTGGCTCTCGGTGACATGGTCGAGACGTGGGGCATTCCCGAGCATGCGGTGCTCGATAACGGCCGCAACTTTGCCAGCAAGTGGCTGACCGGTGGGGTGAGCAACCGTTACCGCTTCAAGGTGCGCGCTGACGAGCCGCACGGCGTGCTGACGACGCTGCAGTGTCAGGTGCATTGGGCCACCCCGTACCACGGGCAGGCAAAACCCATCGAACGCGCGTTCCGGGATCTGGCGTCAACGATTGCCCGCGATCCCCGGTTTGCCGGGGCGTGGACCGGCAACACGATTGCCAACAAACCGGCGAACTACGGGTCCAAGGCGGTCCCGCTGGATCTGTTCGAGCGGGTGGTGGCGGAGGGTATCGCCGAGCACAACGCACGGACCGGGCGCCGGTCCAAGGTGGCGGCTGGCCGGTCCTTCGATGAGACGTTCCTAGCTGCCTATGAGCAGGCGATGCCGCGACGTGTCAGCGAGGCGCAGCGCCGTCTGTGGCTGCTGGCTGCTGAGGGTGTGGGCGTGCGGCGGCAGGATGGCAGCATCCACCTGATGGGCAATCGCTACCACCACGACGCGCTGCATGACCATCGCGGCCAGAAGGTGATTGTGCGGTTCGACCCCGACCGGCTGCACGATGACGTGCATGTCTACCGGCTCAACGGCTCATTCATATGCACCGCCGAGTGCCTCGCCGCCGAGGGCTTCCTCGACGTGACAGCGGCCCGCGAACATGCGGCGCGGCGCAAGGCCTGGCTCAAGGCGCAGAAAGCGATGCTGGAGGCCGAACGGCCGATGCCGCTGGCCGAGGTCGCGGCGGCGCTGGATCAGATCAGCCGCCCGGCGAGCGAGACAGCACCTCAGACAAAGGTGGTCCGGCCGGTGTTCCGGCGGCGCGGTGGTGCGGCTGCTGCGGCAGTGGTGGCCGAGGAGATGGAGGCCAGCGGCACGCTGGTGGCCTTCGGGCGAGGGTTGCAGGCCCTCAAAAATGCGGGCGGCGAGGATGATTGAGATCCGCGCCACCCGCTCAGTCAACGTCAAAACAGGAGTAGCATAACATGGCAGTTAATGCGGTTAAAGAGGCGCTTTCGGACTCGCAGGTCGAGGAAATCCGCGCAGCTGTGCGGACGATCATGCAGACCGAGGGCCTGAGCCAGGCGGACGTGGCTCGGGGGGCGGATATCCCCTACGGGACGTTCACACCGTGGCTTTCGGGAAAATACGCTGGCGACAACGCGGCCCTGGCATTGCGGGTGCAGCGGTGGATTGGTTCGCGTGAGGGCGAGCGCCGGGTGATCAATCTGGCGCTGGCGGAGCCCGACTTTGTCGAGACGCCTACGGCGGTCGAGATCCTGAACCTGTTGCAGTGGGCAAAATCCGCACCCGGCATCACGCTGATCACGGTCGGGTCCGGCATGGGGAAATCCGCCTGCACCCGGTATTTTCAGGCGCAGAACCCGCACGCATACCGCATCGTGATGCGGCCCTCGACGAGCGGCATCCACAGCATGATGAGCGAGATCGCCCAGACGCTGGGTGTCACCGAGCGCAACCCGGCCAAACTGACCCGCGCCATCGGCGACAAATTGCGGCGCAACGGGCGGCACACGCTGATCATGGTCGATGAGGCGCAGAACCTCTCAGACGCTGCGGTCGATGAACTGCGGCACTACCTCGACGAATATGGCTGCGGCATCGCCCTGCTGGGCAATGAGGACGTGCAGACCCGCTGGGGCCGGGCGACCCCGAAGGAGGGATACGGCCAGTTGCACCGCCGCATTGGAGCCCGCCTGCGCCGTCTGCGCCCGCTGCCTGAGGATATCGACACCTATCTGGCCGGTTGGGGTGTGACCGACCGTGAGGTGATCAAGCTGTTGCGGGTCATCGGCAAGAAGCCCGGCGCCCTCGGCCAGATCCGCGAGACGCTGCTGATGGCCAACATCCTCGCGGCTGGCAATGGCCGCAGCATCACCGGCGCGGACATCACCGCCGCCTGGGCGAACCGTGGAGGCGAGCATGTCGAAGCTCTCTGACAATTTGAGCCAGCATTTGGACACGCTGCGAACCATCCTCATCAGCAACGTGCGGGCCGATGGCGCCCTGCTGATCCGTGCCGAGCTGATCGACGATCTGTCTGCGGCCTTGGAATGCTTCGTCCGGTGGGCTGGTCAGCTGGAGCAGCAGGCAGGCCCTCTCCGCAGCCTGCCGGATCCGGTGATGCTGCCGGGCACCAACGTGGTGCCGTTTGCACCGCGCCACCGGCCGCAGCCCTCGACCGGAGGTGATGCAGCATGAGCACGCGCGGCTGGACCTTCGACGAGCTGGCCCGCGCCATTGGCCTCAGGGCCATGGGTGAGGACTACACGGACATTGCGCTGCGCCTCAACCGGCCCCGGCTGGAGGTGGTGCGGCAGGTGGGCGCTGCCCGCAGCCTGATCCGGGCAGAGATGTGGATCCAGCCGCTGCTGGCGGAGCCCCGGCGCGAGGAGCCGGTGGAGGTGCCGGTGCCGGGTACGCCCGTGCTGCGGCCCTACCGGGTGCGCCCTGACATTGACGAGCTGGCGGCAATGACCGCCCGCGACAACACAGCCGCCCTGATGGGCGATCCCGCGCCGGGGCGTTCGGCGCTCGAAAGGAAGAGATCATGACACAGGTTGATGAGATCCCGCAGGGCTACTGGCAGGACGCCAAAGGCGCGCTGATCCCGCTCAGCGCAGTCAAGCCCGAGCACCAGGAGGAGGATGCGCTGGTGCGCGAGCTGGTGGCGGAGGCGGAGGAGTTGCACCGGCGTCTCGCCGCATTCAAGGCCCGCGCCTTGGGCGACGTGCAGGCGTTCCGCGATCTGGTGGCCGAGAAATACGGTGCCAAGCGCGGCGGGCGGAAGGGCAACGTGACGCTGAGCCGGTTTGACGGATCGGCCCAGGTGGTGGTGGCTGTCGCCGAAAACATCACATTCGGGGCGGAGCTGGAGGCGGCAAAGGCACTGATCGACAGCTGCATCCATCGCTGGAGCGAGGGCGCGAATGCGAACCTGCGGGCGCTGATCGATCAGGCGTTCCAGGTGGACAAGCAGGGGCAGATCTCGACGGGCC
The DNA here is from genome assembly GCF_036881715.1 of Pannonibacter anstelovis. Classification (NCBI taxonomy): domain Bacteria; kingdom Pseudomonadati; phylum Pseudomonadota; class Alphaproteobacteria; order Hyphomicrobiales; family Stappiaceae; genus Pannonibacter; species Pannonibacter anstelovis. The sequence goes on from NZ_JBAKBF010000010.1 coordinate 68,569, forward strand.
GCGTGCTCGGCCTGCGGCGGCTGTCGATCGAAGATCCGGACTGGCAGCGCGCCATGGATGCGATCTCCGATGCGGTGCGCGTCACCGGCACCAGAACGTATGTGCGGGTCTACCGTCGCGGCTCCAGTGACGAGGACCGCGTGCCGGTGTCCCTCGACATCGCCAGCGTTTGAGGAGGCGGGGATGGATCGTGAAACGATCATGGCCCGGATCCGCGCTCTGCGGCAGATGACCGTGGGGCGTGGCTGCACCGAGGCCGAGGCGATGGCGGCGGCCGAAAAGGCGGCTCAGTTGATGCGCAGCATCGGCGTGAGCGAGGCCGAGGTGGAAATGGAGCAGGCAGAGTTCCGGCCGCGTCACGGGGTGCGCAGTCATATCACCCGGCTGTGGCTCATCATTGCCCGCTGCACGAACTGTGCAGTCCTGCATGACAAGGACGAGGCCGCTCTCGTGTTTTACGGCGAGGGCGCGGGGCCGGAGATTGCTACCTATCTCAGCGACATCTGCCGCCGCGCCATGAAAACAGCCGAACGCGGCTACATGGCGTCTGGTGCCTATCAGCGGCTGCGGAAGTCCTCTACCCGCCGCTCGGCGCTGGAAGGTTTCCGCACTGGCATGGCAATGCGCCTGGCTATGCGGATCCGTGAAATGTTTGAGGACAGCATCAGCGAAGAGGCGCGGACGCGGGCTGTAGCGGCCCGTGACGCGGCCAGTGGTGGCGGTGCGTCTGTGGCAATCCGAGACCGGAAAATCCGCAACACGGCCGCAGTCGGGGCCGGGGTGATGGCAGGTGATGCTGTGCCGCTCAATCACGGGGTCCGGACTGACGGGCCTGCGCTGCAGATCGGAGGGCAGTGAGATGGCCCGCCTCGACGATCCTCAGAGTGAGGCCGCCGGGGCGGAGGAGCTGCGGCGGCAGCGCGGCAAGCTGCTGGAGCTGGCGGACCGGCACCGCTGGCGGCTGCACCGGATGCCGGAGCTGCGGCGGCAGCTGACAGAGATCACCACGCAACTGATGCGGGCTGAGATGGAGCGCCAGGCGGCGCAGATCGCGGCCCAGGCAACGGAACAGGAGACGGCAGATGGACATCACGGCACACAGCAACCCTACTGGTGGGAAGACTACTGAGACTGAGACTGAGGATCTGATCTGTGACCGGGCAATGCTGGCCGTGCGGGCCGCAGCCATGATCGAGAGCCCGGTCGATGAGCTCGGCATCCTCACGATCCTGCTGGCCAAACGGCTGGCACGGGTGGCGAGCGCCCAGCCGGACACAGCGCGGAAGCAGATTTTCGCCGGTGCCGTCGAGATCCTCGCACGCCGGTTTCAGGAGGAGATCGTCGAGAACATCGCGCGGCGGTCCCGCGAGGAGGTTGCACGATGACCAAATCCCGCGAAGGACACCCGTGCCTCAGCTGCACCCTGCCGGACTGTGATGAGACGAGCTCCGGCTGCGCGCTGAAAATCGCCATGTCACGCTATGCCAAGGCGAGGCGCGCCGGGGCGATCACCGAGGAGCTGCGGCGGGCGAACTCAATCGCCTGGCAGGAGCTCTATGCCCCCACACGGCACGAACGGCGGCAGGAAAAGCGGGCGCAGGCCCGGCAGGCAGGTGCAGCATGAGCAACCTCCTCGCCGTCATCCACGTCAAGAAAAAGGGCCTCGGTCTCGATGATGACACCTACCGCGACCTGCTGGCGCGGATCACCGGCGTGCGCTCGGCCGGGGATATGACCGAGCAGCAGCGGCTGCAGGTGATTGCGGAGATGGACCGGCAGGGCGCGGCCAGCGCCGGGCCCCGCCGCAGCCTGCGGGCGGACCGGGTGTCCGGGCGCTATGCGGGCATCCTGCGGGCGCTGTGGCTCACCGGCTACAATCTCGGAATCATCCGCGACAGCCGCGACAGCGCGCTGATCTCGTTTGTCGAGCGCCAGACGGGCCTCTCGCACACGGCCTGGCTCAACGATCCGTATGACGCAGCCCGCGCCATTGAGGCGCTGAAAAAATGGATCGAGCGCGAGGGCCATATCAAACTCACCAGCCGCTCTGCGGATGACCGGCGCGGGGCTGTGATTGAGCGGCAGCTGGAACTGCTGGGCCTCGCCAGCCTGCCGGAGGATCTGGCGGACGCGGCCGATGACGAGGTGATCGGCGCGCTGGGGCGGCAGATCAGGAGGGCAGCCAAATGAAGCTGAGGGCGATCCACGTTGTCGTGAGCGACACGGCCCTGCTGCGATATATCCAGCGCGAAATGGGCGTGGATGTAGAGCGGGTGCGGGCGCACATTGCCGGGCTGGTGCGGGGCGGCGCCGAGCGCTCTGCCGTGGCTGTGATGACCGGACGGGTGCGCCTGGTGCTGCGCGACAGCCAACAGGAGGGCCAGCCCTGCGTTACCGTGGTGACGGCGCTGCCGCGCAAGTCGCGGGGGGTGGCATGAGTGACGGCCTCCTCTCCCGGCTGATCGAGCTGATCGGCACTGATGCAACGCTGGCGCTGGTCACGGCACGTGGCGGCCGCTCGGTCTATGTGCCGGAGCGGCCGACCGCACAGACAGAGATTGCTAAAATCGTGGGGCTGGACGCGGCGACCATTTTGGGGCAATCATTCGGGCGCGAAAGCATCATCGTGCCGGTGGCGCGCGAATGGCGCGTGTTGCAATATGACGCGCAGGCCATGAGCGTGCCGCAGATTGCGGCCCTCACCGGCTGCCACGTGGACACGGTGCGTAAAATCAGACGGCGCCACGGCCTGTCAGCCGCGCAGCTGGATCTGTTCGGCGGGCTCTAACCCGCTCCGGCTGGGAGCCGCCTCATCGGGCTCTCAGAGCCATATCAGCCCCGCCACAGCGATGATCCGGAGACAGGGTAGACGGCTCTAGCCTGACCTGTCCCGTAATGAGCGGGCATCCTGCGACGCATCAACCGATGCACCGATGCGCAGGATCACCATGACGACCCCCACCACAATCAGCGAGCGCGGGCGCGCCACCCTCATCCATCACGAAGGCGAGCCGCTGCGTGCCTACCGTGACGCGGCAGGCGTCTGGACCATCGGCGCGGGCCTGACGGCTGCGAGCGGTGTTGTCAAACCCCGCGCGGGCATGACGATCACCCGCGAGGAGGCGCGCCGCCTGCTGGATCTCGCCATCACCCGCAACTATGCGCCGCGTGTTGCCCGGCACCTCGACACCACCCGCGTGCCGCACCGGCAGGCCGCGTTCGATGGCTCGGTCTCGTTCGACTACAACACCGGCCGCATCCACGATTGCACCTGGGCCCAGCGGTTCAACGCGGGCAATTTTTCGGGCGCCCGTGCCTCGCTGCTGACATGGGTCCGCGCCGGAGGCCGCGTTCTGCGCGGGCTGGAGCGCCGCCGCCGCGACGAGGCAGACATGATTTTCGACGGGCACTATCCGCTGCTGCCGCAGCAGGTGCAGCCGGCTGAAACACCCTTTGCCGTCTGGGCCATTGCCGTTGACGACAGCACCCGCGACCGTGTGCGCGAGCTGCTGGTGCGGCTGGGCTATCCGGTCGGCTCTGATGTCTCCCGCGTCCAGCAGATCGCGGTCAGGCAGTTCCAGGGTGACCGGGGGCTGGTGGTGGACGGCATCATCGGCCGGGCCACGCTGGAGACGATGCAGCGCGAGATCGACGCGCAGGCCCGCAGCACCGCAGCCGCCACCGGCGCATCCGGTGGGGCCGTGGCGGGCGGCTCGTCTCAGGTGATCCCGCCCGACAGCCTGCCCGATGGGTCGGCCCTCTCAACCGATCTGCTGCTGATCGGTGGGTGCGTCGCGCTCGCTGGCTGCGCACTCTACGGCCTGTGGCTCGCCTATCACTACCGCGACCTGATCGCCGCCCGTATTCACCACCGCGCCCCGCGTCTGGCCGAATTTCTGAGGAGCTTCTGATGTCTCTCGCCCTGAATGCTGTGCTGAATGCCGCCTACAATGTTAGCGCACCTATGGTCCGGTTTGTGCTGGATCGCCATGTCGGGCCGCTGGCTGGAACGCTCGCCGGGACATTCATTGATGCCGTTGCCAAACGGGCCGGGGTGCCGGTTGAGGCGCTGCCTAATGCGTCCGATGAGACGCTGCAGACGGCAGTTCTTGAGGCGGAGGATCGTGACGTGCCGGAACTGGTGGCCGTCTATGCGCAGGGCCTGACCTTGCAGCAGTCGCTTGCCGAGGGTGACCGGGCCGAGGGTGGGCTTGCAGCGGCGTGGCGCTGGGGCTGGATGTATCTGCTCGCCGGGTTCTGGATCTGGGCACTCATCCTGGCGCCGGTGTTTGCCCTGCCGGGCATCGACACGGCCGTTCTGATGACGCTGACCGGCTGGTTTATCTCGCTCTACATGGGCGGGCACACGGTCAAGGAACTGGGCAAGCAGGCGGTTGAGGCCGTCAAAGTCCTGAAACGATAGGAGCCACTATGCCCCGTCTGCGTCTCGAATTTGTGCAGTTTGGTGATGGCATCGTCCCCGAGGTGCCGCATGCGAATGTGATCCGCCGCGTGATCTCGTCTCTGGCGCCGGTGACGGTGACCGGCACGGCTCTGGCCGGTGAGGCCCGGCCGGTGGTGCCTGCCGGTGACAGCGGCCCGGTCTATGCCATCGCCCGTGCTCTGGACGGGGCGGTCATCATCGCCTGGGGCGCCAACCCCACGGCGGCCCAGTCCGGCCCGTCCATGAAATGGATCGGCGATGGCGAGGAGGTTGCCGTGCTGGTGGCGCCTGGCGAGCTGATCTCTGCGGTTACGGCGGTCTGACCATGTACGGCTACCGCACCGGCTACAGCGTGCCAGCCCGGCCACGCACTGCGTTCTCGCCGCTGCTGCTGCCCGAGGTGGCCGAGATGTGGGACCCGGCCCATGGGCTGGATCTCGTCACCGGCAACCGGGTGCGCGCCTGGACCGGCCGCAAAACCGGCCGCACGGTGCAGCAGCTCGCGACGCAGCAGCAGCCGGTGTGGTCGGCAACAGCGATGGGCGGCGGTCCGGGGATCGGTTTTGATGGCATTGACGACATGCTGGCAGCTGCATCCTCAGGCTGGTTTGCGAGCGGCAGCGCGCCGATGGAGATCTGGCCGATCCTGCAGCAGGACGCCAGGGCTGCGACAGATACGTCCATCCGTGCTGCGATCGTTTACGGCAACGGCAATTTTGCAAATGACACGCGGCAGCGCCGCAACGCATCCGCTGGCGCGGACCGCTACCAGATCACGGTGGGCAGCGGCACAACGACCAACAGCCCGAGCTATGACAGCATCGATTTTGTCTCGCGTCATGTGCTGCGGATCCGCTGCGAAGAGAGCCTCACGCGCTATGCGATCGATGCCAGCCCGCTCGCCCAGACGGTGATCACGCGGAACAATCCGGGCACCAATCTGGTGTTCGGCGGCCTGGTCGGGGGCGGGCAGCACTGGCTGGGTGCCATGTCCTACATCGTCTTTGTCAACGGCCTGCTCGGCGATGTCGCCGCAGCCGAAATGCTCAAATGGGCGCTCGCCCGCCGCAACCTCTGACCACGGGGATCTCTGATGTCCAATGCAAACCGCCTCGTCGTGTTTCCGGCCGGAAAACTGGCTGAGGCTCAAAACTATCTCGACACCTGCAATGCCGATTTTTCCGCCAACTGGCTGCCGGGCGGGATGATCTATGCCGAGGTGAAATTCGACTATCTCGGTCAGCCGGTGGTGGGCTACTACGGCCCGCCCTGGCGTCCGGATCCGGATCAGCCGTTTGACGAGCCTGCCGCCTGCCTTGCGGCGCGTGCTGATGGCGTGATCGTGGACAGCGTGCGCTGGCCGCATGACGTGGAGGAATAAGCGGATGAGTGACCTCCTCGCCAGCGCGCAGAAATACTGGTGGCTGATCACCGGGCCGGTGACGGTGGCGCTGGCTGTGGCGCTGCTGTGGCTGCGGACGCAGTTTGCCACCAAAACCGAGTTTGGCGCGCAGTCCGAACAGATCAATGGCGCGATCTCGAAACTGGCTAAACGCATCGACGAGCATGCGGAGACGACCGATCACCGGCTGACGCAGCTGGAGGCGGCAACCGAGCACCTGCCGACGCGCGAGGCCATGCACCAGCTGGCGCTGCAGGTGGAGCGGCAGGGCGCGATGATCGAGGCCATGCGGGACGCGCAGCGGGCAACGGCGGCCGGTGTTGCGCGGATCGAAGAATTCATGATCCGGGCTGGAGGCACAAAATGAGTGACTATCTCACCCACATGCGTGAACACGTGCGCCTGATCATCCTGCGGGCGCTGGCCGATGAGCCGGCATATACGCACAATGACGCGATCCTGACCGACATTGCCAAAGCCTTTGCCGTGGACCGGGGCCGCGATTTCGTCCGGGCCGAGATCCGCTGGCTGGAAACTATCGGCGCGGTGACTGTCCGCGAGCTGGCCTCTGCCCTGATTGTGACGGCGACACAGCGCGGCGTCGATCATGCACAGCGGCGGCTGGTGCTGGACGGCGTGCGCCGCCCCAGCGCGGAGGGCTGAGCCATGAGCGCGGACCGCAGCACCGGACGCGGGCGCCTGTCCTCGCTCGATCTCGTGCCCGAGGAGGGCCGCGATGACGTGATCTGGGCTCTGGGTGAGCTCAACAAACGCGAGCGCACACAGGCCGACATCCTGTTTGAGCTTAATGACCGTCTGGCCGTGCATGGCATCGAGCCGATCAGCCGGTCTGCGTTTTCGCGGGCGTCCATCCGCACTGCCCATGCAGCGCGCCGGATCTCCGAGGCCCGCGCCGTGTTTGCCGGGATCGCCGATCAGTTCACCCCGGAGAGCATCGACGAGAATTCGATTGTCCTCGGTGAGGTCATCAAAACGCTGATCCTCGAACTGCTGGACGATCCGGACCAGACGCCAAAAGGCGCCATGGAGCTGTCGCGTGCATTTTTGGCGACTATCCAGGCGCAGCGCATGTCCAGTGACCGGAGGCAAAAACTGCAGGCGGAGCTGGCGGCGAAAACTGCGCAGGCCGTTGACCGGGTCGGCCAGCGGCAGGGCCTCTCTGCCGAAATGGTCGATCAGATCAAGGCGCAGATCCTCGGGGTGAAATCATGAGTGCGCCACTCTCCCGCGATGACTGGGAACGCATCCGCCGCGCCAGCATGCAGGCATTTCCGAAAGTGCTGGACGGGCTGCCAGCCGATGGCGTGCTGCTGTCCTATCAGCAGGAGCTGTTCCAGGCTGTCTCCAGTCATGCGCTGGTGGCAACCGATAAATCCAGACGTGTCGGCGCCACCTGGGGCATTGGCGCGGCTGCCGTGCTGTTCTCCGGCGCCGAGCGCAGCGCAGGCGGCATGGACACGCTCTATATCGGCTATAATCTCGACATGGCGCGGGAGTTTATCGACACCTGCGCGATGTGGGCGCGGGCGTTCAATCAGGCCTGTTCCGAGGTGGGCGAGTTTTTGTTTGCCGAACAGGACGCAGGGGGCGCGGAGAAGCACATTCAGGCGTTCCGGATCCGCTTTGCTTCCGGGTTTGAGATTGTCGCCCTGTCCTCCCGGCCCCGCTCGCTGCGTGGCCGCCAGGGGTTTGTGATCCTCGACGAGTTTGCGTTTCACGATGACGCGGCCGAGCTGCTCAAGGCAGCCATGGCGCTGCTCATCTGGGGCGGGCGTGTGCTGGTGATCTCGACGCACAACGGCGTTGACAACCCGTTCAACGAGCTCTTGACCGAGATCCGGTCCGGCAAACGGCCGGGGGCCGTGGTGCGGGTGACGTTTGATGATGCGCTCGAACAGGGCCTCTATCAGCGGATCTGTCTGGTCACCGGAAAGACCTGGTCGCCACAGGCCGAGGCGGACTGGCGCGACCAGATCCGCCGCATCTACGGTTCTGCCGCCGACGAGGAACTGGACTGCATCCCGTCGATGGGCACCGGCGTCTATCTGACCACGGCGCAGATCGAGGCGGCAACCCATGCGGCGCCGGTGCTGCGGCTGACCTGCCCGGCCGGGTTCGAGCTGCTGCCAGAGGCGCAGCGCATCGCCTATGTCAATGACTGGCTGAGCGAGCATGCAGATCCGGTGCTCAAGACGCTGGATAAAACGCTGCGGCATTCATACGGCTTCGACTTTGCCCGCAGCGGTGACCTTTCGGTGTTCCTGCCCGTGGCGCAGGGGCAGGACCTGGTGCGGCGGGTGCCGTTCTCGATCGAGCTGCGCAATGTGCCATTCAAGCAGCAAGAGCAGCTGCTGTATTATGTCGTTGACCGGCTGCCGAGGTTCCACGCGGGCAAACATGATGCGCGCGGCAATGGCCAGTATCTGGCCGAGGTGGCACAGCAGAAATATGGCCAGCGTATCGAGGCGGTGATGCTGAGCCAGAGCTGGTATCTCGACAACACCCCCAAACTCAAAACCCGCATTGAGGAGCAGACATTCCTGCTGCCTGCCGATGCTGATGTGGTGTCAGACGTGCGGCAGCTGCGCCTGGTGCGCGGCATCCCGATGGTGCCGGACAAGGCCACGACACGCGGCGCCGATGGTGGCCAGCGCCATGGTGACACCGCGATTGCTGCCGTGCTCGCCAATGCGGCCTCGGAGGCGGATGTGACCGAATACGACTACCGCCCGGCCGGGTCGGCAGGAGCGGCGCTGCCAGGGGGCTCGGGGACGGGCGGGTTCTGGCGGCCGGATCACTCACGTGATGGCCGCGAAAACGACCGGGAGGGACTGCTGTGAGAGTGCCACGCATCAGACAGACAGAAGGGCTGGCGGCAGCTCCGGCGCGCACCGGGCCGGATGGGCAGCGTATGCCTGCGGCCGAGCTCGGCGGACCGGAGCGCTCCGGGCCGACTGTGGGCGGCGTGCGCGATCCGATCGGCGGCAACCCGTCTGCGGGCCTGACGCCCGGACGGCTCGCCTCGATCCTGCGCGCGGCCGTCGAAGGCCAATGGACCGATTATCTGGAATTGGCGGAAGAGATGGAAGAGCGGGACCCGCATTACCGGGCCGTTCTCGGTGTGCGCAAACGCTCGGTGGCGCAGCTGCCCATCACTGTGGAGGCGGCCAGCGACAGCCCGGCGCATGAGGAGCATGCAGATTTTATCCGGCGCTGGATCCGGCGCGGCACGCTGCGCCGTTCCCTGTTCGACATTATGGATGCTGCGGGCAAGGGCTTCTCGGCGCACGAAATCATCTGGGAGAGCAAACCGGCACACGTGTGGCCGCAGCGGATGCTGTACCGGCCGCAGCGGTGGTTTGATGCGGACATGATCGACCGCGACACGCCGCGACTGCGGGTCAACGGCGGGCACGAGGCGCTGCCGCAGCACCGCTATCTGCTGCATGTCCACAAGGACAAATCAGGCTCCCTCATCCGCTCGGGCATCGCCTATGCGGCGGCGTGGAGCTGGATGATGAAACGCTTCACCGACCACGACTGGGCGCAGTTTGTGCGGGCCTACGGCCAGCCGATCCGGCTCGGCAAATATGATCCGAACTCCAGCGAGGAGGATCGGCAGCGTCTGTGGCAGGCGGTGCGCATGATCGCCGGTGATCTCGCCGCGATCATTCCGGAGGGCATGAGCGTCGAGTTTATTTCGGCCCTCGGCTCCGGGGCCAATCCGGAGGTGCAGGAGCGCCGCAGCGCCTATCTGGATCAGCAGATCTCCAAACTGGTGCTCGGGCAGACAACTACCACGGACGCCATCTCCGGCGGCCACGCGGTCAGCCAGGAGCACAGAGAGGTGGCCGGTGACATCGAGCGTGCCGACGCGCTGCTGCTGTCAGCCTCGATCACCGAGCAGCTCGTGCCCTGGATTATCTCCCTCAATTTCGGGCCGCAGGAGGATTACCCGGTGGTCTCGATCGGCCGTCCGGACGAAATGCCGATCGGTGAGTGGGTGGCCGCGATCAAGGATTTGGCGCCATTGGGCCTGCGCGTCGAGACATCGCAGATTTATGACCGCCTCGGCATCGAAGAGCCGGCGGAAGACGCAGAGACGATTGGCGGGGTGCAGGCTGCGCCGCTCGATCCGCTGGCCGGGCTGTTTGCCCGTGAGGGCCGTCCAGGCCGTCCGGCAGCCGGGCGCACCGATCCGATGCTGGTGGGGCCCTATCGCGTGTTTGTCGAGCGGATGGCAGCGGTTGCAGCCGAGCAGGAGATTGCCGAGGCGCTGGCGGCACGGGCGGCGCGCGAGGCGGGCCCGGCGCTGGGGGAGCTGACCGGGCAGATCCGGGCCGAGGTGATGGCCGCCAGGGACATGGCCGACCTGAAGGACCGGCTCTCCCGTCTCAAACTAGACCCGCGCGGGTTTGCTGCGGCGATGGGCCGGGCGATCGAGCTGGCGCAGATGACCGGGCGGGCTGCCGTGCTGGAGGATCTGCGGGCAGAGGATGAGGCCGATGGCTGACAGCATTGCCGACGCCCTGAAACTGCCGTTCCGCGAGGCAATCGAATTTTTCCTCGGCAAAACCAATCTGCCCACCACGCGGTGGCAGGACAATTACGGCCGGAGCAATGCGCGGGCGTTCTCTGTCGCCGGAGCCATGTGCGATGATCTGATCGCCGATTTCCGCGAGGAGATCACCCGCGCCCTGACCGATGGCACGACGCTGGAGGAGTTCCGGACCGCATTTGACGACATCGTGACGCGGCATGGTTGGGAGCATGTGGGGGAGCCCGGCTGGCGCGCCCGCGTGATCTACGAGACCAACCTCTCCACCGCATATTCGGCCGGGCGCTATGTGCAGATGACCGAGCCGGAGACGCTCGCTGCATTTCCGTATTGGGAGTACGTGCATTCGGGGGCGCGCGATCCCCGCCCGGATCATCTTGCCTGGGATGGCCTCTGCCTCGCGGCGGATGATCCCTGGTGGGACACCCATTACCCGCCCAACGGCTGGGGCTGCGGTTGCCGCGTGCGGGTTCTGTCACGCCGTGGCCTTGCCCGGCGCGGGCGCCAGGGGCCGGATCAGGCACCGCCGATTGTCCGCGTGCCCTATCTCGACCCGGCCACCGGCGAGCGGCGGATGGTGCCTGCGGGCATCGATCCGGGTTTTGAGTACAACCCGGGCAAAGCCTGGAAGGATGCGGCATGACATCGATCGAGGTTAAAATCGAGACCGGCCCCGCCGCAGAGGCACTGGAGCGGGCAGCGCAGGTCCTCAGCGATGACCAGCCGCTGCTGCGGGCCATCGGCACCGGCCTCGTCGAGGTTACACGCGACCGGTTCGCCAGTGGCACGGATCCGCAGGGGCAGCCCTGGGCACCTCTCAATCCCCTCTATGCAGCCACCAAACGGGGCCCTGGCATATTGCGTGAGAGCGGCATGCGCGGCGGTTTGATGGCCTCGATCACATTTGACACCGCGCCCGGCGAGCTGCGCGTCGGCACCAATAAGGTATATGGCGCCGTGCATCAGTTTGGTGGCACCATCCTGCCCAAGGCAAAGCGCGCGCTCGCGTTCCGGATCGGCGGCGAGTTTGTCATGGCGCGGTCTGTCACCCTCCCGGCGCGGCCGTTCCTGGGCATCGGACCCGAGGATGAGGAGATGATCCTGGACGTGACCGAAGGCGTCATCGAGCGCGCTCTCGACAGCGGCAGCGCCACGCGCTAACCTGCATCGCAATCGGGCCCGGACGGCCCGCCCGCCCTCCGGTGGCTGCACAGGCACTCCGGACGGCGATTAAGAGGCGTAAGAGGCGCCTAAGAGGCATCATTAAGGCCTCGCCCCTACCATCGGGGCCGAATACCTCTCCCGCCTCTCAGTGGCCGATTTTCGGGATGATCCACCCTAGAGCGCTCTAGTCTGATCTGCCGCGCCTCTGCCCGGCATGATCAGCCCATGAAACGCAATCACCGCACCGCCCTGTTTTTCGAGTTTGCGCCCGCTGCAGCCAGCGATGCTGGCGGCACCGTGCCGGACTGGATCCACCTCTGCCTGTCCGGAACGTTCCGCGCGAAGGACGGACGCGGGCCGTTCACGGTGGCAGACCCTGCCGCCCTGGTCGCAGCGAGCCTGTCGCGCCTGCCCATGCCGGTCGATCAGGACCACGCCACCGACATCACCAAGAAGAGCGGCTGCACGGCTCCGGCGCGCGGCTGGATCGTCGAACTGGAGGCGCGCGCCGATGGCGTGTGGGGCCGCGTCGAGTGGACCGGAACCGGACGGGCTCTGCTGGCGGACCGCGCCTATCGCGGCATCTCGCCGGTGATCACCTACGACGACACTGGCCGCGTGCTGCAGATCCTGCGGGCGGCCCTGACCAATGATCCGGCACTGGATCAACTCACCACCCTCATGATGAGCGAGGACACCTCAATGGATTGGCGTGCAAAAATGATCGAGATGCTCGGTCTGGCGGATACGGCCAGCGATGACGAGCTGATGGCGGCTCTTCGGGCCCGCCTCGCCGGTGGCGAGGGGCAGGCCGCGATGAGCGCTGACGTGGCCAATGAGCTGCGGGCGCAGCTGGCGGCCGTGACGGCACAGGTGACCACGCTCAAACTGGAGAGTGCCACCGCCCAGGCCGCAGCGCTGACGGCCGAGGCAACCCGCATCGTTGATGCGGCGATCACCGAGGGCAAGCCGATCAAACCGGCCCGTGACAACTGGATCCAGATGATGGCGGCCGATCCGGAGCGCACCAAAGCCGCGCTCGCCGCGATCCCGTCGATCAACGGCGCGCCGATCACCGGCGAGGATGGCCAGAAACAGGCCGCGCTGTCTGCCGACGAGCAGGCTGTCGTCAAGATGCTGGGTCTCACCACCGAGGCCTATCTCGCCGCCAAATCTGACTGAGGACCACGGACATGGTTGCTATGACGAAGGACCGCGCGGTCCGCTCCCGCGCACTCACCACGCACTCGGATCCGGTCGCCGCTGACGCGGTGATCTACACCGGTGCGCTGGTCTGCCTCAATGCGGCAGGCAATGCGGTGCCGGGCTCCACCTCGACGACGCTCAAGGCTCGTGGCGTCGCCACAGACCGGGTCAACAACACGGGCGGCGCGGCCGGGGATGTGCGCGTCACGTCTGAGGTGGGCGTGTTCGCGTTCGCCAACTCTGCCTCGGCCGACGAGATCACCCGGGCCGACATCGGCGCCACGGCCTACATCGTCGATGACCAGACGGTGGCCAAAACCAGCGGGTCGAGCACCCGCTCTGCGGCTGGCCGCATCATCGACGTGGATGCCGCTGGCGTCTGGGTCGAGATCGCCTGAGCCTCTGAAGGAGACATAAGATGATCGTTAATGGTGAAAATCTCCGGACGCTGGGTGTGGCGTTCAAGGCGAATTTCCAGGCCGGTCTCGGCATGCACGCCAGCCAGTGGTCGCAGATCGCGACCGAGGTGCCGTCCACCACGGCCAGCAATGACTACGGCTGGCTGGGTCAGTTCCCCAGCATGCGGAAGTGGCTGGGAGACCGCGTCGTCAACCGGGCATCGGCACACAAATATGCAATCGACAATGAGGATTACGAGCTGACAGTCTCGGTCCGGAAGACGCATATCCAGGATGACAACATCGGCATCTACAAACCGATGTTCGAGGAGATGGGCCGGGCGACGGCTGCGCATCCGGACGAGGACATTTTCGGACTGCTCGCCAAGGGCTGGGACACCGAGTGCTATGACGGTCAGGCGTTTTTCGACACGGATCATCCTCGTCTCAATGCGGCAGGGGAGACGGTGACCGTCAGCAACAGCGGCGGTGGATCTGGCGCGCCCTGGTTCCTGATGGACGTTTCCCGCGCGCTCAAGCCGCTGATCTACCAGACTCGTCAGCCCGCGCAGTTTGTCTCCATGGATCAGCCGGACAACGAAAACGTGTTCATGCGCAAGGAATTCATCTACGGCGTCGATTGCCGCGATGCGGTCGGGTTCGGGTTCTGGCAGATGGCCTATGGCTCCAAACAGGAACTGACAGCAGCTAACTACGCTGCCGCCCGTGCCGCGTTGGAGGGGCAGCTCGGCGACTATGACCGGCCGCTCGGCCTGCAAGCAACGCTGCTCGTGGTGCCCTCGTCGCTGGAGGGCAAGGCCCTCGAAATCCTCAACGCCGAACGCAATACCGCCGGTGCCACCAACGTGTGGCGCAATACGGCGCAGCTGCTGAAATCCCCCTGGATCCGCTGACAGCGGGTCCAGCCTCCCAGACTACCCCGCCAGGCTGACTGGCGGGGGCTTTTCCAGAGGGGCTGTTGAGCCTTCCCGGCAAGGCAAAGGAGCGTGACATGGACGATCTCACCCGGCTCAAGGGCATTGGCAAGGCTGGCGCGAAGGCACTGGCGGATGCCGGTCTCACCACGTTTGCGGCCGTCGCTGCGTCATATGGATCGCGCCCGGAGGGCCTGGCGGCGTCAGTGGACTGGGCTGAGGTGGTGACCGATGCGGCGGGGCTTTCTGCTGCCAACGTGCTGGCCGGTCAGCCGGATGCGCCTGCAGGTCCCGCCCTCATCATCACCGGCCCCAAGCGCGGCCGGTGGCGCGCCGGGCGGCACTTCGGGCCGCAGGCTGTGACGATCCGGCTCACGGACCTGACCGGGGATGAAATTGCCGCGTTGCGGGCAGATCCGGCGCTGACTGTCGAGGAGGCTGTCTGATGTATGCGGCCCTGACCGACATGGTGAGCCTGTATGGCGAGGCCGAGATCCTGCGTCTGGGCGCGCTCGATGGCGATTTCCCGGATCAGGTCACGGATCTGCGCGTTGAGGCCCGCGTGGCCCGTGCGCTCGACTCGGCTACGGACCTCATCGACAGCTATCTGCGCAAACGCTACCGCACGCCTCTGGAGACTGTGCAGGCCTCGATCCGCGATGCCGCCTGCGCCATTGCCCGCCACACGCTGGCGAGCACCGGCCAGACCTCGCCGAGCGAGGACGTGGCCCGCCAGTACCGGACCACGCTCGACTGGCTCGGCCAGATTGCGCGGGGCGTCGTGACGCTCGAAGGGGCGGCCCCGGTGGCGCAGGCCTCGGCGGCGCAGTTTCAGGACCGCGATCCGATCTATGACACCGGTGCGGGAGGGATGTGGTGAGCGCTGTCGCGGACCCTGTCTCGCATCTGCTGGATACCCTGCGCTCTGTGCTGCAGCAGGCGTTCCCGGCTGGCGAGTGGCAGTACAGCGAGCAACACGAGATGATGAGCCCGAGCGAGTTCTCGGCTCTCATCTCCCGTCTGCCGCATATCGCCCTCGCCTGGACCGGCTGGCGCTCAGATGGCACAGGCCAGCGCAACTACAAGGGCGCGCTCAATTTCCGGATCTGGATCGTCGTCAAGCATCCCGAGCTCAAGGGCCGGTTGCGCGGCGATCCGCGCGGGCCGGGGCTCTATGCCAGCGCGATCCGCGCGGCGCAGCTTCTGCACGGGCGCCTGATCAAAGATTTTGGCAGCGTGGCGCTGACCTCGATTGCGCCCGCCTACGCTGAAGGTTTTGCCGGAGAGCATCTGGCACTCGCCGTGATCGAGGGCGGCGTGATGACCACGCTGGGCGACGCGGGCGGGATCGTAGCCGGGCTGCCTGATTTTACCGGGCTGGCTGTGGACTGGGAGCTGGCGCGCCAGACCGGCAGCGCCACCGCCCCGGATGCTGAGGACGATATCACCCTGCCGGGCGCAACCGGCTGAACGAGTGGGGAGCCGATCATGGCCAAGACGATGACATTGATTGAGGCGCCGGGCCGCACAGTGCCCCAGGCAGACGGCCAGCCCTGGCCGGAAGGCGGCCTGACTGTGACGCTGCCCGCCAGCACCTACATCCGCCGCCGCCTGCGCGATGGCGACCTGATCGAGGCTGCGCCGGTCAAGCGCACCCGCACTGAGAAGGAGGCCAGCTAATGGCTGTGATCCCTGCATTTGACGAGATCCCGCTGGACTGGCGCGTGCCAGGCGCGGACCTCGAAATCCGGCCGACCTATACCGAGGCCGGGCTGTTTGATTACCCGGCGCGCGGTCTGATCATCGCGCCGATGCTCTCGACCGGCACGGCCGAGGCCGGGCGGCTCTACCGTGTCACGCGGCCATCCGATGGCATCGCTCTGTGCGGGGCCGGTTCGATCGGCGCGGCGATGATCGAGGCGGCGCGCACCGCCAACCGCAGCTCGGATCTGTGGATGGTGGCCATTCCGGATGCAGCCGGCGCAACCGCCGCAACGGGCAAAATTTCGTTTGGCAACGCACTCGGTGCCGGGGCTCTGGCCGTCTATATCGGCGGGCGGCGCGTGCGCATCGTCCTCACCACCTCCATGACCGCACCGCAGCGCGCCGCTGCCCTGGTGGCGGCGATCAATGCTGACACGGCCATGCCCGTGGCCGCAGCACAGGGCACAGATGCAGCCACCCATGAGGTGCTGCTGACGGCCCGGCACGGCGGCGAGACCGGCAATGACATCCTGATCCGCCTCGGCCTGCAGGCCGATGAGGTGCTGCCCGCTGGCGCACAGGTGACCGTGACCGCCATGTCGGGCGGCGCGGGTGATCCGGACGTGCAGGATGCGATCGACGCGATCAACGAGCAGAAATTCGACGCGATCGCGTTGCCGTGGACGGGCGATGCCAATCTCACCGTGCTGGCAGAGGAGCTGCGCCAGCGCTACACGGCCATGGCCCGGCTGGATGGCCACGGCTATGCAGGCCTGCGCGGCACATTTGGCCAGCTGACGACGAAGGGTACGGTGACCAACTCGCCGCATCTCACACTGATCGGTGCCGATGCCTCGCCCACGCCGCCGTGGATCTGGGCCGCGACCCTGATGGCTGTGTCGATTTTCCATTTGACGCAGGACCCTGCGCGCCAGCTGCGCACGCTGCAGCTGCCCGGCGTCATCGCGCCGGACCCGGCGAGCCTGTTCTCGGAGACCGAGCAGGATCTGCTGCTGCGCTCCGGGATCTCGACATTCACGGCTGGCACGGACCGCTCGGTCTATCTGAGCCGTGTGATCACCACATACCGGCAGACGGCCCTCGGCACGGCGGACAGCGCCTGGCTGGACATCAATGTCCCCGTGACCCTGTCGCGGATCCGCTACGACTGGCGCGCGACGATGCAGCTCACCTATCCGCGCCATAAACTGGCGGAGGATGGCAGCATCGCTGAGGCCCATTCCAAGGTGGTGGCCACGCCCCGCAAGGTGCGCGGCACCTGGGCGGCGCGCTGCAATGTCTATGGCCGTGCAGGCTGGATCCGCGATGTCAAGCGGACGCTGGAGAGCGCCACGTTCATGATCGACCCGAACGAGAAGAACCAGATGCTGGCCAACATGCCGGTCAACATCATCGGCAATCTCATCCGTTTCAACGGCGTCCTCGAATTCGAGGCCTGATAGGAGGCAACAATGGCGCAGGTTTTGGGTGTCGTGCAGATTTTCTGGCGCGGCGAGGAAATTCCGGTCGAGACCGGGGCAACGTACCGGCCCGCAGGCTTGACGCAGGCCCCGGTGTCATACGGGCGGCGGTCCGGCTACGCGCAGACATTTGCACAGGGCGAGTGCACGGCCACGACCAATCTGGAGCGCGGTCAGTCGCTGGATGCGCTGCTGGCGCGTGGCGAGGGCGAGCTGCAGGTGATCTGCGACACCGGTCAGACGTGGGTGCATGCGGATGCGTTCCTGTCCGGCGAAATGCCCACCGTCACCGGTGGTGAGGGCGGCAAGATCCCGCTGACCTGGGCGTTTGGCGAGGGCGAGGAAATCCGCGCCTGAGGCTGGTTTGAGGCAGGGCGCAGAGCCCCGAAAGAGAGAGACGAGACATGACCAAGACCCGGGAAATCGACGTGTCTGACGTTGTCATCGAGGACGAGGAGGAGGCCGTGGCGCTGGCTCCCGCGCCTGCTGATGACGTGGTGCAGGAGGATGAGACGGCAGACATCGCCGTGCTGCCGCGTGGTGCCGTTGAGCAGGCCGATGGCAGCGTGCTGCTGACCCTTGACCGGCCCGTGAACATCACGTTCCAGCGCCGCGACCGTGGCACCCGCCGCGAGACCATCACGGCCCTGCAGTTCTACCGGCTGACCGGCAAGGATCTGACCGAGATCACCAACGCGGCCGAGAAGGTGCGCGAGCGGGTGGCATTCGCGCTGTCGCTCCGCAAGAACAAAGCGGCGACCAACGGCATTTTTGACCGGATGGACGCAGCGGACATCGCCCGGGCGAGCCGGGTCCTCGAATATTTTTTGGGGAGTGGCCCGACGACTGGGCGGAGCTGATCGGCGAGACAGCCGAGTTTTATGGCGGCGGCTGGAGTGATGCTGCCGCCTGCACCTGGCCTGAGCTGATGCTGCGGCGCGGGGTTGCCGCCCGGCTCAGTGAAAAGCGGCGCAAGGCGGCCGAGAGCAAGGGCACCCGATGAAAAACCTAGCCGTCTCTGTCCTGGTCAATCTGCGGGACCGCCTCTCCGGCGGTCTCGGCGGCCTGTCCCGCCGTCTGGCTGCGCTCGGCACTCTCGGCCGCCGCCTCGGCCTCGACCGCGTTGGGAGGTCACTCGGCAACGTCGGCCGTGCGGCCGGGCAGCTGGCCGTCAAAATCGGCGCATTGCTGGGCAGCGGCGGTGGTGGCCTCCTCCTCATGGTGCAGACCGTGGCCTCGACCGCACGCGAGCTGACCGCCATGGCACAGCGTGCAGGCACGGCAACCCAGGCGCTGCAGGAGCTGGCGGCGGTCGGTTCCCGTCGCGGGGTCGGCATGGATGCGCTGGTCGATGGCCTGAAGGAAATGCAGCTGCGCGCGGATGAGTTCATCCTCACCGGAGAGGGCTCAGCGAAAGAAGCGTTTGAGAGATTGGGCCTGTCCGCCAATGATCTGGCGGCTGGCCTGAAGCAGCCGGACAAACTGTTTGAGGACATCATCGGCAGGCTGGGCCAGTTCGACAAGGCGGCGCAGATCCGCATCTCTGATGAGATTTTCGGCGGCACGGGCGGCGAGCAATTCGTGCAGATGATCGAGCTCGGAACCGATGGCATCAAGCGCATGCGTGCGGCGGCGCGTGAGCAGGGCCTCGTGTTCGACGAGGAGCAGCTCAAGGGCCTCAACGCATTCTCGTCATCACTGCAGGATCTGACAGAGCGGCTCACCGGACTGGTCAAGATCATCAGCGCCAAACTTGCGCCTGTGCTGACACCAGTGATTGACGAGATGGTGCGTTTCATCGACGCCAACCGGCCCGAGATCATTGACCGCATGATGAGCGCGATCGAGCAGCTGGGCACGGCCGTGATGAGCGGGATCTCTGCATTCAGGCAGATCACCGAAGCCCTCGGTGGGCTCGATACGATCCTGGTGACAGTAGCGGCCGTGATGAGCGGGCAGCTGATCGTAGCTGTCTACAGCCTCGGCGCTGCGCTGATTGCAACGCCGGTCGGCTGGTTCCTGGGCGCTATGGCCGCGATCGCGGCGGCGGCATATCTGATCTACGACAATTGGAGCGGCATAACTGCGTTTTTCGAAGAGATCTTTGCGAGTGATCAGATCTACGCGTTTGGCGCAGCGTTGATGATGACGCCTGTGGGCTGGTTCCTCGCATCTATCGCAGCCATCGCTGGCGCAGCCTATCTGATCTACGACAACTGGCGCGGTATAGCCGCATTTTTCCGCGATCTCTGGGGCAGGATTAAAGGGCCTCTGGCCGCCACTTGGGAAACTATCAAGACTGTCCTCAGCTACCACCCGTTGCCACTGATCATCTCCAACTGGGATCAGATCACCGCATTTTTTGCTGGACTTTGGAGCCGCATCCTCTCGGGCCTGTCTGCGGCCTGGGAGGGGATCAAAACCATTCTCAGCTACCACCCGCTCGCGCTGATCATCTCCAATTGGGATCAGATCGTCACGTTTTTCAGTGGCCTCGGCAAACGCATGGCCGATGCGCTGCGAACCGGTGTTGCCGAGCTGCTGGCCATCGGCGGCGAGCTGATGCAGGCGCTGTGGGATGGGATCAAGACCAAGATCGATGAGATGATGGCCTGGCTCGCTGAGGTGCCGGGCCGGATCACCGGCGTGTTCGACGGTGTTGGCGCGTCGATCGGGTCATTTTTTGGCATGGGTGGTGATGAGCCTGCGCCCGCTCCGGCGCCGGGCGCGGCGGGCCAGCTGGGCCGCATTGCCGGGGCTGGCGCTGCGGCCTCGGCTGCGGCCTATCAGGCGCCTGCAGGGGCGGTGGCAGCTCAGCAGCAGGAGGCCAAGGTGGGCGGCAAGGTGGTCCTCGAAGTGATCGGCCCGGCACAGGTCCGGTCCGTCAACTCAACCAACTCGGATGCGCCGATCGTCATGGACCGTGGCCAGTCGCTCGGTGCCCCGTAACACCATCCTGAGAGGGCTCTGACCATGTTCTCATCCACCTCTGATCTGCTACCCGGCCTCCGGCAGGGTTCGTTCCGTGGGGTGCCATTCGAGATCATCGACATCTCGCACGAGGTGGGGCGCCGTATCGTCACGCATTTTTTCCCCGGTGTCGATGCGCAGGCCCGTGAAGATCAGGGCCGTCTCGACGGGCCGGTGAGTGTCGCCGGGTTCGTCATCGGTGATGACTATGTTGCGCGGGCCCGGGCGCTGGAGGCGGCGCTCGCACAGCCCGGTCCCGGCACGCTGGTGCACCCGTGGCTCGGCGAGATGCTGGTGGTGGTGCCGCCCGGCGCCAGCATCCGGTTTTCGACCGGCGAATTGCGGGTGGCGCGTGTCGATGTGCAGTTTGAGCGGACGGTAGCGCAGCTCGCACCGGCCCAGGCGACAGCCAGCCGGCTGACCGGGGCGGCCGCAGCGCTGCGCAGCGGCGCAGGTGCGATGCTGGCGGCCTCGCTGGCCTCGCGTCTCGCACCCGTCGATGCCATTGCCTCTGCCCTCGATGTCAGCACCGGCCTCGTGCAGAGCGCCATCAGTACGGCGGCGCAGCTGGCCTCCGGAGCCTCGCTGTCTGACAGTCTGTCGAGCCTCCTGCGGGCCGTGACAGCTGACCCGTCCGCCAGCGCAGTGGCTGGCACCGTGCCCGATCTCGCACGGGTGATCATGCAGGCTGCGCGGCCCCGGCCCCGGCCTGCCATCGCCCCAGGCGGCACGGCCACACCAACCGCTACCACGCTCGCTGCGGCCGATGGCGCCCGCCTGGCGCTGGCTCTGGCAGCGCAGGCAGCCAGCCTGACCACGCTCACGCCGGTGCAGGCTGCTGCCCGTGCCGGACACCATGCAGCGCTGACCAGCGCTGCGGCCGAGAGTGCGGTGCGCATTGCGTTTTCCTCGCGGGAGGAGGCCTATGGCTGGCGCGATGATCTCGACACGGCTCTGTCCGTGTCAGTGCAGCTGACAGCGGCAATGACTACGGCACTGCCCGGACCGGCCGCAGCCGTGAGCCGGGGCCTGCGGGATCTGCGCGCGGCTCTCTATGCCGACCTCAACGAGATCATCGGCCGGTTGCCGCGTACGGTCATCGTGCCGGGCGGCGTGCCTGCGCTGTTGATTGCCTATGATCTGGCCGCCGATCAGCCCGCCCGCGTGGCTGACGTCGCGGCGGACATCACCCGCCGTAACCGGCTGGCCCATCCGGCCGTGACGCCTCTGACCGGTGTGGAGGTGCTGCGATGAGTGCCACACGTGCCGTCTCTGTCAGCGTGAATGGTATGGTGCTGGACCGCTGGACCAGCGTTGCCATCAATCGGGATCTCGGCGAGATCTGCGGATCGTTTGAACTGACCCTGCGCGATGACGCGCGCTCTCTCGCCGCATGGCCCTATGGGACGCCGGGCCAGATCGGCCCGCTGCTGCTGAGCCAGCCGGTCGAGATCTCGGTCTATGGCCAGGTGGTGCTGCGCGGCTGGGTCGAGGCCGTGGAGCAGAGCTATCAGGAGGGTGAGGCATCGCTGACGATCGCGGGCCGTGACATTGCCGGTGATCTGGTCGATTGCACGGCCGGGCCCGAGGGTCCGGTGGAGTTCAAGAGCTTGCGCCTGGAGGAGTTTGCCGAGCGGCTGTGTGCGCCATTCGGTATCGGCGTTCGCTGTGACGTGGACACGGGCGAGCCGTTCGAAAAAATCAGCGTGGACGTTACAGAGACGGTGCTCTCTGCCATCGAGAAATATGCGCGGCAGCGTGAGGTGCTGGTGACATCGGATGGCATCGCAGATCTAGTGCTGACCCGCTCCGGCCAGACCCGGGCGGCGGCGGATATCAAAGGGCCTGGGCCGGGCGTGCTGATGGTGCGCGGGCAGTTTTCGGCGACGGACCGGTTTTCCGACTACTACGTCAAGGGACAGGCGCCCCGCGCTGGCGGGCAGCGGGCCAGCGCTGCGCCGATGACCGCAGGCTCGCTGCCTGCGGTGCGCGGCGATGAGGCCTCGCGCTACCGGGCAGCCAATGGTGGCGGCCAGATCAAGAGCAAGCGCGAGGCGGGCCTGCCCACCCGCGAAGCGGCTGGGGTGACCGTACTCGGCCATGCGCGCGATACCGAGATCACGCGCTACCGGCCCATGGTGACGCTGCTCAAAGCCAGCGGCAAAGACGCGGACGCGCAGAGCCAGGCTGACTGGATGGCCCGTGTCCACCGGGCACGCGGTGACAATCTGGTGATTGCCCTGCAGGGCTGGCGGGCAGCGGGACAGCTGTGGCAGCCGAACTGCCTCACCCGCGTGACGGACCGGTTCATGATGGTGGACCGTGACTATCTCATTGCCGGGGTGCGCTACGGATACGGTGAGGGTGAGGGCGAGGTGGCCGAGCTGCGGGTGACCGGGCCGGAGGCCTATGATCCGGAGGCAGATGATGCGGCCGCGTGAGATTGCTCATTACGTGCGTGGCCTCGTCTCCCGGGCCGTGGTGCGCGGCACCAGCGACACGGGAGAGACCCAAACGGCCGATGTGACCACCCATGCCTATGCCGACCGGGACGGCATCGAGATCGTGCAGCCCTTCGGCCTCGCGTCCCGGCCGCGCTCGGGCGGTCTCATGGTGGTGCTGGCGGTGGGTGGTGACCAGGGCGATCTCGTCGGCCTGCCGGTGAGCGTGCCCGCCGACCGGTTCGGCGGCCTGGCCGAGGGCGAGACGGCGATCTACGGCGCCGATGGCAGCCGCGTCCATATCAAGGCGGATGGCTCCATTGACGTTCTGGCGCAGACCAGACTGACGGCCACCGTGGGCGGCGGCGCGCAGATAGAGGTGACGCCGGAGGCCATCAAAACCACGGTCGGCGGCACCAGCCTGATCCACACGGCCGGTGGCTGGGATTTTCAGGGCGGCAGCATCACCCATGATGGTGTGCCGTTCGACAAGACGCACATTCACGATGGCGTCGTGCCGGGTGGCGGCACCAGCGGCACGCCGGTGGGCTGATTTTTTCCGAAGGGCCTGCGTTTTTCCTGTTGCGTTTGTAGTTCGAATGAACTACAAAGAGTACATGAGCGGCGGCGATGACGCCGAAGCCAAGACAGGAGACAGACATGAAGCCTCTCACCGAGAATATGCAGGTTGCTCTAAATGCTCTGCCCCTGACATGGAGCATGCGTATGGGCAAAATGATCCCTCACAATTTTCCCGCAGGTGTCACAAAGGGCACGATTGACGCACTGCGCGAACGCCGCTTGATCAACGTTACGAAAACCGGCAGCAGCTACACCGCCGAGCTGAATTCAGATCAGTCCATCAACGGATAACGAAGATAGGAGACGGGCATGCTCAACATTGAATTCACCGGCCGGATCACCGCTGACGACGACGAAATCCGCGATGCTATCGCCCGGGCCACTGCCGTGTTTTTAGAGGCAGGCGTCAGTCCCGAAGCTGCCGCAGCTGAAAACGATGCCCGGATTGAGCAGTTCGCAGAGACCACCCAGCTTTGGTCACGTGCCGATTATGCTGCAACAGCTGAGATGGGCGAAGGTGCGTCGCTGGTATGGCGATAATGACCCCCGACCAAATCCGCAGTGCCCGAGACGTTCTCGGCCTCACTCAGCACCAGATGGCCGTGGTCCTCGGTTTCGAAGATCACGAGCACACGCGCCAGAACGTGGCCAAGCTGGAGCGCGGAACCAAATCTCTCGACACAGCCCGCATCCGCCTGCTGCAGGCCTATCTCGCGGGATACCGGCCAGCTGACTGGCCCGCCTGATAGACACCTCTACTCTGCCGCAGGCCCCCGCGCGCGCGTAGCCTGCGCCCATGTTTACAGCCGATGCCCCCGCCGAATTTGCCGATCTCGCCCTGGCGTTTGACCCTGTCACGCGCCGGGGTGATCTCGCTCTGACCGAGGCCGGGGAACTGGTCATCGACTACACGCCCGCCACCTCCATGATGCTGAGCGCGGGCCTCGACCGCCGCGCCAACCCTGACGACACATTGCCCACCGGCACTGATTTTTTCAGTGCCGCACGCGGGGCTTTCGGCCTGCGCCGGGGCGCGCTGGCCGATGCTCTGGATGGCGAGGGGCGCCGCACCGGCACCCGCCTGTGGCTGCTGGACCGCGAGAAGCAGGACGATGGGCCGCTCAACCCCGACCAAACCCGCGCCCGGGCGCTGGCCTATCTCGCCGAGGCCTTCGCCTGGTCTGAGGTAGAGCTCGCCGAGGCGGCGGTGATCACGGCCGAGTGGCTGCGGCCCGGCGTGCTGGGCTGGACGGCGCGGGTGCGTGATGTGGTGCTGCGGGGCAGCGTGCAGGGAGGTGCTGTCTGATGCCGTTTCCGATCCCCACTCTCGACGAGCTGACCGAGCAGGCCCGTACCGACATGGAGGCGGCGCTGCTGCGCGTTACCGAGGCGCAGGGACGGGCCATCACGGCCGAGGCTGCGGCCCGTGCTGTGCGGGCGCCGCACGGCATGCTCAATCACATCGCCGTTATGACCGGAGCGGCGCTCTGGGGTGCGCACCAGCACCACCGCTGGAACGGGGATCAGCTGATCGCCGACACGGCCGAATACGAGACGTTGCGTCTGCATGCTGCCGCCTATGGCATTTTCCCGCGTGCGGCCACCCGGGCGATTGGCCGCGTGGTTTTCAGCGGTGCCGAGGGCACGGCCATCCCTGCAAATCTGCTGCTGAGAGGTGCCGGAGAGGCGCTCTATGAGGTGACTGGCGCTGTTTCGATCGGAGCCACTGGCAGCGTCACCGCGACCGTGCGGGCGCTGGCGGCCGGGGCCGCTGGCAATCTGCCTGCGGGCTATGCCATGGCGCTGGTCTCGCCGCTGGCGGGCCTCACAAATCAGGTGGCTGTGGTGGATGGCGACGGGCTCACGGGCGGTGCCGGTGAAGAGACGGCAGCCTCTCTGCTGGACCGCTACATCGCCCGCAAACGGCAGGTGCCGCAGGGCGGCGCAGCGCATGATTATCCGGCCTGGGTGGCCAACGAGTTTGCTGTGGCGGCGGTGCGGACTGTGCCGCTGCAGGGTGCCACCCGTGACATTGCGGTCGGTGTCGTTGTGGCCATGGGCACCCGGGAGGCCCCGCGTGCGCCGAGCCCCGCAGAGATCGATGCGATCAGCCGCCACCTCGGCCGCATCAACGGGCCCGAGGGTGTGCGGCCGGTGACGGCGGATGTGGAGGTGATCGGCGCCGTCATCCAGCCCCTGCCGCTGCGCATCGAGCTCTATCCCGACACCAGTGGCACGCGGGCCGCTGTCACTGCTGCCTATGCCTCATTCATGGCGCGTGAGGCCACGATCGGCGGGCTGCTCAGCTATTCGCGGCTGTCAGAGGCTCTCTCCGGATCTCCGGGCGAGTACCGGCACATACTGATCGAGCCGGGCCGTGACGTGCAGCCAGGACAGACCACGCTGCTGGTGCCCGGTGCAATCACGTGGGGGGCGTCATGACCATCTCGCCGCGCAGCTGGGATACGATCCTCGCGGAAATCCTGTCCTATGCACCCACAGGCTGGGGCCTGTCGCATGATCCGGACAGCATTCTGGCCGCTGTGATGGAGCCGCTTGCGCGGGGCCTCGCCCGGCTGGAGGCCGAGGCGGCGGAGCGGCGGCAGACGGAGGTGAGCCCGGCGACGGCCATACACTGCCTCGACGATTACGAGCGCATTCTGGGCCCGGACCCGTGCCGTCCGGGCGGGTTTGCCGACACGCTGGCCGAGCGCCAGGCGCTGGCGCATGCGCGCTGGACTGAGGAGGGCGGCCAGTCCGTGCCGTATTTCACCGGGCTGGCGGCACAGCGTGGTGTCGAGATTTCAATCGAGGAGTTCGCGCCCGCGCGCTGCGGGATCACTGAGTGCGGCACCAGCTGGTCAACGCCGGATGAGTGGCGCTATCCGGACGGCGGGCTGCTGGCGACTGGCGACGGCGCATTGATCGTGACAGAGACTGGCGCGCCACTCGCAACTGGCCCGTTGGCCCTGCTGCCGCCGCGCTGGCAGGTTGGCCCGCCCCGGATGGCTGATTATTGGCGCGTGGCATTTGGCCCGCGCGCGATCGGATGGGCCCGCTGTGGCGAGGCCGTGGCTGCTGAGACGCCGCACTGCATTTTTGAGGCCGAGGCCGAGGTCGAGTGCGTCATCCGGCGCCGGGCACCGGCACATACCATCCCCGTTTTCGACTACACCGCCCACGCCTGGCAGCCGCCGCAGCCGCTGCGCGGGCTCCACTGAGGATCAAAAAATGAAGCGCTGGCCCCCCTTCGGCACCTCTGACGGCACACCCTGGACAAATGGCAACCCTGCAATTGGCCAGCGCGGATCCGTGATCGATGCGCGCGCCATTGATCACGCACAAGCCGAGATCGTCAACGCGATCACGCGGCTGGGCCTGACGCCTGACGCAAACAACCTGGAGCAGCTCGGTCTCGCAATTCAGAATGCGATCGACGCGGCCACGGGCGGCGGTCCGGCTGACGGATATGTCACCGTGGAGAGCGCACGCGCGCGCCTGCCGATCTATCCGGCTGTGCTGGCCGCAAACAGCCGGTTGACTGTGACCTCGCCCGTCTCCGGCACGATCGTAGTGGCGCCGACCGGCACGATCCGGCACCGCGGTGTTTTCGATGTTGCGCTCGCGGACATTGCAGAGCCTGCCCGCACATTCACGATGCTGCCCTCGCGCGTGGCGCATCTGCGCTGGACGGCAGCGGGAGGCCTGCAGCGGTTCTATCTGGATGATCCGGTCTACAATCCGTCGAGCCTCCCCGAGGCGGATGCCTCATTCGACACAGGCTATGACAGTGCGCTGCTGGCCCGGATCGTCACCGATGCATCTGCAAACTGCACAATCACGACACTGAGCAACGCTCATAAACTCGTCTACCGCGATGCGTCGAGCGGTGCAGCCGAGGTGATCACAACGGGTTCCGGCAACGATGGCGCGCGGTACATTGCCGTTTTCATCCACAA
Source organism: Pannonibacter anstelovis (assembly GCF_036881715.1). Taxonomy (NCBI): domain Bacteria; kingdom Pseudomonadati; phylum Pseudomonadota; class Alphaproteobacteria; order Hyphomicrobiales; family Stappiaceae; genus Pannonibacter; species Pannonibacter anstelovis. The sequence goes on from NZ_JBAKBF010000010.1 coordinate 95,834, forward strand.
CTGGAGCGGCATTGCGGACATGCAGTTCGCGGGTGGCTGGGCTGGCAACCCCGGGGCGCAGACGCTGCACGGCCGCGCGAACGTCATTACCCGCACACACGACCGCTACCGGACCATTGTCGAGGTGGTCTCCGATTTTGACGCGCCTCTCGTGTCCGGGCAGCCGCTCGGATATGCAGAGGTGCAGCTGATGAGGATGTGACATGACTGATCCCATCGCCATTGATGAGCTGCCCACGACGCCTGCCGCCACCACAGAGGATCTGTTGCCTGTGATGCGTGACGGTGGTGCGCTGGTGATCACGGTTGATCAGCTGCGTCAACTGATCTCCGACAGCCTGATGTCTCTCATTGATGGCAAACTGCCGTTGACCGGTGGCACGCTCACCGGCTCGCTCTCACTCAACACTGTTCTGCGCGTGCGTGCTGCTGCCGCCAACGGGCAGCAGCGATTGGACCTGCAGCGCGGTGACGGGACTGTTTCAGGCCGGTTCTGGCACTACGGCGGCTCCAATGGCATCGGCATCGATCTGCATAGTGTGGATGGATCAACAGTGATCACGCGCATGGAGATGAGTGGCGCCTCGCCCGGCTCGGTCGCTATCAACGCCTCACCGATCGTGACTGCGGACACGTTCGCCACTCAGCTCGCTGCAAACAGCGGCTGGCTGCAGCTCAGCCGGACAATCACCGGGATGACCCTGTCAAACTCGGTGGTGGATACGGTCAATGACATTGTCGTGGCAGCCGGATCCTGCGCGAGTGACGGGACCGCGCCAGCAATGATGACACTGGCGAGTGCGATTACCAAGCGGACGGATGCGGCCTGGTCAGCAGGCAACAACGCGGGAGGCTGGCTAGATGGCGCCGCGATGCCGGACGGCACGGGCCATGTGTTCGCGATCCGGAGGCCTGACACCGGCCAGGTGGATGTAGGTCTGTCCGCATCGCTGACACCCGCGCTGCCATCCGGATATACGCAGAGGCGGCGCCTCGGATCCGTGGTACGTGCTGCCGGAGCGCTGCGGCCGTTTCAGCAGGTCAATGACAGGTTCACATTTGTAGCGCCGGTCACCGACCTATCGTCAACAACGCTGCGAGCTGCTGCTGCGCTGACACTCTCCGTGCCTGGCGGGCTGCCTGTCCGCGCGCAACTGCGTGTCAAACCGATTTCTGCCGCCGGATCAATTTTGGTCATTAACAGTGACGCGTTCAGTTGCTACAGCACGACGACAGCCACCTACATGTCCTATGAAGTCGCTGCTCAGACCAACGCGGACCGGCAGATAACTATCGAGGCTGCGGGCACTGCCGGATCATTGCCCTGGTCCGTGGCAACGACTGGATGGATCGATGAGGCGAGGAGCGTCTGATGCCATATGTCGAGCGCAGCGCAGGAGTGATTGTAGCGATCTATGCTGCCGATCAGCCAGGCCTGGGATTGGTATTTCTCAGTGATGACGATCCTGAGGTCACCGGTTTTCAGGCAGGGCCGGAACCTCTGCCTCTGGACCGTCCGCCTGCCATTGCGGCCTGCGCTCTGCGCGTGACAGTGAGTGATGCGATCGTCACGAGTGTGGCTGGAGCGTATCGCGTGGCTGCGATCCAGTATCTCGATACAGGTACGTTTCTGGCCATTTTCGCGCAGGATCTGGGGCACGAGCCGTTCCTGGTGCCGAACAATGGCATCTCTGTTTCCATCGCCGAGTGGGGCGGCGACTGGGCCGTGCTGGAGGTCCGCGATCATGCGGGCGGCACGCTGATTGACCCGTTGGGGTTCGGGTTCACCCTGCACCGTTTTTAAGAGGCAATGGAGATGGACGATATGAGTGTTCTGATTTTGGAGCGGACGACCGCAAGCGGCACAGTGATCGAGCGCCTGACCTGTGTCCCTGGAGCGGAGGGCATCGTGGCACACAACCGGCTGCGCAATGAGGCTGGCGGTGCGGCGGGTAAACCAGTCTGGTGCTGGGATGTGTTCCCGCCCAAGAACGTGCTGGCTGCCGATTTTACCGGCGCCATCATCGTTCAGCCCACGTGGCAGGCCACCCAGGCCGCCATTGACGCGTTCAAGGCCGCGCCGACCGCACAGCCCGAGGACGTGCTGACCTTCGCGGAGTGACAACCGCTGATAACCCGGCTGCACAGTTGTAGACCTGTACAGCCGGGTTATAGTGCCCTCACACAACCTAACCGGGGGATCTGACGATGAGACTATTTGGTGTTTGCCTGTTCGTGGCAGGTGCAATGACGGCAGGTGCCGGAGCCCATGCACAAGGCACGTTGGACAGTATGCGGAATGCGCAGCAGCTGGCGGATGTTCTGGGCTCTGAAGCAGCATGCGGCCTGACATATGATCAGGAGGCCATATCGGCTTACATAGATAAGACGGTGCCTGCAGATGACATGTCATTCACGAGCAATCTGAACATGTTCGTCAGCGCGACCGAATTTCAGCTGCAGGACATGAGCACCAGTGCCAAAACCGCGCATTGCACCCAGGTGCGGCGGGTCGCGAAAAAATTCGGCTTCTTGAAGGGCTGACCATGATGAACATTCGAGCTGTCACGCTTGCCTGCGCATTGATGCTGGGCGGCTGTTTCGATGCGCAGCAGCACGTGAGCGTCAACGAGGATGGCAGTATCGCTGTCACGGTCACAGCACAGACGCCCCGGAAATTCTGGGACATGATGCCCGCTGCACAACGAGCTGAAATTGGGTGCGGTCCAGTTGAGCAAACGCTGAGGATGCGCAACGGAGCCCCAGTCCGTACATATGGCCGCACGACTGAGGCCTTTCAGGAGTGCCACTACGAGGCCGTTTTCAGCTCGCCAGACGATATACCTGCCGATCTGCCCATCTATGTCGAGAAGGATGATGATGGACGGCTCGCCATCACGGCCGGGGCGTTTTTCGGAGGTAAGGGGGAGACGATCGGCGATTGGGAAAGAATGGCATCCGCAGGCAAGAGCTACACGATCATCATCGCAGGTCAGGTCACACAGACTACCGGCGAGATTGCGCCCGATGGCCTGTCGGCCAAACGAGTGATCCCGATGGTCGATCTCTGGCCGTCGCCGCAGGTTCTCGGTCTCAAGACCTGGATCAAAGACCCGACGCAATCGAACTAATGCAGCGGGCAGCGATGCGCCGCTGCAATCGGTATGAGACCGGCTCAACGCCCCCGAAAGACACCAATTGAGGCACCTCTCAAGAAGCTCTAAGAAGGCTGTTGAGAGGTGTTTTCAAAAGTGCAAATACATGTGTCAAACACTGCAAATTCAAGCGCCGCGCGTCAATCACTCTGGCACGGCGTTTCAGCCCCCCTCCCCCTCGTGGGGAGGGGTGAGGGGTGGGGGGGCGGCCTCTCCGTCTGGCAGAGTGTCCATTGATTATGGGCGGTTTCGCTTCCTGATGCCTCATCAGAAAAAGATCTATTTTTCAAAATGTTGCAGGCTCAGCCCCCCACCCCTTACCCCTCCCCACCAGGGGGAGGGGGGCGGACAGGCCCTACCTCAGAAAAGATGCATCACTGCGGGTGGTGTCTGAGCCTGATGTGTGAATCCGGTAGCCCTCGTGGGGGAGAGGAGTGGCGAGCGAAGCGCTGCGGTCAAAGGAGGGTGTCTTCTTTCCCCTTAGAGCCCCATGCCAGCACTGCCCTTCAGGCGTCAGTCCCCCGCAAACCCATGCCTTGCGTGAAACCTTGCCAGTTCGCGCTGGTTCGGGGGCTGGCCGGTGAAGATGGTGACATAGGCGGGGATGCGGTGCATGCGGGTGGGGAGGTCTTCGCGGGTCTGCATGGAGATGTAGCCGGTCTGGGTGAGATAGACCGTGCGGGCGCGCACGTCCGCTTCTGTGCCGCTGATGCCGAAGCGGGTGAAGAGGCCCGTCAGCGCTTCCAGCCGCAGGCGGTCGGCCTCCTGCACCTCTTGCAAAATGTCCGGCGATTGCAGCGCCCAGCTGCGCAGCGCAAATTCCAGCCGTGAATCAAACAGCGCCGGGTCGAGCCAGCAATCGATGACATTCAGCATCGCCTCGGCCAGCGTCTCCGCATAGGCGCCCGTCTGGCGGAGGATGGCGCCGGTGTTCTTCTCCCGCCAGCGCGCCACCAGCGCAGCCAGAAGCGCCTCCCGGTCCTTGAAGAACCAGTAGAAGCTGGTGCGCGACAGATTGAGCTTCTTTGCCAGAGGCTGGATCTTCACCGCCTCCACGCCCGCGTCCAGCAGCGCCTCAAGCGCCGCATCCAGCCACAGGTCCGCAGAGCCGCGCCAGCCGGTTTCGCCCGTGATGCCGGTTTCGCCCGTGATGTCGGTGTCCTGTTTCATCCCGCAAATCTAGCAGATGGCGCAGGCCCGTCAAAGAAAACGACACTCATGCACTGAAACTTGACACCAGTGCACATTTCCATTTTGCTGAAGAAAACAGCCCTTCCAGAGAGGCACAAGACCCATGTCCAGCGACCCGCTTCTTCAGCCGTTCCAGCTCAAGCATCTCACCTTGCGCAACCGGATCATCATCACCTCGCATGAGCCAGCCTATCCGGAAGACGGCATGCCCAAGGGCCGTTACCGCGCCTATCACGTGGAGCGGGCGAAGGCCGGGGTGGCCATGACGATGACCGCAGGCTCCGCCGCCGTGTCACGCGACAGCCCGCCCGTGTTCAACAACATCCTCGCGTGGAAGGACGAGGTGGTGAAGTGGACAAGGGAGCTGACGGACGCTGTGCATGAGCAGGGCGCGGCCATCATGATCCAGCTCACCCACCTTGGCCGCCGCACCCGCTGGGACAAGGGCGACTGGCTGCCGGTCGTCTCCCCCTCTCACGCACGCGAAGCCGCGCACCGGGCCTTTCCGAAGCAGCTGGAAGACTGGGATATCGAGCGGATCATCAAGGACTATGGCGATGCGGCCGAGCGCATGCAGGCCGGTGGCATGGATGGCATCGAGCTGGAAGCCTATGGCCATCTGATGGATCAGTTCTGGTCGCCGCTGACCAACACGCTGGACGGTCCCTATGGCGGGCCGCTCGACAACCGCCTGCGCTTTGCCTTCGACGTGCTGCGCGAGATCCGCAAGCGCACCGGGCCGGATTTCATCGTCGGCATCCGCTACACGGGCGATGAGCGGCTGGACGGCGGGCTGACGCCGGAGGACGGGCTGGAAATCTCCCGCCGCCTGAAGGACAGCGGCCTTGTGGACTTCCTCAATGTGGTGCGCGGCCATATCGATACGGATGCAGGCCTGACGGACGTGATCCCCATTCAGGGCATGGCCAGCGCGCCGCATCTGGATTTTGCAGGCAGCATCCGGGCGGAAACAAAGCTTCCGACCTTCCATGCGGCGCGCATTCCCGATGTGGCCACAGCCCGCCATGCGGTGGCCAGCGGCAAGGTGGACCTCGTCGGCATGACCCGCGCCCACATGGCCGACCCGCATCTGGTGCGCAAGATCATCGCCGGGCAGGAAGAGCGCATCCGCCCCTGCACTGGCGCCAACTATTGCCTCGACCGGATCTATCAGGGCGGCCTTGCCTTCTGCATCCACAACGCCGCCACCGGGCGCGAGGAGACGATGCCGCATGACATCGCCCCCGCCGCGCGCCGCCGCAAGGTGGTGATCGTGGGCGCAGGCCCCGCCGGGCTGGAAGCAGCACGGGTGGCCGGTGAGCGCGGGCATGAGGTGACCGTGTTCGAGGCCGCCGCCCGGCCCGGCGGGCAGATCCGCCTGACCGCCAAGAGCGAACGGCGGCGGGAAATGCTGCCGGTCATCGATTGGCGCATGGCCGAATGCGAGCGGCTCGGCGTCTCCTTCCGCTTCAACACCTGGGCGGAAAGCGCGGATGTTCTGGCGGAAGCCGCCGATGTGGTGATCATCGCCACCGGCGGCCTGCCGGATACGGAGGTCTTGAGCACAGGCAATGATCTGGTGGTCTCCGCCTGGGACATTCTCTCCGGCGATGTGAAGCCCGGACGGCAGGTGCTGGTCTATGACGATGCAGGCGACCACACCGGCCTGCAGGCGGCGGAACTCATCGCAAAGACGGGCGCCAGCGTCGAGATCATGACCCCCGACCGCAGCTTTGCGCCGGAGGTGATGGCCATGAATCTGGTGCCCTACATGCGCAGCCTGCAAAAGCTGGACACGCGCTTCACCGTCACCTGGCGGCTGCTGGCGGTGGAGCGGCAGGGCAACATGCTCACCGCCCATTTAGGCAGCGATTACGGCGGAGCCAGCGAGACGCGGACGGTGGATCAGGTGGTTATCAACCACGGCACCCTGCCGCTCGCAGATCTTTACTTCGAGCTGAAGCCGCTCTCGTCAAACCTTGGCGAGGTGTCGCACGAGGCGCTGATCGGGGGCCAGCCGCAGGACATCACGCGAAATCCGGAAGGCACCTTCCAGCTCTTCCGCATCGGCGACGCCGTCGCCTCCCGCAACACCCACGCCGCGATCTATGATGCGCTGCGGCTGGTGAAGGACATGTGAGGGGGGGAGACTTCAGGTTTTTGGCACAAGGTGGCAGCCGCTGTTTACACGGCACGGCCTATCTGTCCCCCTCCCCCTCAAGGGGGAGGGGAAACGAGAGGCTTCGGCCAGAGACGCAAGACTCTGAGAATGCGTATCTTTTCAAGCATCAAAGCAACGTCTGCAGCGTCTTCCTGCAAGAGGCGAGAATCCGTTGCCCCCTCAAGGGGGGAGAGGAGCTGGAGCTTGACTGGCTGTCCGTTGTAAACGCGGCCCTCTCGTGGGGCAGAGGCGTTCTGCTGGAAAGCAAATGCATCACTTCGGCCTGCATCGGAGGTATTTCCGGCAGCCCTCAGGCCTCCCCGCTCCCCTCATTGAACTCCGACAGCCGTTCCAGCCGGTCGAGCAGGTCGGCGATCCAGGCGGCGCCGAAGCGGGCTTCGAGGCTGGCGTAGATCTGGCGGCTTTCCGGGGCCACTTCGGCGATGATCCGCAGGCCCTCCTGCGTGAGGCTCAGCATCACGCGGCGGCCGTCGGTTTCCCCGCGTTCCCTGAGGATCAGGCCGCGCTCTTCCAGCGTGCGGATGATGCGCGTCAGCGACGGGGCCAGGATGAAGGCCCGGTCCGCCACTTCGGAGGCATCCAGCGTGCCGCGCTCGCCCAGCACACGGATCACCCGCCATTGCTGCTCGGTGAGGTCGTGCGCTGCCAGCATGGGCCGGAACTGCGTCATCAGCGCTTCGCGCGCCCGCAGCAGCGCAATGGGCAGCGAGCGCCGGGTGTCACGCGGCAGCAGCGCGTCCTGATCAGCATCGGATGGGGCGGTATCGGCGGGCTTCATGTTTCCTCTATGCGGCAGAAAACCGGCTTTTGCAAACCGGCAGCCGAATGACTCCGGCACGGCGTTTCAGTTGCCATCACCCGGGTGGGCTATTGCTTACGACGGACAGCTAGTCAGGCTCCAACACCTCTCCCCCCTTGAGGGGGAGAGGGGTACTGCGGCAAGAGGAGAGTGCACTCCTCCTCCCTGCTCCCGCATCAAACACTGCCCTGTTGACAGGCACGCAAAATCATTTAACATGTTAATTATCAAGCCGGCCGGGAGGAGACCATGCCGCATTTGTCCTTTGACTATTCGGCCAATCTGGAGGCCGGGGTGGATATGCCTGCCTTTGCGGGCTGCCTCGCCAGCGCGCTTCTGGAGACGGGGCTGTTCGAGCTGGGAGCCGTGCGCGTGCGCGGGTTCCGCTGCGACGTGCATGTGGTGGCTGACCGGCTGGAACAGAACGGCTTCATCGACATGTCCCTGCGCATGGGCGAGGGCCGCAGCCTGGAGGACCGGCAGCGCGCCGGAGAGGCCATCTTCGCTGCGGCCAGCGCCTTTCTGGCACCGCAATTCGCCAGCCCGCATTTCATGCTGTCGCTGGAAGTCCGCGAGATCAGCGCGCCACTCAGCTGGAAGCGCAACGCCATCCACCCCCGCATCCGCCAGATGCAGACCGGAACCGGAGAGTGACAATGCCCTCACTGGAAGACAACATCGCCCGGGCCAGCGCCTTTCTGGCGCGCTTTGAGGCGGGCGTGAAAAACCGCATCGGCGGCGAGGATGTGGATGCTTTGGACGGCACGCAGTTCGAGACCATCTCGCCGGTGGATCTCAAGGTGCTGGCCCGCGTTGCCCACGGCAAGGCGGCGGATATCGACCGGGCGGCGAAGGCCGCCAAGGCGGCGTTCCCGGCCTGGGCCGCACTCTCCGGCGAGGCGCGGCGGGATATTCTCAACCGCATTGCCGGTGCCATCGAGGCACGGGCGGAGGAAATCGCGCTGGTGGAATGCATGGACACCGGCCAGTCGCTGAAGTTCATGTCCAAGGCGGCGCTGCGCGGGGCGGAGAATTTCCGCTTCTTCGCCGCCCGTGCACCGGAAGCGCGCGACGGCAAGGCCCTGCAGGCGCCCGGTCAGGTCAACATCACCACCCGCGTCCCGATTGGGCCGGTTGGGGTGATCACGCCCTGGAACACGCCCTTCATGCTCTCCACCTGGAAGATCGCCCCGGCGCTGGCGGCGGGCTGCACCGTGGTGCACAAGCCGGCCGAACTGTCGCCGCTGACCGCCCGGCTGCTGGTGGAGATCGCCGAGGAGGCAGGCCTTCCGCCGGGCGTGTGGAACCTCGTCAACGGCTTTGGCGAGGATGCCGGGCGGGCGCTGACCGAACATCCGCTGATCAAGGCCATCGGGTTCGTCGGCGAAAGCCGCACCGGCTCGATGATCATGCAGCAGGGGGCAGCGACGCTGAAGCGCGTGCATTTCGAGCTGGGCGGCAAGAACCCGGTGATCGTCTTTGCCGATGCGGATCTGGAGCGGGCCGCCGATGCGGCGGTCTTCATGATCTATTCGCTCAACGGCGAGCGCTGCACCTCGTCCTCCCGCCTGCTGGTGGAAGCTTCGATCCACGACGAATTCACCGCCCGCGTTGCGGAAAAGGCCAAGCGCATCAAGGTCGGCCATCCGCTGGACCCGGCCACCGTCATTGGCCCGCTGATCCATCCGGTGCACGAGAAGAAGGTGCTGGACTACATCGCCACTGGCAAGGCGGAAGGGGCAACCCTGGCCGCAGGCGGGCAGAAGGCGGAGGGCCCCGGCGGCGGCTGCTATGTGGCGCCCACGCTTTTCACCCATGCCAGCAATTCCATGCGCATCGCGCAGGAGGAGATCTTCGGCCCCGTGCTGACGGCCATTCCCTTCAAGGACGAGGCAGAGGCGCTGGCGCTGGCCAATGACGTCGCCTATGGCCTCACCGGCTATCTGTGGACCTCGGACGTGACCCGCGCCTTCCGGTTCACAGAGGCGCTGGAAGCGGGGATGATCTGGGTGAACTCGGAGAACATCCGCCACCTGCCCACCCCCTTCGGCGGGGTGAAAAGCTCCGGCATCGGACGCGACGGCGGCGACTGGTCCTTTGATTTCTACATGGAAACCAAGAACATCGCCTTTGCCACCGGCGCCCACGCCATCCCCAAGCTGGGCGGCTGAGCCGCCCGCAGCCGCCGTTTACGCCAGATATCCGCAAGACCGGGAGGAGACCCGTCATGCCCGTTCCCGCACCCAACCTTTATCCGCCCTTCAACATCGTGCGCCTCAGCCACGTGGAATTCGCCGTCACGGATCTTGCCCGCTCCCGCGCCTTCTACGTGGACACGCTGGGGCTTCAGGTCACCGATGAGGATGCGGACTGCATCTACCTGCGCGCCATGGAAGAGCGCGGCCACCATTGCATCGTGCTGCGCCAGTCGGACGAGGCCTCGGCCCGCGATCTCGGCTTCAAGGTGTTTTCGGAGGAGGATCTTGACCGGGCGGCGCAGTTCTTCAAGGGCCGCGGCCTGCCGGTGGAGTGGGTGGAGCGGCCCTTCCAGTCCCGCACCTTCCGCACCCGGGACCCCTTCGGCACGCCGCTGGAGTTCTACGCCCGCATGGACCGGCTGCCGCCAATCCACCAGAAATATGCGCTCTACCGGGGCGTGAAGCCGCTGCGCATCGACCATTTCAACTGCTTCTCGCCCGATGTGGACGCCTCCGTCGCCTTCTACAACGAGCTGGGTTTCCGGGTGACCGAATATACGGAGGACGAGGAGACGGGCCGGCTCTGGGCCGCCTGGACGCACCGCAAGGGCGGCGTGCATGACATGGCCTTCACCAATGGCCGCGGCCCGCGCCTGCACCACACCGCCTTCTGGGTGCCGACGCCGCTCAACATCATCGATCTTCTCGACCTCATGTCCACCACCGGCTGGGTGTCCAACATCGAGCGCGGCCCCGGCCGCCACGGCATTTCCAATGCCTTCTTCCTCTACATCCTCGACCCCGACGGCCACCGCATCGAGATCTATTGTTCCGACTATCAGACGGTTGATCCGGATCTGGAGCCGATCAGGTGGGACCTGAAGGACCCGCAGCGCCAGACCCTCTGGGGCGCCCCCGCCCCCCGCTCCTGGTTCGAGCACGGAAGCCTCTTCTCCGGCACCACCCCGCAGGAACCGCTTCTGAAAGCCCAGCCGATCATCGCGCCGTGAGGAAGGAGGCAGGGAGGGGCAATACACTCGGCTTTTGCCGCAGCGCCCCTCTCCCCCCTTGAGGGGGAGATGTCAGCGCAAGCTGACAGAGGGGGGGGCAGCGCCCCAGCACGGCAGAACCTCTCTCACAAGCGGACAGTCCGTTACCCCCCTCTGCCCCCTGCCGGGGCATCTCCCCCTCAAGGGGGGAGAGGAACTGGAGCCTGACTGACAGGCGGAGAGGCCTCGGTTCAGTAGCGGGAGAGGCCCAGCCAAGCCAATGACCAAGACCACGAGGACAAACCAGCCATGACCCAGCCGCGTTTTCTGAGTTTCCGCACCGCAGGCAACCAACAGGGCTTCGGCCTTGTATCGGGGGATGGGGTGATTGATCTGTCGGCACGCCTGAAGAGCCGGTTTTCCAGCCTGATGGACATCATAGCACGGGGCAGCCTGACGGAGATTGCCGATGGCTACGGCGGGCTCCCGCCGGACATGAGCCTTGAAGAGATCACCTTCACCATTCCGGTGACCCGGCCGGAGAAGATCATCTGCACCGGCGTCAATTTTCCCGACCGCAACGAGGAATACAAGGACGGCAAGGAGGCCGCGGCCTATCCCTCGCTTTTCGTGCGGTTCGCCGGGTCTTTCACTGGTCACGATCAGCCGCTGGTGCGCCCGCCGGAGAGCCATCAGCTCGACTATGAGGGCGAGATTGCCGTGGTCATCGGCAAGGCGGGGCGGCGGATTGCGGAGGCAGACGCCCTGTCCCACGTGGCGGCGCTGACCCTGTGCAATGAGGGAACTTTACGCGACTGGGTGCGCCATGCGCGCTTCAACGTCACCCAGGGCAAGAATTTCGATGCCTCCGGCTCCATGGGCCCCTGGCTGGTGCCCCTCACCTCCCCCGCCCAGATCGAAGATATCCGCCTGCAGACACGGGTGAACGGCGAGCTGCGGCAGGAGGACAGGACGGGGCGGATGCTGTTCCCGGTGCGCCGGCTCATCAGCTACATTTCCACCTTTACCACGCTGGCGCCGGGGGATGTGATCGTAACCGGCACACCAACGGGTGCAGGCGCACGGGCCGAGCCGCCCGTGTGGCTGAAGCCGGGCGATGTGGTGGAGGTGAGCGCGGACGGGCTTGGCACGCTGCGCAACAACATCGCGGATGAAATGCCGGATGCAGCAAGGGAGGCGTGAGATGCTGAGCGGAGCACAGATTGAAGAGGCCGCCGCAAGGCTGGACGAGGCTGAGCGCAGCCGCATCCAGACCGGCTTGCTGTCGCTGGCCCATCCGGGCATGACCATGGACGATGCCTATGCCATTCAGGGCGCCTGGGTGCGGCGCAAGCTGGCGGCGGGGCGGCGCGTCATTGGCTGGAAGATCGGCCTCACCTCCAAGGCCATGCAATATGCGCTCAACATCAACATTCCCGATTCCGGCGTGCTGCTGGATGACATGCTGTTCGAGGATGGCGCGCAGATCCCGCCGGAGCGCTTCATCCAGCCGCGCATCGAGGCGGAAATCGCCTTCATCATGAAGGCGCCGCTGAAGGGGCCGGGCGTCACCGTCTTCGATGTGCTCAACGCCACGGATTACGTCACCCCGGCCATCGAGATCCTCGACACCCGCATCCTGAGGATGGACCCTGAGACGAAACAGACGCGCAATGTCTGCGACACCATCGCCGACAATGCGGCCAATGCGGGCATCGTCACCGGCGGGCGCGCGCTGCGGCCGGACCAGACCGACATGCGCTGGATGGGCGCCATCGTCAGCCGCAACGGCGAGGTGGAGGAAACCGGCCTTGGCGCGGGCGTGCTGAACCAGCCTGCACGCGGCGTCGCCTGGCTTGCCAACCGGCTGGCGCAGTATGGCGAGGGCATCGAGGCCGGGCAGACCGTGCTGGCCGGCTCCTTCATCCGCCCGGTGGAGGCCCGGCCCGGCGACACGGTGAGCGCAGATTTCGGCCCGCATGGCAGCATCAGCCTGCATTTTGCCAAGGGAGATGCCTGATGCCCGCGCCCGTCAACCCGTTCAAGAAGGCCCTCAGCGAAGGGCAATTGCAGACCGGCCTGTGGCAGGCGATCGGCAGCGAGGCCGCCGTCGAGATCTGCGCCGGAACCGGCTATGACTGGCTGCTGCTGGATGCCGAGCACGCGCCCAACGATGTGCCAAGGCTGGCCTCGCAACTGCGCGCCATGCGCGGTTCGTCCTCCCATGCGGTCATCCGCCCGCCTATGGGCGAGGCCTGGATGATCAAGCAGATGCTCGACATCGGCGCGCAGACCCTGCTGATCCCCATGGTGCAGGATGCGGATCAGGCCGCCGCACTCGTGCGCGCCGTGCGCTATCCACCTGTCGGCATCCGGGGGGTGGGCGCGGCGCTGGCGCGGGCCTCGGACTACAACCGGATCGAGCGCTATCTGGAAACCGCCAATGACGAAATCTGCCTCCTGGTACAGGCCGAAAGCGTGATGGCCCTCAACAATCTCGAGGCCATCTGCGCGGTCGATGGGGTGGACGGCGTCTTCATCGGCCCGTCAGATCTGGCGGCAGACATGGGCTTTCTGGGCCGCCCCGGCGCGCCGGAGGTGCAGGCGGCGGTGTCCGGCGCCATCGCCCGCATCGTCGCCAGCGGCAAGGCGGCAGGCGTGCTGAGCACCGACCTTGCCCTTGCCCGCCACTACCAGCAGCTGGGCGCCACCTTCATCGGCATCGGCCATGACGTGGGCCTGCTGGCCAATGGCGCCCGCCAGCTGCTTGAGCGGTTCAAAGGGGAAGCAGAGGGCTAAGCCGCCCTCAAACGCAAGGCGCCCCGCTTGTGGCGGGGCGCTGCATGGTGTTGTGGCCTGATGCCCAGATCAGCCACCGAAGGGGTCGAGAGCACCGGCACCTTGCCCGTGGTGACGGCGATGATCGCCTCATCACGCGTCTTGAAGCGCAGAATGCGGGCTTCCGGGGCGGGTGCTTGACCGCTCCGAGGATGCGCTCAACGCCTCACGCCAGCCGCGCGCTGAAGGCCGGGCGGGGGATGGGGCCGGAGACGGCGGGCCGGAAGGCGCAGGTGAAGCAGGCCCAGCCGAGGACCCAGGCGAGCGCGGCCCCTTGCACCGCCCCCTCAAACGCGATGCCCGCAGCCAGAACCCGCAGCAGCGCCGAGATCTGCACCAGCATCAGGGCGGCGGTCATCAGCGGTGTCATGAGCAGGCGCCGGTCATGGCGCCGCATCGCCGGGCGAAGCATCACCGCCATCATCATGCCGCCCATGGCACCCATCGTCAGGGCGTGGCGGGCGGAGGCCGGATCAATCAACTCCGGCCGCCAGAGTGCCAGAGCCTGAAGCAGGAAGGCCGCCGGGAGCCAAGCATAGGCAATGTGCAGCCAAAAGAGCGCCGGATAGCGGAAGGTTCTGAAGGTCTTCCAGGACGGCAGGCGCACCAGCACCAGCCCCGCAGCGGCGAGCCAAAGCCAACCCGCCGCCATCTGCCAGCCTGACCATTCGAGCAGGCTTGCGGCGGCGATGACCGGCAGCAGGAGAACCGGAGCGAGTGGCCGGGGCGGCGCCGCAGCGGCGGATATCCGCGCCAGCCAGACGCCCGTGAAGGCAGGCACCGCCCTGCCGCCCACATAGGTGAGCAACAGGGTGAAGGGGAGCATCAGGGCGGCGGCAGGCACATACCCGAAGCCGGAGAGGCCTGCACCTGCCGCAGCCGCCAGCATCAGTCCCGCTGCAATCCAGCCCCGGCCCGCCACTCCGGCACGGGCCAGCGGCACCGCCAGAGCCATGGCCACGAACAGAAAATACAGGGCATTGGCAAGGCCCGTGATCCTGCCGCCTGCGGGCAGCAGGGCCATCAGCTCCAGGCACGCGGCCCCCCGCGCCAGGCACCACAGGAGCACGGCACCCGCTGTCAGGCGCACCGGAACAAGCAGCCCCTTTGTCCAGGCGGGCAGGGATGTCAGCAGATATCCGCCCGCCGCTGCCCCAGCCAGGCCCAGAAGAAGCTCGCGCGCGTGCCAGATTCCGCGCTCCGGCACCCATCCGGCCGGAAGAAGCCAGACCAGCGGCACGAGCGCTGCCCAGAGACCGGCCAGCAGAAACAGCGGCTGGCACGGCAGCAGGCGGCCAGCATCGGGCGTGATGGAGGGCGTGAATTCGGGAGAAGGCGGCGCAACGTCACGGGACATGCGCCGGACTTTAACGGCGCCTGCGCCTCCCGAGTTTGTGCCCGCACAAAGAAGCAGCGCCCCGGCCCTGTCAGGATCTGCCTGATCCTGCAAAACAATGCCCGGAGGCCCGCATGACCGTTCCGCAGTTCGAGACCATCCCCGCCATCGATGTCTGCGGCCTGCCCTGCGCCATCCGCCGCGCGCTTGTGTGCGAGACGTTTGATGCCCTCTTGCCCGGAAGCTCTTTCGAGCTTGTCAACGACCGCGACCCCTCCCCCCTCAAGGCGCAGTTTGCCCTGCGGTCCGTTGCGGGCTTCACCTGGGACACTCTGGAAAGCGGCCCGCTGATCTGGCGGGTGCGGGTTGGCAGGCCATGACCTATCAGATCATTCCGCCCATCACCGGCAAGCCAATCCCTGCAAAGCCAGCCCGGCCGCAGAGCCTGCCCGCCGCAAATGGCACCCGCGTCATTCCGCAGGCGGTGAAGGGCAAGTTCCGCACGCTGAAATGGCGGCTGCTGGTGCTGTGCCTTGCGGTCTATTACGTGCTGCCCTTCCTGCGCTGGGGGCGCGGGCCCGGCCTGCCGGATCAGGCGGTTCTGTTTGATCTGGCCAATGTGCGCTTCTACGTGTTCTTCATCGAGATCCGGGCGCAGGAGCTTTATTACCTCACCGGCCTTCTGGTGCTGGCAACCCTCGTTCTGGTGCTGATGAACGCGCTGGCCGGGCGCATCTGGTGCGGCTTCTTCTGCCCGCAGACCATCTGGACGGACCTGTTCCTGCTGGTGGAGCGCAAGTTCGAGGGGGACCGCCGCCAGCAGATGCAGGCGCTGAAGCAGCCGCTCACCCTTTCGAGGCTTTTGCGCAAGACGGCCAAGCACGTGGTCTGGCTGGGCATTGCGGCAGCCACGGGCGGTGCCTTCGTGCTCTATTTCGCCGATGCCCCGACCCTGCTGCGCAGGCTTGCTTCGGGAGAAGCACCGCTGCTGGCCTACAGCATGGTGCTGACGCTCACCTTCACCACCTATTGCCTCGCGGGTCTTGCGCGGGAAAAGGTCTGCACCTTCATGTGCCCCTGGCCCCGCCTGCAAGGGGCGATCTGGGATGCGCAGGCGCTGACCGTGAACTACCGCCCGCAGCGGGGCGAGCCGCGCATGTCTGCCAAGAAAGCCGTGGCCGCCCGCGAGATGGGCCTTCCGGCGGGCGATTGCGTTGACTGCAATGCCTGCGTCGCCGTCTGCCCCATGGGCATCGACATCCGCCAGGGGCCGAGCATTGCCTGCATCAACTGCGGCCTGTGCGTGGATGCCTGCGACAGCACCATGTTCCGGCTCGACCGGCTGCGCGGTCTGATCGATTACGAAAGCTGGACCAACATCGAGCGCGAGATGCAGGGCAAGGAGCGTTTGCCCGTGCGCCTGCTGCGGCCCAAGGTGCTGGCCATTGCGCTCGCCGCGCTGGCGCTGGCCGCAGGCATGGCCATTCACCTGTCAGGCCGCGCCACCTTGGCCCTTGCCGTCATCCACGAGCGCACCCCCGCCGCCGTGCAGCTCAGCGATGGGCAGATCCGCAATGCCTATGAGGTGCGGATCACCAGCACCACAGGCGAGGCGTCGCTGATCCGCCTGTCGGCCACGGGCAACGCCCCGCTCACCCTCGCCTCTCCCGGACTTGAGCCGGATGAAGACGGCAGCCTCGCCGTGGACCTCGCCGCCGATGGCAGCCGCAAGCTGCGGGTGACGCTGACCGCAGGGCCAGAGCTTGCCGGAGACATCCGCTTCACCCTGCAAAATCCGGCCAACGGCGGGGAAGCGGCAACGCAGAGCCGGTTCTTCCTGCCGTGAGCCGGGTTTGCTGCGGAGGCAGTGAGGCATTCGAACTGTGGCATGGCCTCTCCGCTTCCAGCCCCCTTGAGGGGCAGTGTTCACAACGGACTGCCAGTCAGGCTCCCCGGTTATGGTTTGAGGAAAGCCTGCGTTCTGGTCATTCCGGTACGGCGTTTCAGCCCCCCTCCCCCTCGTGGGGAGGGGGGCGGAGGGGCCCTGCCATCATGCCGGTCTGGCTGAGGCCCCTCATTTCCCCTCCCCCTTGAGGGGAGGGGGTAGGGGTGGGGGTCTTCACGCAGGAGCGCAACTTGACAGGCACTCGTCTCTGCACAGAGCGATTTCAATAAAAAACCCGTGTTTTCAGCCTGTTACCCCCACCCCTCACCCCTCCCCTCAAGGGGGAGGGGGACAGATAGGCCGTGCCGGGTCAACACCAACTGCCGCCGTGAGCGGGAACATGAAAGCCCATCCGATGCCCCACCCGTCAACCGCTGCCCCACAGGAGCAGGAAGGCCTCGAAGGCCTGCCCGGCAATGTCCTTATGTGGATCTTCATTCTCGGCGATGTTGCGGTGTTTGCCCTGCTGCTGGGCGGCTTTGGCGTGGCAAAGCTGCTCAACCGGGAAGCCTTCCTCACCGGGCAGGCGCAGCTTTCCGGCACAGCGGCGCTGATGGAGACCTTTGCGCTCATCCTCAGCGGCTGGCTGGCGGCCATTGCGGTGGAGCGCCAGCGCCTGGGCCGCAGCATCCGGCCCTTTCTCGCCGGGGCGGTGGGGTCCGGCAGCCTGTTTCTGGTGTTCAAGGCGGGCGAATATGCGCAGAGCCTTGCGGCCTTCAGCTATGAGGAAAGTTTCGCGCAGATCTACTACCTGCTGACCGGCTTCCACGCCCTGCATGTCATCCTCGGGCTGGTGCTGCTGCTGGTGTCCTTTGCCCGGTCACAGGCGCAGCACCTGCCGGATTTTGTCCGCTACTGGCATTTCACCGACATCGTGTGGCTGCTGATCTTCCCCACGGTCTATATCCTGAGGTGATGCGATGAGAGCCCTGCATATCAGCGCGGCCGCCCTTCTGGTTCTGACCGCCCTGTCACTTCCCGCCGGCGCCCTGCCCGCCAGCCTCGCGCCGCTGCTCTTTGCGCTCACCTTCATCAAGGTCATGACCGTGCTGCTGGTCTTTGCAGAGCTGCGCCACGCCGGGCGCGGCTGGCAGGTGGGGCTGGGCGGCGGCTTCGCCCTTCTCCTCGGCTTTCTCCTCACGCTGCATCTTCTCGCCGGTCATGTAGGGTGAGCCTCACACCTCCTCAGGATCAAGGCAGAAGAGCGCATGGGCGATGCCCGCAGCGGGCGGGGCGGCATCACGATGGGGCAGCAGAACTTGCGTGCCGGTGATGCCAAGGCTCGCGAGCTGGGCGGGGGTGCCGTGGCCGAATTCCAGATGCCCGCGCCCGATGATGCCGATCACCAGCGGCGGCTCCGGCTGGTTGCGTAATGCAGCGATGCGGCAGGCGAAGGATCTGTCCCACACCTGCTGGGCACGGACGAAGCGGTCAAAGGCCGGATCTTCAGGGTTCATCACCTTGCGGTTGGGCGAGCCGCCGCCGGTGATCTGAAACAGATACTGCCGGTAGGCTGGCGTGGCGGGCACGGCGGGGGTCAGCCCGTCGCGGTTCTCTTCCGCGATGGCCTCCCAGCCCTCCTTGCCCACCTCGCTGACCAGCGCGCGGCGGCAATTGAGCCCGTGCATGGGGATGGCGAACTGGCGGCAGAAGCGGAACAGCGGCAGGTAAAGCTCAGCCGGAAAGCCCCAGACCGTGCCCCATTCCGCCTGTTCCAGAAACTCCGCCTCGCTCAGCTCCCCGGCCACCCAGCGGGCCAGAACCGGATCGAGCCTTGCGGGAAACATCTCGAAGCCCATGACGATGCCGGGCCGCAGCGCCAGAAGCCCGGCGGCGACGTGCAATTGCCAGCGGTGCTGGGCGGCCTTGTCGTGCTGCTCGCCCAAAAGGACGGCGGGCGCGGAAGCCGCACGGCGCAGCACCTCCTGATGGCTGATTTGCGCCGCGCCTTCAGGCCCGCCTTCTGGCCCATTCGCTGGCGCCAGCCAGATGCCGGGACGAACGGGGGAGGAATGCCCGCTCATGCGGCCGCCGCCGGGTGACGGATGGCAAGGGCACCCGCTTCACCGCCCGCGCCAAGCGCATGCTGCCAGCCGTCCGCCTCTCTCCAGCCGCTGACGCTGCCGGCCTGCAGATGCAGGTGGAAGTGGCTGGTGATGATGTTGAAATAGCCGCTCATCGGGCGGATGGATTCCACCGGGCCGGACCATTTCTGGCTGATGGCCGGGGTCTCGAAGCGGATCGCCGCGTCGCCCTTGCCCGTCAGACCCTCCAGAAAGGCACCGCCTGCATCGCCCTCTTCCGTGGTCTCCGGCCCCGCCGGTGTGCCGGGATGTTCCGGGCGCAGGGACGGCAGGCGCGGGAAGGCGGCAAGCGCGGCAGCAAAGGGTGCTTCGCCTTCCATGCCGGTTACGGAGAACAGCACCTCCCCGTCAGAGCCCAGAAAATCAAGGCGCGGATAGACCTTGTCCTTCATCACGGAAGACGTGTCGAAATCCACCGCCTTGATCAGCGGAAGGCGGATCTCGCTGTCATGGCAGGCGCCTTCGATGCGCAGCAGATCCTTCTCGCGCACCACCCGCTCCACCGGCCCGATCCGCTCGTGCAGGCTGCCGCCAGACCGCACGATCACCATCAGCCGGTCCATCTCCGGCAGCAGCGCCAGAACGGCGGCGGGCGCCGCATCAAGGCGGTGGCGTTTGATCTCTTCACTCATGCAAGGGCTCCTGTGGCGGATAATTCAGGCTCCGGGCGGGTGTCAGCGTCCGGGGCAGTCAGATGCAGGGTCACGTAGTCCCCCAGCGCTTCGGGCGGACGGTGGGCAGCACAGATGATCGTGGCACCGGGCAGCGCCGCCCGCAGCCGGGCCAGCAGATCCGCCTCGCTGCGCGCATCGAGCGCGCTGGTCGCCTCGTCCAGAATGAGCACGGCAGGCCGGTGGATGAAGACCCGCGCCAGGGCAAGGCGCTGGCGCTCGCCCATGGACAGGCCCGCAAAGCCTTCCGCCCCCGGCAGATCCAGCGCGGCAAGCTTGTGGCCGAGACCCACGTCTCTCAGTGCCGTCTCGATGGCCTCGCGGCCCACCTCCTCCGGCTCCAGCGGATAGCTGGCGGCATGGGCAAGGCCCTCGGGGAAGACACGCGGGGCCTGCGGCAGCACAAGGCGCGGCCCATCAGGCATGGAAATGCGGCCCTCGCCAAAGGGCCAGAGGCCGGAAAGCGCCGCCAGCAGCGTGCTCTTGCCCGCCCCCGATGGCCCGGCCACCCAGAGGCACTGGCCGGGGCGCAGCGCCACATCGGGAACCGGCGCCAGCCGCATGCCCTGCGGGGTGGAGAGCGCCACGCCGCGCAGCGCCAGGCCGCCGCCGGGGGCGGCCCCCCGTGTGACCGCCTGCGGCACGCCCTCCGGCGTCTGCGGATGGCGCGCCAGCGCCAGCAGGCCATCCAGACGCTCCGACACAGCGACAAATTCCGCCAGATCCCGGTAGGAGAAGATGAACCAGCTGAGGGAAGTCGAGGTGTTGACGAAGCTTTGCGCCAGCTGCATCAGCCCGCCGAGGGTCAGGTTTCCTGCAAAATAGGCTGGAAGAGCCAGAAAGGTGGGAATACGGAAGACGGTCTGCCTGTAGGGCTGAACGAACAGGCCGAGGATGACTTCGGCGCGGATGAGCCGGTGCCAGTTGCGGCGGATTTCACCGAACCTGCGCTCAAGGCGGCGGCGTTCGGCTTCTTCGCCGGAAGACTGGGCGATTTCGTCGGTCCCCTCGCGCAGCTGCACCAGCGCATGGCGGAAATCCGCCTCGCGCCGCTCCTGCTGGAACACCAGCCCCTTCACCGGACGGCCCAGCAGGTGGGTCATCAGGCTCGACACCGCCACATAGAGGAAGGCGGCCCAGACCATGTAACGCGCGATCTCCACATCAACACCGAAGAGGGTGAAGCTGAGCGGAACAGCCGAGAGCGACCAGAGCACCGCCACATAGGAGACGAGCGCCACCACATTGGAGATCACGTCCAGCGTTTCGATGAGCAGCCGCTCGATGAACTTGCGGCAGTCTTCGGCAATGCGCTGGTCCGGATTGTCCACCGGCTGCGCCGAAAAACCGGGGCGCAGATGCCAGTAGGCCTTGTTGGCGAGCCAGGCCTCCAGCACGCAAGCCGTCAGCCGCTCGCGCAGGCGCATCTGCAGCCGCTTGCGCAGCCAGTCGCCGGTGATGAAGCAGGCGGCGGAGGCGGCTGTCAGCAGGGCAAAATGGCCGACCTGAAGCAGCGCCTCCGCTGCATCCCGCTGTTCCAGCGCGTCATAGAAGACCTTGAACCAGTTGATGAGCTGCACTGACACCCAGACGGCGGCAAATTGCAGGCCGAGAACGACAGCATAAAGGACAAGCGCCACCGGCGCGCCGGGGCCCGACGCGGCAAGCCGCGTCAGGCGGTAAGTCCGGGCAAGAACTGTGCGCATGGGCTCAGAACTTCACGTTGAAGGCGGCGGAGAAGGTGCGCCCGGCGCCGGTCTGCAGTTCCAGCGGGTTCTGGCTGGCAATGGACGCGGTGGGACGCAAGGTCATGCCCGCTGCGGAGGCCTCGAAATAGCGGGTGTCGAACACGTTCTTCACCCCCACATCGAAGGACGCCATCCCGCTGACCTTCCAGCTGGCGAAGAGATCCAGCAGCGCATAGCCATCCGGCTTGAAGCCGTTGACCTCGCCCACCTTGTAGACGGGGCTTGCCAGGGTCGTCACCGCATCCAGCGTCAGGTTGTAGTCGGGAATCGCGTAGCTGAGGCCCAGCACCGCCGTCAGCGGCGGCAGCGTGTGCGCCGTGGTGTCCGCATCCGCCGAAACAGTCTGGATGCCCTTCTGCCAGGACAGGCTGGCGGTGGCCGTCAGATCCTGCGTCAGGCTGTAGGCGCCCTCCACCTCGATACCCCAGACCTGCACCTTGGAAAGGTTGCGGTAGGTGTAATCGTTCGTGCCCGGCGGGTTGTAGAAGCTCTGGATGAAGTCCGTGTAGCGGGCGTGGAATGCGGTGACGGCGACATAGCCGTTGTCCAGTTCCGCACGGGCCCCAGCCTCCAGCGAGCGCACATATTCAGGCTTCAGGTCCATCGCCGGTGTCAGATTGAAGAAGGTGCCGGGCACGGAGGTGTAGAGCTGCTGGGCGGTCGGCATCTTGAAGCCCTCGCCATATTTGCCCCAGACGGACCAGGTCTGATCCACCCGGTAGAGCGCGCCAAGGCTCTTCAGAAGCTCGTTATCGTCACGCACGGCCGGTGGGGAGCCTGCCACCAGCTTGTAGTCGGCATCGGGCTTGGGCTCGATGCGGTAGGTGGCAAAGCGCAGGCCCGGCGTCAGCTCCAGCTTGCCATCAAACAGGCCGATCTTGTCCTGAAGATAGACGTCCGCCCGGCGGGTTTCCGCATTGGCGAAGTTGAAGCCCCCGGCCCGCGCCTCGGTCACCGCGCCGGTAACGAGGTTGGTGGTGCGGTCGCGGCGGACATAGTCCTGCGTGGAATAGTCGCCATCAAAGCCGAAGGTCAGCTCATGCGACAGCGCGCCAGTGGCAAAGCCCTTGGTGGCCTGCAGGTCGAGTTCGTAGAAGTCTTCCGAATAGCCGAGCAGATCCCCGGTCGTGTAGGCCTGCCGGGCAGATGTGACACCGCGCTGAAGGCCGCTGCGGTCATACTTGTGCGGGGCATAGGCGAAGGAGGTCTTCAGCGAATCCAGCAGGCCGTTTTCCGGCGTCCACTGGTGCTCCACGCCGAAGCGGTGGCGCGTCAGCTCCAGCTTGCGGTCATAGGAGGTGAGCGTGCTGCCATTGGTCTGGCGGCCGAGGGTGCGGGTATAGTCCACATCCGTGTCCCGGCGCATCATGTCGGCGGAAAGCTCCAGCCGGTGTTCGGTGCTGGGCGTCCAGACGAACTTCAGCAGGCCGCGGTAGCTGTCGGTGCCCATCCTGTCGAGCTTGTTGCAGGGCAGCTGCCCGGCAGCCAGATTGCGCGGGCAGCCATAGAGGCCGCCATCGGCGCGGGCCTTGGAAAGCTCCGCCTCATGCGCCGACTGGCGGGACACCGCCGCCAGAACGGCGAATGTGTCCGACCAGCGCTGCGCAAACACGCCGGATGCGGTGCCCGAGCCGTTCAGGCTGTCATAGGCAAGCCTGCCCTGCCCGCCCATCTTGCGGCCCTTGAGCACGTCTTCCGGGTCCAGCGTTTCCACCGCGACAATGCCGCCAAGGGCATCCGCGCCCCACAGCACGGAGGCCGGGCCGCGCACCACCTCGACCTGCCGCACGAAGTTGAGATCGAGATAATCGCGGGTGCCGTCGGTGATGCGCTCGGCAACGCGTGAGCCATCCACCAGCATCTGCACCCGGTTGCCGCCAACGCCGCGCACGGTGAAGCCGCTGAAGGTGTTGAACGGATCGGTGGCGCTGGTCTGCCGGGCCACGGTGACGCCGGGCAGATAGCGCGTCAGCTGCTGCATGTCGGAAATGCCCAGCCGCTCGATATCGGCGCCCGTGACGACGGAGACATGCGCGGGCACATCCAGAACCGCTGTTTCCTGCCGGTCTGCGAACAGGGTGACGCGGCTGAGCTGGGTGATCAGCCCCTGCGCATCGGCCTTTGCCTGCGCTTCTGCCGCCGCAGCGCCCGGTTGGGCGGCAGCCTGAGTCTCGGATTGCGCAAGGGCCTGGCCTTGCTGCGCGCACAGGAGGGCGAGGCCGGCGCAGCCCGCCAGCCAGAGGGCTTTGCGCCCTTCGTATCTCGACATGAAAATAGCTCCCCGGCAGCTCCCCGCTGTGCGGATGGAGCCGGTCTACAGTTTGACTGCTTGCTTTGGGCTGGCTGGGATGACCGGCACAGGTTCAGCCGGTCATGTACATGCCGGGATATAAAACATGATATTAAGAGTCAAGTATTAAATATGGCACGACGATGACACCCGCCTCACAAAAAAGAACCGCCCGGATGGCTGGCATCCGGGCGGCTCGTGATTCTCGCTCTGCGTGAAGATCAGAACTTCATGCGCAGGTTGCCCTTGACGCTATGGTCCGTGGCCTTGGCCGCCAGCTCGCCCTGATAGGCGAGCGTGAGGTCCACCTTCTCCGTCATCGTCATCGAAACGCCGGTGCCGATCAGGAAGGCATCGCGGTCCAGCGCCCGGCCCTGAATGGCAAAGGGGCTGCCGCCTGCGAAAGCCATGCTCATGAGGGGCGTGATATCGCCGAAAGCGTGGCGCCAGGCGAGTTCACCCGTCAGCCGGACGGGGATGCCCTGAAACCCGGTCTGCACCGCACCGCGCACACCCACGGTGGAGAAGGCGGTGTCCATCGCCTTGCTCTGGCCGGACAGCGCCGCGCTGCCGCCGGTCTCCGTGAAGCTCGCCCCATCCTGATGCACCAGCGCAAGGCCGGTGAAGCCTTCCACGAAGGCGCCTTCCATCACGCCGCTGAACATGTGGCCATAGGCCAGCTCGCCGAAGCCCTGCACCTGACCGGTGTCATAATCCGCCTCCAGCCGCTGGGAGATGCTGCCGAAGCTGACGTTGCGCCGGGTCGAGATGTCCTGCCAGCTGTAGGCCGCACCGCCGCGCAGGGCCAGCGCGCCCCAGTCGGAGGCGTCGAAGTCATAGCTGCCGTACACGCCTGCATGATAGCCCGAGACGGTGGCCGTGGAGGCCAGCTCCTCGCCATCCAGATAGCTGCCGGTATAGCCGGCAAACACACCGGCCATCGCGTTGTCCGTGGGCTTAGCCTCGATGCCCGCCATCAGCCCGCCGGTGTTGCGGCTGAAACCGGGTGTCGAGCCGGAGGAGCGCTCCTTGCCGAAGCTGCCGAGCGCCTCACCCCAGACACGGGCCCCGGTGAAGCTGAAGTCACCGCCCTGGAAGCGCTGATTGAAGGACTCGTTCGTCAGGCGCTTGACCGCCGTCTGGCCAACCTGCGTGCTGCCCGACATGATCTGGCCCAGAACGGCGCCCTGTGCTTCGCCGGAGAGCTGGGCAAAGGCATCGCGCGCGCCCTGGGGCGACAGGCCGGTCACGGCCTTCTTCACATCCGAGGAGTCGGGCAGGTTCGACGTGCTGTGCGCCGCCGCCTTGTGGTTGACGGTGGCTGCCAGCTCAGCAAAGCTGACGTTGTTGCGCAGCAGCATCAGCTTCAGATCCGTTGCCGAATAACTGAAGGCTGCGTCGAGGAAGGCGAAGTTGGTCAGGAGAACGTGGTCGAACCGGCCGGAAATGTTCTGCGCGCTCAGGATGGTGTAGATGGTCGAGGGGGCATAGCTGCCCTGTTCGGCATTCACCTGCAGCTGCGTGCCGCTGGCGATGGTCACCTGCCCCGTCGCGGTCAGCAGGTCCGAGCCTCCGGCGGCTGCCGTCTCCACCGCAAAGACCGAGCCCGTTTCAAACGTCACATTGCCGTTCACCGTGATCGTGCCGAGGGAGTTGCCGGGCGAGACGGTGCTGCCATACCCGGCCGTCACCGGGCCAACCGTGCCATTGCCGGCAAGGGTGCCCAGGGCGTAGAGCGTCACGGACGCATTGCTGAGGCTCGCGCCATTCAGCCGGACCGTTGCATCAAGAACCCCGATCTGGCCCCCGTATGCGCTGGCAAAGGACGCCGTGCCGCCGCCGGTCACGCTCACGGTGCCGGGGCCCGTGATATTCGCGCCCACCGTATAGGCATCCGAGCGGTTGAAGAGCAGCGTTCCCTTGTTGTTGACGCTGCCGGAGAGGCTGCCGGATGTGCCGCCAATGCCAATGCTCAGGCTGCGGCCGGTGGCAATTTCCGTCCCGCCGGAATGGGAGACATCGCCGGTCAGAAACAGCGTGCCTGCGCCGGTCTGCTGCACCGTGCCCGTGCCGCTGATGTTGCCGGCGAAGACCATTGCGTCCGCGCGGTTGAACACAAGCGCGGCGTTGTTGGTGACATTTCCCGTGCCGAGCGAGCCGGAGGTGCCGCCGTTGCCCACCTGCAGCGTGCCAGCAGAAATGGTAGTGCCGCCGGAATAGCCACCGGTGCCGGTGAGAACCAGCGCGCCGCCGCCCGACTTCACCAGCCCGCCGGAGCCGCTCATCGCACCGCTTAGTGTCAAGCCCGAGGAGGCCGCGACATCAAACCGGCCTGCGCCGGTGAAGACCATGGACCGGGCGGTCGAGAAGCTGGCGGTCGTGGCCAGCGTGCCGCCGCCGAAAGTCAGGCTCCCGCTTGCGGCGCCCAGGTTGCTGTCCGAGGCAACCGCCAGCGTGCCTGCGTTCATCTGCGTGCCGCCGCTGTAGGTGTTGGCGCCTGTCAGGGTCAGCGTGCCGCTACCGGACTTGATGAGACTGCCGCTGCCGGAGACCACATTGGAGAGGGTATAACTGGCTGTCTGATCCATGGTCAGGGTGCCGGTGACGGAAATGCCGCCGTCCAGCACAGCGCCGGAGCCAAGGGTGAGGGTGTTGCTGCCGCCGGTGAATTCGAGGGCCAGTGCTCTCGTCACATTGTCGGCCGCCAATCCGCCCCGGATGACATTGTTGTTGATGACGGTGAGGCCCGATCCCTTGATGCCGGAGCCACCGGTCAACCCGTGGCCGCCAGTGATCGTGCCTGCGTTGGTGATGGTGGACATGGTGGCCTGAATACCGGCACCGCCCGACCCTTGAGCAGCACCAGTCCCACCGGCACCGCCCTGAACCTGCGCGCCGGAGCTGATCGTCAGCACGGTGAGGGTCTGGCCTGTAAGAATGCCGGCGCCGCCATCGCCGCCGTTGCCAGTGGCGGGGGAAGTGCCCTGAGGGACCACGATGGCACCTCCGGCCCCGCCGGGGCCGCCTGTGCCGCCCACAATGGTTGCCCCGCTCACTATTGTATAGGTGCCCGGGGAGCCAGTGGCGACGCCAGCGCCACCCTCGCCGCCGCCGCCGCCGCCGCCGGCAATCATCGGCCCGAAGTCCGGCAGGAACGGTAGACTCTCGCCAATCTGTCCCTGGCCACCCGCGCCACCAGTGCTGCTGTGCACATCGGCGCTGCCACCAGACGCATTGGCCGTGAAGCCATGTGTGCCACCAGTACCGCCGTGCCCGCCACGGCCCGGCAAGAAATCCATACTAACGGTTCGCCCCTCACCTCCCGGCTGACCGGCATTGCCCCCCGAGGCGCCGCCCGTGCCGCCCTGTCCGCCAAAGATGAGCTGATTGAGTTGCTGGCCCAAACCACCCGCGCCACCACCGGCCAGCGCTGCGTCCGGGGCAAGACTGAGAGCCAGCGCGCTCGTCAGAAGAAGGCCGTTGCGCAAGGCCGCATGGCGCGGGCGCGCCGCCCCTGACAGAGCCGGCCCACGTTCGGTCGCTTTGCGGATTTCGCGCATTTTGCCCCCATCAAGATCAGTCATCTGCCCCGCCACAATTGCTGATCGAACTTGCGGGCAAGGCTAAAAAATAAAACTACTCACTTGGGTGAAGAATGAACTGCAATTTATTAATATACTTTGAAACTGCGTTCAGATTATCAAGTTTAATGGAATATTAACGCTTGGTATTCCGCCTAACAGTTGCCAAAGTAAAAAATATAAATTCCAAAAAATATCGAAATTAACAAATAACTCATCAAGAAATAAACATAGACGAAAGCAAAAGTACGTCTTCCGTGAAAAAGGCCCCAGCAGGAAGCTGTCCTGTGCCAGAAGGCGCAGCGGGCAAGCAGCGGACTTGCTGAAGCGCGCAGGCCTGCGGAACCAGGACCGTTGCGTAAATTTGTATAAGGTCTGGCTGGCTGCGCCTGCGCACAGGGCCGCCATCCGTCCGGGCAAAGAAAAACCGCCCGGATGGCTGGCATCCGGGCGGTCCTCCATATTGGCTTTGCTGAAGGTCAGAACCTCAGGCGGAAGCTTCCCTTGACGCTGTGGTCCGTGGCCTTGGCCGCCAGCTCGCCCTGATAGGCGAGCGTGAGGTCCAGCTTTTCCGTCATCGTCATCGAAACGCCGGTGCCGATCAGGAACGCGTCGCGGTCCAGCGCCCGCCCGCGGATGGCGAAGGGGTTGCTGCCGGCCAGAACCATGGTCTGGGTTGCCGCAACATCGCCGAAGGCATGGCGCCAGGCGAGTTCACCCGTCAGCCGGACGGGGATGCCCTGAAGCCCGGTCTGCACCGCACCGCGCACACCCACGGTGGAGAAGGCCGTCTCCAGAGACTTGCCGTTGCCCGACAAGGCGGCGCTGCCGCCGGTCTCCGTGAACTTCGCCCCGTCCTGATGCACCAGCGCAAGACCAGTGAAGCCTTCCACGAAGGCGCCTTCCATCACGCCGCTGAACATGTGGCCATAGGCCAGCTCGCCGAAGCCCTGCACCTGTCCTGCGTCATAGTCAGCGTCCAGCCGCTGGGAGATGCTGCCGAAGCTGACGTTGCGCCGGGTCGAGAGGTCCTGCCAGCTGTAGGCCGCACCGCCGCGCAGCGACACGGCGCCCATATCCGTGGCGGCGAAGTCATAGCTGCCGTAGATGCCGGCGTGATAGGCCGTCACGGTTGCGGTGGAGCCGAGCTGCTTGTTGTCCAGATAGCTGCCCGTGTAACCGGCCATGATGCCGGCCATCGCGCTGTCCGTGGGCCGCGCCTCGATGCCTGCGATCAGGCCGCCCATGTTGCGGCTGAAGCCGAAGGCTGTGTCCGCCGCCCGTGCCCGGCCGAAGCTGCCGAGCGCTTCGCCCCACACCCGTGTGCCTTCAAAGCTGAGGTCGCCGCCCTCGAAGCGGCGGTCAAAGGCCTCCTGCGACAGGCGCTTGAGGGCCGTGCCGCGCACAATGGCGCTGTCCTGCAGAATCTGCCCGGCGGTGGAGGCATGAGCCTCGCCAGAGAGCTGATTGAAGGCATTGCGGGCGCCATCTGCAGACAGCGCAGTCACCGCCACCGCCAGGTCGTTAGTTCCAGGCAGGGTGGCAGTGCCCGAGGCCACGGCAATCTCGTTGGGCGTAACGCCGACCTGCGCGAAGCTCGTGTCGTTGCGCGTCAGCGTCAGCAGCACATCGGTGGCCGAGTAGCCAAGCGCCGCCTCCAGGAAGGCAAAGTTGGTGGTGACAACCGGATTGAACTGGCCCGACACGCTGGCCCCGCTCACGATGGTATAGGTGGTCGAGGCCGAATAGGTGCCGCTTTCGGCCAAGACGCGCACGGATGCACCGCTGTCGATGGTCACTGCGCCCGTGGCAATCACCCGGTCGGACGTGCCATTGGCATTGACTTCCACCTCGTAGACAGACCCGGCCCCGAAGGAAACCGCCCCGGCGACAGTGATGGTGCCGATCGAGTTGCCCGGTGCCACGGTGCCGCCGGACAGAACCGTCAGCCCGCCGATGGTGCCGTTGCCCGCAAGAATGCCGGACGTGGTGCCCGAACCACCGACGGACACCTGCGTTCCCGTCAGGCCAGTGCCGGACAGCACCAGCTTCGCATCAGTCACAGTGGTGGAGCCGGAGTAGGTGCCTGCAAACTGCACCCGGCCGCTGCCCGTGAAGTCGATGCGGCCCGTACCGGAGACGGAGCCCGGCACCGTGTAATTGTCCGACCGGTTGAAGACCAGCGTGCCGTTGTTGATGATGGCGCCGGTGACTTCACCGCTGGTGCCGCCATCGCCGATCTGCAGCGTGCCCGAAGAGATGGTGGTTGCGCCCGTGACATCCACCTTGCCGGTCACGACAAGCGTGCCGCTGCCCGCCTGTTCCAGCGTGCCCGTGCCGGTCATGTTGCCTGCGAAGGTCACCACATCCGAGCGGTTGAAGACCAGCGCGCCATTGTTGACGACATCGCCCGCGCCGAGTGTGCCGGAGGTGCTGCCATTGCCCACCACCAGCGTGCCTGCGGAAATCGTGGTGCCGCCGGAATAGCTGCCGGTGCTGGTAAGACGCAGCGTGCCGTCTCCCGACTTGACCAGACCGCCAGCACCCGAAAGCGCACCGGCGAGCCGCAGCTCTGTTCCGGTTGCCACATCAAACCGGCCCGCACTGTTGAAGACCATGGACCGGGCCGTCGAGAAGCTGCCGGTTGAGGCCAATGTGCCGCCGTTGAAGGTCACGCCGCCACTCACGTCACCGAGGTTCAGATCCAGCGAAACGGACAGCGTGCCTGCATTCAGGAACGTGCCGCCGGTGTAGGTGTTGTTTCCGGACAGGACGATGGTGCCTGCGCCGGTCTTGCTGACAGCGCCAGAGCCGGTGACGCTGGTTGCAATGGTGGCCGTGAGGCCATTGTCAATGCGCAGCTCCATGCCACCGGAACCGGCCACGAGAGAACCGGTGCCGCTCAGCGTGTAGCCATCGGTGGCGAATTGCAGGCCAGCAGCCGTCTGGTTGCCGTCCACTGCAACAAGGCCGCCGGAGCTTCCTGCGAAGACCGCCGTCAGATCAGCCCAGCTGGTGGCGACATTGCCAGCCTGGCTGGTCCAGTTGGTGGAGCTGCTGTCCCAGAAGCCGTTGCCGCCGTTGACGCTGCCGTTGGCCGTGGTCTGGCCGCCGTTCCAGAACTGCAGGCCGGTGTAGCTCACAGCAAGGTTCACCTGCCCCGCCGTGCCGGTGGAAACCGTCAGCTCGTAACCGGCCGGAACATCACCGAACACAAGGCCGTTGTCCGTCAGCGTGCCGTAGTCGAACAGCCGGTAGGTGCCCGTGCCGAAGTTGCTGCCCGCGGCAATGCTGAGAATGCCGTCGAGCGTCAGGCCATTGGTGACGGACACCAGATCATTGACGCCGCCCCCTACGGTTCCCGGCGTGTCCAGCTCATAGGTCAGCAGGCTCGCGTTGTTCAGCACAAGGCTATCAACCGTCAGCGTGCCGGGGCTGCTGCCGGGGTTGAGGCTGCCGCCATCCTGCACGGTCACGGCACCGGCGATGCTGCCGCTGCCGCCAAGCGTGCCACCGGATGCGACGCTCACGGCCGTGTAGCCGAGCGAGCCCTCAACCTGAAGCGTGCCGCCGGAGACGGTGGTGCTGCCAGTGTAGGTGTTGGTGCCGGACATGATGAGCGTGCCTGCACCGGTCTTGACGAGGCCGCCACCGGACGAGACCTGGCTGCTTATCTGGACAAGGATGCCCGTGCCCGTGTTGATTGTATTGGGGCCGTCATCTTCAATCTCGATAGTATTATCGATGACCGTATCGCTGGTGACATCAAGCCGTGCGCCGTCAAGGCGCAGCGTGCCGGAACCAAGGTTGCTGTCCGAGGCGATGGACAGGGTGCCGGTCGCAACCGTGAGAGTGCCGGTAAGGGTGTTGGCGCCGGACAGAACGAGCGTGCCGCTGCCGCGCTTACGCAGATCACCGCTGCCGGAGACCACCCCGCTCAGTGTCACCGAATTGCCTCCCGTATCAAGGAAGCTTGCCGCTCCCGATGCAACAGAGACGCTGTTGGTCAGCGTTGTTGTACCCGTCACCGCCAGGTCGGATCCACTCAGGGTGAGCGCGCCGGTGCCAAGATTGCTGCCGGAGGAGATGCTGAGGATGCCGCCGGAAACCGTCGTTGTGCCACTGTAGGTATTGGTGCCGGACAGGATCAGCTTACCGCTGCCTGTCGAGGTCAGGCCACCGCTGCCGGAGATGACGCCGTCCAGAATCACCTCATGGCCATTGGCAATGTCGATGGTGCCGGCACCGCTTCCGAGGGTGAGCGCATTTTCGATCATCGTGCCGCCAGTGACGGCCAGCGTACCGCCATCAAGCGCCAGCGTGCCGCTACCAAGATTGTAGTCCGATAACACCGACAGGGTGCCTGCAGAGACCGTGATGGTGCCGGCATATGTAATGTTGATCCCGGACAAGGTCAGGGTGCCCAGGCCTGTCTTGGTCAGATTACCGCTGCTGGAGAAGTTCCCGTTCCAGGTGACCGCATTTGTGCCCGTATCAATCGTGCTGGAGGAGCCGGCCTGGAAGTTCGCGCTCCGGGCAATGGCCGCATCTGCGGTCACGGCCAGCGTGCCTCCGCTGAACCTCAGGGTGCTGGAGCCCAGGTTGCTGTTCGACGAGATCGACAGGGTGCCTGCCGCAACATACGTCTGCCCGGTGTGGGTGTTGGTGCCGGACAGGACAAGCGTGCCTGCACCGGTCTTGGTCAGATTCCCGCTGCCGGAGATCACGCCGCTCAGTGTTACCGCATTGCCGGTGGCGATGTTGATGGTGCCGGAGCTGGCCCCGAGGGTTACGGCATTGTCAATCGTCGTCGTGCCGGTCACCGCCAGTGTGCCGCCGTTCAGCGTCAGCGCGCCGCCGCCAAGGTTGCTGTCCGAGGCGATGGACAGGGTGCCGCCGGAGACCAGCGTGCTTCCAGTGTAGGCATTGTTGCCAGACAGGGTCAGAGTGCCCGTGCCGCTTTTGACCAGCGCGCCGCTGCCCGAAATGATGCCGGAGTAGGAGGTAGTGTCAGATCCAGCGACCTCCAGAATGTTGGCATTGAGATTGATGTCACTCGTCCCCGAAAGGGAACCAACCGTTTCGCTGCTCTGCAATTCAACCGTGCCGCCATTCAGCGTCAGCCCAGCCGTGTCTGCAACCGCGCTGCCGCCCGAGAGGATGACGCTGCCACCGTCAACCACGATGCCGCCATTGTTGGTGTTGGTACCGGATAATGTAAGCGTACCAGTACCACGCTTGAGCAGCGTCCCGGCTCCGGACAGGTTGCCGGAGAATGCCGTGGAATCGTCGTTGTTAGCCGCCAGGGAACCATTGAGGACAACGCTGCCGCTTCCCGCGAGCGACCCGATATTCTCGGCGCTGTTGACCCGAAGCGTCGCCCCGCCATTCACGATCACCTGGCCATTGTCATAAATGGCAAGACCGCCGGAAATCACCAGCGTTCCGGCACTGACGGTCGTGGTGCCCGTATAAAAGTTCTCGCCGCTGAACGTCAGCGTGCCAGTTCCGGCCTTCACCACATTGCCGGTGCCGGAGATCCTGTTGCTTAGAACAAAATCGTCCGTCTGATCGATGGTCAGGTCACCCGTTACGGAAACACCGCCCTCAAGCACCGCGCCCGAGACAAGGGTGAGCGTGTTGCTGCCACCGGTGAACTCAAGGGCCAGCCCCCTCGTCACGTTATCGGCAGCCAAACCTCCACGGATGATCCAGTCGCTGGTGACGGTGAGGTTGGAGCCCTTGATGCCGGAACCACCGGTCAAGCCGTTGCCGCCAATGATCTCGCCGGAATTGTTGATCGTCGCCATCGAGGCCACGACGCCGGCGCCGCCGGCACCTTGGGCACCGTTGACACCGTTATCGTCACTTGTGCCGCCCGCACCGCCTGCACCGCCGTTCCCGCCCAGAACTCTCGACTCGTTTTCTATGGTCAGCGTGGTGTTGGGCTGGTTGACAAAGATACCCGTGCCGCCATCGCCGCCAGTGCCACCGCTGCCGGCGACGCCGAAGTCAGCATTGCCACCGGCACCGCCCGCGCCACCCGCACCACCGGTAGTGACGCTCTCACCCCCAATGGTGTAGGAACCTGAAGTGTCGAGTACCAGCCCTGTGCCGCCTTCGCCGCCGCCGCCGCCGCCACCGCCCGCAGACGTCGCAGAATTACCTGCAAGACCACCAAGGCCAGCTTGACCGGCGGTGCCAGTGGTTACGTTAAAACCACCGCCTGTATCAGACACGGATCCGCCGGCCGCACCGCCATCGCCGCCCCTGCCACCGGAACCAGAGCCTGCTCCCTGACCAGAGGTTCCCGCTTGACCTGCTGCGCCACCCGCAGCACCGCCTGCGCCACCCTGTCCGCCAACACTTGGCGAAAAATCTCCGCCAGCACCACCGGCCCCACCGCCGGCAAAGGCAAGAGGCGACTGGAGCGTCAGGGCCATAGCCAGCGCCGCCGTCAGAAGGCAACGCCCCCGCAAGGCCGCATTGCGCGAAAGGGGCAACCTTGCCAGATCACGCCCGCGTCCATTGGCCTTGCACTGCTTGCCCATCCATGCACCCCAAGCAACATCATTCGACAGACCGGCAGCCTCACGGAAAGGGAGGCCGGATACCGGTCCAGAAAGTTACAACCATTCGTGATTTTGCATAGAGAGAGGGAACCTGTGAGTCAATACATCCGGATCGTCCTGAAGCTAAAACAAAGCGGATATGCGTCATCGCAAGTATTGATAATTCAGTTACCCACAAAAGAAATCCACAAATTAGTAAATATGCATCAAGTATAATTTCCTTTAGTCATACAAAATACAAATTAAAACCTATCAAACCCGGCCTTAAACGCACAAAGAAAAAGTATTTCCCACAAACACGTGTAGCATATGGAGCCTTACTCCCGGTGAAAGCTGGCTGGCCGGAGAAAAGCCCCCGCTCCGCACCCTGCGCCCCGCATGCCTTCGCTTTTCTCGGAAACATCGCGTTGCATAGACCAGACCGATACTTGAGACCGAGGCTGTGGAATGCTGACCCATTGCACCTTGCGAAACAAAGCCTGGTGCTGCCGCACGGCTTCCGAGGACGTGCTCCTGCGGCAAAGCTTCGCATTTTGACGGACTTGCTAAAGTTTCGATTTATTGAAACTATTGCCCCTTGCATCAGGGCATCCGGAGGGATTGGCCCGGTGCTGCGAGGGGCCGGATATGGACGAGACTGCCGTTGCCAGCGTGAAGCATTCACGGCTGGAGCATTTTCCAATCACCTTTTTCGCCACCGGCATGGGCATGATGGGCCTGACGCTGGCCTGGCGCGCCGCTGAGGCTGCCTTTGGCTGGCCGCATCAGGTCTCCGGCGTAATTCTGGCCCTGTCCATTGCCGGGCTTGCAGTTGTCAGCCTGTTCTATGGCGCAAAGTGGCTGCGCCACGGCAGCGAAGTTGCCGCCGAATGGCACCACCCGGTGCGCATTGCCTTCTTTCCGGCCATTCCCATCTCGCTGCTGCTGCTGGCTGCCGCCCTGGCAGAACCGGCCCCGGCCATCGCCACGGCCGTCTGGCTGCCTGCCACGGTCCTGCAGGGTGTGCTGGCGCTCTCCGTTGTCTCCGCCTGGATCGGCCACCGCCCCTTCCAGCACCAGACGCTGACGCCCGCATGGTTCATCCCTGCGGTGGGCAATGTGGTGGTGCCGCTGGCTGGCGCCCGGCTTGGCTACATGGAACTGTCCTGGCTGTTCTTTTCGGGCGGGCTGATCTTCTGGATCGTGCTGCTGACGCTGGTGATGAACCGGCTGATGTTCCACGATCCCCTGCCCGGCAAGATGGTGCCGACGCTGATGATCCTCGTTGCGCCGCCCGCCGTTGCCTTCACCGCCTGGCTGCGGCTGACGGGTGAGCCAGGCCATTTCGGCCACTTCCTGCTGAGCGCCGCCTATGTCTTCGCACTCGTTGTCGCCACACAGGCCGGCAAGCTGCGCAACATGCCCTTTGCGCTGTCCTGGTGGGCGCTTTCCTTTCCGCTGGCGGCTCTTGCCATTGCCAGCTTCGGCTATGCGGGCGCGGCTGCTTCGCTGGCTCACAAGTTCATTGGTGCCGGGCTTCTGGCCCTTCTCACCATCGTTGTCATTGGCCTTGTCTGGAGGACGGCAGGGGCAATCAGAAGCGGCAGCATCTGCGTGCCTGAGTGAGGTTTCAGACCGGGTAGAGGCCCGGAGCTGAACAAGCCCGTGCGGCGTACGAGCAGTTTCAAGGCGTGATGCGCCTGCCTCTCAGACGCCTTGGTAAAAAGGGGGGAACATGAAAGAAAACAATTACTTCGCACTGAGCCGCCGTGGCTTCATGGGACTGGCGGGCGCCGCTGGTGCCACAGCCGTTCTGGCCGCGCCCGGCAAGGCGCAGCCGGTCAGCACCAAGGCCCGCATCGTCATCATCGGTGCAGGTGCTGGGGGCACTGCCCTCGCCAACCGGCTGGTGGAGCGGCTGAACGGCGCCAGCATCACCCTCATCGACGCCCGCGCCGAGCATATCTACCAGCCGGGCCTGTCGCTCGTCGCCGCCGGGCTGAAGCCAGCTTCCTACACGGTTTCGCGCACCAGCGACTGGCTGCCGAAGGGCATCACCCTGATCACGGACACGGCCGCTGCCGTTGATCCGCTGTCGAAGGTGGTCTCCACCACCGGCGGGCAGACTGTTGCCTATGACTTCCTCGTCCTCGCCCCCGGCCTGACGCTGGATCACGATGCCATCGAAGGCTTTTCGCTGGATCTCGTCGGCAAGGACGGCATCGGCGCGCTCTATGCCGGGCCGGACTATGCGGCGCGCACATGGGCGGCCGCCTCCGCCTTCACCGAGAAGGGCGGCATCGGCCTGTTCACCCGTCCGGCGACGGAAATGAAATGCGCCGGTGCGCCGCTGAAGCACACGTTCCTGATTGACGACATCGCCAGCCGGGGCGCAGGCCGCGGCAAGTATGAAATCCACTATGCGGCCCAGAACAACGCCCTCTTCTCCGTGCCCATCGTCTCGGAAAAGGTGCGCATGCTGTTCGGTGAACGCGGCTTCAAGACCCATTACAGCCATGTGCTGAAGGCGGTGGACCCTGCCCGCAAGCTGGCCACCTTCAACGTCACCGCGAAAGATCCGGCGACGGGCCTGGATGTGACCTCGCAGCAGGAGCTGCCCTATGACTACCTGCATGTGATCCCGCCGCAGCGGGCGCCGCAGTTCATCCGCTCCTCCGGCCTGTCCTGGGCGGACAAGTGGACGGATCAGGGCTGGGTGGAATGCGACCAGAAAACCCTGCGCCACCTGCGTTTTCCGGAGATCTTCGCCCTTGGCGACGTGGCCGGTGTGCCGAAGGGCAAGACGGCGGCTTCCGTGAAGTGGCAGACGCCCGTGGTGGAGGACCATCTGGTCGCCGCCATTGCCGGCAAGGAAGGCACCGCCATCTATGAAGGCTACACCTCCTGCCCGCTGATCACCCGCGTTGGCCGGGCCATGCTGGTGGAGTTCGACTATCAGAACAACCTCGTCCCCTCCTTCCCCGGCATCATCGCGCCGCTGGAGGAACTGTGGATCAGCTGGCTGATGAAGGAAGTGGCGCTGAAGGCAACCTACAACGCCATGCTGCGCGGCAAGGCCTGAGGGAGGAGACATCATGAAGGACCTGACGTTTGAAACCCTCATCGCCGTCTTTGAGGAAATCTTCGGGGGCGGCCTGTTCTGGGCGATGGTCATCGTGGCCGGTCTCGTCACCGCTGCCTATCTCTACGTGCTGATCCGCGACCGGGCGCTTTCCATGCGCAAGTTCCTCTGGGCACAGGTTTCCATGCCCTTTGGCGCGGTGGCGGCGGTCTGGTTCGTGCTCAGCGTCACCCATTCGCACCTGCGCGACATGGGCGGGCCGGTGGACCTCATCGTCCTGCTCGGCGTCGCCGTGCTCGGCGCCGTCGGTGCGGCCATTCTCGTCTACACCGCCCAGTCGCTGATCCGGGGCGAAGGCGCACGGTGAGGAAAAGCTGTTTGGAATCGCTCCAGAATTGACTGAGGTCAAACAGGACTGCGTGGCGTCAACGTAGCCTGTTTCTGGAGGGGTTCCAAACTGCGGAGAATAATGATGACGCGTAGTTTACCCGCCGCCATGCTCGCCATGGCGCTGCTGTCCGGCGCAGCTTATGCCGATGACTTGCGGCAGACGGCGCTGGAAATCTTCAAGCCCCTGCCCTCCACCATTCCGGCGCTGAAAGACAATATCGTCACGCCGGAGAAGATCGAACTCGGCAAGGCGCTGTTCTTTGATCCGCGCCTGTCGGCCTCGGGGGTCTTCTCCTGCTACTCCTGCCACAATCTGGCGACGGGCGGCGATGACAACATGGAAACCTCGGTCGGCCACGGCTGGCAGAAGGGCCCGCGCAACTCCCCCACCGTGCTGAATGCGGTGCTCAACGAGGCCCAGTTCTGGGATGGCCGCGCCGAAGATCTGGCCGCACAGGCCAAGGGGCCGATCCAGGCCGGGGTTGAAATGGCCAACACCCCCGATCAGGTGGTGGCGACGCTGAACTCCATGCCCGCCTATGTCAGCCAGTTCAAGGCCGCCTTCCCCGGCGATGGCGATGCTGTCAGCTTCGACAATATGGCCAAGGCCATCGAGGCCTTTGAAGCGACGCTGATCACCCCTGCCCCCTTTGATGCCTGGCTGAACGGCGATGACAACGCCCTGACGCAGGAAGCCAAAGCCGGGCTGCAGCTCTTCATCGACAAGGGCTGCTCGGCCTGCCATTCGGGCGTCAATGTGGGCGGAAACGGCTACTATCCCTTCGGCCTGATCGAGAAGCCGGGTTCGGAAATCCTGCCCGCCGGAGACAAGGGCCGCTTTGCCGTGACCGAAACGGCGGGCGATGAATATGTCTTCCGCGCCTCGCCGCTGCGCAACATTGCCCTGACCGCGCCCTACTTCCATTCGGGCAAGGTCTGGGATCTGCCGGTGGCGGTCGAGATCATGGCCGAAAGCCAGCTCGGCGAAGCGCTGAAGCCGGAAGAAACGGCGCAGCTCGTCGCCTTCCTCGGCAGCCTCACCGGCAAGCAGCCCGAGGTGACTGTGCCGGTCCTTCCGGCAGAAACACCCGCAACGCCGCGTCCGGTGACCGAAATCCGCTGATTAACGGTTGATTAACCATAACTTTCTGCACCAGAAGGCGTCCGGCCCGCCGGGCGCCTTGAGTCCGATGACAAAGCAAGAGTTCTCCTCTTTCGTCATGGTCGGGCTTGTCCCGGCCATCTGCAAGCCTTTGATTTATATAGATCCTCGGCACAAGGCCGAGGATGACGATGGAGAGGCCGAAGGTTTGTCAGAAGTCTGGAGCGCCAGGCCCGCCGGGCCCTTGAGTTTTTTCCCTGCAGGGCTCCGGATGGCACGGCACGGTCCACGGCATCGTGAAGACCTGCGTGCTGGACTTTGCCCCTGCCCCTGCCCTATCGTACTGCCATGTCCCGCTTGCTGATGAACCTGCTTCTTACTGCCGCACTGGTGCTGTCGCCACTGGTGGCACTGGCTCATGGCATGCCGCAGGCTGGCCAGCAGCTGGGCCAGAAGATGGGCCAGCATCACCAGATGGCCATGGCGGCCATGGACCATGCGCAGGCAGGGCATACGGGCCCGCATCACGGCGCGGCAGATGCCGCAGCTGATGATCCGGCCAGCCTTGCCGCCTGCGCCAGCGTTTGCCTTCTGCTCGCCTCCTTCGCCCTTCTGGCCCAGCCTGCGGCCCTGCCCTCTGCGCCCGTGCAAACGCATGAGGGCGCATCCGTGCATCTCCCCTCCCCCACCAGCGCCGCGCCGCCGCTGCAACCGCCCCGCGCCTTCTCCGCCTGAAACCTGAACCCTTGATGCGGATGCGCAAGCCCTGAAAGGCGCCGCACCGCATCGGTTCCCGCTTTTTTTCCACCGGCCAGGATGCCACGCATCCTGCGGAGAGATACTCATGATCACGACAAGACGTGCCCTGTTGCAGGGCGGAGCCGCCCTTGCGGCCTGTGCAATGCTGCCTGCCAGCCCGATCCTTGCGGCCACACAAACCGGCACAAGCTCCCTCTCCTTGCGAGCGGTCAAGCGCACGCTGGAGGTGAAGGGCCGTGCCGCCACGGTGCTCGGGCTGGAGGGGCCGTCCGGCCCCGGCCTGACGCTGGACGCCGGCCAGCGGTTTCAGGTGAACCTGACCAACGGGCTGGACGAGCCAACCCTGATCCACTGGCACGGCCAGATCCCGCCCAACGAGCAGGACGGCGTGCCGGACATGCCGCTTCCCGCGCTGCAGCCGGGCGAGAACCGCGCCTATGACTTTGCCCCGCGCACGGGCACCTTCTGGATGCACAGCCACATCCCCTTTCAGGAGATGCAGCTTCTGGCCGCCCCGCTGATCGTGCGCAGCGCGGCAGAAATGCAGGAGGACCGGCAGGACGTGGTCATGCTGCTGCATGACTTTTCCTTCAAGAGCCCGGAAGAAGTGATGGCCGCCATCGGTGCGGGACATGGCGGCGGACATGGTGGTGCAAACGGGCATGGGCACGGGCACGGCGGCCATGGTGCGGCCGCGGCGGGCCACAGCGCCCACGCCGGGCACGCGGCGGCAAACGGGCAGGGCGGAATGGACATGTCCGGCGCGCAGATGGCGGGCATGGACCTCAACGACCATGACTGGGACGCCTATCTCGCCAATGACCGGACGCTGGACGACCCGCAGGTGGTGCAGGTGGAGAAGGGCGGACGGGTGCGGCTGCGCATCATCAACGCCTCTGCCGCAACCGTGTTCTGGATCGAAACCGGCGCACTGGCCGGACAGCTCACCGCCGTGGACGGCGATCCGGTGCAGCCGCTTGCGGGCAGCCGCTTCGGCATTGCCATGGGCCAGCGCCTCGACATCGAGCTGGACCTGCCCGCCACAGCAGGAAACTGGCCCATCCTCGCCCGGCGGGAAGGCGCGCGGGAGCAGACGGGGCTGATCCTTGCCACGGCAGGCGCCAGCGTCAGCAAGCTGCCGGATATGACGGACACTCCTGCCCCCGCCTTCGATACGGATCTTTCACAGGAGAGCCGTCTGCGCGCTGCTCACCCCCTGCCGCAGCGCCCGGCGGACCGGCAGATGATGGTGATGCTGGGCGGCACGATGCAGCCCTATGTCTGGACCATCAACGGCGCCGTCTGGGGTGAGCATCAGCCACTGGAAGCCGTCAGCGGGGAGAGGGTGGAAATTACCTTCCACAACATGTCGATGATGGGTCACCCGATGCATCTGCACGGCCACGTGTTCCAGGTGGTGGCGGTCAACGGCCAGCGGCTCTCCGGCGCACTGCGCGACACGGTCTACGTGCCGCCCATGGCGATGGTGACGGTGGCGCTGGATGCCGGCGAGGCGGCGCGCTGGATGCTCCACTGCCACCACATGCCGCATCTGGTGACCGGCATGATGACGGAGTTTCAGATCCGCACCTGAAGCGGGAAGGGCAGGGGGAGAGGCACTCTCTCCCCCAAAACTTCGCAATTGCGAAGCTGGGCGGGCAGGGAGCTGCACAACAGGGCCACACGGCAGCAGCGCCTCACTTTCTCAAGCCATTTCAATGAGAAACGCCGGCGGATATCAGGTCCGCCGGCGTTTTTGTTTCAAGGAATTGCAGGTCGCTTCAGAACCTCAGGCGGAAATCGGCCTTCACTCCGTTCTCTGACGAGCCCTTGGCGAACTCGCCCGTGTAGGTGAGGCCAAGGCTGGCGCGGCGGCCCAGATCAAGGCTTGCCCCTGCCTCTACAACAGCTGCATCCCGCGCGGTGGAAGAGCCGGAAACGGAGAAGACCGATCCGCCCGCCAGCGCATGCTCCGTTGTTCCGGAGAGGCTGCCATAGGCGTGTTTCCAGCTGGCCCCGGCGTTGATCCGCAAGGTGCCGATGCTGGTGACGAAGGGGTGCGAGGCACGCAAGCCCAGTGCCGAGAACACCGTATTGCGGTCCGTGGCATTGCCCGACAGACGGGCAGCGCCACCTGTTTCCTGATAGGCATCCGTGTGCGCGCGGGTGTAGGACACCCCGGCGAAAGGCTCCAGGCTGGTGGCTGTTGGCAGCGCGAAGGCATAGCCTATTTCGCCGAAGGCCTCGAATGTGCGGGCGTCATAGGAGGCTGCCAGCTGGTCGGAGAATGTGCCGAAGGCGACGGAGCGGCGTGTCTCCAGCTGGTGCCAGGTGTGCATCACGCCCGTGCGCAGCCGCACCGGCCCCCAGGCATTGGCGCCATAAGCACCCAGGGAATAGTTGTTGCTGGTGCCGCGCGACTGGCCGCCCGGCGTCTTGAAAACGGACCGGCCATAGCCCGCCACCATGCCGAGCCGCCAGCTGCCCGCCAGCGCATCCGCGCCCGCAACGAAGCCCCCGGCACGGGACGACAGGTCCGCAGCGCCATTGCCACCGTCCAGCTCACCGGCCTGACCATAGGCACTGCTCCAGACGCTGAGGCCGGTGTCAACCGCCGCCTCTGCACCTGCGCCAGCACCAGCGCCCAGCACCGGGTCGAACACTTGCGCGGCCGTGCTGCGCGGCTCCTCAGCATAGCCCAGAGGCTGGACGGCAGGCGCAACCGGGCTCGCGGAGATGATGCCGCGCATGCGCCGCTCCAGAATGCCGATGATCTGGCCCGTCGCCCCCTGCACCGCCACCTGTCCGGAGGCATAGACGTCTCCGGACAGCACCTCGAGCGCCTGGCGCGCTTCCTCATTGGTGCGCAGCACGAGCAGGCTGTTGCGCAGCTCGCCAGACGCCGGAATGGCGGCAGCCACAGCCTGCTGGTTGCCAGTGGCCGCCGCAGCAGCCAGATCTGCCGTCTTGTTCAGCCGGATATAGGCGTTTTGCGCATCGCTTCTTGTTTCAAGCTGCAGAAAAGCGGAGAAGGCCTCGGTAAACCGGCCGCTGACGCCCTCTGTTGCGCTCAGCACGAGATAATCATGGTCGAGTTTCACGCCGTCGAGGCTGGACGCCGAAACTTTCGCCCCCGTCTCGATTATGGCCTTGCCAGTCACTTCCACCCGGTCGGCCTCACCGGCCGCGTTGATATCCAGCGCCAGCACAGAGCCCGAGGCGAGGGTCAGCGTGCCGCCCGAGACGGATACCACATCTCCCGTTCCGCCATCGGCCATGGAAAGCAGCCCATGGTTCACGAAAGTCCCGATCCCGGTAAAGCCCGTGCGCTCGCCGCGCGAGGCGTCCAGCGCAGCGATGATCTGTCCGCCAGCCAGGTTGGTCAGCGTGTCATTGCCCGCGCCGAGCGCAACGGCATTCACTGCCGTTCCGGCATTGTCCCAGTCACGCAAACGCCAGACACCGGCATTGGTAACCACATCATCGCCGCTGCCGCCGGACACGCTGCCCAGAAGCGTGCCGGAGTTCGCAAGGCGCAAGGCGCCGGTGGCCGGCGAGACAGCAAAGCCTTCGGGCGAGCCGGGCAGGGCACCGACCACGGCCCCTTCCAGCACGCGAACGTCCAGCAGGCTCGTACCATTGGCGCTGATGGCCGCCGATGCGCCGGAGACAGTACCGCGGACGGTCAGCTCTGCCTCTCCGGTGGACCCGAGATAGATGCCGATTGTTTTCGCCTCGACGGTGTTCACATCAAGGACAGCATTGGCGGTTCCGTAATGGAGAATACCGTAAGAGGTTGATCCAGTGGCTGAAATTGTTCCAGAACTGGTGAGCCTGGTCGTGCCCTGACCGTTGTTGGTGATATAGACGCCGTAGCCCTGGGCACTGACCTGGCCAAGATTGATGTCCGTGCCGGTGGAGGCAGTCCGCTGAACAACCCGGATCCCGGTGGACCCTGCGGCAGTGGCAACAATCGGACCGGCCGCATTGAGCCGGACGGCTCCGGCGCCGCTGTTATCGATATAGACGCCGTAGAGAGCACTCGACACGGAGGCGAGATTGAGGTCGACCGCCCCGGCATTTGCCCCCTGATTGACCAGAACGCCTGTCGAGTTCGCCCCTGAAACGGTGACCGGTCCGGTTGCGGTGAAACTGGTGGCCCCGCGCCCGTCATTGCCGAGATAGGCGCCATAGAGGGTGGCGGAGAGGCTGGTGACGCTGATGTCGAGCGCACCAGCATTGCCGGTCATGCTGGTCCCCACCGCCGTGCTGTTTGCCGAAGCAGCCGTGATGCTGCCGGAAGCTGACAGAACCGTTGCGCCGGTGCCTGAGCCGAAGAGATAGGCGCCATAATTGCCGCCCTGCACGGACGCGAGAGACAGCGTGGAGGTGCCTGACCCGCTGTGCATGTAATTGACACCGGCATTGTCGGCTGCGCCCTGCACCAGGCCCGTGACAGTGATGCTGGCCGTCCCCGATCCGCCGAAGGCGCGGATGCCGTCCGATGTGCCCCCGGAAGCCCCGGCTGCGGAAAGCGTGAGGGTGGAGCCGCCACGGGCATCGGCATAAATGCCTGTCGCCTGGCCGGAGACGGTTCCTGCCACGTTGATGGTCATGGTCCCGTTGCCGCTGTTGGAAGAGCCGGACAGGAAGGCGCGGATGCCGGTGTGCGTGGCGCTGGAGACATTCCCGCCGATATCAAGGTTCAGCGACGATCCCGCGCGCGTTATATTGGCATCGATGGCGGTTTGACTGCGCCCGATCACGTCACCCGTCGTCGTGATCGAAACCGTTCCAAAGCCGGCGTAAGAACCTGCGGAGATGCCACCATAGGCAGCGTCGATCGTGCCGGCTGTCAGCGTCATGCCCGTTGCTGCCGCGCTGCCGCTGATCTGGACGCCGAAGCTGTTGCTGCCGGTGCTTGTTGTCGTGACGTTGCCAAGCTGCACGGTCAGGGAGCCAGCCCCCAGATTGGAGGCCAGCACACCCGTGCCCGAGGACAGAATGTTTCCGGCCGTGCTGATGAAAAGCGAGGAAGTGCCATCACCGGACAAGGCATTTGCGGTTGCCACAAGGCCTCTGCCGCCTGTGGTGGTCAGGTTGGAGCTGTTTGCATCCGTGTAGCT
Organism: Pannonibacter anstelovis; assembly: GCF_036881715.1. Taxonomy (NCBI): domain Bacteria; kingdom Pseudomonadati; phylum Pseudomonadota; class Alphaproteobacteria; order Hyphomicrobiales; family Stappiaceae; genus Pannonibacter; species Pannonibacter anstelovis. The sequence goes on from NZ_JBAKBF010000010.1 coordinate 139,851, forward strand.
GACCGCCCCCCAGCCGGAAATAGACAGGGCATCGCCCGTTGCAGTGTTCACCGAAAAGCCCGGCATCGTGGCAATCTGCAGGCCGGGGTCCATATCCAGAATTGTTACGCCAGAGGTGAGGCTGCCGGAACAGCTGTAGACATTGCCTCCGCCATCAACACAGGCAGCACCCGCTGAAGTTGAGCTGAGGCATGAAACCATTGCAACAGAAAGCCAGACGGCATTTCTTTCGGAAAACTGAAATTTCATGTTGAAGTCCGGACTGCAGGTTTTGGTGGCAGGACCTCATCATTATCATAAATTTAACCGCTGAAAATCTCTGAATATTCAACGCCTGTCCAAAGTTTGCATCTATTGAACGGCAACCTTGCTCACACGAGCCAGTTTAGACTCATTTTTATTATTGTTTATCGATAGCTCTGGCGGGATGACAGGGAGATGGGAAGGCAATGCCCTGTCTCCGCTTTTCCCCTATTGCGCCAGCCGCAGCCGGGCGTAGCGGCTGCCTTCGCGGGCCAGCAGTTCAGCTTCGCTGCCCTCCTCGATAATGCGGCCCTGTTCCACCACGAAGACACGGTCAGCGCCTGCGATGGTGGCCAGACGGTGGGCGATGATCAGTGTGGTGCGGCCGGTGGAAAGCTCGGCCAGCGACTGCTGGATGGCCTTTTCCGTCTCCGTGTCCAGGGCGGAGGTTGCCTCGTCGAGGATGAGGATGGGCGGGTTCTTGAGGAAGATCCGGGCGATGGCCAGCCGCTGCTTCTGCCCGCCGGACAGTTTCACGCCGCGTTCGCCGATCACCGTGTCGAGCCCGGCCGGCAGGCCTTCCACCAGTTCATCCAGCCTGGCCCGGCGCACCGCCTCGCGGATGTCCGCCTCGCTCGCATCAAGGCGGCCATAGGCGATGTTCTCGCGGATGGTTCCGGCAAAAAGGAACACGTCCTGCTGCACGATGCCGATGTTGGAGCGCAGCGACTTCAGCGTCAGATCGCGGATATCGGTGCCGTCGATGGAAATGGCACCGCCGGTCACATCATAAAAGCGCGGCAGCAGGGAGCAGATGGTCGTCTTGCCCGCGCCCGAAGAGCCGACGAAGGCCACCGTCTCGCCCGCATTGATGGAGAAGGAGATGCCATTGAGGAGCGGCGCATCCGCCTTGTAGCCGAACTGCACATCCTTGTAGGCGATATCGCCGTTGAGCCGCCCCACGGCACGGGCTGCCGGACGGTCGGCAATATCCGGCTTGACGGCAAGGAAGGAAAGATAGCGCTGGAAGCCGGCGATGCCTTTCGGATAGGTCTCGATGACGGAGTTGATCTTCTCCACCGGGCGGAAGAACACGTTGACCAGAAGCAGGAATCCGACAAAGCCGCCCGCACTCAGCTCGCCGCGCACCACGAACCAGGAGCCCGCCAGCATCACCACCACCTGCACGAAGCGCATGGACAGGTAGGACAGGGACATCGATGCAGCCATCACCTTGTAGGCGGCAAGCTTGGTGTCGCGGTAATTGGTGTTGCTCGTTGCGAAGAGCTCCCGCTCATGGTCCTCGTTGGCAAAAGCCTGCACCACACGGATGCCGCCGACATTTTCCTCGATCCGGGCGTTGAAATCCGCCACCCGGCCATAGAGCGCGTGCCAGGTGGAAGTCATGCGGCTGCCGAAATGCGTCGTCACCCAGGCGGTGACTGGCACGACAATACCGGTGATCAGCGCCAGTTCCAGATGAACATGCAGCATCAGGACAAAGGCGCCGGTCAGCGTCATCAGGGCGATGAACAGATCTTCCGGGCCATGGTGAGCCACCTCACCGATTTCCTCCAGATCCTTGGTGAGCCGGGCGACGAGATGGCCGGTCTTCTGATTGTCGAAATAGCCGAAGGAGAGTTTCTGCAAGTGGTCGAAGGCCTTGCGGCGCATCTCCGTTTCGATGGCGATGCCCAGCATGTGGCCCCAATAGGTCACGACGGCCTGAAGCCCCGCATTGCAGAAGTAGATCGCCATCAGCCCCAGAACCGCCAGCGCGATGAGGCCGAGCTGGCCCGTCGGCAGCAGCCGGTCGATGAACAGCGTCACCGCCAGCGGAAAGGCCAGCTCCAGCATGCCGGACGCAACGGCGCTGCCGAAATCCAGCGCGAAAAGGCCCTTGTGCGGCTTGTAATAGGCGGCAAAGCGCCGGATCAGATCGGATTTCGTCATGGAACTTCAGGGCTTTACGGGCAGGACAGGGGAGGAGGGAGGAGAAAAGTTCTCTCCTTTTGCCGCAGCGCTCCTCTCCCCCCTTGAGGGGGAGATGTCAGCGCAAGCTGACAGAGGGGGGTGGAAGCGCTTCAGCACGGCGGGAACTCTCTTGATAACGGACAGCCAGATACCCCCCTCTGCCCCCTGCCGGGGGCATCTCCCCCTCAAGGGGGGAGAGAAGTTGGGGCCTGGCTGGCCTTCCGAGGTAAACACCGCCCCGGCGAAGGGCAGGGGAGGCAGGACAGCGGGGCGGGAAGGACGCTTGACCTTTCCGGCCTGATCCGCGAAACATGAAAACAGTACTCCAGTTTGACCAGTAACGGAATCCGGGTTTCATGTCCATGTCCGCCAGCGCCCTCAAGGCTGACGCAGCGCCGTCCCCCGGCTTTTCGCTGGCCCCGGCCTTCTCTCTGGAAAATGTCAGCTTCCGCCTCAGGGACAAGGTGCTGTTGCAGCCGCTGGATCTGGAGCTGCCGGCGGGCAAATCCATCGCGCTCATCGGGCATAACGGCTCGGGCAAATCCACGCTGCTGAAGCTGCTTGGCCGCCAGCAGGAGGCCGCCAGCGGCACCATCCGCTTCCAGGGCGGGGTCTTGAGCGGCTGGAACGCCCGCGCCTTTGCCCGCAAGCTCGCCTATCTGCCGCAGCACACGCCGGTGGCCCCCGGCATGCTGGTGCGCGAGCTGGTGGCCCTTGGCCGCTATCCCTGGCATGGCGCTCTTGGCCGCTTTGGCGCCGCCGACAAGGCCAAGGTGGAAGAGGCGCTGGCCCGCACCGGCATGGAGCCTTTCGCGGACCGGCTGGTGGACACGCTGTCGGGCGGCGAACGCCAGCGCGCATGGATCGCCATGATGGTGGCGCAGGATGCAGACTGCCTGCTGCTGGACGAGCCGATTTCCGCGCTCGATATCGGCCACCAGCTGGACGTGCTGGGCCTGATCCGCGATCTGGTGCGCGACAAGGGGCTGACGGCGATCACCGTGCTGCATGACATCAACATGGCCGCCCGCTTCTGCGACCACATCGTGGCGCTGCATTCGGGGCGGAAGATCCTTGAGGGCAGCCCGGCAGACATCATGACCAGCGAGGCGCTGCGGCGCATCTACAACGTCGACATGGACGTCCTGCCCGCCGCTTCAGCCTCCGGCCACCCGGTGGCACTGGTACGCTGAGCCTGCGGGCAGGCGGGTTTTGCTTTGACGCCGGAAAGGCAAGCCGTTTCAAAGCCTTGCCTCTCTGGGTGAGGCCTCTCGTTTCCCCTCCCCCTTGAGGGGAGGGGGCGGCAGGCGTCCTTGCGAAAAGCAAACGCCTCATTGCGGGCAGTTTCCAGATCTGATGTGTGAATCCGGCAGCTCAAAAGGAAAGAGGGCGAGCGGCTCAAGCGCTTGCGCAAATCCACCACTGCGTGCCGCCTCCCCTCTCGACAGCGGGCAGGGGAGGGGCCTATTGTGCGTTTGTGCACAAACTGGTTTTCTCCAGTTTCCTCAACGCACAAGCCTTCTCTAAACGGGGTGCGTCCGCATCCTGAGCTCACGGATTGCCATATATGACAGACGGATCTGAAAAGACCGCCTTTCTTTCCGCGCGCGTGCCGGTCAGCCTGAGAAACAGATTCAAGGCCGTTGCGGCACAGCGGGGGCTCAAGGTGCAGGAGCTTCTGAACGAGCTGCTCACCCGCTACACGGAAGGGCTGGACCGGCGCGAGCCTTCTGCGGCGGAGATCCTCCATCTCCTGCGCGCCCAGAAGGAGCGGCTGATGCGCCTCGGCCTTCAGCATCTCTATCTCACCGGCGCGCTGGCCCGGGGCGAGCCATCCACCGGACAGGAAGTCAGCCTCTCCTATGAGCTGGACCCGCAGGCGGGCCTGTCCCTGCTCAGCATCGGCCGGGTGGGCGACATCATCACCGCCTCCCTGCCGGACGACCTGAAGGTCACGCTCGTTCCCCGCAAGAAAACCGCCACCTCATCCACCTATGCCAGCAGCACGGATGACGAAATCCGCGTCTTCTGATCACTCCCCGTCCGGCTGGTCCGCCGCAGGCATGCCCCTTGCCAGAAAGCTCTGGGGCGGGGTGCCGAAGTAGCTGCGGAAGGCGGCGGAGAAGGCGCTGGCGCTGCCATAGCCCAGCCGGTGGGCAATTTCCGTGCTGCTGTGGCCGCGGTTGAGCAGCTCCAGCGCGGACAGCAGCCGCAAGCGGCTGCGCCATTGCCGGAAGGTGAGCCCGGTTTCCCCATGGAACAGGCGCTCCAGCGTACGGATGCTGGCCCCTGCCATAGTGCCAAGCTCTGCCAGAGACCGGCCATCCCCCGGATTGGCCACCAGATGCCGCGTCACCCGCAGCAGGCGCGGATCGTGGCCGCCGGGCAGATGCAGCGGGGCTTCGGCAAGGGCCGTGATCTCATCCAGCGCAAGCGCGCAAAGCCGCTGGTGCGCGCTGTCCTTTCCTTCATGTCCTTCCGGTCCCTCCGGCCCGCCCATGCTGCACAGCCGCAGGATGATCTCGCGCATCAGCCCCGTCATCAGCCGCACGCTGCAGGCGGAGCCGGAGAGGGCCGGGCGGCCCTCAAGGGCGCTGGGGTCCACATAGAGATTGCGGATTTCCACTTCCGTTTCCGAGAGCGTGTGATGCGGCACGCCGCCGGGAACCCAGACCGCATGCGAGGGCGGCACGATCCACACCCCGTCCGCGCTGAACACCCTGAGAACGCCGCGCATGCCCCACAGAAGCTGGCTGCGGGGGTGGCTGTGCGGCGCAACGGCCCAGCCGGGCGCCAGCCTCTCGCTGCGGGCCAGCACCGGCCGCTCCGGGTCGATCACGAAGGCGGTGGGGGAGGGGGCGGCATTTGGCGTGTCAGCGACATCAATTGGCATGATGATAGTCTAACGCATTGCACCGGGGAAGGCTAGTTTGGCGGCCCCGCACCAGATCAGGATATACATCCGTGACCAACCCAATTCCCGTGCGCAAGGCGCTCGCCTTTGGCCTCATCGCCATTTCGCTGCTCATTGCCCTGTTTCCGCCTGCGCCCCTGAGCCCGGTTCAGGGGCAGACGCTGGCCATCATCCTTGTCACCCTCGGGCTCTGGGCCACCAGCCTCGTGCCCAACTATCTGGCGGCGCTGATCTTCTTCGCTGCCGCACTAATCCTGAAACTCGCCCCTGCACCGCTGGTGTTTTCCGGCTTTTCCTCGGCCGCCATCTGGCTGATCGTCTCCGGCTTCGTCATCGGCAGCGCCATCAGCCTGTCGGGGCTGGGCGACAAGCTGGCCGCTGCCCTCGCGCCGATGCTGACCGGCAGCTATCTGCGCCTCATCGGCGGGTTGATGCTGATCGCCATGTTCCTCGGTTTCCTGATGCCGTCCTCCGTCGGACGCGCCGTGGCGCTGATACCCGCAGGCATGGCCCTGGCCGCCCGCTGCGGCTTTGAACCGGGCTCCAATGGCCGCGCCGGCATCGCGGTGGTGCTGGCCATCGGCTGCAACATGCCGAGCTTTGCCATCCTGCCGTCCAACATTCCCAACATGGTCCTGTCCGGCGCCGCCGAAACCATCTACGGCACGCATTTCAGCTATGTCGATTATCTGCTGCTGCACTATCCGGTGCTGGGCATCGTCAAGTCGGCGCTGATCGTGTTTCTGGTGCTGAAGCTCTTCCCCGCAAGGATCAGCCGGGCCTCCGGCCAGATGCCCGATGCCGCCCCGCAGAAGCCTGAAGCCGAAGGCGCGGCCACCGCGCGGCTGAAAACCTCGGTCATCCTGATGATCACACTGGGCTTCTGGGCAACTGACAGCCTGCATGGCGTCAACCCGGCCTGGATCGGCCTCGTCACGGCCATCGTCCTGCTGCTGCCCGCAATAGGCGTCGTTTCAGGACCGGCCTTCAAGGCCTCCTCCGACTTTGGCACGGTGCTGTTCGTTGCCGGTGCGCTGGCGGTGGGCACGCTGGTCAACCAGTCTGGTCTGGGCACGCTGATCGGCGAGGGGCTGCGGGCGGTCCTGCCTCTGTCGCCCGCAGACAATCCGGGGCAGGGCCTCGTCAACTTCCTGTCGCTGACGCTGATGAGCTTCGGCACCAGTCTCATTGCCACGGTTCCCAGCGCCCCGGCGGTGCTGACGCCCATGGCGCAGGACCTTGCAGCGGCCAGCGGCTTCAGCCTCGATGCGGTGCTGATGACACAGGTGCCAGGCTTCTCCACCGTGCTGATGCCCTATCAGGTGGCGCCGCTGATCATCGCCATGCAGATGTCGGGCGAGCGGCTGTCACATGTGACCCGCCTGCTCCTGCCGCTGACCGCCATCACCCTGCTGCTGCTCCTGCCGCTCGATTACCTGTGGTGGCGGCTGCTGGGCTGGGTGTAGGCCCGCGGCGCCGGAGCCTTTTCAGGGCATGATGTGCAACGCTGGATCAGAGCAGCAGCCCGAGACGGGACAGGGTGAGGCGGCATTGGCGGCAAAGCGGCTCGTTCCGGCCGCCCCGGTAATAGCTGAGGGCAATGACGGCGCCGTAAAGCGCCCAGGCCTTGCCGCGCAGCCAGGCGCCCTCGTCCAGCTCCAGCGTCTGGCGGAAGGCATCGCGCGCGGCAGGGTCCACCCAGGACCAGGCGGTGGCATAATCGGCAGCCGGGTCGCCCACAGCCGAAAGGCCCCAGTCGATCACGCCGGAGAGCTGTCCGCCGATGGTCAGCAAATTGTCCGCCTTCAGGTCCCCATGCAGCCACACAGCCGGTCCCTCGAAAGGCACCGCCAGCGCGCTGTCCCACAGCGCCACCGCTGCCGTGGCATCAACCTCGTCCCGCACCATTTCGATTGCCGGAAAGGTCTGCGCGGACATATCCGCAAGCGGGATGCCCCGCAGCTTGTTCACCGGCCCGGCCAGCGGCGCGCCCTCAACGGGCTTGCGGTGCAGCGCCTTCAGGAACCCGGCCAGCGACACCGCTGCGTCCGTCACGCTGGCAATGTTCTGCGGCGTGGCAACCTCGCCCTCCATCCAGTCAAATATGCCGAATTCGCAGCCCATCTCAGGCCCGGCATGCCCGCGATGGCGCAGCCGGGGAATGGTGAGGGGCAGGGGGGCGAGATGCGGCAGCCAGTCAAGCTCCTTCGTCACCAGTTCCACTGCGGACCGGCGCCGGGGGATACGCAGCACCAGATCCTCCCCGATCCGGTACAGCGCATTGTCGGTTCCCGTGGAGGCAACCCGTGAGAGCGGCAGCTGCGCCCATTGCGGTGCCTGCCGGGCCAGCAGCGCATGGATGAGGGCATCCGTGACGGGAAGATCATCAGCATGCATCGGCTTGTCCTTATCTCTCAGGCCAGAACCGCCAGCACCGCGCCGCCCGCCGCTGCCAGCACAACGGCGGCGAAGGGCGGGGCCTTGAAGGCCACGAGCAGCACGAAACAGGCCAGCGCAAGGGTGAAATCCGGCAGGCCGCCGATGGCGCTGGTGAAGACGGGCGTATAGAGCGCGGCGCCCAGAATGCCCACCACGGCGGCATTGGCCCCCTGCATCAGCGATTGCGCCGGGGCGAGGGTGCGGAACCGGTCCCAGAAGGGCAGGGCGCCCACCAGCAGCAGGAAGCCGGGCAGAAACACGAAGACAAGCGCCAGCGCCGCCCCGGCAAGGCCATTGGGCGCAGGCCCCAGCACCGCGCCGAGATAGGCCGCAAAGGTGAAAAGCGGCCCCGGCATCGCCTGCACCGCGCCATAACCGGCGAGGAAAGCGTCCGGCGTCACCCAGCCGGGCTGCACCACTTCGGCCTCCAGCAGCGGCAGCACCACATGGCCGCCGCCGAAGACCAGCGCCCCGGCGCGGTAGAAACTGTCCATCACCGCAAGGCTCTGGCCTTGCCCGGCCAGCAGCGGCAGCAGCACCAGCAGCGAGGCAAAGACGGCCAGCGCGGCAAGGGCCACGCCCCGTGTGACGGGCAGGGGGGCAGGCGGGGCGGCGGCTGCCCCTTGCCCCCGGCCCAGCACCAGACCGGCACTGGCCCCGAGCAGGATTGCTGCCACCATCCCCAAAGCGCCGGGCAAAAGGGCGAGCATGGCGACAGCGCCAACGGCAATGGCCGCGCGCTCCTTGTCCGGGCAGAGGTTTTTCGCCATGCCCCAGACCGCCTGCGCCACAATGGCCACGGCAACGATCTTCAGCCCGTGCAGCGCGCCGGTGCCCAAGGGACCGGACATGCGCGCCGCCGTCATGGCAAAGAGGAAGAGCACCAGCGCCGAGGGCAGGGTGAAGGCGGTGAAGGCAGCAAAAGCCCCCAGCCACCCGGCCCGCATCATCCCCAGCGCAAAGCCCGCCTGACTGGAGGCAGGCCCCGGCAGAAACTGGCACAGCGCCACAAGATCCGCATAGGCCCGGTCCGTCAGCCAGCCGCGCCGCGTCACCAGCTCATCGCGGAAATAGCCAAGATGGGCAATGGGCCCGCCGAAGGACGTGAGCCCCAGCTTCAGGAAAACCCTGAACACCTCTCCAGCCGTCCCCTCCGGCCTTGCAGCCTCTTGCGTTCCCTCTCCGCTGCTCATCGCCCGCCGGTCTCTCCTCAAGAGTGTCAGGTGCCCAGTAACCGTAGCCGTGTGACGGCTGCGTGACGAGGGGCCTCGTAAGCGCAAAGCTGGAAAGAGCCGCAGCAGCGGCGGCACCAGACCTCAACTTTCATCGACGATGCTGATGATCTTTCCGTCTTCGACGCGGAAGGCGGATGCGCCTGAGAACGCGAGCTTCTGGCCGGCCTTCCACCCGTTCGGCAGGTCGGTTGCCACAACCGCCGTGTAGTCGATCTCCGCCAGTGTGGTGCCCGCCACGGTGATCGCGTTCACGACCTTCTGGTGCCGGGTCTCGAATGCGGAAGCGCCGAACCTCGCCATCTGCGCAAAGCTCTGCTTGTCCCTTGCCTCAGCCGTCACCTCACCGCCGGAGATGTTCTGAAAGACCACGTTCCCGGCGAGGCACATCAGCATGCCCTCGACGTCCTTGCGGTTATAGGCATCAATGTAGGTTTCGATCGGATCAGGCAGACGTCTCATCAATCGCGCTCCGGCAAGAGTCCCAGCTCCGGTCCTCTACCACAGCCGCCTGACGGTTTCACGGCGTTCCGTCCGCTTGGGCATCCCTTCACATTGCGTGCCGGTCTCCCCTCAAGATTGTCTGGCGCCCAGTAAGAACAACCCTGTGAAAGCTGCATGACGAGGGAAATCTCGCGAGACCCGGCTGACTGGTTCGCCTTGCAAACAAGGTCAAGGGGCCAGCCAATCCCGTTCACTCAGCACATAGCTGGGTGTGGTCCTTGTAGTCATTCATCATCCAACATCGTGTAGGTAATGCGCAACGTACCATCCGAAATATGCGATGGCGCATAACGCTCCGCTGTCGTCAGGATGATGTGCAAAATGCCGCTGATCGCCTTCGCAAACTCATCGTCAGTATTAAAACTCGTACGATAGTGATCGTCTATAGCGTTAAGTTCTATTACACATAGGAAGTCTTCGCCCAAATAACGCATGCGCATTGTTGCGACGCGGTTGAAGCGATCAATCCGAACATTGGTAATATATTCAAGCTTTCGCTCGCGAAATCGAACACCAACGCCCTTCTCACCATCCTCAGGGATGAACTCAACACCCGCAGCAAACATGCAATCTCTGATGGAGCGCAGGTTATTAGTTAGCGGCTGCCTTGCACTGGATTCAAAATCCGCAATCGTGGCTCGGGACACCTCCGCATTCGCCGCAAGCTGATCTTGTGTCCAATTCAGCAGGCTACGGGCGGCGCGGCATTGGGCAGCAGTGATGTTCATGACGATTCCTTTGACTTAAATCTAGAAACATAATGAAATATGTTATGCATTTTGTCAAATGTTACTCATTATTACCCACCTCCTTTCACCTAATTTGGTTCATTGGGAATTACCCACCACCTAAATGGAGGCGACGTTCGATCTCAAGTACGTCAATGCCTTCCTTCCAACGTTGACATTGACCAGAGTCAGACGGACGGGAAGTGTCGCATCTCTAACTGGGCCCAAGTTTGTCTGGCTGCTACACAGATTTATCGCGTAATCTATCTTATGGAACTTTTTTTGTGCTGAAAGAGCCAGTTCACGCGCGGTGCCCGGCATTATCATCCCCACAAACACGGCAATTTTGCTGATACATGCAAAATTTGGACATGCAAGCCATGAGTGTTTCAGGCATGTTCGGTGAACAGGCGTCAGACATGGTCTGGCTGCCCGGTCCGGGACGGGGATCTTCTGCTTGTGACGATTTGGGGAACACTGACGGAACGGCGCGCCGGGCGGCGGGGTGTGCCGCGGCCTCTGGCGGCGGCGGCGCTGGTGGCTGCAATGGGCGGCGCGGGCATGCCTGCGGTGGCGCAGGATGCGGGCAGTCTGTTGCGCGAGCAGCAGAGGCGGCTGGATATGCAGCGCACCCTGCCGGGCATGGATGCGGACGCGGCGGCGCAGACCCCGCAAGGGCGGCCAGTCACCGCTTCGGACGAAGGCCAGACCATCCTTGTCACCGGCCTGCGCTTTACCGGCCGCGCGGACCTTCTGCCGCCCGCCAGTCAGGCTTCCATCATTGCGGCCGGGAAAGGCAAGCGGCTTGGCATCGGCGGCATTCAGGCGCTGGCCAGCCAGACGACGGCGGCATTGCAGGTGCAAGGCCATCTTCTCGCCCGCGCCATCCTGCCGCCGCAGGACATCACCGAAGGGGTGATCACCATCGAGATCCTGCAAGGCCGGCTGGAGGAGGCAAGCTTCGAGCGGGCAGAGGGCATGCGGGCGTCCGAAGCGCGGCTGCGCGCCATTCTGGAGCAGGAAACGGCGGGGGATGATCTGACGCAGGCGCAGCTGGAAAGCGCCCTGCTGCGGATGAATGCGCATCCCGGCGTCACCGCAAGAGCGCGGCTGATGCCCGGCTCGGCCCCCGGCACCACACGGCTTGTGATCGATACCACACAGGACCCGCTGCTCTCGGGCAGCCTGTCCGCCGACAATTTCGGCTCCTGGTCCACGGGGCGGATACAGGGCACCGGCACGGCGCTGCTCACGGATGCGACCGGTTACGGCGACCTCAGCCGCGTCACGCTGTCGGGCTCGGAAGGCCAGCGCTTCGGGTCGCTTTCAGCCAGTGTGCCGCTCTGGGCGTCCCCCTTCACGCTCAGCGCCAGCTATGGCCACCTGACCTATCGCAACGTGGATGACACCGGCCGCCTGCTGGGACTGAAGGGCAAGGCGGATTTCGCCGGGGCAACGCTGGATTATGCGCTCGTCACCACCCGCAGGCTTTCCGTCTCCACCTCGGCCGGGGTCAACTGGAAGTCGCTGGTGGATGACAGCCGCGCCGGGCGGCTTTCGGACAAGCAGTCCGTCTCGGGCACCTTTGGTGTCTCGGGTGAAGCGCGCGACGGGTTTTTCGGCGGCGGCCTGACGGCCCTGTCGCTGAGCTGGACCACCGGCACGCTGGATCTCTCCGGCGAGCCTTCGGCAGAGGCGGCAGACCGGGCGGGGCTGCGCACCGCCGGGGCCTTCAACAAGGTCAATGCGAGCCTGGCGCGGGTGCAGAAGCTGCAAGGGGCCTTCTCGTTCTTTGCCCGCGGCTATGGCCAGCTTGCCGGTGGAAATCTGGACTCGTCCGAGGAATTTTCGCTCGGCGGGCCCTATGCGGTGCGCGCCTATCCGGTGGGCGAAGGGCGCGGCGACATGGGCGTGCTGGGCAGCGTGGAGCTGCGCTACGACCTGCCGGTGAATGCCAGATATGGCAACGTGCAACTGGCCGCCTTTGCCGATGCCGGACAGGTGGTGGTGAACCGCTTCGAGCGCGGCATTCCGCTCGCCAATGCCTGCGCCTGCAACAGCTATGGCGTTGGTGGTGCGGGGCTTTATGCCCGCTGGACACGCGAGAACCTGAATGTTTCCGCCACCTGGGCCCATGCCATCGGGGACAACCCAGGCCGCAGTCCGGCAGACGGCAGCAACACGGACGGAAAGTCCCTGAACAATCAATTCTGGCTGACGGGGGCCATCCGCTTCTGAGGCGGTTGAACCCTTCTCACGCCAGCGCGGCAAAAGAAGTTTCTGGGCGGGAGGCATGATCCTCCCGAAGCCCCGGTATGAGGACTGGTGTCATGCAGCTTTTCCGGCAGCTTTCCCGGCAGTTTTCCCGTAACAGCGTCTCTCCGGCTGGCTCCCGTTCCACGCGCCGGCGTCATCTGACCCTGCTGCTGTCCACCTGCGCGCTTGGCGCCGGGCTGATCCTGCCCCCGTCCCTGCTGCAGGCGCAGGAGCTGCCCACCGGCGGCACCATCGCGGCAGGCACGGGCAGCATCGGCACCTCGGGCAGCACCATGACGGTGACCCAGACCAGCAATCAGCTGATCACCAACTGGAACAGCTTCTCCATCGGCAGCGGGGCCACGGTCAATTTCGTGCAGCCGGGCGCCTCGTCCATGGCGCTCAACCGCGTCACGGGGCAAGACCCGTCGCAGATCCTCGGCAATCTCAATGCCAATGGCCAGGTGTTCCTGATCAACCCCAATGGCGTGGCCATCGGCACCAGCGGGCGGGTGCAGACCGGGGCCTTTGTTGCTTCCACGCTTGGCATCACCGACAGCAAATTTCTGGCTCATGACTTCAATTTCACCGGCAGCGGCGGTGCCATCACCAATGCGGGCGAAATTTCCGGCGCGGTTGTGGCCCTCATCGCCCCCACCGTGCGCAACAGCGGCACCATCACCGGCGATACAGCCCTTGCCGCCGGAACGGACGTGCTGCTGGATTTTGACGGCGACGGCCTGATCTCGGTGGAGGTGAAAGCCTCCACCATGGAGGCGCTGGCGGAAAACAGCGGCCTGATCAAGGCCGATGGCGGCAGCGCCATTCTCACCGCCAGGGGCGCCTCGGAGGCGAAAAAGGGCATCGTCAACAACACCGGCACGGTGGAGGCCAAGGCCATCGGCTCGCGCAATGGCCGCATCCTGCTGCTGGGCAGCGATGAAACCCATGCCAGCGGCTCGCTGAAAGCCAAGTTCGTCGAGACTTCGGCGAAGAAGGTGAAGCTGGACAAGACACTCAAGGTCGAGACGGACGGCGGCGACTGGCTGATCGACCCCACGGACATCAACATCGACGCGGACATGGCGGCCTCTATCGAGACAGGGCTTGCCAGCGGCAATGTGGAAATCTCGACCGCCGCTGTGGGAGCGGATGCAGGCGATATCACCGTGTCCTCCGGGATCAACTGGTCCGCCAATGTCCTCACACTCCGGGCCGACCGGAACATTGCCATCAACGCCGCGCTCAACGGCACGGCCACCGCGGGGCTGGCGCTGCATTACGGTCAGGGCGCAGTGGCGGCGGGCAACACGGCCACCTACACCGTCAGCGCCCCCGTCAACCTTGCTTCCACCGGCAGCTTTGAAACGAAGCTGGGCAGCGACGGCGCGGTCAACAGCTACACAATCATTACCAGCCTCGGCGCAGAAGGCAGCACCACGGGCACGGACCTGCAGGGCATCAACGGCAACCTTGCCGGGCTCTATGTGCTCGGCAGCGATATTGACGCCTCGGCCACTTCAGGGTGGAACAGCGGCGCGGGATTTGATCCGCTGGGCGATTTCACCACCTCTTTCTCCGGCACCTTTGAAGGGCTGGGGCATACGGTTTCCGGCCTTTATGTCAGCCAGCCCTCGACACAGGCCATCGGCCTGTTCGGGGTTACGACGGGCGCCAGCCTGAGCAATTTCGGCGTGACGGGCTCAATCACAGGCGGTTCCGGGGTTGGCAGTGCCGTAGGCTGGGCATCAAATTCAACGCTCTCCGGCCTATGGTCCTCCGCCACCGTGGCTGGCAGCACGGGGGCGACGGGCGGACTGGTTGGCTACATGTCCCAGACCACCCTCACCCGCTCCTTCGCGAGCGGAGACGTCAGCGGCGGTGCCGTTGTTGGCGGGGGAGTGCTGGGGGCCTTCGGCGGACTGGTCGGCTATCTCAACAGCGGCACCGTCAGCCAGTCCTATGCAACCGGCAATGCCTCCACCGTCAGGTTTCAGGTGGGCGGGCTGGTGGGGTCAACCGGCAGCAACGGCGTGATCATCAACTCCTATGCCACCGGCAACGTCTCGGGAACAAGCGGAGGCGCGCTCGTTGGCAGCAACGGCGGCACGATCAGCTACAGCTATGCCACAGGCACCGTTTCGGGAAATCAGGGCCTGATCGGCACCGGCTCAATCGCCAATGTGTCCAACGTCTTTTACAACGTGGACACGGCGGGCGCAGGCTCCATGCCCGCCAGCTGGGGCAAGACGGCCACCGAGCTTCTCGATCCCTTCCTCTATATCGAGGATGGCTGGGACTTTGCCAGCGTCTGGGGCTCGCCCAAGGCAGGCGGTGTGCCGGAGCTGCGGGCGCTGTCCACGCAGGCGCTCTACGACAATTACCTCAAGGTGTCCGGCACCCTCTCCCGCGCCTATGGCGACACGGGCATTTTTCAGGGCAGCCTGAGCACCGTAACCTCCGGCGCGTCCGTTTCCGTTGATGTGGGCAGCGCCATCAGCGGCACAACGAATGCGGGCACCTACGCCTGGTCGGAGCCCAACATGGTCACCCTCGGCCTGCCCGGCGGCCTGACGATGGCCGACTTCTACCTCGCCTTCGGCACGGGCGGTGTCACGGTGACGCCGCGCGCCGTCAGCCTCACCGGCTCGCGGACCTACAACGGCAGCACCAGCTTCTCGGCCTCGGATATCGTTCTGGGGAACCTCGCCAATGGCGAGACACTGACCCTCAGCGGCACGGCCACCCTCGTCAACAAGAATGCGGACACGCATTTCACCGCTGACACCAGCGGGCTTGCGCTTGGCAGTGGCACGGGCCTTGCCTCCAACTACACGCTCACGGACGCGGCGGTGGAGCTTGATGTCACACGGGCGGTGATCACATCCATCGGCGGCCTTGCCGTGGACAACAAGGTCTATGACCGCACCACGGCGGCAACGCTGGACACCTCCGGTGTTGTCCTCACCGGCATGGTCGGCGGGGATGAGCTCACGTTCAACGGCACCGCCGCCTTCCTTGACGCCTCTGCCGGAACCGGCAAGACGGTTGAGGTGACAGTCTTTGCCCTGAGTGGCGCGGATGCCGGCAACTATGAATATGACGCCAGCATCGGCAATACGATCCAGCTCGCGGCCGCCGCAGACATCTCGCAGAAAGCGCTCACCGTCACGGGCCTTGCAGGCCTCACCCGCACCTATGACGGCACCACGGCAGTGACGATCGGCCAGAGCTTTGCCAGCCTCGACGGCGTGATCATGGGCGATGACGTGAGCCTTGCCACCGCCCTTGGCGCCTATGCAGACAAGAATGCGGGCAATGGCAAGGTCATCACCATCTCGGGCCTGACCCTCGGCGGCGCGGCAGCGGGCAACTACAGCGTCAGCGTCACGCCCGGCACAGTTACGGGCGACGTGGAAAAGGCCCTCATTTCCGCCGTCAGCGGGCTTTCCGCACAGAGCAAGGTCTATGACGGCGGCGACACCGCCACGCTCGATGCCACAAATGCCGTGCTGACGGGCTTCGTCAGCGGGGACGCGCTCACCCTCACGGGCTCCGCTTCCTTCCTCGACCCCTCGGCGGGCACGAACAAGGGCATCTCGGTCTCTGGCCTTGCCCTGGCCGGTGCAGACGCTGCCAATTACGAGCTCGCCAACGCGCTGCAGAACAGCTTCAACGTTTCAACGGCGGCCGCGATCACGCCGAAGGCGCTCACCCTCACCGGCGTTTCCGGCATCACGCGCACCTATGACGGCACCACGGCCGTGGCGCTGGATCTGACCGGCGCGCAGCTGGGTGGCATCATCCTTGGCGATGACGTGTCATTCGCCTCAGCACAGGGCATCTATGCGGACAAGAATGCAGGCTCTGGCAAGGAAATCAGCCTCTCCAGCTATCTGCTGTCGGGTCTGGCGGCTGGAAACTACACGCTGACGATCACACCCGGCACGGTGACGGGCACCGTGGAAAGGGCCGTCATTTCCAGCATCGGCGGCATCATCGCCCTCAACAAGACGGCCGATGGCACGGTGATGGCAACGCTCGACACCTCGGGTGCCCTGTTCAACGGCATGGTCACGGGCGACAGGCTGCGCGTGGCAACGGCAACCGGCGTCTTCGCCGGTGCAGAGCCCGGCACGGGCAAGACGGTGCTGATCAGCGGTCTCAGCCTCGGCGGGGCGGATGCCATGAACTACACCCTCGCCAGCAGCACAGCCACGGCGCTGGCAGACATCACGCAGCCGGTCGCAGGCCAGCCGGGCCCCGTCTCGCGCGTGGTCAGCAGCTGGTCCCTCTTCGGCGGGCTCTTCTCCCCGTCTGATAAGACCACCCCCCTCACCCTCGCCTCCCTGAGCAGCAACCCGCAGGAAATCACCGGCCCGGATCTGTTCGAGGATGAGAGGGGTGAGTGACCTCCCCACTCACCGGAAATAGACGGCAATCCGGTTGCCGTTGATTTCCTGCACGTCAAAGGGGCACCCGAAGATGGAGGTGAGGACTTCGGGGCGGATGATCTCGGATGGCGTGCCCTGAAGCGCGGCGCGGCCGTTCTGCATGACGACGATATGGTCGGAGTAGCAGGAGGCGAAGTTGATGTCGTGGAGGACCACCACCGCCGTCTTGCCGAAGTCGTCTGCCGCCTGCCGCAAGAGCTTCATCATGGAAACGGAATGGCTGATGTCGAGGTTGTTCAGCGGCTCGTCAAACAGCATGTAGCCGGTGTCCTGCGCCAGCACCATGGCGACGAAGGCCCGCTGGCGCTGGCCGCCGGAGAGTTCGTCGAGAAAGCGGTCGCGGAGGTCCGTGAGGCCAAGATAGGCGAGCGCCTTGTCCACCTCGGCCCTGTCCTCCCCCGTCAGCCGCCCCTTTGAATAGGGGTAGCGCCCGAAGGAGACGAGATCGGTGACGGTGAGCCGCGCCGTCATCTGGTTGTCCTGCCGCAGCATCGACAGGCGCCGGGCCAGCACCTCGCCGGAGGTGTTGGCCACATCCAGCCCATCGACCAGCACGCTGCCCTGATCCATCGTGGTGAGCCGCGCGATCATGGACAGCAGCGTCGATTTGCCCGCGCCATTGGGGCCGATAATGGAGGTGAGCCCGCCCTTCGGCAGGTCGAGGGACACCCCGTCCACCACCAGCGTGTTGCCATAGCTCTTGCTGACCTGATCGATCCGGATCACCGCCGCGCCCCCTTGAGCAGAAAGAAGATGAAGAACAGCCCGCCGGCAAATTCGATGACGATGGCAAGCGCCGTGCTGAAATCAAGCAGCCGCTCCAGCACCGTCTGGCCCGCCACAAGGCAGATGATGGCAATGAGCACCGCCGCAGGCAGCACATGCCGGTGGCGGCCCGAGGGCATCAGCAGATAGGCAAGGTTCGCCGTCAGCAGGCCGAAGAAGGTGACCGGCCCGACCAGCGCCGTGGAGACCGAGACAAGCACGGTGATGATCATCAGCACTTGCCGGGTCACGCGCTTGTGGTCCACCCCCAGCATGATGGCACTGTCGCGCCCCAGCGCCATGACATCAAAGGTGTGGCCCAGACGCCAGGCAGCAAGGCTGGCTCCGGCAATAAGCAGCGCCGAGACGCCCAGAAGCGTGCCATCCACCGAATTGAAGCTGGCAAAGAACCGGTCCTGCAGCACGACGAATTCGTTCGGATCAATGATCCGCTGCAGGAAGCCCGCAAGGCTGCGGAACAGGGCGCCGAGCAGGATGCCCACCAGCATCATCAGATGCAGGCCCTTGATCGCCCCGGAGAACAGCAGCTGGAACAGGATCAGCGAGAAGCCGGCCATGATGGCGACTTCCCCCACGAACAGCAGGCGCGGGTCCATGGCCGTCACGAAGGCGGAACCGAGCGTGAAGACCAGCACCGTTTGCAGCAGCACATAAAGCGCATCGAAGCCCATGATCGAGGGTGTCAGGATGCGGTTGTTGGTCAGCGTCTGGAACAGCACTGTGGAGACGGACACCGCATAGGCCACCAGCACCAGCGCCGCGAGCTTCTGCCCCCGGAAGGGCAGGATGAAGGACCAGCCGGCCTTGACGCCAAGCGTCATGAAGGCGGCGGCGGCGGCGAGCGTGAGGACGCCCAGCAGCAGCAGCACACCGGCAGGCGTCAGCCGCCTTGCGCCGGTCTGATACAGGTGCTCAAGCCGCATGGGAGCGCCTCCGCAGCAGCAGGAACAGGAAGAACAGGCTGCCCACCACACCCAGCACCGAACCGGCCGGGATCTCGAAGGGCGCATTCACCGTGCGGCCGATCAGATCGCACAGGAGCACCAGCAGCGCGCCGGTGACGGCGATCAGCGGCAGGGTGCGGCGCAGCCGGTCGCCCAGGGCCATGGCCACGAGATTGGGGACGATCAGCCCGACGAAAGGCACCACGCCCGCCGTGACCACCACCGCAGCGGTGACCATGGCCACGATGAAGAGCCCCAGCAGCAGCACCTGCCGGTACTTGAGGCCAAGGCTGACGGCGAAATCCTCGCCCATTCCGGCCAGGGTAAAGCGGTCGGCGGCCACATAGGCGGCGATGGTGAGCACAAGGCTGAGCCACAGCACTTCATAGCGCCCGCGCAGCACGGCGGAAAAATCACCGCTGGTCCAGGCGCCGAGGGTTTGCAGCAGGTCGAACCGGTAGGCCAGGAAGGCGGTGACGGCGCTGATCACCCCGCCCAGCATCAGCCCCACCAGCGGCACCATCAGGGCCGAGCGCAGGGGGATACGCTCCAGAATGGCGATAAAGAGGAAGGTGCCCGCCAGCGCAAAGGCGCCGGAGACAAGCATCTTGGCCATGACCGGCAGATCCGGCGCGAAGAACAGCACCAGAAGCATGCCCAGCGAGGCCGATTCCACCGTGCCTGCGGTGGAGGGCTCGACAAAGCGGTTGCGCGCCAGCATCTGCATCAGGGTTCCGGCCACGGCCATGCCTGCGCCCGCCAGAATGAGGGCGATGGTGCGCGGAATGCGGCTTTCGGCCAGCAGCATCAGGGCCCGCTCATCGCCCGCGCCGCTGACCACGGTCCAGAAGGAGACGGGGCTGGCACCGGTGAACAGGCTGGCTATCGCAAGACCGAGGGTCAGGAGAGAGGCTGGCAGCAGGAATTTCAAGGCAGGGTCCTGAAAGGATTGCGGCGGCTGCGCCCCGGAGGAGACGCAGCCGCCTGACACGCTACTTGACAGCGGAACTTACTTGCCGCTGAAGGCAGCGTTCAGCTGGTCTACCGTATCCTGCATGGCGGTGATGCCACCGCCAATCAGATACCAGTTGGCCGCATTGAGGTAGACCACCTGTTCCTTCTGCCAGGCCGTGGTCTGGCGGACGATTTCGTTATCGAGAAGCTGGCGGGCGGCAGCGCCTTCCCGGCCGATGGCCGCATCACGGTCCAGCACGAACAGCCAGTCCGGATTGCGCTCCAGGATATATTCGAAGGATGCCGGCTGGCCGTGGATGCCGATCTTGATGTTGTCGTCGGCCTGTTCCAGCCCGAAGTCGCCGAAGATCTGGCCGAAGCGGGAGCCCTTGCCATAGGTGGCCATCTTGCCGCCGGTGGTGAGGATGAACAGGCCCTTGCCGGCGCCTGCCGTCTTGCCCTTCAGCTCTTCGACGGAGGCCTTGTACTTTGCCGTCAGCTCGTCCGCCTTGTCCGTCTTGCCGAAAAGGGAAGCCAGCGTCTGGACGTTCTTCAGGGCCGAGCCGGTAAAGTCGTTGAAGTCCAACGACAGGTCGATGGTGGGCGCGATCTTCGCCAGATCCTCATACTTGGCGGCAGACCGGCCGCCTACGATGATCAGGTCCGGCTGCGCGGCGGCAACGGCTTCAAAGTCCGGCTCGAACAGGGAGCCGATCTTCTGGTATTTGCCATCGGCATATTTCGCGAGCTGGCCCGGCTTGTTGCCGCCCGGCACACCGGCCACCTCGACGCCAAGCGCCGTCAGCGTGTCCAGCGCGGCAAGGTCATAGACAAACACCTTGGCAGGGACCGCAGGCAGCGTCAGCTCGCCCTTGGCGTGGGTCACCTTGACCTCGGCAACAGCGGAGCCCGTCAGCACGGCGGAGAGAACCAGAGCACTTGCAAAGCCCGCAGCCAGGCGCTTCATGGAGAACATATGCGTCATTTCCTGAACCTCGCAGCAGAAGCGCTCACGCCACTGTGACAGCGGCAGCGCCTTGCCTGAACAACATAAGTTGAGTTTCTAAATCCACTTATGTAGAGACTGATGCACAGGGTCAACGCACATCATTTTGAGCAATTCCAATTTGCGAAAAACGCAAAAACCCACCCATTCCAAACCGGACACGCAAACGGAAGGCAGCGCACAGGTGGATATTGGCCGGATGAAATTGCTGATCGCGCTGGATGCGCTGCTGCGGGAGGGCAGCGTGTCGGCAGCGGCGGCCAGCATGGGGATGCAGGTCTCGGCCATGAGCCGGATGCTGGCGCAGCTGCGCGAATTCTACGGCGATCCGCTGCTGGAGCGCACCGGTCAGGGCATGCGCCCGACGCCCTTTGCCGAAGCCCTGCGGCTGGAGGTGCGCGGGCTGGCCAATGATGCCGAAATGCTGCTGGCCCGCACCCCGGAAAGCGCTGCTGCCCTGCCCTGGGGCAGCCACCATGGGCCCGGTTCCAACTCTGCCCGGGCGTTTTCCCCACATCAGGCCCAGCATCAGACCCAGCCTCAGGCAACCCCGCTGGCGCCGGGCTCCAGCGCGGCGGACCGGCTGGCGGGCGAGCCCTCGCCGCAGGTGATCGCCGAGCGGATGGCGCTGATCGATCATGCATCGGCCCCCAGCCTGCGGCTGGCAAAATACATCGCCAGCATTGCCGCCGGGCCGGGCCGCACCCGCCCGCTGACGCAGGAAGAAGCCCGCGATGCCCTCGGCATCGTGCTGCGGGCCGAGGCGGACCCGTTCCAGACCGGCGCGCTGCTGGCCACCATGCAGTTCCGGGGCATGACGGCGGTGGAACTGGCCGGCTTTGCGCAGGCCGTCCAGCAGCATGCGGCAGGCGGGAGCACGGCGCAGACAGCGCAAGCGGCAGAGACGGCGATGGCCGATCTCAACTGGCCGGCCTATCTCTCGCCCCGCCTGCGCACCGTGCCGTGGTTCCTCCATGCCGCCCGTCTGGTCGCCATGGCCGGGCACAGGGTGCTGGTGCATGGCTTCGGCAGCAACGTCGCCTCGGGCATCCTGCTGCAACAGGCGGCAGAGGCCGGTGCCATTCCCGTGGCGGACAGTCTGGAAGACGCAAGGCAGGCACTGGCGCAGGAGGGCATCGCCTATCTGCCCGTCACCGCCTATTGCCCGCAGCTGGCGGGCCTGCTCGCCCTTTATCCGGCCTTTGAAATGCGCACCCCGGTCAACACCGCCGTGCATGTGCTCAATCCGGGCGGCGCTTCCGCCGTGATGCTGGGTGCGGCGCAGACATCGGACCGGGAACTGTTCCGCACGGCTGCCGCCCTCACCGGCTGTCTGGATGCTGCTGTCACCGGCGCCAACCGTGACTTTGCGCAGGTGACACCGGACCGGCCAACACCGGTGTTCCGCCTGATCAATGGCGGGGAAGCCCGCTTCACCCTGCCCTCGACACAGGCAAGCCGGATGCCGGTTCCCGCCGCCTTTACCCAGCTGGAATACTGGCTGGCCGTGTGGACGGGCGCAGCGCGTGATGAGCTGGCGGAGGCGGCCATCGTGAAGACCGCAGCGCTCGCCCTGATGACCCTGCGCCAAGCGCCAGAGGAGGATTTCTCCGCCTGCCTTGAGGACGCCGCCGCCCTCTGGCGCAACCGCCCGCGCCAGCTCCGCCCGGCAGGTGCAGATGCCGCCAGTCTGCGGAAGCCATAGAGCGGGGGCAGTGTTTCTAACAGACTGCCAGTGAGGCGCCAACTTCTCTCCCCCCTTGAGGGGGAGATGCCCCCGGCAGGGGGCAGAGGGGGGTAGCTGACTGTCCGTTTATGAGAGAGATCTTGCCGTATTGAGGCGCTGCTACCCCCCTCTGTCAGCTTGCGCTGACATCTCCCCCTCAAGGGGGGAGAGGGGCGCTGCGGCAAGACGAAGGTCCGATCCTCCTCCTTGCGCAGAATGCAAACACTGCCCCACGAGGGTGAGGATGACGATGGAGAGGCCTCAGGATCGTCAGAGGTCTGCAGCGGCAATTTTTCAAAGGCAGGCCTGCTTCCGGAACAAATCCCGATATATCTTGACTTTCGATATATCGGGAATATATCTAAAGCCATGAGACACAGACACCCCCACCGTCATCGCGGCCAAGGCCCCCACGGCGGCCCCCATGACGGCACGCACGACTCCCTGCACGAAGGCCATCCCGGCGGGCACCGCCGGGGCGGCGGACACCGGCGCCTGTTCGACTATGGCGAGCTGAGGCTGCTGGTTCTGGCGCTGATCGCTGAAGAGCCAAGGCATGGCTATGAGCTGATCAAGGCCATCGAGGACCGGTTTGCCGGCAGCTACAGCCCCAGCCCAGGCGTCATCTACCCGACGCTGAGCTGGCTGGAGGACATGGGCTACAGCGCCATCACCGTGGAAGCGGGCGGGCGCAAGCGCCACAGCGTCACGCCGGAAGGCGAGGCCTTTCTGGCCGCCAGCAAGGCTCAGGCAGACGAGCTTATGACCCGGGCCCGTGGCGGCATGGGGCGCGGATGTGCCCCGGCGCCCGTGGTGCGGGCCATGGAAAACCTCAAGACCGCGCTGCGCCTGCGGATGCGCGGCGGCGCAATTGATCCTGAAACAGCCCAGAAGATTGCCGCTGCCATAGATGCAGCCGCCCTTGCCGTGGAGCAAAGCTGATGACCACTGAAACCGCCGCTCTTTCCACCCGCCGCTGCGTGGTGGAAACCGAAAAGGCAAGCCGCTACCTGCAGCAGCTGTGCAAGCACTTCCAGCACAAGATCCCGGCCGAGTTCGACGCCGGACAGGGCACGATCACCTTTCCGATGGGCGTGTGCACGCTGAAGGCGGAAGGCTCGGTCCTGACCATGGATGTGACAGCCGCAGACAGCGCCGCCCTCGACCGGCTGGAAGATGTGGTCGGCAGCCACTTCATCCGCTTCGCCTTCCGCGAGCCGCAGGAGCTGACCTGGCAGGCGGTGTAAGCCCGCAGTCCTTCGCTGCCCGCAAAGACGCATCTGATCTGTGGCAGGGCCTCTCCGCCCCCCTCTCCTTGGGTGGGACGGTGTTTACAACGGACTGTTAGTCAGGCTCCAGCTCCTCTCCCCCCTTGAGGAGGAGATGCCTCCGGCAGGGGGCAGAGGGGGGTATCTGACTGTCCGTTTATCACGAGAGATCCCGCCGTACCGAGGCGCTGCCACCCCCCTCTGTCAGCTCGCGCTGACATCTCCCCCTTGAGGGGGAGAGGGGCGCTGCGGCGAAACGAAGGCCCAATCCTCCTCCGGCTTCAGGCACGCTGCGTGCCTGCCATGGCAAAGGATGCCGGGCGGCGCATGGGTGAAACCGGACCTTGGCGGCAGCGGAGAGATCGACTCAGACGGCGGCGGCTCCCGGTTTCGGCGGCTCAGGCCCTACTCCCTTCATGGTTGCCAAAACTCAATAATGCCGCTTTTGATGCGAATTATTCACGTCAAAACTTCAAGAAAATATCTGATCAACCCGAAAACTACCTAAGCAAATTCACTATTATCAGAACGTATATACCGTACAAATACGACATATCGCCATCTATGAACGCCGTTTAATACGTCATTAATTTCGAATTTTCATAAGTTTCACCTACGTCAGCCAAAACATAGGCAGACTGATCGGAGCGATTATGAAGATTCATTCATTGAAGACAAGAATTGTAGTTCTGTCGACAGCCTGCCTTCTGGTTGCAACGGGAGTACTTGTCGGCGCAAATCTATACTCCAGCAAGATGAGCAATGCGGAAACCGCCACACGGATCGACAGCCTTCTGAACGAAAGCGCCCGGCAGGGCCTGTTGCAGCTGGCCGGCTCCAAGGCGGAAGTGATCCGCAGTGAGGTCACGTCCGCCTTCATGGCCGCCCGCGGCATGGCAAAATCCATCGAGGTGATTGCAGCCGCAGGACCGGATGCGACCGCGCCGGACAAGCGCCGCGCCCAGCTCAACGGCATCCTCCTGTCCGTTCTGAAGGACAATGAACTCTTCAACGGCACCTATTCGGCCATCGAGCCGGATGCGCTCGACGGCGCCGATGCGCAGTACACCGGCAATGCCGCCATGGGCTCCGACAAGACCGGCCGGGCCCTGCCCTACTGGACGCGCGATGCGGCGGGCAAGATCGATGTTCAGCCGCTGGTCGAATATGACAGCGCGGACCGTCACGCCAATGGCCTGGTCAAGGGCGGCTGGTATCTCGGACCGCAGAAGACCGGGCAGGAAAGCGTTCTCGCCCCGCTCCCCTATATCGTGCAGGGCAAGCCGGTCTTCCTGGCCACCATGTCGGTGCCCATCACCGTGGGCGGCAAGTTCATCGGCGTCGCGGGGGCCGACTTTGATCTCGCCTTCGTGCAGAAGCTGGCCGAAACGGTCAACAAGGCCACCTATGACGGCAAGGGCAGTGTCACCATCGTGACGGAAGCCGGCCTGATCGTGGCCTCAAGCGAAAGGCCGGATGCCATCGGCTCTTCGGTCAGCAGCCTTGGCCCCGTCTGGACCGAGAATCTCGGCAAGATGACCAGCGGCACCGCCATGGTCGATTATGACGCCGCCACAGAGCAGATGAAGGTCTATTCGCCCATCTCTCTGGGCCGGACCGGGGCAAACTGGGCCATCGTCCTGTCGCTGCCGCAGGCAGTGGTGATGGCGGAGGCCGCAGCGCTCGACCAGTCCATGGCCGGCCGCGTTGCCTCTGACACCTGGACAGGCGTTCTTGTGGGCCTTGCCGTCGCCTTTGCCGGCATCACCGCCATGTGGCTTGTCGCCCGCAGCATCACCAATCCCATCCAGAAGCTGACCGGCGCGCTGCAGAGCATGGCCCGCGGCACGGTTCTGGCCGAGATCGAAGGCGCCACCCGCCGCGACGAGATCGGCGACATCGCCCGCGCCGTCGATGCAATCCGCGAGCAGGCAGCTATTGCTGCCGATGAGAAGATGCGTCAGGAAGAAGCCGAGCGCGAGACACGGGACGCCGCCCGGCGCCAGATGATGCAGCGGCTGGCCCGCGACTTCGAGGAGAAGATGGGCGGCCTCGTCAAGCAGGTTGGCACGGCGGCAGGAGAACTCGCCTCTTCCGCCAGCGGCATGGCCGACCAGGCCAAGCAATCCGCACAGCAGGCCGACAGCGCCATGGCGGCCACCAACTCGTCCAACGAAAGCGTGCAGGTGGTTGCAGCCGCAGCCGAAGAGCTTTTCACCTCGATCCGCGAAATCGGCAGCCTCATCCAGCGCTCCGGCGATGTGGTGAGCGAGGCAGACCGCCATGCCGGCTCCACCCATGGCATCGTCACCTCCCTGTCGGAAACCGCGGGCCGGATCGGGTCAATCATCGACATCATCCGCGACATCGCCAACCAGACCAACCTTCTCGCCCTCAACGCCACCATCGAGGCCGCCCGGGCAGGCGAGGCCGGACGGGGCTTTGCCGTGGTGGCCAGCGAGGTGAAGGCCCTCGCCAACCAGACATCGCAGGCGACGGACGAGATCGGCGGCCAGATCGAGGCCATGCGCCTTGCAACCGGCAATGCCGTGGAAGCCATCAGCTCGATCCGCCAGGTGGTGGGCGATATCCGCCAGGCGGTGACCTCCGTTGCCGGTGCCGTGGAAGAGCAGAGCGCAGCCACCAGCGAAATCTCCCGTTCGGCCCAGTCCACCGCACAGGGGACGATGTCCGCAGGCGAAAGCGTCGGCAGCGTTCAGGTCAGCATCGCCCGCACGGACGAAGCGGCCCACAGGGTTCTGACGCTGACGCATCAGCTCAACGGTAACACCGAAGACCTGCGCAACGGCGTCGCAGCCTTCCTGGCGGAGCTCGACGCCGCCTAACCGGGAAGGAGCAGAGCACGATGGCGGCTCCCCGGCACGGCGTTTCAGCCCCCCTCCCCCTCGTGGGGAGGGGGTAGGGGTGGGGGGAAATGCCTTTCCGTCTGGCAGAGTGTCCCTTGATTACAGACAGCTTCTCCTCTCCGGCTTCTTCAGGAAAAGTTCTGCTTTTCAATATCTTGCAGGCTCAGAGCCCCCCACCCCTTACCCCTTCCCACCAGGGGGAGGGGAGCGGAGAGGCCCTGCCACCATGCAGACACGTCACTGCGGTCCGCTTATATGCACTCAGCAGCCTCAAGAGGACAAAGGGACGCTTCGGCAAGACGAAGGCCAAATCCTCCTCCTCCTTGCGCCAGCAGCCAACACCGCCCCCCTGCACAGGCGTGATGACGCAGTTCATTGACAAGACAGGCGGGGCAGTGGATCAGGGTGTCATCACATCCAGCCATTGGTTTTCGTGTGGACCGCAAACCGATGGCGACGGCGCTTGCAGGAAAAGACAGACCGATGACCACGCCCGATCAGCCGCAGCATGACACAACGCCTTGCGTGAGCCCCCTCGCCCAGGAGATGCTTGCAGCGGTGGGGGAGCGGCGGTTCAACGTGGCCATCATCGGCCTTGGCTATGTGGGCCTGCCGCTGGTGCGGGCCTTCTGGCGGGCGGGGTTCGAGGTCACCGGCTTCGACATCGATCCGCCCAAGATCACCTCGCTGATGGCGGGCAAGTCCTATATCCGGCATTTTTCCGATGAGGACGTGGCCGCGATTGCGCAGAGCGGCCGCTTTCATGCCACCTCGGACATTGCCGACCTTGCCCGCGCAGACGCCATCCTGATCTGCGTGCCGACGCCGCTGACGCGGCACCGGGAGCCGGACATGTCCTACATCGTCAGCACGGCGGAGCATCTGCTGCCGCATCTCAAGGCCGGGCAGACGGTGATCCTGGAATCCACCACCTATCCCGGCACCACGCATGAGGTGCTGAAGCCCATTCTGGAGCGCTCGGGGCTTACGGCTGGCCGCGATTTCTTCCTCGCCTTTTCGCCGGAGCGGGAAGATCCCGGCAACCCGAACTATGAGACCTCGACCATTCCGAAGGTTGTCGGCGCCGATGATCCGGACAGCCGGGCGATTGCGATCGCGCTCTATCAGGCCATCGTCCAGTCCGTCGTGCCGGTGAGTTCGGCGGCAACGGCGGAGGCGGTGAAGCTGAGCGAGAACATTTTCCGCTCGGTCAACATCGCCCTCGTCAACGAGCTGAAGGTGATCTACGACCGCATGGGCATCGACATCTGGGAGGTGATCGAGGCGGCCAAGACCAAGCCCTTCGGCTACATGCCCTTCTATCCCGGCCCCGGCCTTGGCGGCCATTGCATCCCGATCGACCCCTTCTACCTGACCTGGAAGGCACGGGAATTTGCCATCACCACCAAGTTCGTGGAACTGGCGGGCGAGATCAACACCGCCATGCCGGATTACGTCATCACCCGCACGGCCGAAGCGCTTGATGAGCGCTTTGCCAAGGGCCTCAACGGCTCCCGCGTGCTGATCATCGGGGCGGCCTACAAAAAGAACGTCGATGACATGCGCGAAAGCCCGGCGCTGGTGCTGATCGAGCGGCTGAAGCTGCGCAAGGCAACCGTCGACTATCACGACCCTTACGTCCCTGCCCTGCCCAGCACCCGCAAGCACAAGCCGCTGATGGGGATGAAATCGGTGGAGCTGAGCGCGGAAACCCTTGGGCAGTTCGACGCGGTGATCATCGCCACCGACCACGACTGCATCGACTATCAGGCCCTCGTCAGCGCCAGCCGGCTCGTCATCGACACCCGCAACGCCACGAAAGCCGTGACGGAGCACCGGGACAGGATCGTCAAGGCGTGAGGCTTCAGAGGTCCGTTTTCCAGAGCTGGCACAGGCCGCATTGAAGCAGGAGAAAGGACCCTGGAAGCAGCGCGGCCGCCGGTCACCGGTCCGGCGGGCCACACCTTGCGCTCTGCAAGGCACGGCCCGCGCAATGGCCCCGCGATCAAGGGTTAAGCAACCGCCCCGAACTCCATGCTGACCGGCTCAACCAGGCTCAGGAAGGCGTCACAATGGGCGTTCCCGGCCCAGGCGTTGCAGATGTCTTGCGCCCTGGCCTGCGTCGTGGCGAAGGCGGCATCGATGAAGCTGCCATCCTGCAGGCGGATCAGCCGCTGTCCGAGCCAGCCGGGCTGACGGGACAAATGGTCTGCGATCATCTTGTCATAAGCCGCGCGCATGGTCTCTTCAGTAACGCCCTGACGCAACCGGAACCGCCCGATCTCGACGCCGGTCCCCGGTTGCATCAAGACAAGCCCATTGGCAGGCGCCACATAGTGGCCCATGGTGCCAAGCTCCGCGATCGCCGCCCTGAAGCCGGCAAAGTCCTCCGACGTGCCCACGGCCTGCGCAGCGGCCTCCGCCGCCTCGGGGCTCGCCCAGAGAACGACATCCACCCGGTCGGCCGGATCCTTGCCACCGGTGAGCGGCAGCCATCCGCCAAAGCCGGAGAAACTTGCAACGCGCTGGCGCGCAGCCTCACGCTGCCGGTCAGCCTCGGCCGGATCCACGGTCTTGTAAGTGACGATTTCGATGCATTGTCTGGTCATGGGCTTTGGCTCCTTGCGCCGTGCAGGTTGAAGAAGCCTCTGTCTAACAATGCCCCCCTGACACTTTCTGTCAGGGGTATGGTACAAACCAGACCATGAAAACTCTCCGGCTTTTCGCCCTCCTGGATCAACTGCGAAGTGCGCGCCATCCTGTTCCGGCAGAGACGCTGGCACAGAAACTCGGCGTTTCACTGCGCACGATTTACCGCGACATGGCCAGTCTTCAGGCGATGGGCGCGCCTGTCAGGGGCGAATCCGGTCTCGGCTATCAGCTGGAGAGGGGGTACTTCCTGCCGCCGCTGCAATTTGACCCCGACGAGATGGAAGCAATCATGCTCGGCCTGCGTCTCGTGATGGCGCGGGACTCCGGAGACCTGCGCGATGCTGCCAAACGGGTCTCGGGTAAAGTCGCAAATGCCATGGGGGACGAAGGTGGAGAAAGGTTCCAGACGCTTCCGCTTCTGGCCGTAACCCGCGAACGGCCCGGCGACGGCGATGCGGCGAAGTGGAGCAGCATTCTGCGCAGGACCATTCGTGAGCGGCGGATCCTGGAGCTTGCCTATTGCGGCCTTGATGGGCGCAGCAGCCAAAGGCAGGTTCATCCTCTTGGCCTGACGCTCTTCGATGACGTGTGGCTCCTGACCGCGTG
This sequence comes from Pannonibacter anstelovis, assembly GCF_036881715.1. Classification (NCBI taxonomy): domain Bacteria; kingdom Pseudomonadati; phylum Pseudomonadota; class Alphaproteobacteria; order Hyphomicrobiales; family Stappiaceae; genus Pannonibacter; species Pannonibacter anstelovis. The sequence continues at coordinate 169,404 of NZ_JBAKBF010000010.1, forward strand.
GTGCGAGATGCGGCAAGACTTCCGGAATTTCCGGCTGGACCGGATCAGCGGGATCAGGGAGACGGGCACCAGCTTCCGCCCGCAGAACGGGCGGCGGTTCAAGGACTATCTCGCAAAACTGTAAGGGCGGCTGAAGCTGCGCAAGGCCTCCGTCGACGATCACGCCCCTTACGTCCCAGCCCTGCCCAGCACCCGCAACACCACCAAGGCCGTGACGGAGCTCCGGGACAGGATCGTGAAGGCGTGAGGAAGGGCTACCGTATGTTGGCCTTGATCCATTCCGGCCAGTTTACAAGGCCGTGACCGGCGGCGATTTCCATCGCGCCGGGGGGCACACGATCGCAGAACAGGATGACGTTCATGCAGTCCCACCTTGCGCTTGGAACGATGAGGCCATCGAATTCCAGAAAATGCGCAGCTTCGGCAATATCCTGCGAGCGGGGGTATTCGTCAGAGGCCCGGTCATAGGACAATTGCCCGTAACGGGACGTATCAAGGCCAAGACGCTGCAATGCGCCGAGGTCCACCAGTTGAAGTGCGTTATCGAGCGTCACATCCAGCTCATGCACCCCGTATTCCACCTTCGACGGAAAGACAGGCTGCCCGCGCCCGAGATGGAAGTACATTTCCGCGATCGCCCCGTCGCGCTGCTGCGACGTATAGAGCACATCGAAGGTTCCGTCGTCCCACCGGCCACCGGAACGTGCACAGTCAACCGGAGATCTTCCCTTGCGGACCACCCGCCATACCGTGCCTTCGAACTGCACAGGCGGAAGCGCTTCGATCGCATCGATGAGTGCACTGTCCCGGCTTCTGCGCGTGTGAGCCATGCCTTACAGGAACACCTCGTTATCCAGCCGGTCGATGACCTTCAGCACTTCGATGGCACGGTCCTGATGGATAAGGTCAATCGCCCGCTCGCCATTCAACTGGGAATGGCGGGCATAGAGCCAGGTCCGGATTTCATCAGCCGAGTAATAATCAGACAGACGGGTCACGATATAGTGCAGATCAGAAAGTATCAGCTCGTTGCGCGGCTGCGGCTTGATATCACCGGCACGCCAGCGTGAGACGGTGGCTTTCGACACGTCCATGATATTGGCAATATCGGTCCCCTTCAGGCCACCGGCTTCGCCAATTTCAGCTAGAAATCTCGGCACTGCTCCCTGCATGATCATAATCGCATCTGCTGAATTTTACCGGAATAACCTGAAATTCGTGGACCGGACTTGCGGGACCGCAGAAGGTGGTGACGTCGCCTCCGGTCATGGTCACGTTCCAAATCGGTTTCACAGAATAAAAATATGAAACCCCAATGATAAAGTCAATGAGCTGTTCGCTGACGCCGTGGGGCTTTGCCGCACGGGTCATGGTTCAGATTGAACGGCACATGGAGTGGCGCAGCTTCGGCAATCGCCGTGCCTGACGGACAGAGCCGGATAACCTGCTCACCGGCTGTGCGCCAGCAAGAGAACGTCTTCGCCCCCCTGCCCTTTTCCGCCCGCTTTTAGGGCGGCGATTCCACAACCCGTCGCTGTACGCCATCTTGGTGTCGCGTTTTGGATATCAGTCTCTCCTTGCGGGTGATCTGCTTCACCTCTGCGTCTGCCGTGCAGGACTGGAGATCCTGCGTGCCACGAGCGCAGCGCCGCCCGGCAAGCGGTGTGCCTGAAAGCCGTAAATTGCAGAAATTCCGGGAGGAGACCTTCAGCCACGATGCCGTCCAGCACCCGTTCAGGACGTTCCGGCCATTCCGGAAGGCAAGGGCTGGCCATTGGACTGTCACACAGCGCGCTGAAGCGTGACAGCAGGCAGCGGGACAGGCAGAGGCCCGGTTCATAAGGAGGAGAGACTATGAGCAAGAACAGAGGTGTGGTTTACATGCGGCCGGGCAAGGTGGAGGTTCGTGACATCGACGATCCGAAGCTGGAAGCTCCGGATGGGCGCCGGATTGAGCACGGTGTCATCCTGAAGGTCATTTCCACCAACATCTGCGGCTCCGACCAGCACATGGTCCGCGGCCGGACCACGGCCATGCCGGGGCTGGTGCTGGGCCACGAAATCACCGGTCAGGTCATCGAGAAAGGCATCGACGTCGAGATGCTCGACATCGGCGACATCGTGTCCGTGCCCTTCAACGTCGCCTGCGGGCGCTGCCGCTGCTGCAAGTCGCAGGACACGGGCGTCTGCCTGACCGTCAACCCCTCCCGCGCGGGCGGTGCCTATGGTTATGTCGACATGGGCGGCTGGATCGGCGGACAGGCGCGCTATGTCACTGTGCCTTATGCGGATTTCAACCTGCTGAAGTTCCCGGACCGCGACCAGGCCATGGCGAAGATCCGCGATCTGACCATGCTGTCCGACATTCTGCCAACCGGCTTCCATGGCGCGGTGCGTGCAGGCGTTGGTGTGGGCTCAACGGTCTATGTGGCCGGTGCCGGCCCGGTCGGCCTTGCCGCCGCCGCCTCCGCCCGCATTCTCGGCGCTGCTGTGGTGATGATCGGCGACTTCAACAAGGACCGTCTGGCCCATGCCGCCAAGATGGGCTTTGAGCCGATCGACCTGTCCGCCAGCGACCGGCTGGGCGACATGATTGCCCAGGTGGTCGGCACCGATGAGGTGGACAGCGCCATTGATGCCGTGGGCTTCGAGGCCAGAGGCCATGCGGGCGGCGAGCAGCCCGCCATCGTGCTCAACCAGATGATGGAGATCACCCGGGCAGCCGGTTCCATCGGCATTCCGGGCCTTTATGTGACGGAAGATCCCGGCGCCGTGGATGCTGCTGCCAAGCAGGGCAGCCTGTCCCTGCGCTTCGGACTCGGCTGGGCGAAGGCGCAGTCCTTCCACACGGGCCAGACGCCGGTGCTGAAATATAACCGCCAGCTGATGCAGGCGATTCTGCATGACCGGCTGCCGATTGCCGACATCGTGAATGCCAAGATCATTCCGCTGGATGAAGCCGTCCAGGGCTATGAAACCTTCGATCAGGGTGCCGCGACGAAATTCGTGCTGGACCCGCATGGCGACCTGCTGAAGGCCGCCTGAACAAAGCCTTAAGCAAGAGCCCCATCCGGCCATCCATGATGGCCTGAACCACAACAGCGGCGCACCGGAAAAACACATCCGGTGCGCCGCTTGCTTTTGTCCTCTATGGCGGCTGCCCGTTCAGGCGGACCGGAGCCGCAGCAACGGACTGATGATTTGCCATTTCAGCAATTTGGAAGGCTTCTAATTCTGCAGGATTGACCCGAACCGCCCCATAGAAAATATGACATCAAAATTCATATATTGGGGTGAAGCATGCGTATGATCAAAAAGGCCGCCTTCGGGCGGACGGCACCGGACACAACGGCGCAGGCGCTGAAGGTCCACCTGCTGCGGGCCAGCGCCCTGGGTCTGGTGCTGATGCAGGCGTCTTTGGCGCAGGCGCAGGAGGCCGCAGAGACGACTTCTCTCGACAAGATCGTCCTCTCGGCCGAAGAGCAGCTGAAGCAGGCGCCGGGCGTCTCCGTGCTCAGCGCCACCGATCTGGAGCGTACGCCGGTCTCCAATGACATTTCGGAAATCCTGCGCAAGATGCCCGGCGCAAACCTGACCGGCACCACCTCCTCCGGCCAGCGCGGCAACCAGCGCCAGATCGAACTGCGCGGCATGGGCCCGGAAAACACGCTGATCCTGATCGACGGCAAGCCGGTGCTGTCGCGCAATTCCGTGCGCATGGGCCGTGCGGGCGAGCGCGACACGCGCGGTGACACCAACTGGGTGCCGGCCGAGATGATCGAGCGCATCGAGGTGATCCGGGGTCCTGCGGCAGCGCGTTACGGCTCGGGCGCGGCAGGCGGCGTGGTGAACATCATCACCAAGCGGCCGGAAAAGATGAGCGGCTCCGTCACCACCTATTTTGCCCTGCCGCAGCATTCCGAAGAGGGCAGCACGGCACGCACCAATGTGACCGTGGGCGGCCCGATCCTCGACTGGCTCTCCTTCCGCCTCAATGCAGGCTATTCCCGCACCGAGCCGGATGACGCCAACATCAATGCGGATGCAACGATCCCCGGCGGCAGCGTGGCCGCAGGGCGTGAAGGGGTGATCAACAAGGACGTGCGGGGCCTTCTGTCCTTCACCCCGCGTGACGATCACCGCTTCGATCTGGAAGGCTCCTACAGCCGGCAGGGCAATCTCTTTGCCGGTGACAGCCAGCTCGGGACGATCGACGACAGCGTCAAGAATGGCCTGTTCGGCACCGAGACCAATTCGATGACCCGCCGGACGGTGTCGCTGACCCACTCCGGCGACTATGACTTCGGCAAGTCCAGCAGCTATGTCCAGTGGGAGCGCACGCTCAACCGCCGCCTGTCGGAAGGTCCGGCCGGGCGGGTGGAAGGGGCCATCCTGCCGGACGCCACCTGGGGCACGATCACCCTCGACAACGTCACTGCCAAGAGCGAATGGAACCTGCCCCTGCATCTGGGCTTTGAACAGATGCTGACGGCAGGCGCCGAGTTCCGCGGCGAGTGGATGGATGATCCGGTTTCGATCACCCAGGGGCTGAATGGCGCCACCATTCCCGGCACGGCCTCCAATCCCGCCTTGCGCGACCCGAATGTGAACGCACAGATGTTCGGTGTGATGCTGGAGGATAACATCGAGATCACGGAAGACTGGACGCTGACGCCCGGCATCCGCTTCGATCATCACAGCTCCTTCGGCGGCAACTGGAGCCCCAGCCTCAACACCACCTACATGCTGACGCAGAACATCTCCCTGAAGGCGGGTATCGCCCGCGCCTTCAAGGCGCCGAACCTCTATCAGCTCAACCCGAACTACGTGTATTACACCCGTGGGAACGGCTGCCCCATCGACTATCCGAGCCTTGGCAACGGCTGCTTTGTGGTCGGCAATCCGGATCTGAACCCGGAGATTGCCATCAACAAGGAAATCGGCATCAACTACAATGATGACAACGGCTGGAATGCCGGCATCACCTATTTCCACAATGACTACAAGGACCGCATTGCCTCCGGCATCGTGCCGGAGGGACGCTCGGGCCGGGCCCAGTATTTCCGCTGGTACAATGTGCCCGAAGCCGTGGTGCAGGGCCTTGAAGGCAACCTCGCCGTGCCGGTGATGGATGGGCTGACCTGGAGCACCAACGCCACCTACATGATCGAGTCCAAGGACAAGCGGAACAACCAGCCCCTGTCGCTCATCCCGGAATACACGATCAACACCTCGCTGGACTGGGCCGCGACGGAAAAGCTGACGCTGATCCTCTCCGCCACCCACTACGGCAAGACGGAGTCCCCCACCCTGACCGCCACCACCGGCGGCGCGGTGACCAACCCGGAAGCGCGCGGCGCTTACACGCTGGTCAATGCGGCCATGAATTATGATCTCAATGACCACTTCCGCCTGAACGCCGGTGTGAACAACATCTTCGACAAGCGCCAGTTCCGCGAAGGCAACAGCAACAGTGCCGGTGCCAACACCTACAACGAGCCCGGCCGCACCTTCTACCTGTCGCTCTCCGCCACGTTCTGAGGCTGAGCGCAACCAACCGGCACAATCAGACGGCAGGCCTCACCGGGGCCTGCCGTTTTTGTATCTTCATGCCTTCACAGATCAATTCCCGCCCGAGGCTGGCCAGTCCGGAAGGTTTCAGTTCAGCGCTGCACACGCACACATGCGGGGCCCCTTCACTTTTCTTCTGCTTCGCCGATCACCGCATAGAGCTCAGCCATGGCCTGCTCATGCGGGACGGCGCGGCCAGCGGCTGCATCGCCGATACTCTGCTTGATGCCGTCGATGATCTTAATCTCGCGCTCAGCAGAGATGGCATCTGTATCGGCTTGTGTACGAGCAAACATATCGTTCTCCAATCTGCCAGACATTGCCTCTTCGGTCTCTGAAGGACGCCCATCACGACCGCCTGTCCGCCGCAAGTCCGAACAGCGAGCGGGCCAGATGCAGGCGGCCTTCGCCTGCGCGTTCGATCATGGCACGGAAATAGCCGCCAGGACGGGAAATCTGTTCCGGATCGCGCAGCGCCTTTTCCGCCACCACCGCAAGGCAGGCGGCCGCCACATAGCGGCCCTGCTGCTCCACCGCTTGCGCATAGGCCGAAGGGCTGACGCCGATCAGCACACGGATCTCCTCTGCCGCCTCGCAAATGGCGGGCCATGAGGTGAGCCTGTGGCTGATCACCGCCTGAAGCTCGGAGCAGGCGCTTTCAACGAGACCTGCCGACACATCGTCGAGCAGCCCATGCTGCGAGGCCCCTTGCGCCCTGCCCTGCTGCCTGTCTCTTTGCGTGGCCCGCCGAGTATCCTGATGAGTTTCCTGATGACTATCCCGGCCCGCCCCCTGAGGCCTTGCCGCTTGCCGCAGTTTTGGTTGCTCACGGGCAGGATCGCCGCAAGGCTCTTTTTCAAGAGCCAATTCAACGGCGCAGCCGTTGTCAGTCTTCGTATTTATCTCTCGCCCGTCAGGGCGAGTCCGTCTGATGTTACTTTTTGAAGAGTCGGGACGGTTTGTAATAAATAAGGAGGTGACAGCAATGTCACCCGTGGATGACATATTTTCAGAAAAAGCTGCATGATCCGAAGCAGCTGACTCCAGAGCATCCTGATAGAGCGCGCGCATCCGCTCCAGCCTGAAGCCCAGAAGCGTGTGCCGTTCCTCAAGGATGGTCTGGGCGCAGGCCCTGAAGCCTTCCAGCCCCTCGCAGGCTTCATTCAGATCGGCGATGGCACGGGCAAGACGGGTCAGTTCCCGGCGGGCGGCCTGATCGGCCTTGATCTGCGCCTGAAACGCATCAGCGGCCGCGCGGAAGCTCTCCAGATTGACGCAGGCCGGCGTAAAATCGAGCCCATAGGCTTCGATGTGGCCGGAAGCATTGTCCTTCTGCACGTAGCGCCGGCCCGTGGGGCTGTCGCGGTAGGCGAGGATCCCGGCTTCCACCAGCCGCTTCAGGCAGCGGATCACCGTGCGCGGATGGCGGCTCGTGTATTCGGACAGGCGCTGGTTGGAGATGGCGACCACAGGCCTGCGGCCAGCCTTGAAATCTTCCGCCTGGACAAGGCCCAGCAGAATGTCGAGCACGTGATAGGACGTGCCATCAATGCCAAGCGCAGGCGCCACGCGCTTGAGCACGAGGGACAGATCCTGCTTGGTCACGAGCGGGCGGCCGTCCTGCTGCGACAGGACTGCGGACGCAAGAATGCCTGGCGTCACCTTGCGAAAGGTGGCGATCGAAGTGGTGGACATGAAATCCTCCATCCGCCGCGAGCGTGACGCTCGGACGGTGAACAAGATGGAGGCCGGAACGGGGGAAACGGGCACAAAAGTGCTTGTGCGCTCAAGAGCGGGTCTTGAACGTGATTCGCTTTTCGCCTACAAGAAATGTGTGCAAGGTTTCGTGTGGGCGAAGTCCCATTCGACCGTGAAATCGGGGATCATCTGGTTGCCGCCAGATGATCCCTTTTCATTTGGCCTGTTGCGTCATTGCTGCTCCTTTCCCTGATTTGATGCCTCTGTCTCCTTTTTACCACCGCCTTGCCGGGCGGGGATAAGTTCGGAACAGATTCAGTGCTGACGGCTGTCAGTGTCCTTTTCAAACTCCGCGTAAAGCTGCTCCAGCCGCCCGCCCAGCCAGGTTCCAAAGGCGGCCTCCTGCTTCGGGATGGTCAGCGTCACGCCGGATGATCCAGTCTTGAGCTTGCCCAGGAGGCGCTTGCCGGAGCGGATTTCCTGTTCGCCGGATTTGCCCGCCGCCTTTTCAGCGCCCTTGCCGCGCGCGGCCTTTGCCGCAAGGCTCATGCGCGCGGGCGCATCGCCCGCAAGAAAGGCCTTGCTGTCCAGAACGGCGCGGATGCGCGGGGCAGCCTTGGCGTCGTCGAACAGCTTCGCAAAGGCCGTCCAGGCCGGGCGGCCGACATTGCGCGCCCGGCCGATGGCCAGAACAATGTCCTCCGGAACGCTCGCCGCCACCTTCAGCAGGGTGGAAACGGTAGATTCCGTCACCCCCAGCACCGGCTGCATGTCGCGCTGCTTGAAGCCAGCCTCCTTCAACTGCTGCGCCCACAGGGCCTGCTCGATCCAGGTCAGATTCTCGCGGACGCCGTTTTCCAGCGACTGCTCGCGGATCAGGTCCATGTCGGACAGCGGGCGCACATAGGCACGGATCTTGACCGCTTCCGGGCGGCCGCTCTCCTGCATCAGCGCCAGCACGGCCGCAAGGCGGCGGTGGCCATAGGCCAGCTGATAGCGCCCCTCCGCCGCCGGGTGCGGGCGCACCAGAACCGGGATCTTCTGCCCTTCGGAAGAGATCGAAAGCTTCAGCTCCTCCAGCGCCTCGGCAGCCTCCTCATCGGCGGCAAAGCGGTCGCGGAAGGGGGAAGGGTCGATCTTGCCCGGGTCCAGCGCAACGATGCTGTCTTCCTTCAGCTGCGACAGGGCGCGGCCCATGGAGCTGACGACAGGCGCCACCATCCGCGCGCCCTCTACTGCGGGCGCGGACGGGGCAGACGATTGAGGCGCAGATTGGCGTGCAGATGCAGGCTGGGCGGCAGGCGCGGACGCCTCCGCTTTCTTTTCGGCTTCAGCCGCCTTGGCCGCTTCCGCCATCATCTTGACGATGGATTTCTTCATCCCTGCCGCCTCCATACGGACTTGATCAGGTCCAGAATTTCGCCGTTCACCTGATCGGCGCTCTCCAATGCGCGCTTCAGCGGCTCGCGCCCGACTTCACCGGGCTCGACCTCGTAAAGCGACTTCTTGGCAACGCCGGCCGAGGCCACGGCGGTGGATTCCACGGCTTCGGCCACCAGCACATCCTTGCCGAACAGGCTGCGCATGGTGCCTGCCATGATCTTCTGCGGGGCATCGTTCGGGTTCACCCGCGTCATCAGGAACTTGACGAAATCATGCTCGAACCGCGCGCCCCCTTCCGAGAGCGTCGCCGTTACATCGGCAATCATCTTCAGGAACTGCGCGCAGGAGGAGATATCCAGCATGGCCGGATGCACGGTGATGATCAGGCCCGTTGCCGCATAGAGCGAAGCAAGCGTGGTGTAGCCGAGCGAGGGCGGTGTATCGAGGATGACCAGATCATAGTCATCCTCCACCGTGCGGATGGCTGCGTCGAGGCGCTGGAAAAACAGGCCGAGCTCGTCCGTGGTGCGGTTCACCAGCGCGTTCGGCGTGTCATATTCGAAGTCCATCAGACGCAGGTTGCCCGGCACCAGATCAATGCCGGGGAAATAGGTTTTGCGGACGACGTCCCTCAGCAGCACCCGGTTGTTGTCATAGCGCAGCGCGTCATAGGCCGTGTCGGTGCGCTCGTCCTCGTCCTCGCCGGAGCGAAGATCCCGGTCCGGCTGGATGCCGAAGGTGGTGGTCAGCGAGGCCTGCGGGTCCAGGTCGATGCACAGCACCCGGTAGCCCTGCAGCGCCAGATAATGGGCCAGATGCACGGAGGTGGTGGTCTTGGACGAGCCGCCCTTGAAATTGGCGCAGGCGATGACCTGCAGATGCTCGCCGGCCCGGCGGTGCGGCAGCAGGCGCAAGGCATCGTCGGGCCGCTGTTCGGCCAGATACTTGCGCAGCTCCCACACCTGCTCGATGGTGTAGATGCGCCGGTTGTTTTCGGCCCGCAGCGGCTGCGGCCCCTTGCCGTCCAGCGTCAGGGCGCGCAAGGTGCTTTCCGGAATGCCAAGCAGGCGCACCAGATCCAGCGTCGAAAACGTGCGGCCATAGGACTTGCGCGCCTCGGGGGGATAGGTCATCTCGCGCATGGACTGGAGCTTGTCCGACAGGCGCTGCGTGAAGTCCCCGATCTTGGCGGTTGTGTCCTTGGCGCTATCCATCTCGCCTGCGAGCATCTCGATCTCCTGACGGTTTCGCATTCGAGCGCGACCTCAATACCGTCAGAAATGCCCCAGCCCCGCCGATTCTGCAAGAAATATTAGGTTAACGGAAGCTTAAGCCCAATTCCGCAGGGCGGTTGCGGCTCGCATAAAGACAAAGGCGGCCCCGGAAACCGGGACCGCCCTTGTTGCAGTGTCAGGCCGCTCTGTCACTCAGCCGGGGCGGGCATGCCCTGCGGCAGCTTGCTCTTCTTGTAGGAGACGGACGCCTCCACGAATTCGTCAGCGGCCTTCATGTTGGGCTTGGTGACGAGGCTGACGGCGACGAAAAGCACCGTCGAGACCGGCAGGGCCAGCACGCCGGCGTTGAGGCCGAACAGCTTGTTGCCCGTCAGGTACATCCACACCACGAAGGCAACGCCGCCGAGGATGGAGACCAGCGCACCGGCCGCCGTGCCGCGCCGCCAGAAGAAGGCGCCGATGATGGCCGGAACCGTGACCAGCAGGCCGACGGACGCCGCGACTGAGAGGATGGCGATCATCGAGAATTCCATCGCCGCAAAGACCAGCGAGACGACAGAGATGAACGGGATGATCAGCTTGCCGATGAAAAGCTGGCGCTCATCGCTGGTGCCGCCCGTCACGTTGCTCCACACGTCGCGGGCAAAGACCGACGACAGGGTGAGGAGGATCGAGTCGATGGTGGAAACAGCCGCGGCCAGAATGCCGACCATGACCATGACCCCCAGCACCGGCGGCACGAAGTCCGACGACAGAAGCGCCGAGGTGGCCAGATCGCCTTTCTCAAGGTCCGGGAAGGCGACGAAGGCGGAGAAGCCCCAGAGCACCGACACCACCGTGTAGACGAAGCCGAAACACAGGAAGATCACCAGCATGCGGCGCAGCGCCTTCAGGGAAGCTGGCATATAGAGGCGCTGGCTCACCTGCGGGTTGGAGATGGCGAAGAAGAACCACGGAATGGTCAGCCCCAGGAAGGTGGTGAAGCTGAAGAGGCCGGGCCCGGGCACCTGCAGCAGTTCCGGCTTGGTGGCCTGAATGGCACCGAAGAGGCCGGAGAAGCCGCCCAGCTCGATCAGCACCAGACCGCAGACCAGCACCGAGGCAACGATCATCATCAGAGCCTGCAGGCTGTCGGTCCACATCACCGAGCGGATACCGGCCACATAGGAGAAGATGATGGCCAGCACCGTGGAAATGACCACGCCCCACAGGAAGGGAATGCCGCCGCCGGTCATGCCGGACAGCAGATAGCCCACGCCCGACAGCTGCACTGCCGAATAAGGAATGAGGAACACGAGGCTGACGAGACCGGCCGCCACGGCCACCCAGCGGCTGCCGTAGCGCGTGCCCAGCATTTCATAGGGCGTGACGAAGCCGTATTTCTTGCCCACCGCCCAGAAGCGCGGGCCGAAGATGGCGACGAGTGACACACCGGCAAAATAGACGATCTCGAAGCCGAGGGCGCCAACACCGCCCTTGAAGGTGAGACCGGCGAGGCCGATCATCATGAAGGCGGAATAGGTGGTAGCCGAATAGCTCAGCGCCGACAGCACGCCGCCCATGGAGCGCCCGCCGATGAAGTAGTCGGACATGCTGGCGGACTGGCCTGTGCGGGAGATATAGGCCACGATGAAGGAGACGAGGACGTAGATGACCAGTCCCCAGACGACAAGGGAAACACTCATGCCTCGTCCTCCTCGAAGCTGGACGTCGCCAGAATGTTGAGGACGATGACGGCGACACCCGCCACGCACCAGAACAGGAACGAGCCATACCACTCCGCCACATTGGTGAGCAGCGTATAGGGTATGGCGTAGCAGGCGAGGACGACCACGCCTATCAGGTATAGAGCAGCTTTCGACATGTGGTGACTTCCCTCTAGAGATTGGTGGGTTGTTTTCATCCGCCTTGTCTCCGGCGGTTTGAACGGACGCTTGCCGGCGCCCGCAAGTTCCCCGGCCGTCCGCCGGAGCACATCAGGTGACAGGCTCAGCGCCCGGAAGGCGCAAGGCCGGTGAGCCAGCTTTCAATGTCCGCCGCATCGGTCACGTCGGCATATTTCTGGCCCATGTCATAAAGGTTGGCGTCATGCGGGGCCGCCGCGCGGTCGGCGCAGCAGTCCGCCGGAACCAGCACGTTGAAGCCGCTCTGCACCGCATCCACCACGGAGGCGCGCACGCAGCCCGATGTGGTGGCTCCGGTGACGACCAGCGTGTCCACGCCCGCCCCGGTCAGAAGGCCAGCAAGTGCCGTGCCATGAAAGGCGGAAGCGCCCTTCTTGGTGATCACCGGGTCCTGCGGCTGAATGCCCGTTGCCGCGTCAATCTCCACCAGCCGGCTGCCTTCCAGAAGGGCAGCCATGCCGGCCGCCTTGCGCAACCATGGCAGCAGGGCAATCTCGCCGGGGTGATAGGCAATCGTCGTGTAGATGACCGGAAAGCCCTTGGCACGGGCGAGATCCGTCAGCCGCCGCGTGGCGGCCATCTGCGCGCTCATGTCCGCCGCCGTCGGATAGGCGGTGTCGGTAAAGCCATAGGTGAAATCGACCACCAGAACGGCAGGCCTCGTGCCGCGCGGCACCGGCTGGCCAAACCCGGCAGCCTGATATGTTTCTTCCTGCTGTGTCATGTCCTTGCCCCCCTTCGGCTGGACGTTCCCGCTGCTCAAAAACTGCGGCCTCACCTCTCGCCGCAGCCCCCCTCTCCCCCCTTGAGGGGGAGATGTCTGCGTCAGCAGACAGAGGGGGGTATGCAGCATTTCAAAAAAGCAGGACCTCTCTCACAAGCGGACAGTCCGTTACCCCCCTCTGCCCCCTGCCGGGGGCATCTCCCCCTCAAGGGGGGAGAGGAGTTGGAGCCCATTTCAGCCCCGCGCCATCTGGATGTCCTTCACGACGATGTCGCCATCGATCACCACCGGCTCGTCATCAAGGAACAGCGAGCAGCCGCGCATCGGGATGTCGAGGTGGCAGGCGGTGTCGTTTGGTCCGCCCAGCTCGTTGTTCGGGCCGGTGGAGAACATGACGTTGCCGTAGAAGCTGCGCGGCTCCATGCCCATGCCGCCGGGGAAGGCGCCCGGCACCATGTTGTGCCACTTGGCATGGGGGTTCATGCCCCAGCCCACATGGCTCATGCCCATGCCGCGCGGATCGTTGAAGGCGTCCATGTAGGACTTCACCAGCTCCGCATCGAGGCCGCCGCGAATGTCGCGCACGAAGCCCTTTTCGATGGTGTAGATGATCGGCTCGCGCACATAGATGTTCTGCGGCAGCAAGATGTCGCCCGGCGCCACCACGATCTGCCCGTCCACACCGTCATCATCCCCGCCCGTGAAGACGAAGCCCGAGGGCCAGTGGTCCCAGCGGCCCGGCTCGTCGGTGCAGGCATATTCCGTCACCGTGGGATAGGTGTTCAGCTTGTAGGTCACATCCGTGCCATGGGGCGAGGTGATGCGCATGACTTTCGCCTTGGCCAGCATTTCCCCGGCGATTTCCACCTTCTCGCGGATTTCCTTCGTCGGCAGCATGCGCGCCAGCAGCTCCGGCGGCTCCACGGCGGTGAGAATGCGCGTGCCGGCGGCCTGAATGGCCATCTGCTCGGGCGAGAACAGCAGGAACACGCAGTCGATCAGCATGTCACAGGCCTTCAGCGCTTCCACCGCGTCGGGCATGGCGGCAAGGCCGGTGACGCCGACGTTCCAGCCGCTCATCGGCAGCGGTGCGGGCAGGCGCATGTGATACATCAGCGCGCCAAGACGCTGGCCTGCGGCCATGAAGGCATCGGCATAATCAAGCCGGTCACTGCCCTGCGTCAGGACGATGAGCTTCTCGCCCTCATGCACGCCCGACATCTTCAGCTGATGCAGGCAGATCTCGGTAAAGCTGGCGTGGTCCATGTGCTGTGTCCTCTTGTTCTTTTGGGGCTTACGCCCGGAAATCCATGACGGCGGAGAGGAAGCCCTCCAGATCATCCCAGGGGATCATGTGCCCGGCCTTTTCGACGATCATCACCTCGATGCCCGGCGAAAGCTGGCAGATCTCCGCGATATCCTCCTTGCCGATCACCGCAGCTCCGCCTGCCACCACAAGGCGCATGGGAAGGCGCAGATGCGGCAGGTCGGCGTGGATGTCGTCCGTGTGGAAGCCGTCATAGGCGGTGCGGATTGCGTCGAGCTGGCAGGTGTGCAGCCACTCGGCCCGCAGCGCATTCTGCTCGTCCGTCCAGGTGGGGCAGAAGCGGCGCATGTCCTCGCCCGAGCAGCCCTTCTGCGCCATGAGGATGGAATCCTCATACCAGTTCCAGGCCGAAGGATAAGCCCGCCGTCCCGGGCCGGAGACCGGCGGGTCCACCAGCACCAGGCCGGAGAAGGCCTCCGGCGCCTTGCGGGCGGCGCGGATGGCGGTGCGGGCGCCCATGGAATGGCCCAGCACCACCGGCTTGCCGAGACCGGCAGCTTCCGCCACCGCAATGGCATCTTCCGCCATGGCGTCGAGCGAATAGTCGAGCGCGCCTGCTTCACTCAGGCCACGGCCGCGCACGTCCAGCACATGCACGTCGAAGGCCCCGGTCAGGCGCTCGGCCACGAAACCCCAGGTCACCGCCGGCGAGGTGATGCCCGGAATGAGCAGCAGCGAAGGCCCGTTGCCCGCGTGATGCACCAGATGCTGGCGGATGCCATTGGCGTGAACGTTGTAGCCGCGTGCCATCACCCGCCCCCTCAATATGCGCCGGACAGCAGTGTGCCGCCGCCGGGAACGCGGGTGTCGAGATCCAGCGCTTTCAGCATCTGCCATGTGGTGGCGATGGCCGCCGTCAGCACCGGCTTGCCAGTGATGGCTTCCGCCATGGGCACGGCCGGCAGCGAGGGCATCTGCACGCAGGCGGACAGAACCACCGCATCCACGTCATCAGTCTTCATGCCCTTGAGGATGCCCGGCAGGTTCATCGGGTCATGGGCGGCAACGGCCAGATTGTCCGGAATTTCCAGCGCCCGCCAGTCGCTCACCTCGATGCCTTCATTGCGGATATAGGCAACGACCAGCTCCGTCAGCGGCTTCATGTAAGGCGCAACCAGCGCGATTTTCTTCGCGCCGATGGCCCGCAGACCCTCAACCAGCGCCCCGGCAGAGGTGACAACCGGCGCGGCATTGCCGTTCTCGACCGTCACCCCATGCAGGCGGGTCTGGCTCTGGCAGTGATAGCCAAGGCCCATGGCCATGATCGCCACGAGGCAGGCGTAACCCATCACGTCAACGCGGGCGTCGGAAAGCTCCAGCGCGCAACGGTCGCTGTCCGCATCCATCGCCGCCAGCTCTTCCTTGGTCACATGCTTCATGCGCATGCGGGAGGAGTGGAAGGTGAAGCGCTCCGGCGCAATCTGCTCACGCATGCGCAGCAGCGCCGGGATTTCCGTTTCCATCGTCACATTCGAGCTCGGGACGATCTGCCCGATACGGTAGGTCTTCATGCCTGTGGCTCCCTCCATTCGTTGGAAGCCACGTTAATTATTCAATTGAATAATAACAAGCCCATTTTTTCACCGTGCCGCCATATCGCGCTGCACCATCATTCAGCAGAGGTGAAAAAGCGAGAGGAGTGCACGCAGACGATCACTCCGGCGGGGCCTCTCCGCTCCCCTCCCCCTGGCGGGGCAGTGTTTACAACGGACGCACAGTGGAGGAACGCGCCTACCCCTTGCCGCAGCGCCCCTCTCCCCCCTTGAGGGGGAGATGTCAGCGCCAGCTGACAGAGGGGGGTGGCAGCGGCGCAGCACAGCAGGAACTCTCGCATAAATGGACAGGCTGCACACCCCCCCTCTGCCCCCTGCCGGGGGCATCTCCCCCTCAAGGGGGGAGAGGAACTGGAGCCTGACTGACAGTCCGTTGCAGACCCTGCCGCTCAAGAAAGGGAGGGACAGAGACCCCTCCCAATCACAGCGGCGCGCGCAGTCCGGCGGAGAGGAAGCGGACGAGATGGTCCAGCATCTCGTCCTTGCCGAAGGCCGTGAGGTGGCCTTCCGTCAGGTCGCCGATGCGGCCCAGGTCGTTGAGCATGAAGAGATAGGCGCCGACGAGGAAGGCCATGCGCACGCTGATGATATCCTTCGGCACATGCGGCAGGATGCGGGAAAGAACCGCGATGTAGCGCTTGACCGAGGCGTCATAGACCTCGCGGCGCAGGCGCAGCGCATGTTCTTCCGGCTCGGCATGGAGCCTGGCCTGCATGGCGACAAAAGCGGCACCGTTGGGCCCGGAATATTTCATGTCCCACTGGGGCTTCAGATAGGCAAAGACCACATCCTCCACCGTGGGCGTTTCGGTGAATTCCAGCAGCCGGTCCAGATTGACATGCCGGTGCCCGGCCAGCACCCCGCCCCGGCGGCGGAAACACTCGTCGAACAGGTCCACCTTGGAGCCGAAATAGTAGCGGATCAGCCCCTGATTGACCCCGGCGCGGGCCGCGATATCGCGCAGGTTCGCGCCCTCAAAGCCCGCCTCGGCAAAGGCCAGCTCCGCATGATCGAGGATCTGATCCTTCAGATCCGGCGCAGCACTGGCCTGCTCACCCCGCGCCGGACGCCCCGGCCCGCGCGGCTTTGCCCGCTTGCCAGAACCCGAACTGGCGCCTGATTTTGCCTTCGCGTCTGCCGGAGATGTCTTGCTGGTTTCCGCCACGCGGATTTCCTCATGTCTCGTGTCTGGCCCACTGGCGGGCAATGTTTGCAACGGATGGCCAGAGAAGGAAAGCGCCCTCCCCTTGCCGCAGCACTCCTCTCCCCCTCAAGAGGGGCTACCGGATTCACACATCGTATAGCAAGACGCTGCAAACGTTGCCTCGATGCCGGAAATGCGAACAGTTTCAGAGTCTTGCCTCTCTGGCTAAGGCCTCTCGTTTCCCCTCCCCCTTGAGGGGAGGGGGTAGGGGTGGGGGTCTTCACACAGGAGCGCAGCTTGACTGGCACTCGTCTCCACCCAGCGCAACTTCAATGAAAATTCCCCGTGTTTTCAGTCCGTTACCCCCACCCCTCACCCCTCCCCTCAAGGGGGAGGGGAGCAGATAGGCCGTGCCTTTGAAACGAACTGCTGCCTGACCGGCCACCCCGTGTAAAGCCCCCCGCCAGAGGGCAAAAGATTGCTGACTCATACGCTCATATTATTCATATGAATAATTAAATCAGCCGTTTCAGCAAGGCAAGGAAGGTTGCCTGTTCCTCCGGCGAAAGGGGCGCCAGCGTTGCCTCGGTGATGGCGCGCATTTGCGGCACGAGTTCGTCCAGCAGATCGCGGCCCGCCTGCGTGGTGGAGAGAAGATGGCGGCGCTTGTCCTCGCAGTCCTTTTCCAGCCGGATCAGCCCGCGTGCGATCAGCCGCGTGACAACCCCCTTTGTCGTCGCCGCATCCATGCCCGCCATGCGCCCCAGCGCATTCTGCGACACCGGCCCGCGCACCTCGCGCAGGCGGAACAGGGTTGAAAACTGCGTCGGCGTCAGCCCGCCGGTCATGCGCTCGGTAAAGATCGAAATATGCCGCTGATAGGCAAGGCGCAGCAGGAATCCCGCCTGCTCGTCCAGCACATAGGCCTTCTCACTGTCCTTGTCATTTCCGGTAGCTGCCATTTGCCCGCTGTCTCCCCCGCCGGCCTTTCTTGTTTGAATCTGCCTTACCATGAGTTCCGCAGCAAAGGTTGCAGTTTCGCATGAGTGTCAGCCCGGATGCCGGGCAGCTCCGGCGCCGCATTAGGCATATCTACCCCCTGCACATCATTTGCGCAGAAATAAGTATCATCCCGTAAAAAATTGTTTGCATGCATACAAATTTTTTGCTCAACTCACGGCAACGCTCCCCCGAGAGAGCGATCCAGAGGGTACAATGACTGACACGTTCTGCCTGACCGTGAACGGGGCACGCCATGTGCTGCCGCATCCGGAAGACCGCACGCTTCTCGACATCCTGCGCAGCGAGCTGAAGCTGACGGGGGCGAAATATGGCTGCGGCATGGCCCAGTGCGGGGCTTGTACCGTGCTGGTGGATGGCAGGCCAGCCCGCGCCTGCGTGCTGCGCGCTTCCCGCGCCGCAGGTTGCGAAATCACCACGCTGGAAGGCCTCGCCGATGCTGAAACCGGCGCGCTTTCCCCCGTGCAGCAGGGCTTTCTGGAGTGCGAGGGCGCGCAATGCGGCTATTGCCTCAATGGCATGGTGATGACCGCGACCGCCCTTCTGGCGGACAATCCATCCCCCTCACGCGAGGAAATCCGGGCCGCCCTGCGGCATAACCTGTGCCGCTGCGGCACCCATCTGGAAATCATCGCCTCCGTCGAGCGCGCCGCCGAGCTCATGCGCGGAGGCGCCTCATGAGCCCCGCCGCCCCTGCCCTCATCATCCACGAGGACCGGCCCAATGGTCGCGCCGTCTATCTGCATCTTGCGGCAGACGGCAGTGCCACCGGCTTCAACGGCCATGTGGATCTTGGCACCGGCATCGAGACGGCGCTGGCGCAGATCGTGGCCGAAGAGCTGGATCTGCCGCTCGGCTCTGTGCGCATGGTGCTGGGGGAGACGGCGCTGACGCCGGATCAGGGGCCGACGATTGCCTCCGAAACCATTCAGGTGGCCGCCATTCCGCTGCGCCTTGCCGCCGCGCAGGCCCGCGCGGTGCTGGCCGCCGAGGCCGCCCGCCGCTTCAACGCCCCGGCAGATGAGCTGCGGCTGGAGGCAGGCGCCGCCCACTGGCAGGGCAAGAGCCTCACCTATGCCCAGCTTCTGGAGGGACTGAGCCTCGACCTGCCGCTGGACCGCAGCGCCGCAGTCAAGGCCCCGGCGGAGTACCGTATCGTCGGCCGGAAGACTGGGCGGCGGGACCTGCCGGAAAAGCTGCGCGGCCAGCACCCCTATATCCACGATGTGGACGTGCCCGGCATGGTGCATGGCCATGTCATCCGCCCGCCCTATGCCGGGCGCGACAGCGGCAGTTTCATCGGCCACAGCCTCATCAGCTTTGACGAAGCCGCCGTGCGGGGCATGCCGGGCTTCATCGCCCTCGTGCGGGATGCGGATTTTCTGGCCGTAGTGGCTGAGCGCGCCGATCAGGCTGAGGCGATTGCAGAGGCCCTGCCCGTGCACTGGCGCATGCCGCCGGAGCTGCCGGACATGGCCAGCCTGCGCCAGACGCTGAAGGACCATCCCTCCACGCCCCGCCCGCTGGACCAGACCGGCAACTTCGCCCGTGGCATTGGCGAATGCGATGTGGCGCGTGAGCGCACCTATGTCTGGCCCTATCACGAGCACGGCTCCATCGGCCCGTCCTGCGCCATTGCCGACTGGGCGGAGGGGCAGCCCGTCGTCTGGTCCGGCACGCAGAACCCGCACATGCTGCGCGGTGATCTGGCCGTGCTGGTGGATCTGCCGCCGGAGGCCATCGAGATCCGCCGCTATCAGGCGGCCGGCTGCTATGGCCGCAACTGCGCCGACGATGTGTGCGGCGACGCGCTGCTGCTCTCCCGTGCCATCGGCCAGCCGGTGCGCGTGCAGCTGACCCGGGCGCAGGAGCATCTGTGGGAGCCCAAGGGCGCGGCGCAGCTGATGGAAGTGCAAGGCGGCATGAAGGCGGGCAGCCTGCATGCCTATGCCATCGACACCTGGTACCCGTCCAACCGCGGCCCCAATCTGGCGCTGCTGCTGACCGGGCGCGTCAGCCCGGAGCCGCGCCCCTCGGACATGGGCGACCGCACCATCATTCCGCCCTACCGGGTGCCGAACAAACGCATCACCGTGCATGACATGGCGCCCATGGTGCGCGCCGCATGGATGCGCGGCGTCTCGGCCCTGCCGAACACCTTTGCCCACGAAAGCTTCATCGACGAAATGGCTTTCGAGGCGGAGGAAGATCCGGTTGATTTCCGCCTGCGCCATCTCGATGACCCCCGGCAGGCCGAACTGGTGCGGCGCACGGCGGCAGAGGCGGGCTGGTCCGCCCGCAGCGGCCCGCGCCTGCGGCGCGAGGGGCGCATGGCCTATGGGCAGGGCTTTGCCTTTGCCACCTATGTGCATGGCACATTCCCCGGCGTTGCCGCCGCCTCCGCCGCCTGGGTGGTGGATGTGGCGGTGGACACGCAAACGGGCGAAGTCACCCTGACGCGCATCTTCATCGGGCAGGATCAGGGGCTTGTGATCAACCCGGACGGGGTGCGCCAGCAGATCCACGGCAACGCGGTGCAGACCGCCAGCCGCGTGATGCTGGAAGAAGTCACCTTCGACGAGATTTCCCCCACGCCGCAAAGCTGGGCAGCCTATCCGATCCAGACCTTCCCCGCCGTGCCGGACATCAGCACCATGCTGATCGCCCGCCCGGAAGACCCGCCGCTGGGTGTGGGCGAAAGCGCCGCCGTGCCAAGTGCTGCCGCCATCGCCAATGCCATTTTCGATGCCACGGGCGTGCGCATGCGCGAAGTGCCCTTCACGCCGGAAAAGATGCGCAGCGCCCTTGCCGCCCATGGCTTTGACGGTGCCGCCGCCCTGCCCGCGCCTGCACCGGGCAGGAAGAGCCACAGCCTGCGCCGCAAGCTGCTGGGCCTTGGCACGGTGCTGAGCGGCGCGCTCACCTTCGGCGCGGTTGCCCTGCCGCTTCACCGGCCCATTGCCCCGGTCGCCCCTTCCGCTCCCGCTTCCTTCTCGGCGGAAACGCTGGAGCGCGGACGGCAGGTCTTTGCCCTTGGCAACTGCGCCAGTTGCCACACGGCGGAAGGCGGCATCGCCAATGCGGGCGGGCGGCCCGTGGTCACGCCTTTCGGCACCATCTACAGCACCAACCTGACACCGGACCCGGAGACCGGCCTTGGCCGCTGGAGCTTCGAGGCCTTCGACCGGGCCATGCGCCACGGCATCAGCCGCGATGGGCACAATCTCTATCCGGCCTTCCCCTACACATCCTTCGCCAAGATGTCGGGCGAGGACATGCTGGCGCTCTACGCCTTCCTGCAAACGCTTGCGCCCGTCAGTCAGGCAACCCCGCAGGCGCAGATGATCGCGCCGGCCAACCTGCGCCCGGCACTGTCCGTGTGGAACCTGCTCTATCACGATGCCAGGCCCTTCATGCCCGAGCCAGCGAAAGGCGAGGTTTGGAACCGGGGCAAGTATCTGGTGGAAGCAGCCGGCCATTGCTCCGCTTGCCACGCCCCGCGCAATGCGGCCGGGGCCGAAATGCCGGAGCTGACGGGTGCCATGATCAAGGGCTGGTACGCGCCCGCGCTCGCCGGGGCGCAGGCAACTGCACGCGGCTGGGACGAGGACACGCTCTTTGCCTATCTGCGGACCGGCCATTCGGAAGCCGCCACCGCCTCCGGCCCCATGGCCGAAGTGACCGCCAGCCTCACCGCCCTGCCGGACAGCGACATCCGCGCCATGGCCACCTATCTCGCCTCTCTGGGGGACGGCGATCCGAAGGCAGCGCTGGCCCCTGTTACGGAAGCTTCTCCCGCACCCGGACCGGGCAGCCGCATCTATGACAGCGCCTGCGCCGTCTGCCACGAGCCGGCTATTTCCGGCACGGTCACGGCGGCGCTCTCCCCGCTCAGCCGCTCCGCCGCCCTGCGCGCCCCAAAGCCGGATGCGCTGTACTCGGTTCTGGACGAGGGCGTGCGCGCCCCCGATGGCCTCCCCTTGCGCGACATGCCCTCCTTCCATGGAGAGCTGACCGCCAGCAACCGCGAGGCACTGGCCACCTACCTCCGCCACCGCTTCGCCCCGGACCTGCCGCCATGGTGAGAGGGGAGAGATTCCAATGGACTCTCCACCCCCTCCCCCTTGAGGGGAGGGGCAGGGGGTGGGGGTAACGGGCTGAAAACACGGGGTATTTTTGTTGCAGGTTCGCTATGCAGACCAGAGTGCAAGTCATCCAACGCTTCGGCGTGAAGACCCCCACCCCTTACCCCTCCCCTCAAGGGGGAGGGGAAACGAGAGGCCGTGCCAACAGAGTAGGCCCCGTAACCAATCCTGAACCCCGGACACACGGGACCAAGGTCAACGCATACCCATATTGTTAGTATACAAACAAATATCTGACAGAGAGAGGACAGACCCATGACAGACGCAATTGAAAGGGTAGAAATCGCCGTCATCGGTGCAGGGCTTGGCGGGGCTGCGGCGGCGGCGCTGCTGGCTGGAGCCGGGTTTTCGGTGCACACGTTCGAGCAGGCGCCGGTCTTCACCCGGCTGGGCGCGGGCATTCACATTGGCCCCAACGTGATGAAGATCTTCCGCCGCATCGGCATCGAGAAGACGCTGGAATCCATCGGCTCGCACCCGGATTTCTGGTTCTCCCGCGATGGCAACACGGGTGACTATCTCTCGCGCATTCCGCTGGGCGACTATGGCCGCCGCGAATATGGCGCCTCCTACATCACCATCCACCGGGGCGACATGCACGCGGTGCAGATCGATGCCTTGCCGCAGGACCGGGTCCATTTCGGCCACAGGCTGACCGCCATCGAGGAGCGCGAGAGCGATGTTCTGCTGACCTTCGAGAACGGGCGCAAGATCGCCGCCGGGCTGGTGGTGGGTGCCGATGGCATCAATTCCATGATCCGCGAAATGCTGCTCGGGCCGGAAAAGCCGCGCTTCTCCGGCTGGGTCGGGCACAGGGCACTGGTCAACATGGACAAGCTGCGCGCTTCCGGCCTCCAGTTCGAGGCCTGCGTCAAGTGGTGGTGGGAAGCCTCGCGCCACATCATGGCATATGCGACCAAGGGCGATGGCAGCGAATATTACTATGTCACCGGCGTGCCGGTGGATGGCTGGGAGCATGAGACGAGCTTCGTGGACAGCTCCCGCGAGGAGATGGAAGCCATCTTCGGCGGCTCGCATCCGGTGGTGCAGGCGCTGATCGATGCCACGGAGACCGTGACCAAGTGGCCGTTCTGGAACCGTGATCCGCTGAACCTGTGGAGCCGTGGCCGCCTCGTCATGCTGGGCGATGCCTGCCACCCGATGCGCCCGCACATGGCGCAGGGCGCCTGCATGGCCATCGAGGACGCCGCCGTGCTGACCCGGTGCCTGGAGGAAACCGGCACCAGCGGCTACCGCGAGGCCTTCGCCCTCTACGAAGCCACCCGCCGCGACCGCGCCACGAAAGTTCAGACCATCTCCAACGCCAACACCTGGCTGAAGGAACCGGAAGACCCGGCCTGGGTCTACGCCTACGACCCGCTGACCGCCCAGCTCGGCTGACACAAAACCCCGCCGCAGGCTCTCAGGCCTGCGGCGGGGTTTCTGTTTTCAAGGACTGTGCGGGACGGCAAGACGGCGTTCTGCAGGCTGTTGACAAATCTGCAGCTTCTCCATCGTCATCCTCGGCCTTGTGCCGAGGATCTATACAGATCGATTGTCTGCAGATGGCCGGGACAAGCCCGACCATGACGAAAGAGAAGAATGCCTGCTTTGTCATCAACCTGATACTGTCAGGTGACTGCTGGCCTCCTGCCTCAGAAGGCGTGCGAGAGACGGAAGGACAGGTTGTAGCCCTCCGGCCGGTTCCGCGTGCCAAACTCCTTGTAGGCATGGAAGTTGACCGCCGGGAGGCCCGGCTCGAACCAGGCGATGGCAGGGCCTGCGGCGAAGGCGCGGCTGCGGTTGCCTTTCACGATATTCTGCCCCTTGTCATCGGTCAGCTGCTGATAGGCATAGCCGCCGACGCCAAGCGTCCATGCCCCCAGCGACTTGCCCACGGCAAACTCCTGCTTGTACTCGATGCCGCTGGTGTAATCCGTGGCGCGGTTGACCGTGTTGAAGGAGATTTCGATGCGCGAGGAGACTTCCCAGCCACTGTCCGTCCGGTAGGTCACACCGGCGGTGGGTGCAAAGGTCCAGTGATTGACGCCGGCCGAGAACGGATTGTTCACGTCATAGTGGCCGGTCGGCGCCTGAATCTGGAAGGCGGTGTTCACGTACCAGTTCTTCGTCAGATCCCACTGCAGGATCAGCGGGATGAACGCCGCATCACCAATGTGGAAATCCTTGTCCGCCACCTTCTGCCCCACATTGAAGGAGCCCGTCAGGTTCATGAGCGGCACCGCGACACCGAAGCCATAGGCAGCGCCCAGGAATTTCATCTCGGTCATCTTGATGTAGGACAGGGTGACGGAGGTGACATCCAGCTGCAGATCGATGCCGTTGTCATTGCCGAAGACGTCATTGCCCTTGTTGGCCGTGTAATGCATCACCTGCAGGCCAAAGGCGCCGTAAGGTGTCGGCGGCGGCGACATGCCGGCACCGAAGTCGAACAGGCCGAAAGGCGTGATGGTGGCTCCTCCCTCCACCGCAAACGCATCCTGAGCCCCGGACAGAACGGCCAGCAGCGCTGCACCCGCCAAAACCGTCTTTCCTGCGATATCTTTAACCTTCATTGTTCCCCACTGTGTTTTCCGGTTAAGCAGGAAAACCTAGACACAGTAGGCTGAACGCCGTTATCCGAGATCGGCACTCCGTTACCGTCCTCGTCAAAAACCGCAGGTCTTCAGGACATGACGCCGGCATTCCCCAGCGTTTCGGAGGGCAATTCGCCGAATTGGGCCTTGTAGTCCCGGCTGAAGTGGCTCCAGTGCCAGAAGCCCCAGCGGGCGGCGATGTCGCCGATGGTCTCGCGCCGGGCCTCCTTGCGGGCGGCCACCAGCGCCTCGCGCACCTTCCCAAGGCGCACCGACTTCAGCACCTGAACCGCGCTCTTGCCGTAGACCCGCGTGAAGCAATACTGCATGTAGCGGCGGCTGACCCCGAGCTTCTGGCACAGTTCCAGCACCGAACAGGCCTCCAGCCCGCCTTCCAGCACCAGTTCCAGCGCCGCATCGGTGACCTGCAGATGCGGGCGGCTTGCCGGTCCGGGCTGGAAACCGGACAGGGTGAAAAGATCGAGAACGGACAGGAGCAGGTCTTCCCCGGCGCGCAAGCGGGCCGCATCCGGCAGCATGTGGCCGGAGCCCATAACCGTCTCGAACAATGCGCGCACCTGGGCGAGCTTTTCGGGGGGAATGAACAGGGTCTTGTGGCGGGACAAGGCCTCCGGCAATTCCTCTCCGTCCGCCAGAAGGCAGGCCTGCCGGAACCAGTCCTCGTCAAAGGCAAGACAGGCGAGATCCAGATAACCCGATGTGACGATATCCGGGTGCCCGCTCCCGTCCGCCAGCAGCCCGGCCATCGCCGGAATGTCGCGCCCGCCCGCCTTGCCGATGCCTTCGGCGGCAAGGGGAAAGGCGAAGACCAGCGGTGAACGGCAGGACGCCAGCCCCCGCTTCAACAGCGACTTGTCAACGGTCTCCCGCAGAAGCTGGACATGCTTGAGGTTCAGCACCTGAACCGAAGCGGACAGCCGCCCGGGTGAGAGCTGGACATATTCCGCCGGCCACTCCGGCGTGAGCTGAGCAAATTGAACCGGATCATCTGCCGTCAGAACGGCAGGTGGATACACCGGTGGCGTGGCAGATCGTTCCAGCAGCATGCAGCCCCCCTCCAAGCTGATACCCGCAGATAAATCCGGACACTCTCCGTTTGGCCGTTCTGGTGCGCCGTCTCCCTCCGGCTTTACTCACCACAACAAGACAAACCAAATCATCCCGGCAACAAGATCCGTTTATGCATTATCTCATCCTGCGGGTTTTGCAATATGCCGGAAGGGTATCGCTTGAAACCTTTGACGGGGCCGGTTTTTTAAATCGTTTGTACTAGAGCAGGTTTGACGAAAACAAAGCCATCAGAAGGCACTTGTCCGTTTGCACAAGGCTTCGGACGTCAAACCGCATCCCGTCTTCGCGGAAAAGGCTTCTGGCAAGCGCACCGCGCAAGATGCAAGGCTGTGTGGCTGTTTTTATTGCTGCATGTCCGCTGCTGCCGGAATTGATCATCGGCTATGTCTGGCGGGCAGCTGCCGGCTTCCAGAGCCCGCCCCTGAGGACAGGGCGAA
Source organism: Pannonibacter anstelovis (assembly GCF_036881715.1). Classification (NCBI taxonomy): domain Bacteria; kingdom Pseudomonadati; phylum Pseudomonadota; class Alphaproteobacteria; order Hyphomicrobiales; family Stappiaceae; genus Pannonibacter; species Pannonibacter anstelovis. The sequence continues at coordinate 195,234 of NZ_JBAKBF010000010.1, forward strand.
GACGGAGCGCAAGCGCACCATCATGATCTCCTGAAGCCGAAGACTGGTTAAGCCCTTGCGGCGTTTGAGTATTTCCAAGGCGTGATGCGTCAGCACCGAAAGCCTTGGTTGACCCGCCCGTTTTGGCGGGCGGGTCTGGATCTGGTTAGCGGAATGGCCAGGGCAGGTCCATCGCGTCCTGCAGCATGCCTGACGGGAAGTTGAGGGACAGGGCCCATGCGAGGAGGAGGATGATGCCGGCGGCCCCTGCGGTCATCAGGACGGTTGCCAGCAGTCCTGCCCTTGCCCGGACGATGAGGAAGACGGGGAAGAACAGCAGCATGGCGCCATAGAAGCCGATGAGGGCGGTGAGGCCGACGAGGCCCGCGATCCAGGCAAGGCCGCCCCACAGGTTGCCGATGCCCGGCTGGCCGACGTGATCGCCCGTCAGTTCCGCATCGAAATGCGAATGATGCCCGGCCTTGCCCCGCACCAGCTGCGGGATCAGGATGGCCAGCATCACCAGCCCGATGATCGAGACCGACAGGGGGAAGACCTGTCCGAGGAAGTCATGCTTGAGCGCGTCATTGAGGGCGTTCAGCATTGCCCCTGCCATGGCCACGGCGAAGGTGATCTGGGGCAGATGGGCGCGCAGGGACGGCACGTCGGGCGCA
>NZ_JBAKBF010000011.1:0-167112 GCF_036881715.1 Pannonibacter anstelovis
CGGCGGCGGCATAAGAGGTTGAAAAGACGGCGCGCCTGGGGCCGCCCCGGCCGCCGCTGGCGTGGCGATGATCCGCTCCGGCCTGCAGACGGTCGATGCGCAGGCGAAGCTGGCGCAGTCGCTCGGCACCACGGTCGCCTCGATCCAGACGCTGGAGCGCGCGGGCGAACTGGCGGGCGTCTCCATGTCCGGCATCGAGCAGGCGACCAAGGATCTGACGCGTCGCCTCAGCCAGGCGGCCGCCGGGACCGGCCCGGCCGCTGATGCGCTCGACCGGCTGGGCCTTTCCGCCACCGAGCTGATCTCTCTGCCGCTGGACCAGCGCGTCGGTGCGATCAACGCCGCCATCGAGGACTTCGTGCCCGCGGCCGAACGCGCCGCCGTGGCAGGCCAGCTGTTCGGCGAGGAAGGCTCGATCGCCATGTCGCGGATCGACACCGCGACGCTGCGCCAGGCGACCGAGGACGTCCTCGCCTTCGGGGTCGTCGTCTCCGAGCAGGATGCGGACCAGATCGAGCGCACGAACGATGCGATCTCCCGGCTCGGGCTGATCTGGCGCGGGCTGTCGAACCAGCTGGCGGTCGCCGCGGCCCCCGCGCTGGAAGCTGTCGCCAACGCCATGGCGGCGGTCGCCAGCCGGACCGGCCCGCTCGGCATCGCGATCCGCGGGCTCTTCGACAACATCGGCCGCCTGACGACCTATGCCGCGACCTTCGCCGCCTTCCTCGCGGGCCGCTGGGTGGCGGGGATGGCCGCTGCCGCGCTCTCGGTCCGTGGCCTCGCCACGGCGCTGGTCGTCCTGCGTGGGGCGCTGATCCGCACCGGCATCGGGGCACTGATCGTCGGCGCTGGCGAGCTCGTCTTCCAGTTCACCCGCCTCGTCTCCGGCGCGGGCGGGTTCGGAGAAGCGATGTCGCTCCTGAAGGACCTCGCGATCGAGGTCTGGGAGCGGATCAGGATGGGCGCGGCGGCTGCAGGTGCGGCCGCCACGGCGATGTTCTTCGACCTGAAGGCCGATGCCGCCTCAGGAATGCAGAGCGCCGTCGAGAGCGTCGTCGGTTTCGGCAACACCGCCGCGAACACGTTCGAGGGCGCCTACGAGGCGATCAAGGCGATCTGGGGCCTGCTGCCCGCCGCCATCGGGGATCTGGCGTTCCAAGCGGCCAACAGCCTGGTCGACGGCGTCGAGGCGATGCTGAACGGCGTGGTCTCGCGCATCAACGGCTTCATCGGCGGGATCAATCAGGGGCTGGAAGCGCTCGGGTCGGAGCGGCGCATCTCGCTGGTGCCCGACCTCGACCTCGGCGAGATCGAGAACCGCTTCGAGGGCGCGGCCAATGCTGCCACGACAGCGGCACAGGCGGCCTTCGACCGGGCCTTCGAGGACAATCCGCTGATCGCGCCCGATCTCGGTCTGACCGAGGCGGCAAACCGGGCGCTCGAATCCGCGAATGTCTACCGGGGCGCCGCGCGCGATCTGGCCGACGGAGCGCGCGCGCCACTGGAAAGTTGGCAGGCCCTGCGCGATGCGGTGAGCGGAACCGACGAGGCCAGTGCCGGTGCGCTGACCGAGGCCACCGCAGCGGCCGAGCGGCTGGAGACGGCCCTCGGCGATGCGGGACGAGCCGCGACTGGTGCCGGCGCGGCGGCCGGAGCTGCCGCCGCTGCGGCAGAGCCCGCGACCGAGGCTGCCGTCACCGGTTGGCAGGCGGTCACGGCGGCGCTGTCGGACTATGCCAGCAAGGCGCGCGAGATCGGCGGCGATATCGGCCAGAGCCTCGTTGGCGCCTTCCAGTCGGCCGAGAACGCGGTGGGCCAGTTCGTGAAGACCGGCAAGCTCGACTTCCGCGACATGGTCACCTCGCTGCTGGCCGATCTCGCCCAGCTGGCGGCGCGGCGGTTCATCCTCGGGCCGATCGCCAATGCGCTCTCCGGTGTGTTCTCCGGCGCGGGCGGCATCTTCGCCAACGTCCTGCATGCGGGCGGGATGGTCGGATCAGCCGGGCCCTCGCGCATGGTTCCGGCCATGGCCTTCGCCGCCGCGCCCCGGATGCATTCCGGCGGCATGGCCGGGCTTCGCCACGACGAGGTGCCCGCGATCCTGCAGCGCGGTGAGCGGGTGCTGTCGCGGCGCGAGGCGCAGAGCTACGGCGCGGGCGGCGGGGTCAACGTCACCATCATGGCGCGCGACGCCGAAAGCTTCCGGCAGTCCCGCACGCAGGTCGCGGCCGACATTGCTCGGGCGGTGTCGCTCGGGCGGAGGGGCATGTGAGTGCGCCCCCGCAAGTGGGAACCGGTTGCGGGAGCCAAAGCACGAACCATGGAGAGACTTGATGGCGTTTCACGAGCTCCGGTTTCCCGACAACATCAGTCGCGGCGCGCGGGGCGGCCCGGAGCGGCGCACCCAGATCGTCGAGCTCGCCTCGGGCGACGAGGAGCGCAACGCCAGCTGGGCCAACTCGCGCCGCCGCTACGACGTCGCCTACGGCATCCGCCGCGCCGACGACCTGGCGGCGGTCGTCGCTTTCTTCGAGGCGCGCAACGGTCGGCTTCACGGTTTCCGCTTCAAGGACTGGGGCGACCACAAGTCCTGCCTGCCGTCGGGCACGCCGTCGCCGACCGACCAGGCGATCGGCACCGGCGACGGCGCGACGACCGCCTTCCAGCTGGTGAAGCTCTACGCCTCCGGTGCGCAATCCTGGACGCGGGCCATCGCCAAGCCGGTGACCGGAACCGTGCGCATAGCGCTCGGCGGGGTCGAGCAGCCTTCCGGCTGGTCCGTCGACACCGCCACCGGCGTCGTCACCTTCAGCGCCGCGCCGGGTGCTGGCGTCGCGATCACCGCCGGGTTCGAGTTCGACGTGCCGGTCCGCTTCGACACCGACGTGCTCGACGTGACGCTCGACCTCGAGCGGCTCGGCTCGATCACCTCCATTCCGCTTCTGGAACTGCGCCGATGAAGACCCTCGCTCCCGCCCTGCAGGCCCATCTCGACGAGGGCACGACCACGCTCGCCTGGTGCTGGCGGATCGCCCGCGCCGACGGTGTCGCCTTCGGCTTTACCGACCACGACCGGACGCTCAGCTTCGACGGGACCGATTTCGAGCCGGAAAGCGGGCTGACGGCCTCCGAGGTGCGCTCCGGTTCGGACCTGTCGGTCGATGCGCAGGATGCAGAGGGCGTGCTGACCTCCGACCGGATTACCGAAACCGACATCCTGGACGGCCGCTGGGACAACGCCCAGGTCGAGGTCTGGCGGGTGAACTGGGCCGATACGAGCCAGCGCGTGCTGATGCGCCGGGGCGCGATCGGCCAGATCCGGCGCGGGCGGCTCGCCTTCGTCGCGGAGGTCCGCTCGCTGGCCCATGTGCTGGGTCAGACGGTGGGTCGGACCTTCCAGGCGACCTGCGACGCCGCGCTCGGCGATGCGCGCTGCGGTGTCGACCTGGAGGACCCCGCCTTCATGGGCACCGGTGCGGTGATCGACCTTCTGCGCGACCGTGCCTTCACGGCCTCGGGCCTCGGCGCCTTCGACGCCGTGTGGTTCACCTTCGGCACCATCGAATGGACCAGCGGCGCGAATGCGGGGCGTCGCGCGGAAGTGCTGGGCCACGACGTCACGGATGGCGTCGCGATCCTGACGCTGCTCGAAGCGCCGGTGCGCGCGATCGCTGAGGGAGATGCCTTCATCATCCGCGCCGGCTGCGACAAGCGCATCGAGACCTGCGGCGCGAAGTTCGCCGACACGGCCAACTTCCGCGGCTTCCCGCACATCCCCGGCCAGGATGCCGTGCTGCGCTACGCCACCAAGGATGGCGGGCACGAGGGCGGCGTGCTGTGACGCAACCTCCGGCATCGGCCGACCCGGCGCGCGTCATCGCCATCGCGCGGTCCTGGCTCGGCACCCCCTACCACGACCAGGCCAGCCTGCGCGGCGTCGGCTGCGATTGCCTCGGGCTCGCGCGGGGCATCTGGCGCGATGTCGTCGGCCCCGAGCCATCCCCCATCCCGCCCTACAGCCGCGACTGGGGCGAGACGGGGCCGCGCGAGGTTCTCGCCGAGGGTGCGCGGCGGATGATGATCGAGGTATCGCCTGCCGAGGCGAGTCCCGGCGCGCTGGTCCTCTTCCGCATGAGGCCGCGCGCCATCGCAAAGCATGTCGGGATCCTCACCGGGCCCGCCACCTTCCTCCATGCCTACGAGCGGCTCGGCGTCATCGAGGAACCGCTCAAGCAATCCTGGCGGCGGCGCATCGCCTTCGCCTTCCTGTTTCCGCAACGCTGAGACCCGACCATGGCCACCCTCGTTCTCGGTGCCGCTGGCGCCGCCATTGGCGGCAGCATCGGCGGCGCGATCCTTGGCGTCAGCGCCGCGACCATCGGTGGCTTCATTGGCTCGACCATCGGCTCTGTGGTCGACAGCTGGATCATCTCGTCGCTGGCGCCCGCGCAGCGCATCGAGGGCGCGCGGCTCGACACGTTGCGCATCACCTCGGCCACCGAGGGCGCGGTCATCCCGCGGCTCTACGGCCGGATGCGAATGGGCGGCAACGTGATCTGGGCGACCGATTTCCGCGAGGAGACGAAGACCACGACGCAGGGCGGTGGCAAGGGCGGCGGGGGCGGCAAGGTCAAGACCACCGAGTATCTCTACTATGCCAGCTTCGCCGTGGCGCTTTGCGAGGGACCGATCACCGGCATCGGGCGCATCTGGGCTGACGGCAAGCCGATGGACCTCAGCGGCGTCACCTGGCGCTGGTATCCGGGCGACGAGGCGCAAACGGCCGATCCGTTCATCGCCGCGAAGATGGGCGCGGCCAGCACGCCAGCCTATCGCGGCACGGCCTATGTGATCTTCGAGGAGCTGGCGCTTTCCACCTATGGCAACCGCCTGCCGCAGCTCTCCTTCGAGGTGTTCCGGCCGCTGGCCGATCCCGACACCGCCGAGGGGCTGACCCGCGCCGTCACCATGATCCCGGCCTCGGGCGAGTTCACCTATGCCACGCAGGCGATCCGCAAGACCGACGGCGGCGCTACGGTGCCCGAGAACCTGAACGCGCTGGCCGACTCCACCGACATGGTGGAGGCGCTGGACCGGCTGCAGGCGATGGCCCCTGTCGTCGAGAGTGTCAGCCTCGTGGTGGCGTGGTTCGGCGACGATCTGCGCGCGGGCTCCTGCAAGGTCCGGCCGGGCGTCGAGGTGTCCGCCAAGTCGACCACGCCCGCCAGCTGGTCGGTCAATGGCGTCAGCCGCGCCAACGCCTTTCTGGTCAGCCGCGACGACCAGGACCGCCCGGTCTATGGTGGCACGCCGTCCGACTTCGCGGTGGTGCAGGCAATTCAGGAGATGAAGGCGCGCGGGCTGCGGGTGACCTTCTACCCCTTCATCCTGATGGACGTGCCGCCCGGCAATACGCTGCCGAACCCGTATTCCGACAACGCCGCCGCATCGGGCCAGCCTGCTTTTCCTTGGCGGGGCCGGATCACCTGTTCTCCCGCCGCAGGCTACGCGGGATCAGTCGACAAGACGGCGACGGCCGCCACGCAGGTGGCGGCGCTGTTCGGCGCAGCCACGCCCGCGAGCTACAGCGTCTCGGGTCTGAAGGTTTCGTGGACAGGCACGCCCGGCGACTGGGGCCTGCGCCGCATGGTGCTGCACTACGCCCATCTCTGTGCGGCGGCGGGCGGGGTCGATGCCTTTCTGATCGGCACCGAGATGCCGGGGCTGACCACGATCCGCTCGGGCGCGTCCATCTATCCGGCGGTGCAGGCCTATCGGGACCTGCTTGCGGATGTGCGCTCGATTCTCGGGTCGGGGACGAAGATCGGCTACGCGGCGGACTGGAGCGAGTATTTCGGGCACCAGCCCGGCGACGGCTCGGGCGACGTGCTCTTCCACCTCGATCCGCTCTGGGCCGACCCGGAGATCGATTTCGTCGGGATCGACAACTACATGCCGCTGTCGGACTGGCGGGACGGGTTCGAGCACGCCGACGCGGCCGAGGGCTGGCCCGCGATCTACGACCGGGCCTACCTGCAGGGGAACATCGCGGGCGGCGAAGGCTTCGACTGGTTCTATGCCAGCGCGGCTGACCGCTCCGCGCAGGTGCGCACCCCGATCACCGACGGTGCCGCCAGCAAGCCATGGGTCTTCCGCTACAAGGATCTGCGCGCCTGGTGGTCGAACCCGCATTACGACCGCCCGGGCGGGGTGGAGAGCGGCACGCCGACGGAGTGGACGCCGCAGTCGAAGCCGATCTGGTTCACCGAGCTCGGCTGCCCCGCCATCGACCGGGGCACCAACCAGCCCAACGTCTTCTTCGACCCGAAATCGTCCGAGAGCTTCACGCCGCATTTCTCGCGGGGCTGGCGTGATGATGCCATCCAGCGCGCCTATCTCGAGGCGACCTGGCTCTGGTGGGGAGAGGCCGCGAACAACCCGATCTCCGCCGTCTACGGCGGCCGGATGGTGCATGTGCCCGAATGCGCCGCCTGGACCTGGGACGCGCGGCCCTATCCGTTTTTTCCCGCGCTGACCGACGTCTGGACGGACGGCGCGAACTGGCGGCTCGGGCACTGGTTGACCGGGCGGCTCGGCGCAGTGTCGCTGGCCGCGCTCGTGCGGCACCTCTGCCTGCGCGCGGGGCTGCCCGAAGATCGCATCGATGTCACGGGGCTCTGGGGCGCGGTGGAGGGTTACGCCATCACGGCGCTGGAAAGTCCGCGCGCCTCGATCACCACGCTGTCGCGCCACTTCGGCTTCGACGCCGTCGAGACCGAAGGGGTGATCCGCTTCGTCATGCGCGGCCGGGCCTCCGTCGCGACCCTCGCACCCGACGATCTGGTGGCCGCCCGCGAGGGCGACGTGCTGGAACTGACGCGTGGCCAGGAAACGGAACTGCCGCAGGCGTTGAAGTGGCAGATCGCCCGCGCCGATGAGGACTACGACGCGGCCCTCGTCGAGGCGCGTCGCATTACCGTGGACACCACCCGGATCGCGTCCGAGTCCTTCCCGATGGCCGTGCCGCCCGAGGAGGCCGAACGCCGCTGCCGCCGTGCGCTGATGGAGGCGTGGGTGGGGCGCGAGACGGCAGCGTTCCGATTGCCGCCCTCGCGCCTGGCGCTCGATCCGGCCGACGCGATCCGGCTCGCGCATGACGGGCGACTGGTCGATCTGCGGCTGGTCTCCATCGCCGACGCGGAGGCGCGCGGCATCGAGGCGGTCCGCCAGGACCGGGCGACCTACGATCTGCCGCCCGGCGATCCCCGCGCAGCGTCGCTGACGCGGGCGGTCGTGTTCGGCGCGCCGGATGCGGTGCTGATGGACCTGCCGCAGCTGACCGAGGACCAGCCCGCGCATCGGCCGATGGTCGCCGCGCATGCAGTTCCCTGGCCGGGCGAGATGGCGGTGTTCCGGAGCCCTTCGACCGATGGCTTCGAGCTGCTGACCACCTTCGGCAGTCGCGCCCGGATCGGGACACTGGTCTCGGACTTCTTCGCGGGGCCCACCTCGCGCTTCGACCTCGGCAATGCGCTGGTGGTCGATCTGCTCACCGGCACGCTGGAGAGCGCCACCGATCTGGCGCTGTTCGGCGGCGCCAACGCGCTCGCGATCGAGAGCGCGCCTGGGGTCTGGGAGATCGTGCAGGCGGGTGCGGCGGAGCTGCTGGCGCCCGGCCGGTATCGGCTGACCCGCTTGCTGCGGGGCCAGCGCGGGACCGAGGATGCCATGGGCAACCCGGCCCCTGCAGGCGCGCGGGTCGTGGTGTTGGACACCGCGCTCGCGTCCCTGCCGATCGCCGAGGCCGATCTTGGCATCCCGTGGAACTGGCGCATCGGCCCCGCAAGCCGCCCGGTCAGCGACGAGACCTACGTCGCCCAGACCTTCACGCCAGAGGGCGTTGGTCTGCGACCATTCTCGGTCGCCCATGTCGAGCAGCCATGGCGCAGGCCGCACACCCCCGGCGATCTGACGATCCACTGGACGCGCCGGTCCCGAGCGCTGGCGGCCGACAGCTGGGGCGGCCTGGAGGTGCCGCTGGCCGAGGAACTGGACGCCTACGATGTCGAGATCCTCGACGGCGCCACCGTGAAGCGGGTGCTGAGCACCGCCACCACCAGCGCGGTCTACACCGCCGCCCAGCAGAGCGCCGACTGGGGCGGGCCGCTCGGGCCCGGCGACACGCTAGACATCCGCATCCATCAGCTCTCCGCTCTTGTCGGGCGGGGTGCGCCCAAGGCTGTAACGCTGAGCTTCTGAGGTAGCTCAATGAGTTCTGGCACGGCGCGCGATCTACGTCGTAGGCTTGGGACATGCGCCCCGAGGACGAAGACAGGATTGCAGCCCAGCTTGCCAGAGTGATGGCCGTGGCCTGCGTGCGCAACACGCAGCTTGAGACACTCCACGCGGGTCAGGTGCCTGCCTCGCGCACAGGCGACGGCAGCGACATCATCGTAGTGGACGCAGACGGCAACCGCATTCCGTGGTCCGAGGTCTCGCGGATCGACGACGACGAGATGCGCGCGCTGATGCGCGAGATCGTGGATCGGCTCTACACCTTCCATCTGAGGATCGACGACCCGGCCTTCCGGGCCGAGATTGATCGCTGGGCCGCAATGACCGCGAAGTGGGACGCGCCGAAGCCCGACCCGGTTCTGTCGGCCATTCCGGGGAAGACGCCCGAGCACGGGTAGCTCGTCAGCACCACCGCTGCGCCACTGTTCGCCGCCTGCCATGCAGGCGGCGTTCTTCGTTCTGGAGACCGTCCATGTCCGATGCCACGACCCATCTGCTGCTGCCCTACATCCTGGCGGCGCAGGCCCAGAAGCACGTCACCCACAACGAGGCGCTGAGGATCCTCGACGGACTCGTGCAGCTCTCCGTCCTCGACCGGGGCCTGACCGTTCCGCCTGGAAGCCCTGCCGATGGCGACCGTTACATCGTCGGCTCGGGCGCGACGGGCGACTGGGTGGGGTGGGACCTGAACGTCGCGCTCTGGACCGACGGCGCCTGGCTCCGCTTGCCACCCCGGACCGGCTGGCGGGCATGGGTCGAGGACGAGGGGCTGCTGCTGGTCTACGACGGCGCGGGCTGGACCGGGACCACACCGGCCACGCTGCAGAACATGGCGCTCCTCGGGATCGGCACGACGGCGGATGCGTCGAACCCGTTCTCGGCCAAGCTGAACGCCGCGCTCTGGACGGCGAAGACCGTGGCCGAGGGCGGCACCGGCGATCTGTTCTACACCATGAATAAGGAGGCGGCAGGCGACGATCTCGGCCTCACGCTCCAGACCGGCTTCGTGACCAAGGCGCTGGTCGGCCTGTTCGGCTCGGACAGGTTCCGGCTGGCAGTCTCTGCCGATGGCAGCACCTTCTTCGACGGGCTGAGCGTCGACAACGCCACCGGCATCGTCGACCAGCCCCGGCTGCCCCGCTTCAAGGCATACACGAACTACGACAACTACGTCGGTGTCGGGACCTGGACGAAGATCGGCCTCAACAACACCGACACCAACGATCAAGGGGCGTTCGACGCCGCGAACAACCATTTCGTCGCGCCCGTGGACGGCACCTACCTCTTCGGCGCGACGCTGCTCTACAAGATCAACGCCAGCGCCACGGCGAGGATGCGCGGGCGGTTGGTCCTGAACGGCACGACCGAAATCCGCGGCTCCCTCGGTGAAATCTCTGCCACCCATGTCTCGCTCGCCACCGCGATCTGGCTGCAGACCATGGTCACGCTGACGGCAGGCGATACCGTCGAGCTGCAGGGGTATTTCCGGGTCGCGGACGGCTACTTCGCCGCCGACCACACGTCCTTCTGGGGCTGCAAGGTCGGCTGAGCGGCGGAAGGAGGATCACGATGACACCACCCCGATCCGAGGGCTTCGTGCGCATGCCCGACGCCGAGTTCGAGGCGATCCTCACGCGGGCCGCCGAGGAAGGCGCCAAGCGCGCGCTCGCCGATGTCGGTCTCGACGGCGACGAGGCCGCGCTCGACATCCGCGATCTGCGCTCCCTGGTGGACTGCATCCGGCTGGTCCGCCGCACAGCCATGCAGACGGCCGTCCGCATGATCACCACCGGCGTGATGCTGGCGCTGCTCGCGGGCATCGCGATCAAGCTGAAGATCTTCGGCGGCGGCCCGTAGCCGCTCACCATTCCCCATTCATCAGCCCGCAATGACCCGCCCTCGAGGCGGGTTTTTCGTTTTGGAGGACCCACATGACCACGACCTTCTACGACCACTGGCGCGATGTGCCCGAGAGTGCCTGGCGCTGGCCCAACTTCTCGCCAGCCGAGATCGCCTGCCGAGAGACGGGCAAGCTGCTGGTCAATGAACCCGCGCTCGACCGGCTGCAGGCGCTGCGCGACCGGCTGGGCAAGCCGCTGATCGTGCGTTCCGCCTATCGCAGCCCCGAACACAACCGCGCCGTCGGCGGCGCGACCCGGTCGAAACACCTCGACGGCGCGGCCTTTGACATCGCCATGGCGAACCACGACCCGGTTGCCTTCGAGGCCGCGGCGCGGGAGGTCGGTTTCCTCGGCTTCGGCTTCTACCCGCGCTCGGGCTTCATCCATGTCGACCTCGGCCCCGCGCGGCAGTGGGGCGAGCGGTTCCCGGTACGGGCGACGGCATTTGCAGCAGAGACGCCGCCCGCACGCGAAGTGCTGGCCGAGAGCCGCACGATGAAGGGCGGCGGGGCGGCCGGTGTGGCTACGTTGGGCGCCGCGGGCGTCGAGGTCGCCCAGAGCGTCCTCGCCGAGACCCAGTCCGCCATCCTGCCGCTGGTGCCGTACCTCGACACGCTCCGCTGGGTGTTCATCGCCGTGGCGCTCGGCGGGATCGCGATCACGATCTACGCGCGGCTGGACGATTGGAAGCGGGGCCGCCGATGATTGGTGCGCTCCTCGCTGGGTTCGCCACCAACCCGTGGGCCCGGACGGCTCTGCGCTACGGCGCCATCGCGCTCACAGTGCTCCTGTTCCTGTTCGCACTCCGGCGCTCCGGCGAACGCACGGGCCGCCTCGCCGAACGTCTCGAAACATTGGAGGAAACCAATGGTGTTCAACGCCGGATGCTGGATGCGGCGGCTCGCCGTCCTCGCGACCGCGACGAGCTTGCTGACCGGCTGCGCAACGGTCGCTTCTGAACCGCGCCTCGCAACCGCCTGCCCTCCCGTCATCGAGTACAGCCGTGAGTTCCAGGCGCGCGCGGCACAGGAACTGTCGCGGCTTCCGAATGGACTGGCGATAGCGGAAATGCTGAGCGATTACTCTGTCATGCGCGAGCAAGCGCGGGCGTGTCTGCGCCTCTGAACAGTCGCCGACCGGTCAGCCTACCGGTCAGGCAGCGGGATAGCTGGCATAGACTTCGGCCGACCCGTCACGCCGGATGAGGAACACCTCATAGGCTTCACGTTCACTTTCCGGCCCCATCCCGGGCGATCCATAGGGCATCCCCGGAACGGCAAGCCCGACCGCGTCCGGGCGTTCGTCGAGAAAGCGGCGGATGTCAGCAGCGGGGACATGGCCTTCGAGCACATAGCCCTCGATCATCCCTGTGTGGCAGGAGATCATTCTTTGAGGCACACCCACTTCGGCCTTGTAGGTCATCAGGAGCGTGCCGTAGCGCTCCTCGTCCGTCACGGTGAAACCCTCGTCCCGAAGATAGGCGACCCAGGCGTTGCAGCATTCGCAGCCGGTTCCCTTGACGACATGGATCGACGGGCCCGCGCTGCGCACCGGACTGGCCGCGAAAGTCGCGACGGCGAGGCCGGACAGCAGCATCGTGCGGCGGGTCAGAAGGGGTGTGTTGGTCATGTGGCTCTCCGGAAAAACAGGTGTGGCTGTCAGGTCAGAACCCTGCGGATCTTCGGCAGGGCGAAGCGGCGGTCCTCGTGGTAGTCGATGATGCTGGCAAAGCGCCCATCGGCGCGGAACAGGAACACACCGGCGGTGTGGTCCATGGTGTAATCCCCGTCGCGGGGCACCTTTTCGAACCGGGCGCGGAAGCCTGCGACGGCGCGTTCGACCTCGGCCAGCGAGCCGGTCAGGCCGGTGATCCGTGGATCGAAGTTTGCCAGGTAGTCGGCCAGAACTTGCTGTGTATCCCGTTCGGGATCGACGGTGATGAAGACGGTGTTCAACCGGTCGGCGTCGGGCCCGAGCTCATCCAGCCAGCCCGAGATGTCGCTGAGGGTGGTTGGGCAGACATCGGGGCACCAAGTGAAGCCGAAGAAGGCCATGGTCGGGCGGCCGATCCAGTCTGCCGGGCGCACCGGTTCACCGCGATGGTTGGTCAGGGCAAAGCCCATCTCGCCGATGGGCAGTGGCAGAAGCGCGGCGGGCGGCTGCGCGCGGCCGCGGCTTTGCAACCAGCCGAGGCCGAGCGTGAAGGCCAATGCACCGCTCGCGCCTCCCAGACCAAGGATCAGTTGGCGTCGTCGCAATCCGGACCCTCCGCCCGTAGCGACAGAACCTCGACATTGACGACGACTTCCCCGGCATTCTGGAAGGAGAGTGTCACCGGGAAGCTGTCGCCTTCGGCCAGTGTCGTGGTCAGGCCCATCAGCATCCCATGATAGCCGCCGGGCGCCAGCTCGACGGTTTGGCCAGCCGGAACCGGGATCGACATAGCGTGTGGCATTGAGGCGATGCCGTCGGTCACCACGGTTTCGTGCAGCATCGGCATGCCAGCAGCCGGGGTCGCGATGCCGATCAGCGCATCATCTGTGCTGCCGTTGTTGGTGATCTCGACATAGAATACCCCCGGCCGGTCCGCGCCGATGGTGGCGCGGGACCAGGCGTGTTCGATATTCAGATCGCCCAAGGTGAAGGTTTCGCAGGCCAGCACGGGGGCGGCGGATAGGGTGAGGAGGGCTGAGAGGATCAGGGATTTCATGGCGGTCACAATCTGGGTTGAAGGTCGGCAAGGATATCGGTGGCGGGCGTGCCGTAGGTGAACTGACGCAGCCAGTCACCCTCGGGCCCGATGAGGTAGAGCGCCGGGCTGTGCGACATGGTGTAGCCGTCGGGGGCGGCGGCATCGCCCTCGCGCGCGTAGAAGATGCGGAAGCTGTCCGCCGCGGCGCGGGTCTGTGCCTCGTCCCCGGCAAGCCCGATGATCGACGGGTGGAACGCCGCGGTGAACTCGGTCAGCCCCAGTCTGCGATCCCGCTCGGGATCGATCGAGATGAACAGAGGCTGCACAAGGGCAGCGTCGTCGCCCAGATCGTCCATCACCTGCGCCACTTCGGAAAGTGTTGTCGGGCAGACGTCCGGGCAGTTGGTGAAGCCGAAGAAGACCAGAAGATGCTGGCCCGAAAACTCGGCAGGGGTGCGCACCCGACCCTCGGCATCCGGCAGCGTGAAGGTCGGTCGGAAGGCGGCTTGCGAGACAGCCTCCGACGCACGGTTTGGCAACAGCACGAGCAGCCCATAGGCCAGCGTGGCCAGTCCCGCCGCCGCCCAGAGGATTTTCTGTAACCTTGTCAACCGCATCCGTAACCTGCCTGTTTATTGCTCTCTGTCTAAAACCTCCAGCCGCTTGAGGTTCAAGTCCGAATTCGTGCTCTCACCGAAGGGTGAAGGGTCAGCCCAAAAGCACGGTCGACAACAGGTTCACGTTCAGCACGATGATGACGGCGGCGATCAACCAGCAGAGGCCCGTCAGCCAGCGGGGGGCGACCAGATCACCCATCTTGGCGCGGCTGGCGGTGAACATGACCAAAGGCACGATGGCGAAGGGCAGTTGGAAGGACAGCACCACCTGGCTCAGGATCAGCAGCTCACCCACGCCCTCACTGCCGTAGAGCAGGATCACGAAGACCGCCGGGATGATGGCAAGGCCGCGGGTGATCAGCCGCCGCGCCCAGGGGGCGATGCGCAGCCGAATGAAGCCTTCCATCACGATCTGCCCGGCCATCGTGGCTGTGACAGTGGAGTTCAGGCCTGCGCACAAAAGCGCCACCCCGAACAGGACCGGCGCCAGTGACGACCCCAGCAGCGGCTCCAGCAACAGGTGCGCCTTGTCGATCTCGGCCACGTCATTTTCGCCGACGGTGTAGAAGGCGGCAGCGGCAAGGATCAGGATCGAGGCATTGATCGTCAACGCGAACATCAGCGCAATGGTGCTGTCCCAGGTCGCCAACCGCAGCGCCTCGCGCTTGGCGGGCAGGTCCATGCCAAAGGCTCGGGTCTGCACGATGCCCGAATGCAGATAGAGGTTATGCGGCATGACCGTGGCCCCGATGATGCCAAGCGCGAGGTAGAGCATCGTCGGGTTGCTGACGATCTCGCTGCTTGGGGCGAACCCGGCGATCACCTCGCCCCAGACCGGGTCGGCCTGCGCGATCAGCACGACGAAACAGGCCGCGATCAGCGCCATCAGCGAGATGATCAGCGCCTCGATCCAGCGAAAGCCCTTGTTCTGCAGCCACAGGATCAGGAACACGTCTGCGGCGGTGATGAAGATACCGATCTCCAGAGGAATGCCGAACAACAGGTTCAGGCCGATGGCGGTGCCGATCACCTCGGCCAGGTCGGTGGCGATGATGGCCAGCTCGGCGAAAACCCAAAGGGGCACCGACATCCATTTCGGGAAGGCATCGCGGCAGGCCTGCGCCAGATCGCGACCCGAGGCGACCGCCAACCGCGCGCAGAGCGATTGCAGGAGGATCGCCATGATGTTCGACAGAAGGGCTACGAACAGCAGCGTGTAGCCGAAGGCCGCCCCGCCGGCGAGCGAGGTCGCCCAGTTGCCGGGGTCCATGTAGCCCACGGCCACCAGATAGCCGGGGCCGATGAAGGCGAGGAACCGGCGGAACCGGCTGGTGCCGCCGTTGCCGACAGCAATGGTGCGGAAGACCTCGGAAAGTGAGGGCGTCTCGCGCTCTTGTCGCCAGGCTGGGGTGGACATGGTTTAGGGCGCTCCCGGGTTTCGTCACGATCCCGACAAGACGTGGCGCATAAAGTTAGACAGTGCTAACAATCTGCCCCGCGACTTTACTTGTCAATCCATCCCATGCGACACTCTGCAGATGACCGAGTTCGACCCTGACACCCGCACCGCGCCGCTCGACGGCCCCGCAGACCCGCGCACCGAAGCGTTTCAGGGCGTGCGCGAGGCACGGCGGAATGAACTGGCCGAGGATTACGTCGAGCTGATCGCCGAACTGATCCATGAACAGGGCGAAGCGCGGCCGGTGGACATCGCCGCCCGCCTTGGCGTGAAGGTGCCGACGGTCAGCAAGACCCTCGACCGGCTGGCGCGCGAGGGGCTTATCACCCGCGCGAAGTATCGGTCGGTCTTTCTGACGGACGCGGGCCGCGCGCTGGCCAAGGAATGCCGGCGTCGGCACGAGATCGTGCTGCGCTTTCTGATCAGCCTAGGCCTTGACCCCGAGACGGCAGAGCGCGACGCCGAAGGCATCGAGCATCACGTCAGCGAACGAACGCTGGCGCTCTTCGCGGCCTTCGCCAATCGGTCCTGATCGGCCTCAGCTGTTCTCGACTGCGAACCGCACATCGGCGATCAAGCTGTCGGCGCTGAAATTCTCCAGCCGCTTGCCGTTCAGAAAGAAGGTCGGCGTCTGGCGGATGGCCAGGGCCTCCACGTCGGCTGCGTCCTGGTTGAGGATGCCAGTGATCCCCGGAAACAGCTTGTCGCTTTCTGCCCTTTCGAGATCGAGCCCCGCGGCCCCGGCGATTTCCCAGGCCACGTCCATCTGCGGCGCACCATGCACGGCCCAGCCCGGTTGCTGTTCCAGCAGCGCATCCAGCACCGGCTCGAACTTGTCCTGCATCCGCGCGGCCTCAAGGATGCGCACGGCTTCGTCCGATCCTTCGTGGAAGACGGTATAGCGCAACACGACGCGGACCTGCGTCGGGAACTGCCGCCGGATTTCCTGCACCACCGGGTGATAGGCGCGGCAGGCCTCGCAGGACGGATCGAAGAATTCGACCAGTGTGACGGGCGCATCGGCGGGTCCGAAGCTGGGGGAATATTCCCGGACCAGAAGCGCCTGGTCGGCCGTAGGCGCTGCGGCGGCTGCCGCTTCCGCCTCGGCGGCACGGCGCTGGTTCAGCACGAAGGCGCCACCCGCGAAGGCGGCAAGCCCGAGTGCGGAGGACCCGATCAGAAGGGTACGGCGGTTCATGGGCGGTGTCCTTTCGGAAGGATGAGACAGGCAAGGATCGCCGCAAAGGCGACCGCGGAAAGATAGGGGATCGGCAGGCCAAGGATCATCTGCGCCTCGCCAGTGCAGGAGGGACCATTTTCGGTGCAGGGAACGATCGGGGCAGGCAGGAGGCCGGCGTGAAGCCCCGAATGCCACGCCGCCAGCGCCAACCCGGCGAGGGCCAACGGCAAGCCATAGGCACGCGCCATTCCGTCGCCCCGCCAGAGCGACAGGCCAAGGATAGGCACCAGCGGGAACATGGCGATGCGCTGATACCAGCAGAGCGTGCACGGCATCTGGCCCAGCACTTCACCGATGAAGAGCGCGCCAAGGGTGGCCGCCAGCGCGATCAGGAAGGCGGCGGTCAGGGCAAGATCGTCGCGCGATAGGGTTTCCGGGTCAGCTTTGGTCAAGAACCGGCTCCTTGCGGCGGCGAAGGGGAAGGGAGGCGGCGAGGATCAGGACCGCGCCCAAGGTGATCGCAATATCGGCGACGTTGAACGTGGGCCAGTGCCAGTCACGCCAATAGAAATCGAGAAAATCAGTCACGGCACCCTGTCGCAGCCGGTCGATGATGTTGCCAAGCGCCCCGCCCACGACCAGTGCAAAGCCGGCACGTTCCAGCGCTTGCTGCGCCCGGAATGCCATGACGGCGAAGGCGATGGTCAGTGCGCCCGTCAGCGCGGCCATCAGAAGGGGCTTACCCGACATGATCCCACCCATCACGCCAAAGCTCGCGCCTGTGTTGAACCCGAGGGAGAGGTTGAAACTCGGAAAGACAGGGACCGCCGTCCCTTGCGACAGCAGCGATAGTGCCGCTGCCTTGGTCAACTGGTCTGCCACCACTGCGGCAGCGATCAGGGAAATTAGCATCGCCTTGGTCATTGAACAGTCTTGCCCTTCATGCCGATCCAGCGGGGAACCGATGCGGTGTATTGGTCGTAGTCCGGCCCGATTGCCATGCGAAGGGCAGCCTCTTCGGACCGGACCTGCGTGCTGGCAGACCAGAGGAACAGGAGCGAGGCCATGACTGTAGGGATTGCCGGAACCGCCATGGCAACACCCGCCAGCAGCGCCGCTTGCCCGACAAAGGTCGGGTTGCGGCTGAAGCGGTAAAGCCCGCCCGAGACCAGATCGCCCGTCTCGCCGCCCACCACGCCGACGCGCCAGGAGGATCCCATCGACATCTGCGCGGCAAAGGCCACCATCGCGCCGAGCCCTGCGACAAAGACCCCGACCAGACCAAGGAGGAGGGCGCGCCCCTCGGTCCAAAGCGGATCGATCTTGTGCAGGATAGGCACGGCGAGCCAGAGAAGTGGCCCGAAGAAGGCGAGCGCAAAGGCCACGCGGAACCCGATGGCGGCCAGACGGTCGCGCCCTGTGGCGCGGGCGAAGAGCCAGACCGGCCGGCCGGCGGCTTGAGCGGCCAGCGCGCTGCCCCAGAAGAACAGGGCCAGATAGCCGAAGAGAAGGGCCAGTGCGGCCCAGCCGAAACCGGAGATCATCGCCTTACGCCTCCCGTTCCGGGTTAAACCTGAGCAGGCGCAACGCGTTCAGCGTCACCAGCACAGTCGCCCCGGTATCGGCCAGAATAGCGATCCAGAGGCCGGTCAGGCCGAAGACCGAGGTCACGAGGAACACCGCCTTCAGCCCAAGTGCGATGGTCACGTTCTGACGGATGTTGGCCATTGCAGCGCGCGACAGGCGGATCGTGGCGGGAATGTCGGTCACCCGGTCGCGCAGGATCGCCGCATCGGCGGTTTCCAAAGCTACATCGGTGCCCGATCCCATCGCCACGCCCACGCTTGCCTGCTTCAGCGCCGGTGCGTCGTTGATGCCGTCGCCGATCATCATCACTCCGTCCTTGGTGCCGATCTCGCGGATATAGGCGAGCTTGTCCTCGGGCATCATGTCGGCTTCGAACTTCAGCCCGAGGCTTCCGGCGATGGCGGCGGCCGTGCGCGGGTTGTCTCCGGTCAGGATCACCGAGGTCACCCCCATAGCCGTCAACTGGCGCACCGCGTCCTTGGCATCCGCGCGCGGCTCGTCCCGCATGGCGATCAGGCCGAGCGGGGTCTTTTCGCGGAACACGGCGACGGCGGTCTTGCCGTCCTCTTCAAAGATCGTTGCCTGTCGAAGACCGATGCCATCGAGCCCGCCATGCTCCATCGCATAACGGGGCGAGGACACATAGGCCGCAGCGCCGCCCACGGTTGCAACAACGCCCTTGCCCATCAGCGCCTTGGCGTCTTGCGAGGGCAGCGCGGAAACGCCCGCGTCCTTGGCCTTGTTCAGGATCGCAATCGCCAGCGGGTGGCTCGACCCCGTCTCGACGCCCGCAGCAACGGCAAGAAGCTCGGCCTCGGTCGTTGCCCCGAACGGCACCACATCCGTCACCTGCGGGCGACCATGGGTCAGCGTCCCGGTCTTGTCGAAGGTCACAAACCCGACCTTCGCCGCCGCCTCGATCACGGCGCCCCCTTTCATCAGCAGCCCGCGGCGCGCGCCGGTGGACAGGGCCGAGGCGATGGAGGCAGGGACCGAAATGACCAAGGCGCAGGGGCACCCAATCAGCAAGAGCGCAAGGCCGCGATAGACCCAGGTGTCCCAAGGCTGACCAAAGGCCAGCGGCGGCACCACGATCACCAGCGCGGCAACCGCGACGATGGCGGGCATGTACCAGCGGCTGAAGCGGTCGATGAAGCGCTCGGTCGGCGCACGCGCCTCCTCGGCCTCTTCGACCAGCCGGATGATGCGCGCGATGGTGTTGTCTTCCGCGCCCTTGGTGACCTGCACCCGCAACGCGGCCTCGGTGTTGATCGCCCCGGCAAAGACCGCATCCCCGGGGCCCCGCGTCTTGGGCACGCTTTCGCCGGTGACCGGGCTTTCATCCACGCCCGACGTGCCGTCCACGATCTCGCCATCGGCCGGAATCCGGTCTCCGGGGCGGACAAGCACGGTCTGGCCGATGGTCAGGCTTGCGGCGGGCACCTCACGCGTGGTGTCGCCGGCGATCAGTTGCGCAGTCTTCGGGACAAGGTTCGCCAAGGCCCGGATCCCGTCCCGCGCCTTGCCCGCCGCGACGCCCTCCAGGACCTCGCCCACGGCGAAGAGGAAGACGACCAGCGCCGCCTCTTCCGCAGCGTCGATGAACAGCGCCCCGACGGCGGCAATCGTCATCAGGCTTTCGATGGTGAAGGGCTGTCCCATCCGCAGCGCCGCAAAGGCGCGCTGCGCCACCGGGGCCACGCCGATCAGACAGGCGGCGACAAAGGCCCATTTGCCGATCTCGGGTGCGAGATATTCGATGATCCAGGCGGCACCGAGCAACAGCGCGGTGAAGATCACCAGCTTGCCCTTGGCCGTCTGATACCAGCGCTTGCCCCGATCGGCGGGGTCGTCATGAACGTGGCCGGGGCTGCCGTGGCCGCTGTCGTCGCCTTTTGCGCTTGCGGCCTTCTGGCCGTGGTCGTGCCCGGCGTGATCGTGGTCCTCATGTGCCGCATGGTCATGGCCGTGCCCGTCATGGGCGCCAGGCAGCACAAAATCCTTCTTCGCACCGGTAGCGCGCGGCGCAATCTGGTAGCCAAGCGCCCGGACGGTCTTTTCGATCTTGTCGCGCCCGGTCTGCGCCTCATCCAGCGTCAGCCGCAGGCGCTCCGACATGATGCCAACCTCGACGCCGCTCACCCCCGGCAGGCGCGCCACCGCATCCTTGATCTTGGTCGCGCAGGACCCGCAGTCCATGCCTGTCACGGTCCAATCACAGGCGGCTTCGCTTCTTGCTTCCGTCATCGTCTTCCCTCGGCCCCGAGAGGCAGTTGTGTTCATCGAATCCGGAACCTAATGTCTCTAGCAACTATAGCTTCAAGGGGAATCTGATGCTGACCATCGGAAAGCTCGGGGCGCAGGCGGGCGTCAAGGTGCCGACCATCCGCTATTACGAGCAGATCGGCCTTCTGCCCGAGGCCGAGCGCAGTGCGGGAAACCAGCGGCTCTACGGCCGCAGGGCGCTGGAGCGGCTGGCCTTCATCCGGCACGCGCGGGATCTGGGCTTCACGCTGGAGGCGATCCGCGACCTGCTGAGCCTGTCCGACAGACCGGATCAGTCCTGCGCTGCCGCCGATGCCATCGCCAAGGCACAACTGGCCGAGGTTGAAAGCCGCCTTGCCCGGTTGACGGCGCTGAAAGTCGAACTTGAGCGCATGGTCGTGCAATGCGCAGGCGGTCGGATCGCCGATTGCCGGGTCATCGAAGTTCTGGGCGACCATTCGCTATGCGCAACCGACCACCGGCATCCGGAGAGCGAGGGGGCATCGTGAACGCACCCGGCACCCTCGCAATCTACGCCGGCGCCGCGCTGGCCGAGATTGCGGGCTGCTTTGCGGTCTGGGCCTGGATGCGGCAAGGAGCGAGCGCGCTCTGGCTGGTCCCCGGCCTCCTGAGCCTGGCCGTCTTCGCTTGGCTCCTGACCCTCGCCCCCTCCGATTTCGCAGGGCGGGCCTACGCAGCCTATGGCGGGGTCTATATCGCCGCCTCGCTCCTCTGGCTGTGGCTCATCGAGAAGCAGCGTCCCGACACTTGGGACCTGACAGGTGCCGCAATCTGCCTCGCCGGTGCGGCCGTCATCCTGTTCGCGCCGAGGGCAATTGGTGGATGATTGAGGGCGCTATCAAGGATCGATGCAGCCGGCTGCAACTCATCATTGCCGACCCTACGATAGGGCCAACCGTTGCGGACGGACCCTTGTCCTTCCAGTGTGGCCGTCGTTAATATACATTTAAATCAATGACTTAGGGTGGAGAAGGTTGGATATCAGACCCATCCCCTCCGCCACTCCTCTTTCGTTGAAGCAAACTCACATCCATCTGCTAAACACAGACGTGAGAGCTTGCGCTCATCCTCATGATGACAATGGTCTTTTGCTCCTGTAGCCTGGTCTCATGGCTGGCGCAGACTGGACAGATGACGAGAACAGGCTGATCGTCGCGGACTATTTCGCGATGCTGGCCAACGATTGCGCTGGGCGGCCGTACAGCAAGGCGGCACACCGGCGTGCGCTGCTGCCGTATCTGAACGGGCGCACCGAAGGCTCCGTCGAATTCAAGCACCAGAACATCAGCGCCGTCCTGAAAGGATTTGGCGAAACCTGGATCTCCGGCTACAAACCGGCGTTCAACTTTCAGGCCTCGCTTGAAGACGCAGTAGCCGAGTGGCTTGCCAGAAATCCACGCTGGACAGAGCGCAGGCAAGACGGTGCTGCTGCAAACGGCGGCCTGCATGAGCCCTCCGCGCTGTGGATTGGCCCCGCCCCGACCCGAAGCAATCAGCCGCCGCCGCAGGAACTGGAACAAATGCTGCGCATAGCCCGCAAGTTCGACGTGGCCGGACGGGACGAACGGAACCGGGCACTCGGCAAGGCAGGTGAAGAATTCGTCCTGGACTATGAACGCTTCACGCTGCGTGCCGCCGGACGCAATGATCTGGCCCGCAAGGTGCGCTGGACCTCTCAGGAGGATGGCGATGGCGCAGGCTATGATATCGGCAGTTTCCAGCCGGATGGCCGCCTGCGGCTGATCGAGGTCAAGACCACAAACGGCTGGGAACGCACGCCGTTCCACATCTCCCGCAACGAGCTGGATGTGGCCAATGAGCGGCGGGACGAGTGGTGCCTGATGCGGCTTTGGAACTTCTCTCGCGAGCCGAAAGCGTTTGAACTCCATCCGCCCCTTGAGGCACACGTCTCTCTGACGGCAACCGCCTTTCAGGCGGGCTTTCAGTGATGCACGCCTCAAGCATTGCGTGCGCCCAATCTTCAGCTGTTAAAGCCGAGGCGCGCTAGCCCCGCCGAGCCAAATCCCGATCAGTTTGCCTCACCGGACGCTGGTCAAGCCCACGCAGCGTCTGAGCCGTTTAAGGCGCGATGCGTCAGCAAGTTTCTGAACCTGGCAGGCACTTGAGAGCAATGAACCGGGCAAGTCCTCGCAGGAACTAGCTGTTCCTTCTCAGGGCCGGGAGGAACAGGATCAGTATTGCCAGCGCCACGGCGGCAATGCCAAGGGTTTGCGCCTTGCCAAAAGTCTCATCCAGAAAGACGACTGACAAAAACACCGCCGTAACAGGTGCCACAGCCGTGAACACCGCCGCTTTGGCTATACGCCGGGCCTTCTGGCAAAGGCCAAAAGCGTCTGATTGGCCGCCTTGCACGTCCTGACATTGTCTATGGCACATTTATGCCGCATCGCAGCAGAACAGCGGCACGAGCGGGCCCCGGCAACCGCACCATCGATGCGGCGCATGGCTTGTCAAGAAGGGCAAGATGTCAGATGGTGAAACTGCAAGCCCATCAGCCAGCCTTCCCAGACCAATCGAAACAGCCAGACCGTCAGCGCCTGACCGGGAACAGACCGGCGCTGCCGCAAGGGAATAGGTGCATGAGCCTGATCGAGCCACATCGCTTCACGCCGCATGAAAACGGACACGCGGCCTGCGTCACCTTGCCAGGCCTGCATCGCGACACTCATGTGGATGTCTTGCGGATCGGCAGAGGGCTAGTGCTGGCTCATAGCCATTTCTCTCCAGCACAGCGGCATGCGGACGAGATCCGGCGGCCGGAGGACCAGTTGATCCTTGCCTTCAACCTCAGCGGGCGGATGGTACTCATCGATCCTCAAGGGGCACGGCATGAAGTCAGTGGCGGTGAGGGCTGGATTATCCGCTCGGGCGGCCACCGCCTGCACAGGATCGTGGAAAAGGGAGATGGCTGCTCGAACCTCGTGATCTCGCAATCGGTTCAAATGCTCACCCCGGCTCTATCGCATCTGCTGGATCTGGCGCTGCCACCGGGCGCACCATTCCGCCGGCTGCGCCTGCCGGTGCCGGGAGAATCCGCGCTGGAACACCTTCTGGACGGGCGCACAACTCCGGCAGCGATGCTGCGCAAGGAAGGGCAGTGCCTTGCCTTGATCGGCCATGCCATAGAGGAACTGTCCGCGTGTCCACGTCCGGGTTGCGTCACGGGCGATACTGAGCTGCTGGTACAGCGCCTGACAGCCCTTCTTGCCGAACGCCTGGCAGAGACTATCTCCATGGCGGATATCGAACGCGAGGCAGGGCTAAGCCACGTCACGCTGAACCAGATCTTCCGGAAAGCAACGGGGATGACCGTTTTCGAGAAGCTGCGCGCCTTGCGCCTGGAGGCTGCAGAACGCATGGTCCGTCTCACGGACCGCAGCCTGACCGAGATTGCGGGCGACTGCGGCTTCTCCGATGCCAGCCATTTGTCCAATGCCTTCCGCAAGCGCTTCGGCTCCACCGCGAGCGCCTGGCGGAAAAATATGAGGCAAAAACTCTGAAAATTTCGCCCGATGCAAGTTCTTTTTCGTGAGCTACAAGCCGAGAGACTGACTGCATGACAGGGTCCCTCCGAAAAGGAGCCCGACCATGTCCCCTGATACACGCTTTTGCGCGCGGCTGCGTCCCGTTGCCGTCTTCACATTGACAACAGCTCTGGCCAGCAGCCTGCTTCCGGCAAGCCCACAGGCCGAGGAAGCAGCAACTGACCTGAAGGCTATCAAGATCTTTGCCAATTTCTGGGAAGAGATGGCATCAAAATCGGCGACCACCGCCACAGTCCTGACAGACAGGGACCTCGATCAGCCGGTTACCCCAGATCTTGATGCCGTTGTGGCGCGGTCGGCGAACACGGTCTTCCAGCGGGCCAACGCGCAGGAGCGTCTTGTCGTGCGGGGCATATCGGCCTTTGACAATGCCCTGTCGGACCCGGTCGGATATCTTGTCAATGGCGTGCCTCTTCCCATGGGCACAATCCAGCTGCCGCATTTCTTCGCGGCTGAAACGGTAACACTGCTCAAGGGTCCGCAGGGAACGGCGTTCGGCCGCAATTCGGAAGCCGGGCTTCTCTCTTTCGACACGATCAGACCGGGCACACGGGAAGGTGTCACGGTGAGCCTGGGGGCCGAGGGGTCGGATGCAGGCGCAGCGCCCGTGGGCGGCAACGGATCAGCCATCTGGTCAGGCCGCATAGAGGACGGCCCGGGACTGTCCTTCGGTCTGGAAGCAGCACATGATCCGGGCGTCATGAGCAACCCCGTTACCGGCAGCAAGAGTGGAGGAAAATCCCGGCGTGCCACCGGTTTCGGCGGGCTTGAATGGGAACTGACAGATGGCGGTCATCTGCGTCTCACAACCATGGCCGAAGATCAGAAGTTCAACAAGGAACAGTTCCGCTATATTGCCGGACCTCTGGCGACGGAGCGGTTTCAAAGCGCCTATTCCGACCCTTCGTCCGAGAACAGGCGCAGCACCGTTTCGGCCTTCGAATATCACGGCGTCTTCGACACTTTTGATCTGACCGCAATCACCGGCCTTGCCACGTTCGACCGGGACTTCAGGCTCGACTTCGACGGCTCGCCTCTGCGGCTGGGCGTTACCAGCATGGATCTGAGCGACAGAACTGTGTCGCAAGAAATCCGCCTCACCTCGGCGAACGGGGAGGCCCTGAAGTGGACCCTTGGCGTAAGCGGCTTCCGCCAATGGACCAAGGCCGACTTCGATCTCGGCTCCATGAGCACATTCAGGCACACAGAGATCGACCAGACAGGTGCCGCCCTGTTCGGATTTGCCGAATATGCGCTCAGTGACCGGTTCCGCCTGGGCTCAGGCCTGCGGATCGATCATGTATCCTCCAGTGCCTGGCAGCGTTTCACATCGCCCCGCTCCAGATTGCGTTACAACGGCAGCGACAACACGACTGAGCTCCTGCCGAAGTTCACCGCTGCGTATGATCTGACCGGGGCAACCACAGTGCATGCAAGCCTGGCGCGCGGATACATGCCGGCAGGATACAATTACGGCTTCGCCAACAGCGCGGCGAGCTTTGGCTATGACGCCGAGCACAGCTGGGCCGCCGAGGCAGGCATCAAGCACCAGCTCGACAACGGCGGCTCGCTGGCACTTACAGGCTTCCATACCACTGTGACAGACAAGCAGATCACCGAAACGATTCCTGGTGCAGCACAGTTCATTTCGAATGCCGGTAAAGCGAAAATCTACGGCATTGAGCTAGAAGCCGTTGCACCGCTCGGCCGCGGTTTCGAGCTGGTTGCAAATGCAGGCTTGCAACGGGCTCGCGCGACATCGTTCCAAACCACCTCGGTGAACGTTGCCACCGGTATGCTGATGCCGGTCAACTGGTCGGGCAACGCCCTGCCCCTGGCCCCGGACGTGACCTGGGGTCTCGCCCTCGCCCACCGTGGCGAGGTGTGGAGTGGCCGCATCAGTCTGAGCGGCTCAAGCGGTTACTGGTTCGATCCCGGCAACACCGTAAAACAGAAGGGATACATGACCGTTGATGCGGAAGTTTCGCGCAAGATCGGCAACGGTGAACTGACCCTCTGGGCAAAGAACCTGTTCGATGAGGCCTATTATAGCGCCGCCGCAAGCACACCGCGCGGCGTGGTTGCCGAAGATGGCAGCCCGCGCAAGATCGGTCTCAACTGGCGGCTGACATGGTGAACCTGCAACGGGAGACAGGCGCCGGCCGCCTGCTGGCCACCCTTGAGGGGCCAATCCGCTACGCACTCCTGACGTGGGCGCTGGACAGGGACATCTTCAACCGCTGCAGCAACCCGGTGAGAGAGGAAGAGCTCAGCCGTTCCCTGAACCTGCCGGACCGCCAGTTGGGCCTCGTTCTGCGGGCATTGGTGGCGGCAGGGTTTCTGGAACAGGGACGGGACGGATTTTGCACCGCGAGCGACATTCTGCCTTTCGTGACCAGCGGCAGCAGCCGCAACATGGTCGAGACTTTGCGGTCCATGTCGCAGACCCGTCTCACAGGGCTCGATCAATTCGACGCGCTTGTTGCAGGCAGCAGCCCAGGTGGTCAGAGACGTCTGTTTGACGATGCGCACTGGGATGCAAGCCACAGGGCTCTCAGCGCCTTCCATCAGGCATTGGCAGCCGAAATCATGGTAACCTGCCTGACCGGGCTGCCCGAATGGGAGGCTGCGGCTGATCTTCTCGAAGTCGGCCCAGGCTCCTCAGTGGTATCCCGGCTTTTGCTGGCAAAGCGGCCGGACCTCAGCATCACGCTGTTCGATCTGCCGCCGGTGGCGCAACGGATCGAGGCAGAGACAGACGGTCTGTGCGTTCGGGTGGTGCCGGGCAGTTACACACAGTCACTGCCGGAGGGCACATTCGACATCATCTGGTGTTCGATGTCGCTCTATTTCCACGATCAGGGCCTTCCCGAACTGATCGGCAGGCTCTCACAGCGCCTGAGGCCGGGCGGTGTGCTCGTCAGCTTTCACGAGGCTCTTACGGATCAGCGGACCAGCCCGCCAGAGCATGTGCTCGGGCGCCTGCTCCCTGCCCTGCGGCAAGGGGACGTGTCCTTTGCCGATGGTGAAATCGCCGGGGCGATGGCAGCAGCAGGCCTTGTCCGGGCCAGCCATTCCATACACGACACTCCTTTCGGCCGGTTCCGGCTGGATGCAGCACGCAAGGACGACACTCATGCCTAGCCGCTACCCATTTCTGACCGGCTGTCTGCTTGCCCTGGCCTTTCTGGTTCCGCTGAAATCGGAAGCTGAAGAGATCGTACTATCGGGTCCCCCGATCTGGGAAAGCGCGCCGCTCGTAGCCCTGGCCGAGACACAGCCTGTCGCTGGCGTGACTTTCACCTTTCGCCCGTGGACAAGCCCGGAAGGCCTTCGCAAGCTGATGCAGGGCGGTGCGCCAGCCATGGCGGTGATGCCAGCACCAACCGCAGCGCTGTTTGAGGCCAATGGCATCCACCTCACGCTGCTGTCAGCCACCATAACGGAGGGCAGCTTGTCGGTGGTCGGCCGGGGCGCTCCAGTCAGCTCGCTCGCAGACCTCAAGGGAGCCAGTTTGGCATTGCCATTCAAGGGTTATCTTCCGGACCTGCTAATGCGGCGGATCGAGGCGCCGGGGCCTGAAAGCTGGCAGCCATACTACACGGGCAGCCTGAATGCAGGCATGCAACTGCTACTCGCAGGCAGGGTGGAGTCTGCACTGCTTGCGGAGCCCATGGCATCCCTCGCCATCGCGCAGGACGCAGGGCTCATCCGTCTGGCCGGTCTTTGCCAGCTGTGGCGGAATGCAACCGCATTGCCCGACTGCCCGCCTGCAGGCGTGGTCGCCATAAACCCGGCGCTGACCAGCCGGCCAGAGCTCAGGCGCGCCTATCAGGACGCGTTCAGACGTGTGGCTGATGATCCGGGCTCAGCCGCAGTGTTGCTGAGCCGCTTTTTCCCCGAACTTGCGCAGGCGCAGGAGGGTTACAGCCGCATCATCGCGCGGGATCTGCCCATGCCGGAACATGCGCCGGCGCTTGCGGCATTCTACGCCGAGCTAATGGCAGTTGAACCTGCTGCCATCGGCGCTGTGCTGCCAAAGCCGGACTTCTACGGCCAATGACACGTCAGCTAGGCTTTCTGGCAGGGCTGGCGGCCCTGGTGTTGCTCTGGTCGCTTGCAGCGCGCGAAACCCTGCCTGCAGTTCTGCCTGGGCCGCTGGCAGTTCTCGAGGCGCTTTGCAGCCTCTTCGCCGACACCGGCTTCTGGCGGGACGCCTTCTTGCCCAGTCTCGCCCGCGCTGCTGCTGGACTGGCACTGGCGCTGGCAGCAGGGGTGCCGCTCGGTCTTCTTGCTTGGCGCTGGGGGCTTGTCTCCGCCTTCCTTGGCCCTTTGCGCCTGCTGCTGATGGGGATCCCTGCGCCCATCCTCGCCATTCTCTGTATTCTCTGGTTTGACGGGGGCACCGTTACGGTTGTTCTGACCGTATCCGTCCTTCTGCTTCCGGTGTTCCAGATCGCAGTGGCCGAGGGAATGTCGGCCATCGACCCGGAGCTGGCCGAAATGGCGCGCGTGTTTCAGGTGCCACTGCTGCCCCGGTTGCGGCAAATTATTCTACCGGCCGTGTGGACAGCCTTCGGACCCGCGCTTCGGGTCGCAACCGCCAATGCACTGCGCGTGACCTTGCTGACAGAGCTCCTTTCCGGCGCCGAAGGGCTCGGCGCGGCGGTGCAGCGGGCGCAAAGCTGGCTGCAGACCGACCGCCTGTTTGCGCTGGTTGTGGTAATCCTCCTGCTGATCGGGCTCGCAGAAACACTGCTCTCATTGCTCGTCAACAAACGGCACCAGCTATGAGTCTCTTTGCCTGCGACAAAATCGGACTGCAGTTTCCCGGCCGCCCTGCGCCAGCCTTCAGCTGCATATCATTGGCGATTGAGACAGGAGACTGCCTGCATATCACCGGCCCGAGCGGTGCAGGCAAGACAAGCCTGATGCGGGTCATTGCCGGGCTCACAAAGCCGACATCCGGCCGCATCATAGCGAGGCCAAAACGCATTGGCATGGCGTTCGCGGAGCCCCGGCTCATTGGAGGCCTGAGCGTGCTGGACAATCTGCGCTTTGTTGCGCCCCGCTCCACCTCGGAAGCGGAAGCTCTGCTGGCAGCGCTGGATATTGCCGCCTTTGCTAAGACTCCGGCCAGCAGCCTGTCCAAAGGTCAGGCTCAACGGGCCGCACTGGTCAGGGCTCTGCTGGTCCATCCCGAAGTTCTGCTCCTCGACGAGGCCTTGAGCGGTCTTGACCAGTCCGCTTGGGCTCTGGCACGCAGCTTGATCGAAGAACAGCACCTCCGGGAGAACATGGCTATCGTCGAGATCACGCACGATGTCTCCCGAACTGTTTCGCGCGGCGGAAAGACCCTGCAGCTCACGTAAGGCCCGGACCTGATGGGACCGCCGGCCCTGCGGGCACGGGACGGCGGCACTACTTGCGCCAGAACCGCCCGCTTGTATCCGCTCGGGGGACACAAGATGACACCTGCCAGCCAAGACGGGGCGAATGGGCCCGGAAACGCACGCCATTCCATACCGGGGCACAGGTCCCACGGCCGGTCTCTGCCTGTCATGCCGGCTTTCTGAGACGAGACCGCCCGGCCAATGAAACAAGTACTTGAACCTCTCGAGGTTGCCGCTCTCAACCGGGCACGCCATCAAGCAAGTCATGGATCAGCTGCGCCGTGATCAGATCCAGGTGGGCGCCGCCGCCGTTCTTGTAGAGGGTGATCTCGGTGTCTGCGCTCCGTCCGGCGCGGCCAGCCACGAGGTCGAAGAGGTCGCCCGCAACATCACCGGCGGTGATGAGTCCGTTGCGGATCGGGATCAGCAGCTCGCCGATCTCGGCCACAGTGGTATCGCGGCAATCGACAAAGAGGCGTGAGCGCTGAAGCGCGGTATCATCTGCCTCCCGCATGTCCGGGCGGTAGGCGCCGACGAGGTCAAGGTGGCAGCCTTCGGGCAGCGCATCACCCGGAATGAAGGGCGTCTGCGCCATCGTGGCGCTGCAAATGACATCTGCCTGCCCCATGGCTGCGCGCAGATCACTGCAGACCTTCACCTCCGCCGGCAAACCGGCGAGCCTGCCGGCAAGCGCCTCCGCCCCTTCCCGGCTGCGGTTCCACAGAAGAACAGTGCTGTAGGGCCGCACGGACAGATGCGCCCGGATCAGAGGTTCGGCCATGGCACCCGCCCCGATCATCAGCAGAACACTTGCATCCTGCCGGGCAAGAAGATCCGCGCCCAGAGCTGAATCTGCGGCGGTCTTCCATGCGGTGATGGCCGCGCCATCGATGACGGCCACCGGTGCGCCGCTGTCTCCGTCAAACAGGATGAAGCTGCCCTGAACCGCCGGACGCGGCGGCGTTGCGCGCGGATTGTCCGCAAAGACGGTGACGGCCTTGACTCCAAGCATCCTGCCCGGGAACCAGGCTGAACGGACCAGAAGATTGCCGGTGCCGGACGCAAGATGCATGTCTTTGACCGCTGGTTCGGCCAACCGGTGCGCTACGCGCATGGCCTCCACGAGCGCAGGCCATGTCAGCACCTTGTTGACCTCTTCGGCCCCAATCAGCTTCATTTTCATCTCCCGGCCCTGTTGCCTTGTGGCTCCGGCTTGAACCTGCGCGGCCCCGGCGTGAGGCTGTTCATGTCATGTTGCAGCGGACTGGTTGACCCGCTTCATCAGAGCCTCGGCGCTTTCCTTACGCTCGGAGTAACGGTCCACCAGATAGTCCGACCGGCCCCGTGTCAGGAGCGTGAACTTCACCAATTCTTCCATCACATCAACAATCCGGTCGAAGAAGGGCGACGGGCGCATCCGTCCCTCGTCGTCGAACTCCTGAAAGGCTTTCGGAATGGAAGACTGATTGGGGATGGTCAGCATCCGCATCCAGCGGCCGAGAATGCGCATCTGGTTGACCGCGTTGAAGCTCTGCGAGCCACCCGAGACCTGCATCAGGGCGAGGGTCTTTCCCTGTGTCGGCCGCACCGCCCCCTCCGACAGCGGGATCCAGTCGATCTGCGTCTTCATCAGACCGGTCATGGCGCCATGGCGCTCCGGGCTCGACCAGACCATGCCCTCCGACCAGGCCACCAGATCGCGCAGCTCACGCACCTTCGGATGGCTGGCATCCACCCCATCATCCACCAGCGGCAGGCCCGAAGGGTTGAAGAACCGCACCTCGGCGCCAAACCGCGTCAGAATGCGCCCGGCCTCCTCGGCCGACAGCCGGCTGAAGGAGCGTGGCCTGAGCGACCCGTAGAGGATCAGGATCCGTGCAGGATGAGTGCTGACAGGTGCAGAGAACAGCCGGTCCTCGTCGATGGCTGCAAAGCACGTCTCATCGATCTGCGGAGTGGAATGGGAGGCAGCAGGATCAGACACTCGATTTTCCTTATCGCTTCGATAATTGATCAGGGCCAATGCCGGAGCCTGATACCAAGCCGCCGGGATGCTGACGCATCATACCTTGAAACGCCCACAAGCACTGCTGGAGCCGGAACAATACCCTGCCATAGAAAAAGCCGCCGGGCACTTATTGGCCCGGCGGCTCTTGTCAGCATCAGCCGCCAAAATCGTCCAGCATGATGTCTTCGCGGTCGACGCCCAGGTCGAGCAGCATCTTGATCACCGACTGGTTCATGATCGGGGGACCGCACATGTAATATTCGCAGTCCTCAGGTGCGGGATGGTTCTTGAGATACTGCTCGTACAGCACGTTATGGATGAAGCCGGTGTAGCCCTTCCATTCGTCCTCAGGCAGCGCGTCGGACAGGGCGACATGCCATTCAAAGTTCGGGAATTCGGCGGCAAGGCCATCGAAATCCTCGACATAGAACATCTCGCGCTTGGAGCGGGCGCCGTACCAGAAGCTGATCTTGCGGTCGCGGTTCTTCAGCCGCTTCAACTGGTCGAAGATGTGGCTGCGCATCGGCGCCATGCCCGCACCGCCGCCGATGAAGATCATTTCCTTCTTGGTGTCGCGGGCGAAGAATTCGCCAAACGGCCCCGAGATGGTGACCTTGTCGCCCGGCTTCAGGTTGAAGATGAAGGATGACATCTTGCCCGGCGGCACGCCTTCGGAGCGCGGCGGAGGCGAGGCAATGCGGACGTTGAGCATGATGATGCCCTTCTCGTCCGGATAGTTGGCCATCGAATAGGCGCGCTCAAGCCCCTCGTCGACGCGCGATTCATAGCGCCAGAGATTGAACTTGTCCCAATCCTCGCGGTACTCCTCGGCCACGTCAAAGTCGCTGTACTTGACCACATGCGCCGGAGCCTCGATCTGGATGTAGCCGCCGGCGCGGAAATTCACATCCTCGCCCTCGGGCAGTTCCAGAACCAGTTCCTTGATGAAGGTCGCAACGTTGTTGTTGGAGCGGACGGTGCATTCCCATTTCTTGACGCCGAAGACCTCGTCGTGGACTTCGATCTTCATGTCCTGCTTGACCGCGACCTGACAGGACAGGCGGTCGCCGCAGGCCGCTTCGCGCTTGGTGATATGGGAGGTTTCGGTTGGCAGGATGGAGCCGCCGCCTTCCAGCACGCGTACGCGGCACTGCGCGCAGGTGCCGCCGCCGCCGCAGGCGGACGGGACGAACAGCTTCTCAGCCGCAAGCGTCTGCAGGAGCTTTCCACCGGCAGGAACCGAAATCGTCCGCTCCCCGTTGATGGTGATGTTGACATTGCCTGAAGACACCAGCCGCGCACGCGCAAGGATGATGAGCGTGACCAGCGCCAGCACGATCAGGGTAAAGAGAAGAACGCCGAGGGTGAAAGTCTGCATCTGTCCAGCCTCAGAGGTTCACGCCCGAGAAGGACATGAATGCCAGAGCCATCAGCCCGGCCGTGATGAACGTGATCCCAAGGCCCTGCAGGCCATCGGGAACGTCGGAATATTTCAGCTTTTCACGCACGCCCGCCATGGCGGCAATGGCCAGCGCCCAGCCGAAGCCGGAGGATACGCCATAGACCGCAGCCTCCGGGAAGCTGTAGTTGCGTTCGACCATGAACAGGGAGCCGCCGAGAATGGCGCAGTTCACCGTGATGAGCGGCAGAAAGATCCCCAGCGCGTTGTAGAGCGGCGGGAAATACTTATCGAGCGCCATCTCGAGGATCTGCACAATGGCCGCAATAACGCCGATATAGGCGATCAGGCCAAGGAAGCTGAGATCGACATCCGGATAGCCGGCCCATGCCAGAGCGCCGGGCGCCAGAATATAGGTGAGCAACAGGTTGTTGGCAGGGATCGTGATGGCCTGCACGACCATCACGGAAACGCCCAGGCCAAGAGCCGTCGAGATCTTCTTGGACACGGCCAGGAAGGTACACATGCCCAGAAAGAACGACAGTGCCAGGTTCTCGACGAAGACCGCCTTCACCGCGAGGGATAAGAGTTGGTCCATCAGTGCTGCTCCACGGCCTGAATGCGGTATTCGCGCTTCTCGACCTGCTTCGGCTTCCAGGTGCGGAAGGCCCAGATGATCAGGCCGATGACGAAGAAGGCGGACGGCGGCAGAAGCAGCAGGCCGTTCGGCACATACCAGCCGCCGTTGTTCACGGTCTGCAGGATTGTCACGCCAAACAGCGATCCCGAGCCGAACAGCTCACGGATGCAGGCCACCAGCATCAGGATCAGGCCATAGCCCATGCCGTTGCCGATACCATCGATGAAAGAGGCCACAGGCGGGTTCTTCATGGCAAAGGCTTCGGCCCGGCCCATGACGATACAGTTGGTGATGATCAGGCCGACGAAGACCGAGAGCGTCTGCGAAATCTCGAAGGCATAGGCCTTGAGCACCTGATCCACCACGATCACCATGCTGGCGATCACGACCATCTGCACGATGATGCGGATGGAAGTCGGAATGTGGTTGCGCAACATGGAGATGAACATCGAGGAGAATGATGTCACCAAGGTCACGGCCAGCGCCATCACGATGGACAGCTGAAGTGAGGTTGTCACCGCCAGAGCCGAACAGATGCCAAGAACCTGCAGGGTGATCGGATTGTTGTCGACCAGCGGATCGACCAGCATGGACTTGCGTGATTGCGCCATCAGATTTCTCCTGCGCGAACATGGGCGAGGAAGGGAGCAAAGCCTCTCTCGCCCAACCAGAAGCGGACGAGGTTCTCAACTCCGCGGCCAGTCAGCGTGGCTCCGGATATCGCATCGATGTGGTATTCCTGCCCCTGAGAAGGGGTCATGCGCGAAATCGTAATCGCCACATCTCCTGCGTCATTGTAGATCGACTTGCCGTTCCACTGGGCGCGCCAGCGCGGGTTGTCGACTTCGCCGCCAAGGCCAGGCGTTTCCGCATGCTGATAGAACTGCAGGCCATAGATCGTCTGGCCATCCGCCTCGATGGCAACATAGCCGTACAATGTGGACCACAGGCCGTAGCCATGAATGGGCAGGACCACCTTGTCCACACCACCACTGGCGTTGCGCAGAATATAGACAGACACGAAGCGGGCCTGACGCACGATGGATGCCGGGTCATCGGTCAGGGCGACAGAAAGCTCCGGGTCCTGCGCTGCGGCACGGTCATCGAAGGTGAGCGGGTCGAACCGGCCGGTCAGGCGCCCGGTCTCCAGCTCAAGAACACCCGGCTCAAACGCGGCAAAAGCCTTGGCAACGTCCTGACCGGGCTCATAGAGGCCAGCCACCTGCAGAATGTTGATCTGCTGGTTGCGCAAGGCATTCTGCTGCTGAAGCGGCCTCAGGCTGACAGCTGCCAGCGACACCACCATAGAGGCGACAAGGCAGAGAACGACCGCCACAAAGATCGTCTTCGGCGTTGAATCGACAGGCAGGGCGAAGAAGCGGCCGACCGGCCCCTTCTGCGAGTTTGCCGTCAGCGTTTCGCGTTGGTCACTCATAGACGCCGCGCCCTCCGCTTGATGTTGGCCTTGACGACGAAATGATCGATCAAGGGCGCGAAAACATTTCCGAACAGGATGGCCAGCATCATGCCTTCCGGGAAGGCCGGATTGATCACACGGATCATCACAACCATCACGCCAATCAGCGCCCCGTAGACATAGCGGCCGGCGTTTGTATGGGAACCGGACACGGGTTCTGTCACCATGAAGGCCAGGCCAAATGCAAAGCCGCCCGTCACGAGGTGCCAGTACCAGGGCATGGCAAAGGCCGGGTTGCTGTCGGATCCGATGAAGTTGAGCAGGGCCGAGAACCCGATCATCCCCACCATGCAGCCCAGCACCATCCGGTAGTTGGCAATGCGGGTGAGCAGCAGGAAGGCAAGGCCGATCATGCAGGCAAGCGTCGATGTCTCGCCCATGCTGCCCTGAATGGTTCCGATGAAGGCGTCCATCCATGTGATGCCATGGGTGGCAAGCTGCTGATGGCCCTCGGAGGCAACGACGGCCAGTGCCGTCGCGCCGGAGAACCCGTCAACGGGTGTCCAGACCGCTTCTCCCGACATCTGTGCGGGATATGCAAAATACAGGAACGCGCGGCCCACCAGCGCCGGGTTGAGGAAGTTCTTGCCCGTGCCGCCGAACACTTCCTTGCCGATCACCACGCCAAAGGAGATGCCAAGCGCAACCTGCCACAGGGGCGTCGAGGCAGGCAAGATAAGGGTATACAGCATCGAAGTGACGAGAAAGCCCTCGTTCACCTCATGGCGCCTGACCGTTGCGAACAGGACCTCCCAAACACCGCCGACAGCAAGCGTGACAATATAGATTGGCAGGAAGTACAGGAGGCCATGCAGCATGTTGGCTAGAGGATTGGAAGCGTCGAAACCAATCCCCAGAGCCTCGATGATGGACGCACGCCAGCCGCTCGCACCGTGTCCGGCAATAGCAAGATTGACCTGCAACCCGGTATTATAAAGCGCCATCAGGATACATGGGATGGTCGCGATCACCACGTAGGTCATGATCCGCTTCATGTCGATGTAGGACCGCGCATGCGGTGCCACAGTCGTCACTGTGCGGGGGGTATAGAGGAAGCTTTCCACCATTTCATAAAGCGGGAAGAACCGCTCATAGCGGCCACCCTTGGTGAAATGCGGCTCGATCCGGTCGAAGAAACTGCGCATACCCACGCGATCAGCCCTCTCTTTCGATCTTCGTCAGGCAATCGCGCAGGGCAATGCCGTATT
The DNA here is from genome assembly GCF_036881715.1 of Pannonibacter anstelovis. Taxonomy (NCBI): domain Bacteria; kingdom Pseudomonadati; phylum Pseudomonadota; class Alphaproteobacteria; order Hyphomicrobiales; family Stappiaceae; genus Pannonibacter; species Pannonibacter anstelovis. Next base: position 35,709 of record NZ_JBAKBF010000011.1, read on the forward strand.
CATACTTGGCAGGACAGGCGAACCCGACCAGGCCGAGGTCTTCCTCGTCCAGCTCCAGCGCCCCGAGAGCCTGCGCTTCGTCGGTGTCCATCACCAGTAGAGCGCGCAGCAGCTGCGTCGGCAGGTAATCCTGCGGCATAAGCTGCTCGAAGGTTCCGATCGGAACCATGGCGCGCCGCCCGCCGTTCAGATTGGTGGTCAGCGCATAGAGCTTCTTTGTGAAGGCCGAACCTAGCACGGGCTGCACGGCAAACTTGGAAGCCATCGGCCGGATCCAGCCGAGCGGGATCTGCTTGTGATCCTCTTCGATCAGCGTGATCTGCCGCGCATAACGGCCAAGATAGGCTTCAACACCAGCACCAGCCCGCCCGCTCAGCACCGATCCGGAGATGATGCGCACCGGCACGCCAGCCGGGCTCTCGCCTGCCGCAAGTTCGGCCATCGACGCTCCGGCAACGGTGCGGATAAGCCGCGGATTGGCCGCCAGCGGTCCGCAGATTGCCACGACGCGGGAGCTGTCCAGATAGCCGGTCAGCAGCAGCTGCCCGATGGCGATCACATCGGCATAGCCAATGCTCCACACCGTCCGCGCTGCACTCGGCGGCGCCAGAAAATGCATGTGGGTTCCGGCAAGGCCTGCCGGGTGCGGCCCGCTGAACTGCGCGACCTCGACACCAGGCACCGACCCGCCCGGCAGGCTCGCGCCCGCCTCATGACAAAGGAAAGTCTTGCCCTCCGTCAGCATGGCGACCGCCTGCAGTCCGCGCTCAAACGCTTCGGCGCGTGCGGCAATCACGGGCGCCGGATCTGCCGCGAGAGGCTCAGTGTCCATTGCCGTCACAAAAATGGCTGCGGGCCGGGACCCGGGCAAAGGCACCTTCGAATAAGGACGGGTGCGGAAAGATGCCCACAAACCGCTGGCACAAAGCCGCTCCACCATCCCTTCCGGTGTACCGGCGTCTCCGGTCTGCCCGAAATAGACCGGTTCGGCGGCTGCCGGATCAACCGAAATCTCGACGCTGATCAACCGGCGTTGGGCGCCACGGTTGATGGCCTTGATGCGCCCGCTCACCGGAGAGGTGACCATCACCTCGGGCGTATCTTTATGAGTAAGGATGGGGGCCCCTGCCCCGACCGCGTCGCCTTCAGCAACCAGAAGCCGAGGCTTCAATCCAATATAATCCGCGCCCAGGATGGCGACGGTGCTGACAGCTGGCCCGTCCTGCTCGCCCGCACTTGGGGCACCGAGGATCGGAAGCTGGAGACCTTTGCGAAGCGAAAATTTCTGCACCTGAATCTCTACCCAGTGATTTTACCCCCTTATGCCTCCACTTATTCAAAAACGGAACCATTTCCGGAACATGTCCGATTTTTTTTGGACTGTGACGGTTTCAGTTGCAGAGACTGGAATCACGACGTATTCACGACCAAACTCCCGGTGCCTTGTGCCCTCTGCTTTCGTAAAATGGAGAAACTCCAGTGTCTGGTCTGACCTCGATTTCCCGGCGATCCTTCCTGATCATGACGGCCGCACTTGCTGCCTGCAAGCCGGGGTCTGAGCTGCTGAAGCTGACCGGGCAGACCATGGGTACAACCTGGAATATCACGGCTGTCACCCACGGACAGGACGTGGACGCGAAGGATCTGAGTGCAAAGGTTGAGGCTGCCCTGGCCGGCGTGACCCGCGCCATGTCGAACTGGGACAAGAACTCGGACCTGTCACGCATCAATGCCGCCGCTGCAGGTGAGCCGCTGAGCCTGTCATCCGGGATGAACACCGTGCTCAGCGCCGCAGAATCTGTCCATCTGGCGAGCGAAGGCCGGTTCGACATCACCTCCGGCCCGCTGATCGACCTCTGGGGCTTTGGCGCAGCGCGGGTAACACAGCGCCCGCTGCAAGACGCGGAGATTGCCCCGGTCATGGACATTGTCGGCCAGTCCCGCATGCTGACGCTGGCCAACGGCTCGCTCGTCAAGGCAGCGTCCGGCACCAGCATCTACCTCTCGGCCATTGGCAAGGGATATGGTGCCGACCAGGTGGCTCAGGCACTGCGCACGGCAGGCCTGACCGACTTCATGATCGAGATTGGCGGCGATCTTTATGCCTCTGGCTACAATGGCGCCGGCATGCCGTGGCAAATCGGGATTGAAGTTCCGCTCGCCGGTACGGCCGGGGTTCATCGCAAGATCGGCGTGTCTGGGCTCGGCATGGCAACGTCGGGCGACTATCGCAACTACTTTGAAGCTGACGGCAAGCGCTACTCGCATATCATCGACCCCACCACGGGCCGTCCGATCACCCACGCGACCGTGTCTGCGACCGTTCTGGCCGAAAACGCGATGCTGGCGGACGCCTGGGCGACAGCCATGCTGGTGCTTGGCCGTGAGCGCGGGCTTGAAATCGCCGAGGCGCAGGGCCTTGCGGTCATGTTCATCGAAGCCTCTGGCGCAAAGCTCATCACAAGCGAAAGCAGCCGTCTGGTATCCCTGACGGCCTGAGCAGGCAAGGACAGCACCCATGGCAACCCTGATGATCGCTTTTGTTCTGTTCCTGATTGTGGTGCTGGGCATGGCGGTCGGGGTGATCGTGTCAGGGCGCACCATCAAGGGAAGCTGCGGCGGACTGAACGCGATTTCCGGCGCAGATCATTGCCTTGTGTGCAAGCGCGAGATCGATCCGAACAGCCCGCTGCATGAGCGCATGGCCTGCCCGCGCAAGCGGCAGAAGATGGCAGAGGCCAATCAGGCATCCTGAGCGCCCCCAGCTTCACCAGACCTTTGCCCTGCCGCCGCAGTGCCTTAGTGCCCTGGCATCAGAGGCACGAATGCAAGAACCAGCAGCGTTGTTGCGGCCAGCAATCCGTAGAGCCACAGCTGCCATCTGGGACCTTCAGCCTTCCACACCCGCCTGTAGCTGTAGCCCGCAAGACAGGCCACGATGAACAGAACCGTTGCAACAGCCGGCGTGAGATGGATATCGGGCAAGCTCAGGCACTCCTCGGGCGGCTGGGGTTCTCCAGACGTGAAGCACTAAGCAAATTTGCGCCGGTTGGCCACTGTCATTGTCATCTTCCGGTGAGCTCGGGAAAGGCATCTGCAAGCACAGACGCCGCTCCTGACCCTCTTGTGGCCTCTGCTGTCACGGCTTCCAAAGCAATATAGCTTCTGCCTGCAAAAACCTGAGATCGCAGAGAAAACCGAACCTGCCGCCTCAGGCCAGGATCATTTCCGGCACATGATCCGGAATGACAAGCCTCGCGGCTGTGGCGGCAACAATCGCTTCGACACTGACGCCCGGCGCCCTTTCGCGCAGGAAAAGGCCTTCATTCATCGGCTCGATCACCGCCAGATCCGTCACCACCAGATCGACACGGCGCAACGCCGTCAGCGGCAGGGTGAGCTCAGGCACGATCTTCGATTCCCCGCGGGCCGCATGCTGCATGGCAACGACGACACGCGCCGCACCCGTCACCAGATCCATGGCGCCGCCCATGCCCGGCACCATCTTGCCCGGCACCTTCCAGTTGGCCAGATGCCCGGCCTCATCGACCTGCAGCCCGCCCAGAACCGTCATGTCCAGATGCCCGCCCCGGATCAGCCCGAAGCTCATGGCGCTGTCGATGCTGGCCGCTCCCGGCACAGCCGTGACAAAGCCGCCGCCCGCATCCGTCAGATGCCGGTCTTCCATGCCCTCCGGCGGACGGGCGCCAAGGCCGATCACACCGTTTTCCGCCTGGAAGAACACACCGGCAGACGCCGGCACGAAATTCGCCACCATCGACGGCAGGCCGATGCCGAGGTTCACCAGCGATCCAGGCCGGATTTCCCGCGCAACACGGCGGGCGATGAGTTCCTTGCTGTCCATGCTGGCCTCCCTCACGCTGCCCGGACCAGAAGATGGTCGACAAGCACACCCGGCGTCTTCACTCCATCCGGCGGAATCACGCCAACGGGCACAATACTCTCGGCCTCGGCAATAACCGTCTTTCCGGCCAGTGCCATCACTGGATTGAAGTTCTGCGCCGTCAGCAGATAGCTGAGATTGCCGGCGTAATCGGCCTGCCAGGCGCCGATCAGGGAGAAATCCGCCTTGAGCGGGGTCTCCACCAGATAGCGATTCCCTTCAACCTCGATCACCTGCTTGCCGTCTTCGACCTCGGTCGCAAGGCCCGTGGGCGTCAGCACGCCGCCAAGCCCCATCCCGCCGGCGCGGATGCGCTCCACCAGCGTGCCCTGCGGCACCAGCTCGCAATCGATCTCGCCCGCGATCATTCGCGCCTGCGTTTCGGGGTTGAGGCCGATGTGGCTGACGATCAGGCGGGAGACAAGACCGGCAGAGATCAGCTTGCCGATCCCCTTGCCCGGCATGGCCGTGTCATTGGCGATCACCGTCAGACCGCCTGCCCCGCGCGCCACCATGGCGTCAATCAGGCGTTCCGGGCTGCCAACGGCCATGAAACCGCCGATCATCACGCTCGCCCCTTCCGGGATCAGCGCCGCTGCTGCGTCAGGGCTGAGTGCACCCTTCATGCCGTATCCTCCGATGGCCCGCCGAATTCTTCAATCTGACAGGCCCTTGTAGCTCATCTCATACCAGTTCCCGCAGACAGGGCTCATGCCTAATGCGGCAGGTTGCCTGCAGCCTGCTCGCCTGCGCCTTCGCTGGAGATCACAGCCAGCGGATCTTCGGCTACATCGCCGGCCACCGGCGCCAGCTGCAGCACCTGGCGGAACCGCTGCAACAGGGCGAGAGTGCGCGGCGACATTTCCTCGATGGCGCCGGGGATATATTGCACCACCTTGAGCGCCAGCTCGCGCTCTGCCGGGTCACGCAGCAACAAAGGCAGCGTCTCGATGGCCCGTTCGGTCTCGTAGGTGGCGATCAGGGTCTGCTGATGGATGATCATCGCCCGGTGTTCAGCCCCAAGCGAGCGGAAGGGCTCGTCCTTGGTCAGCACATGGGCCGAACGCTCCAGCCGGTCGCGGCGGACCTCTCCCCGGTTCTCGGCCAACAGCACCAGCATGCGGATCACCGCCTCTGGGAAACCGCCCTGCTCGATCTGCATCAGCGCATTGGCGACCTCCGGCAGGCCGCGCAACTCGCCCAGGCTCTTCAGCGTGCGGCGGGTTTCATGCGTGCGGCCAAAGGCGCGGGCCCAGGGGGTGCCCCACATGGAATGGAACGTCAGCTCATAGGCCATGTCGCGGGTGTCACGCCAAAAATCGATGGCCTGCTCGGTGGCCTGCACCCAGAGGGCTTCAGCGGCGAGGAAAGGATTGCCGGGAGCTGCCTTGTTGCGCTCCGCCTGCACCTTTACGGCAAGGGTTTCGACCGGCCGCATGAGGGGATTGCGGCTGGAGGCCAATGCCCGGGTGAGGCGCATGGGATGGAGCGCCCGGCTCATTTCGGCTGCCGTGCCGGAAACCATCTGCCGGACCACCGGCCGCACCGCCATGTCATAGGCCTGCGCCTGCATTTCGGCGGCGCGGGCAACGGCGGCGAAGGGGCGCTCGTCGGCCACGGTGTCGTCCAGCGCCCGGATGTCATCGAAACTGCGCTCGGCAAAGCCGACGGTAAAGTGCTTCCGGCCGTCCTTTTCCGTCACATCCTCGATGCGCATTTCATAAAGGCCCGGCGCCAGCGCCTCGATGGTCTTGAGTGTTGAGGCGACTTCGGAGTGTTCCTTCCGCGCGATCTGCGAGGACACGAAAATGCCCAGGTGCCCGACCTGATCATGCACCATATAGACAATGCGCTGCCCACGGATGCGGATCTCGTTCACATCCGCATAGGTCTCGATGATCCAGTTCAGCGCCTGTTGCGGCGGCGTGATGTTGTCGCCGTGGCTGGCAAAGACGATGATGGGTGCCCGGATCTGCTTCAGATCCACCGGGCGGCCCGGCTCGATACGGGCCTCGTTCTTGACGAGGCGGTTGCCGACGAACAGCTGCTCGACGATCCAGCGGATTTCCGGCTCGGTCATCAGGAAGAAGCCGCCCCACCATTTCTCGAACTCGAGGAAGGCCTTGTCGCCCTTGTCGATGTCGCGGAACAGGTCCGTGTATTTGCGGAACAGGGTACGCCCTGGATTGAGCATTTCGAAATTCTGCACCAGATGCGCGCCGTCAAAGATGCCGCCGCCCAGATCCGACAGGAACATGGGCACCCAGGTGCCGCCCAGCACGCCGGCATTGTAGCGCATGGGGTTCTCGCCCACCTTGCCCGCCCAGGCAGCGACCGGCGCGCCATTGATGACGACAGGGCCGGTCAGATCCGGGTTGGTGGCCGCCAGCAGCAGCACCGCCCAGCCGCCCTGACAGTTGCCTGTCACCACCGGGCGCGAGGCCTTCGGATGACGGCGCATCACCTCACGAACAAACTCCGCTTCCGCCCGGATGACATAGGACAGATACTGTCCCGGCTCCGGCATGTGCCGGAACGCAACGAAATAGACCGGATGGCCTTCACGCAAGGCAACTCCGACCTGGCTGTCGGCCTTGAAGCCGCCGATGCCAGGACCATGGCCTGCACGCGGATCTATGATGATGTAGGGGCGGCGCTTCTCGTTCACCGTCACGCCTTCCGGCGGCACGATGCGCAGCAGCATGTAGTTGGACGGATAAGGCAGATCCTTGCCGTCCATGACGACTTCGTAGTCATACATCAGCACGGGCGGGCAGCCGGCCGCTTCATGCTCCAGAAAGATATCGCCGCGCTTGCGCAGCGTGTCGGCCGTCAGCACCATGCGTTCCAGCGCGTCACGGGCATATTCGGCAAGGTCACGGGCAAGAGCGCCCTCCCTCTGGCGCAGCAGCAGGCCGTCAACCAGCGCATGAGCAGCGGCCACCGTCTCCTTGCCGCGCTGCGAATGCACCTCGGAAATCCTGCGGGAGTGCAGCGCCACGGCCGTATTGAGGATATCCACCGTGGCCGATGCGGCGCCGATCTCGGTTTCACTTGAGGCGAGCGCCCCCTGAAGCGCCGCCATCACATCACCCTCGGCACGCGGGACCTGCGGCTGGAGGAAAGGATCAAACAGATCAAACACATTGGCCATGATGGCATCTCCTCAAGCGGTAATCGAAAAACCGCCGTCGATGTCATGGACACCACCGGTCAGGTTGCGGGCTGCGGGGGAAGCGAGGAAGGCGGCCATGGCCCCCACATCCTCAATGGTGGCAAGCTGATGTGTGGGCGCCCGCTCGGAGGCAAGGCTCAAAAGCTCGTCGAAGTGTCCGATGCCGCTGGCCGCACGGGTCTTCAGGGGGCCGGGCGAGAGTGCATGCACGCGAATGCCCTGCGGACCAAGTTCGGCAGCGGCATAGCGCACCGCGCTTTCCAGCGCGGCCTTCACCGGCCCCATCATGTTGTAATGGCGCACGACGCGGGACGAACCAAAGAAGCTGACGGAAAGGCAGCAGCCGCCCTCCGGCATCAGAGGCTCCGCCAGCCGGATCATCCGCAGGAAGGAGTGGACCGACACGTCCATGGCCAGCGAGAACCCATCGGACGAGCAGTCGATGACCCGGCCATGCAGATCCTCGCGCGGGGCAAAGGCGATGGAATGGACAAGCGTGTCCAGCCGCCCCCAGCGCTCGGTTATGTCCTGAAACAGGCGCTCAAGCTGTCCGGGCTGGGCGACGTCGAGCGGCGCAACGATTTCCGCCTCCAGTTCTTCGGCCAGCGGGCGCACATAGGGCTCCGCCTTGCTGTTCAGCCAGGTGACCGCCAGATCGGCGCCTTGTGTCCTCAGCGCCTTGGCGCATCCGTAGGCAATGGAGTTTTCATTCGCAATTCCAACGACAAGTGCCTTGTGACCTTGCAGCGAAAACACATTTCACCTCCACGTAGCCTGCGCATGCATCCTGCACCCCGATTGTTGCGGTGGCTTGGCACTTCCATGACAGTTTGCCACGGAGGTGCCGCCAGCCGGCGGGATGATGCGGCAAGGCAGAATTCGGGTTCGCGATCAGGCCGTGCGCGATGGCTTGCACAGGCCTGCACTGGGGCAAGCTGGTCAGGGAAAGTCCGGCTCTGTGCCTCTGTCCATCTGCGCCCTTGCCGTTGGGAGGACGGAAGGATGCACAAACTGGCCAGGGCTTACAGGCCCGCAGAAGTCAGCACGAAAGCCGCAAGGCGGTCAAACTGGTAGTAATCCTCATGCATCTCCCCTGCCTCGCAGCATGAATTTGGTGCGAGAACCAGAGCCCTGCTGATCGCCGGAATCACGAAGGGGGCGGGGCGAATGGCCCCGCCCCCTTGTGGTCATGGGAGCGGCGGTTCCTGCGGAAGAACCTCTGTCTTGTCAGGCCTTTGCCTCACGTGCCGCAGCCCGGGCTTGGCACGCTCAGGAGGTGCCGCAGATCTCAGCGGCTCTCTGCGCTGGCCGTCTTCCAGAGCGAGAAAAAGGTCCCTGCGCCCAGGATCGCGAAGGTGATGCCAAGCGACCATTCCGGCGGGAACTTCTGCCAGCCCATGAACTCGGCAATGAAGATCTTCGAGCCGATGAAGACCAGCAGCAGAGACAGCGCATATTTGAGATAGGCGAACCGGTGCAGGATGGCAGCCAGAGCAAAATAGAGCGCGCGCAGGCCGAGGATTGCGAAGATGTTGGAAGTGTAGACCACGTAAGGATCGGTCGTGATGGTGAAAACGGCCGGAACCGAGTCCACTGCAAACACCACATCGGCAATCTCGATGACGATCAGCGCCAGCAGGAGCGGCGTGACGAAACGCTTCAAGCGGCCTGTCTCCGGATCCTTCTGCTTCACGATGAAACTGTGACCGTGGATTTCATCCGTCACCGGCAGCCGCCGCTTCAGAAAGCGGATCAGTGCGTTCTCCTCGATCTTGTGTTCCTCGTCACCGGCAAACAGCATCTTGATTCCGGTGAAGATCAGAAAGGCGGCGAAGAGATACAGGACCCAGTGATATTGCTCGACGATGGTGGCGCCGAGGCCGATCATGATGCCGCGCAGCAGGATCACGCCCAGAATACCCCAGAACAGGACCCGGTGCTGATACTGGCGCGGGATGGCGAAGAAGCTGAAAATGAGCGCGATGACGAAGATGTTGTCCATCGCCAGCGTCTTCTCAACAACGAATGCGGTCAGATACTGCGCGGTCGCCTCCCCGCCCATCTGCCACAAGATGAAGCCGGAGAAAGACAGGCCGAGAATGATGTACATGGCCGAAAGCTTCAGGCTTTCGGCAACCCCGATCTCGTGGTCGTCCTTGTGCAGGACGCCAAGGTCGAACACCAGCAGGGCAACGACAACGGACAGGAAGACGAGCCACATCCACAGCGGCTTGTCGAGAAACAGCAGAAACAGGATATCCAAGATTGGCCTCACTCGCGTGACGGCGCCGTGTCATGACACGTGATTGTCCGCGAGGCGGCAGTCCGGGCATGGCATCAAGCGCACTTGATGCGGTCCGACATCACGAGGCGCCTGCTCTTGGAGTTCAGTGCGCATCGCCAGAGGGGCCCGGCCCGCTGCGCGATAGATAACAGGGAATTGACGAAATGCAAGCTGCCTCAGCCAGATTGGCGGCTAGGCTTCTTGGCCGTCTCAGCTGGCTGCACTGCGAATGCCGGCATCAGGCAGTTCCGGATCTTCATCGCTCAGAAGCAGGCGCGGACCGCTCTCCTCCATGAAGAGCGCCGCATTATCAAGGGTCAGCACTTCCGTCTCGACAGAGAGGCCGCGCAAGATGCCTTTCCACAGCGGCAGAAGGACAGGCGCCTGAAGGCCTTCCGCCACCGAACCGCTGAAGGCAAGGCGCACGGCGGCTTCCTTGGCGATGGTCTCGATGCGGCTGGCAGTGTTGACGGTGGTGCCCATGACAGTGAAGGAGCGGCGTGTCTCACCGCCGATATCGCCCACAAGCGCAGGGCCTGCGTTGATTGCGATGCGCAGGTCCAGCCCAGGCTGACCGGTGCGGCGGCGCAGTTCTGGCAGCATGGCGATGACGGCGAGGGCACAGTCGACAGCTTGCTGTTCGGGTGCCTCCACATCGTTCGGCGCGTTCCAGATCGCCATCACCGCGTCACCGATATATTTGTCGATGTATCCTTCAAAGCGGGTGATTTCGCCGCCGATAGCCTCGAAACAGGTGTTGACCACCTTCACCACCTCGCGGTCCGGAAGCTGCTCCGACATACGGGTGAAGCCAACGATGTCGATGAAGGCAACAACGACGCGGCGGGTTTCGCCGCCCAGATCCGACAGACGCTCCTGCTCGGCCATGGTCTTGATCACCTGCGGTGACAGATAGTGACCAAATAGGCGTACCAGTTCACGCTCCCTGCGTTTGAGCACTGCAACTTGCGCCACGCCGGCCACCATCAGCGCAATAAAGCCTGCAAAGGGTGCCGCGCCGGCGGGCAGGATACCGCCGCCCATCAGGGCCGCAAAGGCAATGGCAACGCCGCCGCCAACAAGACCCGCCGCCACAAAAGGCAGGCTTGGCAGCGGCAGGTTCAGCCCCGCGAGCGCACCGGCGATGGCAAAGGCGATGATCAGCGCGGTCACCGCTGCGAAAGGCGCATCTGTGGCAAAGCGGCCGGTCAGTGGCGCGCCGATCAGGTCGGCCAGAATGAAGACGCCTGAGGTCGCGGTTCTCACTGGCGGACGGCCCATGGCGCCCTCGATCGCACCCGGGACGCCTTCCCGTGGCAAATAACGGTCGAGATAGAGGTGCTCGTCTTCATTCGGCAAGGTGCTGCCAAAGAGAATGGCGCGGCCATCGGCAAACGCATGCAGCTTCGCCCTGCCCTCTTCGCTATCCATCATGTCGAGCACATCGACCAGCGAAAGATAGGGCACGGTTGCAGCAAGCCGGGCCCCAGGCAGAGGCATATAGGATTCTCTGATATCTGCGCCCATCAGCGAAAGCATGGCGTCCACAAAGGCAGGCGACTTGTCCATCGGCACCGCCGGTCTGTGGCGGCGCACCACACCATCATTGCTGGTGAAGATCTCGGTGGAGCGCACCCCTTCACTGCCGGCCGTGGCCGAAATGGAACGGTGCGGAACACCGGTTGATGTACGCGCAACAACCACACGGCCCCGGTTCTTGTACAGGAACTGCAGGAACTGACGGTCATAGCCGCGCAGCCGCGCCTCACCTGTCTGCGGGTCGGCAAACGAATCCGCACTGAAGGCAAAGACGAAGTCGAGGCCGATGGCCTTTGCCCCGGCGTCGAACAATCCAGAGCCCGCCTCGGCGAAGGCCTGGGACATAAAGACACGAGGGATCGCCTCAAGGCGTTTGGAGGTCAGAGACGCCTGATCGAGGCCAACGACAGCCACCGGGAACCGGTCCTGCGGCAGGGGCTCGACGGCCGCACGCAGTTGCAGCAGCCGGTCCGTCATCCAGCCTTCCCAGATCGCATGAATCGAGGCAAAGCCGGACGCAATACCAAGCGCGGCCGCGATGAGCACCATCGCGGCCTTAAGCTTGAAACGTTCTGTTGCGGCGGTTTGTGCCCGCCCGGACCCGGTCATTTAACGAGGATCATCCGGCTCAGTTCATTTCACCACGACAACAGCAGTATCGCGGCCAACCCCCGACGGGTCGAGGGTAAACTGACGCACTTCGGCATCCCCTGCGCCTTCCTTAGGCTTGAACATCAACTCCACCGGCACAGAATTGCGCACAGTGCCGCCTGCCATGGCTGCAGCCGCATCTTCCGGCGTCGTCAGCGGCATTTCCGACAAGGCAGTGTCGTCGAGCTTGTATTCCTTCGGCTCACCGCCATCGACGGAGATCATCACGCTGTCATAACGCTCCTTGAGGTCATCGCCAAAGCGCAGCATCAGGGATGCTGCCACCTTGTTTTCCGGGCGCACGCTGCGCAGGGTCGTGGCAAGGCCCTTGCTGTTGTCAGGGCTTGCATTGGTGGTCTGCTGCTGCAGGCAGTTGCCCGGACGCAGTTCCGTTTCCTCGCCTTCCGTCACTTCAAGGCCCGTGCTGACAGCCGTCACCGTGCCGCCCGTTACCCGCACTTCGCGGCAGGCGGTATAGTCCAGCAGATCGACATAGCCCTCGCTGCCCAGCGCCACGGCGTCGCCTGGGAAAAGTTCGGTAAAGGCGGAAGCCTCGACACCTTCCGAACGGTCCAGCACCATGGCGACCGGATCTGCGGCGAAGGCAGAAACACTGCCGAGAAGGGAAAGCCCCAGACCCAGCACCAGCCCTCGCGCCGCGCTATGCGGCGCAATCGGGCGGCAGTTTGAGGGGGCCTTTGTCTTGGTAGCCATTCCAATACTCCTCTTTCATCCTGTCCCCGGCCCTTCAAAAGGCACCGGCGGCAGGGATGATGAATCTCTGTTTGCAGATACAGGGTTTAAAGAAGAATGCGTCCGGAACTGTGGCAGAAATCACAGGATCTGTGGTTTCTTTAAGATGTTTTGGAGTGCCTGCTGCCTCAACTCTTACTTGGGCGCCTCGCCCGCGGCGGCCTTCACAGGATTGAGGATATAGAAAGAACCCGCAGCGCGAATGCGCCGCGAGCACCGCCAGTTTCACTCACGTTTCGAACATGCGCTATAGGCGCTTACCAGGACCGTTCCCAATTGTAATCACGCCTGCGCTCATAATCCCTGTACCGGTCGCGATGATGATAGGGGGGACGGTAGACGGGCGGAGGGCCCGGCCGGTAATAGGGCGGCGGTGCCGGGCGGTAGTAAGGAGGCGGCACCACGACAACAGGCGGAGGCACCGGCTGATAGTAGCCACCGCCGCCAGCAGGCGCCAAATAGCGCGCGCTCACAAACCCCCGGTAACCGGCGAAAAACACCTGGCACCAGCGGCTGCAGGCCCCCGCCTCAACCACTGCGCCGCGCGGGATGACCAGAAGCGGCGCATAGCCGGTGCCTGGCCCGGAACGCATGTTGATGTCCGCCGTTGCCTGAGCCGTCCACGCGTTGGCAGCGCCAGCGCCGAGCAGCCCAACGGCAAGGGCGAGAGAAAAAGCAATCTTACGCATCCCCGAAACCTCTCGAACCCCGAATGGCCCACACCAGATCCTACTACACAAGGCTTGAGCAGAACATGCCAATCCCGGCGGCAAGATGGCAGCCACCAGCGGTATGAACAAGACTGATGCTTGCAGCATAGGAATGAATTGGAACCGGAGATGGTTCCGGCCTATGGAAGAGGCCCAACAAGACAAGGTCAGGCCTCATGGCGATGGATACGCCCCCCGTTCCGCAGCAGACCGGCGACACCCCAAAGGGTTTTGCCTATGCCCTCACCGCTTACGGCCTGTGGGGCCTGCTGCCGATCTATCTGAAGGCCCTTGGACATATCTCGCCTTTTGAGGTGCTGGCCCACCGGGCTGCCTGGTCCGTACCCTGCGCAGCGCTGATCCTGCTGGCGACACGCCGCATCGGAGATCTGAAAGTTGCCGTCCGCTCACCCCGCACCATGGGCATGGCTGCGCTTACCGCCAGCCTCATCACCATCAACTGGTGCACCTATGTCTATGCGGTCGGCTCGGGGCAGGCCATCGAGGGTGCCCTCGGCTATTTCATCAATCCGCTTTTCAGCATCCTCATGGGTGCAATCGTCCTCAAGGAAAAGCTGTCGCGCACGCAGGTGGCCGCCATCGGGCTTGTTGTGGTGGCCGTCGGCATCCTGACGTGGGATGCAGGACGCCTGCCGTGGATTTCGCTGACGCTGACCGTCAGCTGGGGTTTCTATGCCTTCCTGCGCAAGACGCTGCCGGTGGGGCCCAATCAGGGTTTCTTCCTGGAGGTCGCGCTGCTGAGCATCCCCGCCGTCCCCTTCATCCTGTGGCTGGAAAGCTCCGGCACCGGTCACTTCACCCATGGCACCCGTATGGACACCTGGCTTCTCGCCTCGGCCGGGGTTGCCACCGCCATTCCGCTGATGATCTACGCAAACGCTGCAAAGCTCCTGCGGCTCTCCACCATCGCCGTGATGCAATACATCACGCCGACAATCATCTTCCTCATCGCGGTCTTCGTGTTCCGCGAGCCGATGAACCCGGTGAAGCTCTCCGCCTTCGTGCTGATCTGGTCGGCGCTGGCGCTTTACAGCTATTCGATGCTGCGTGCCTACCGGGCACGCTGAGATGCCTATCATAACAAGGACTGCACCATGCAGATGAGTGATATCCCCTTCGGCACCACGGACTGGGACACCGTTGAGAAGACGGAGCACAAGGGAGAAACCGGCGCCGCTTTCTGGCGCACACGTCACTTCGGCAGCATCCGGGTGCGCATGGTGGAATACACACCCGGCTATCTCGCCGACCACTGGTGCAGCAAGGGCCATATCCTCCTGTGCCTTGAGGGCGAGCTGCTGACCGAACTGGAGGATGGCCGCACCTTCCTGCTCAAGCCGGGCATGAGCTATCAGGTGGCAGACAACGCCGAGCCGCACCGCTCCTCCACCCGTACAGGGGCGAAACTCTTCATTGTAGACTGATGCTGGCGGCGCTTGAGCAGCTTCAAGAATTGATGCGTCAACTCAAGCGCCCCAGTATCAAGCCACCTGCACGAGATGCCCTTGCGAAACCTCCCGGTACTCCCGCACCGGAGGCTGATAGCCATTAGGGCGCACCGGGCTCCGCAGCTCATCAGCGGCAATGCCGCGGCGAAGGCCCCGGCGGGCTGGGTCAGGCACCGGCACCGCTGCCATCAGCTTCTTTGTGTAGGGATGCTGCGGGTCTCCGAAGACGGCAGCGCGCGGGCCGATCTCGACGATCTCGCCGAGATACATCACGGCCACCCGGTGGCTGACACGCTCCACGACGGCCATGTCGTGGCTGATGAAGAGAAAGGCCAGATCCAGGCTTTCCTGAAGGTCCATCAGCAGATTGCAGACCTGCGCCTTGATTGACACATCGAGAGCCGACACGCTTTCGTCCGCAACGATCACCTTCGGGTCCAGTGACAGCGCCCGCGCGATGGCAATGCGCTGGCGCTGGCCACCCGAGAACTCATGCGGATAGCGGTTCTTCATGGATGCCGAAAGCCCCACCCGCTCCAGCAGATAGTCCGTCTTTTCAGCCGCTTCCCGGACGCCGCCAAGCTTGTGCTTGAGGAAAGGCTCCGCAACAGCCTGGCCAACGGTCATACGGGGATTGAGGCTGGAGAACGGATCCTGAAAGATCATCTGCACGCTCTTGCGCATCCGCTGCAGTTCCGCGGCCCCCAGTTCCCGGACGTTAAAGCCATCGAGCTGGATCTCTCCGGACGACGGTTCGATCAGCCGCATGACCGAACGGCCTGTGGTGGACTTGCCGCAGCCTGACTCACCGACAAGGGCAAGCGTCTCCCCCTGCCGCAGATCAAAGGAAATATTCTCCACCGCATGCACAGCGCCGGTCTGCCGGTTGAAGAGACCGGAGCGCACCGGAAAGCGGGTGACGAGGTTTCTCACCTGCAGCACGGGCTGGCTGTGCACGGGAAGCGCCGCCGGAGCAGGAGGTGCTGTGATGACACCGGTGGCCGTATCCACGACCGGAAACCGCAAGGGCGCTGCCTCGCCTTCCATGGAACCGAGCCTCGGCACGGCGGACAGAAGCGCACGGGTGTAAGGATGCTGGCCGCGATGGAAGATATCCGCAGTCGGACCGGTCTCCACCGCATCGCCCCGGAACATCACCACGGTGCGGTCGGCAATCTCGGCCACCACACCCATGTCATGGGTGATGAAGAGAACGGCCATGCCCTCCTCGTCCTGCAGTTCCTTGATCAGATCGAGGATCTGCCCCTGGATCGTCACGTCGAGCGCAGTCGTCGGCTCATCGGCGATCAGCAGTTTCGGACGGGAGGCAAGCGCCATGGCGATCATTACACGCTGGCGCATGCCCCCGGAAAACTGGTGCGGGTACTCCTCGAAACGGGCGGCGGCATTTGGAATGCGCACACGCTCCAGCATGCGGATTGTTTCGGCACGGGCGGCGGACTTGGTCATCCCCTTGTGCCGCGTCAGCACCTCGGAAATCTGGCGGCCGATGGTGAAGATCGGATTGAGCGAGGTCATCGGCTCCTGAAAGATCATCGAGACCTCGTTGCCGCGCACGCCCCGCATCGCCTTCTCGGACAGGCCAAGAAGGTTGCGGCCATTCAGCACTACCTCACCTTCGATCCGGCTGGACTTCGGCGCCAGCAGCCGCATGACTGACAGGGAGGTGACGCTCTTGCCCGATCCGCTCTCCCCTACGATGGCCAGCGTCTCACCGGCGCGGACATCAAAGGACACATTGCGCACCACCGGCCTCCAGCCGCCATCCGTCCGGAAGGCGGTGGTCAGGTTGCGGACGGAGAGAACGGGCTGGCTGGTCAGGTCAGGATTTGTCATGACGGTGTCCACGGCGTCGCGAAAGAGGAAGAAGCACGTCCGGACGCCAGCCTCTCGGCTTCGAGGCGGGCGATTTTCCGGTCGATCTCGGTCCGGTCGGTAAGGCCATGCGGATTTTCCCGCGTCGGCATGGTTTCGGCCACATGCAGGTAACGCTCCTGCGCGACCCGGTAGAGCCGCCAGAGTTCCGGCAGCGGCTCAGCGTGGTCATCGGCGCGGATGTTGAGCCAGGCATGATCCTGGTCCCGGTAGATGACGAGAGCGGCAGACTGCCTGCCGCGCTTGTCGCCGCCCGCCGCTTCTCCCGCGTCCATCGCACCCAGAAGCCGCTCGGCAAAGGGAGCGGCTGACAGGTTCTTGTAGGCGGCAAGAGTCCGCTCGAGCACCTGCGGACCTGCAAGCATGTTGCCCGCCACGGATACATTGTCCTCGATGAGATGTCCGGCCCAGTCGACGCATTTCTTGCCGGTAAAGACCGCATTGCGGCCCTGAGCGTCGATCAGATGCATCTGGCGCTGTTCGGCGCCGTCATCGCGTTCCGTCAGAAACTCGATGATATCCTGCGGGCTCTTGCCTTCACCAAGCATCGCCAGACCATCGGTCCCGTAAAGCGGGCTGACGAAGGCCTGGGTCGCAACAGCCCCCACACCGCCGCGCATGTAGGGGACGGCGGAACCAACCGCGAAAAATCGGCTGGCAACGGCAATGCCGAGGTGGCCGGTCTCTGGATCACGGGCGACGATGGACCAGGTCATGGCTTAGCGCCCCACCGCATAGGCCTGCATCAAGCGCGGCGTTGCCGCCGCCCGCAGCAGGCCATCGGCATCGCGGCGCGCAGCCGTCAGCCGCCCCACGGACCAGCTATCGGCAACCGTCACCTGATGCCCGCGACGGCGCAGTTCTGCAATTGCCGCCTCGCCGAAGCTCTCCTCCACCATGATGTGGCCTGGCTCGGACGTGCGCGGATAGAAGGAACCCGGGAAGTGCGTGGAGTGGAACAGCGGCGCATCAATGGCCGCCTGCAGGTTCTTCGTGTGGTGGGCATAGCGCAGGAAGAACGGCAGCTGCCACTGGTCCTGCTGGTCGCCGCCGGGCGTTCCGAAGGCCAGGGCCGGCCGACCCTGATACAGTGCAATGGATGGCGTCAATGTAGTACGCGGGCGCTTACCGGGGGCAAGGGAGGTCGGCAGCCCTTCCTTCAGCCAGAACATCTGCGCGCGCGAGTTCAGCGCAAAACCGAGCCCCGGAACAACCGGCGAGGACTGCAGCCAGCCGCCGGAAGGCGTCGTGGCCACCATGTTGCCCCAGCGGTCGATCACGTCGATGTGGACCGTATCGCCCTTCTTCTCGGTCAGATGCGCCATGGTCGGCTCATAGACTGCGCCGCGGCCGGAGAACTCGGCCAGCATGGCCATGGTTGCATCGCGCTGCTGTTCGTAGCCGGGCACGGTTCCGGGGCGCAGGTCGAACGAGGCCTCAGGCCCGATCAGCTTGCGCCGCTCGCTGTTATAGCCCTCCGACAGCAGATGCCCGGTCGGGATTTCCCCGAATTTCGGATCGCCGTAATAGACCTCGCGGTCGGCATAGGCGAGCTTCATCGCCTCGACCACATGATGGACGAAGTCGGGACCAGCAGGGTCCATCGCGCCGATGTCAAAGCCCTTGAGCAGCGCCAGCGACTGCAGCAGCACCGGCCCCTGCCCCCAGGCCTTCGTCTTGGCCACGGTCCAGTCGTGATAATCAAAGGTCTGCGGTGCCTCGATGGTGGCGCTCCAGTTCGCCATGTCGTCAGCCGTCAGCACGCCCTTGTGCTTCTGGCCGCTTGCATCCATCACCTCAGCAGTCTTCAGGTAGTTGCCGATGGCCTCGGCGACGAAGCCCCGGTAGAAGGCATCGCGCGCGGCTTCCACCTGCTCTTCACGTCCGGTCTTTGCCTCCGCCTCGGCAATGATGCGTTTCCAGGTTTCCGCCAGAACCGGATTGCGGAAGTTGGCGTGCGGCTCGGGTGCCGCCCCGCCGGGCAGCCAGGTCTCGTATGAGGTCGGCCATTCCTTCTCGAAGAAGTCACCGAGCCCCTTGATCGTTGCCGACACGCGCGGCAGCATCGGATGGCCTTGCTCCGCGTAATAGATGGCAGGCTCCAGCACCTCGCGCAGGGACAAGGTGCCATAGTCGCGCAGCATCAGCATCCAGCCATCAAAGGCACCCGGAATGACAGTGGACAGCAGCCCGTCGCCGGGGATCAGCTTCAGCCCTTCGCTGGTGTAGTGCTCAATAGTGGCGCCTGCCGGGGCCGGCCCCTGCGCGCAGATCACTTCCACCTTGTCCGTCTTCCTGGAATAGATGACCGCAGGCATGTCGCCGCCGGGCCCGCACAGATGCGGCTCAACGATCTGCAGGACAAAGCCTGCCGCAACCGCCGCATCAAAGGCGTTGCCGCCCTTTTCCAGAATGCTCATGCCGACCGCAGAGGCGATCCAGTGGGTCGAGGTGACAACACCGAAGGTGCCGAGGATCTCCGGCCGTGTGGTGAACTCAGTCAATGTCTCTGCCTTTTTCTGCAAATCAGTGTTCGCGCGGGTCCAGCGCATCGCGCAGGCCGTCGCCCAGAAGGTTGAAGCCGATCACCACAAGGAAGATCGCAGCGCCCGGCCACATGGCCATCCAGGGCGCCTGTGAAAGGAAGTTCTTCGCCACATTCAGCATGGAGCCCCAACTGGCCGCCGGAGGCTGCTGCCCGAGGCCGAGGAACGAGAGGCTCGCCTCGGCAATGATGGCGGTGGCAACCGTCAGCGTCGCCTGAACGATGATCGGCGCGGTGACATTGGGCAGTATGTAGCGGAGCATGATGTCCATGTGGCCAAGGCCGACAGACCGGGCGCCTTCCACATAGTCTTCCTGCTTCACCGCCAGCACCTGTCCACGTGTCAGGCGGACGAAAATGGGCATGGCCGACAGACCAATCGCAATCATCGCATTGGTGAGGCTCGGGCTGAGGAAGGCCGCAAGTGCAATGGCCATGATCAGGAACGGCAGCGCCAGCAGCGCCTCGGTGACGCGCGAGATAACGAGATCCACCCAGCCGCCGAAATAGCCGGCCAGAATGCCGAGAGGCACCCCGATGCCGACGGCAATCAGCACCGAGAAGACGCCGGCCATCAGCGAGGCCCTTGCCCCCCAGATCATGCGCGACAGGATATCCCGGCCCAGATCATCCGTGCCAAGCCAATGGGCTGCCGATGGGGCCTTGCGGATCGCAGACCAGCTGGTGGCAACCGGGTCGGCAATGGGCAGCAGCGGCGCAAGGATGGCCAGTACGGAAAAGAAGGCGATGATGATGAGCCCGGCAAGCGCGCTTCGGCTGGAGCGCAGCTTCTTCCAGGAGCGGCTGCCTTCCGGCTTTGCCGCCACGGACACTTGTTCGATCGCGGTCATAGGCTCGCCCTCAGCCTTGGATTGAGAAGGACATAGAGAATGTCGGCAAGAAGGTTCATCAGAATGAAGCCAACCGCCGTGCACATGACGACGCCCTGCACCACCGCATAGTCACGGTTGAAGACGGCATCGACAATCAGCTTGCCAAAGCCCGGGATGGTGAAGATCTGCTCCGTCAGAACGGCTCCGGCGAGCAGCTCGCCAAACAGCAGCGCGCTCAGCGTGACGACAGGCAGCAGCGCATTGCGGAAGGAATGCGACAGCACGACCTCACGCGGTGAAAGCCCCTTGGCCCGCGCCGTGCGGATGTAGTCCTGAGACAGGACGCCCAGCATGGCCGAGCGGGTGTGGCGCATCAGCGTCGCCGCCAGAGCCGTCCCCAGCACGAAGGAGGGCATGATCATTGTCTGCAATGAGCGGACAGGGTCATTGAAAATCGACTCGAAACCGGAAGCCGGCAACCATCCGAGCTTCACCGACACCAGCAGGATCAGCATGATCCCAAGCCAGAAATTGGGCACCGACAAGCCCGAAAGAGCAATGATGCTAGCGATATAGTCGATGATCGTGTTCTTTTTCACCGCAGCCAGAATGCCCATCGGCACGCCGATCAGAAAGGCAAAGATCATAGACATGAAAGCGAGCTGAATGGTGACCGGCAGCTTCTGGGCGATGAGCTCGATCACGGGCTGGTTGGTGCGCAAGGAAATACCGAGATCTCCGGTCAGGGCATTGCCGAGCCAGGTCAGGTATTGCACCGGCAGCGGATCGTTCAGACGGTATTTCTCCCGCAGCATTTCCAGAACCGCAGGATCACGCTCCTCCCCGGCCATCACGAGGACAGGATCGCCCGGCAGAAGCTTCTGCAGCGAGAAGACAAAGATGGAGATGATCAGCAGGGTCGGAATGGCGACCAGCAGACGTTTCGCAATGTAGACAGGCATGGTTGCCATCCTTCACGGCGGGGGCGGGATGGGAAGCGCTGCGGAGAGGCCCCCGCAGCGCCATGGGAGATCAGGACTCAGCCCCGCACAGGGGGCGGTTCCATCAGTTCCCCTTTTTCAGGCCGGTAAGGCGGATCATGCCGTCCGGCGATGCAACAAAGCCGGTGATGTCCTTCTTCATCGCCCAGATCCAAGACTGATGACCCAGATAGATCATCGGCAGGTCGTCGTTGAGAATGGCCGTTGCCGCATCGTACTTTTCCTTGCGCACGGCATCGTCAGTCGAGGCACGGGCTTCGTTCAGGAGCCTGTCAACCTCCGGATTGCAATACTTGGTATCGTTGAGACCAGCATTGCAGGTGACGAACTGGTGAATGTTGCCATCCGGATCGACGCGTCCAGACCAGTCAGAGCGGGACAACTGATAATTGCCGCGGGTCTGTTCATCGAGCAGCGTGGCAAACTCGGTGGACTTCAGCGTGACATCGATGCCCGCCTCGGCCACCATCGACTGCACCACCTGCATCATCTGCTGGGCAACCGGATTGTTGGAAACCTGAAGCTCGACAGGAACACGGTCAAACCCGGCCTCCTTCACAAGCTGCTTCGCCTTCTCCACATCGCGGGCAGGAACTGGGATCGACTTGTTGAACCAGGGGCTGTTCGGCGGGAAAGGCTGGTTGCCACCCACGGCCGTGCCTTCATAGACGATCTGGACAAGTGCATCGCGGTCGAGCGCCATGGAGAACGCCTGACGAAGACGCTTGTCCTTGCCAAAGGGGTTGTCCGCACGCGAACCATTGCCGACGTTCACATAGACCGACATGTACCCGATATTGACGACATCGGCGTAGGTCAGGTTGGGATCGGCCTTCACCGCAGCCGCATCGGTCGGGGCAAGGCGCTCGATCATGTCGAGATCACCCGACTGAAGGTTGGCAAGCCGCACGGTTGAGTCCGGGATCGGCAGGTAGGTGACCTTGTCGATGAAGATATTGTCCTTGTTCCAGTAGTCCTGGAACTTCTCCAGCACGATCCGGTCCTGCTGGATGCGCTCCACGAACTTGAACGGCCCGGCGCAAACCGGGCTGGAACCAAAGTTGGCGCCAAGCTTTTCAGCCGCGGCAGGAGAAACGATCATGCCGGCACGGTCCGAAAGCTGAGCCAGCAGCGTAACGTCAGGCTTCTTAAGCGTGAAACGAACCTCGAGCGGTCCCGTTGCCTCGACCTTCTCGACCGAGGACAGCTCGCTCTTGCGGCGGGACTCGGGCAGCGTCATGTTCCGCTCAATGGTGGCCACCACGGCCGCAGCGTCCATGTCCGTGCCGTCATGGAACTTCACGCCCTCGCGCAGCTTCATCGTCAGGGTCATCCCGTCTTCCGACCAGGCCCATTCGGTCGCGAGCTGCGGCACAATCTTGAGGTCCGGCGAGACGTCAACCAGCTTGTCGCACATCGCCGTGTAGACGATGCGGCCGACAAAAGAACGGGACTGCGCCGGATCCAGCACATCTGCATCATCCTGAAGAGCGATCTTAAGCTCTGCCGCAGCCGCAGGCAGAGCGGAAAGAGCACCAAGTGCGAGAGCGGTCGTCAGACGCAAAATTCGGTTCATACCAATTCCCTCCGGTCTGTTGGTTCTGTTTGCTGACAAGGGACCAGTTCGTCCCTTCGACCGGGCAGGTTCGCCCGGTGATCTCTGTTCCGGGCTGCTGCCACCCGGTGGAGTTTCAGGAGGCAGCCTCCTCCTCCAATGCCTCCGGCACAGGCATGCCGTGATCGAGCGATGTTGCGCGGATGAGGCGTTCCTGCAGCATCAGGAGGTGCTGGCGCATCGCTTCCCCCGCCCGCGCCGGGTCACGCGCGGCAATCGCGGCAATAATGTCCTCGTGCTGTGCATAGGCCATGGTGATGCCGGGGCCGGTACGGGCCCGCTCGCGGAAGTTCTGCCAGGCCTCGTCCTGCCGTACCTGGTTGATCACATCGAAAATGGTCAGGAACAGCCCGTTGCGCGCGCTCTGGGCGATCTGCCTGTGCAGCGCGCCATCCCAGAGTTCGCGGGCATCGGCGTCATCAGTCTCCTTGATACGCCGGGCAAGATCCTGCATGCGGGCCAGCTCCGCAGGCTTTGCGCGAAGAGCCGCCAGCTGCGCCAGTTGCGGTTCGATCCGCAGGCGGACCTCCATGATTTCCATGAAGTCGGTTCCCGCGACAATCGCATCAACCCCTTGCGCAAGGCCGCCGGGCCGCTGCCCGGCAAAAGTGCCCGCCCCCTGCCTGCGCCAGATTTCCCCTTCCGCCTCCAGCACCTCGAGCGCACGGCGGATGGCACGCCGCCCAAGACCAAGTTTCGCCGAAAGCGCCCGCTCGGTCGGCAGCTTTCCATCCGCACCGAAGTCACCTTCGCGCAGCATGTCGCGCAGCTTCTCCAGCGCGTAATTGGCATTGTCAGGGTGTGGCGGCGTCTGGACCATTGAATGAACCATTTTCAAGATTGGTTCATCCTGTTTGACGAAGCGGCATTCTGTCAAGCCGCAAAGCTGAACAAACAGTACGCTCAAAGACTGTGCAAATGCCCAATATTTCCGCGAGTAATCCTCAGGTGGCTCAGCACCTCATCCGGCACGGACAGTCCTGCCGGAGAAAGGCAAATGGTACCGGTAAAAGCCGGAAACTGGACGAGGACCTGAACCAATATGGCAGCTGGTCCAGCGCCTCAGATCTGCCCGCAGGCCGCCTGATACAGCCAGCGGCCGAGGGTGAGGATATCGAAGACCGGCAGACCGAAGCGCTGGCGCAGAGCTGACGAGAACGGCGGCAGGTTGGTGCATTCCAGCAAGAGCGCGCCGGTGGACGGATGCTCCGCAATCAGCCGCTCTGCCACTGCCTCCAGCTCCGCCTGAAGTGCCGGCGCATCATAGGCCGCGCCGCCCTCGATCAGCCCGCGGAAAGCCCCGGCCTGCGGCAGGCCCATGACCGGCGTTGCAGGATCTGCGCCCACGCCTGCAAAATGCGCCGGACCGAGGGAGGCTGCGTCATAGGTGATCACCCCGACCGTACGCCCCTTGGGCAGGAGGCTTGCAATCACCGGGATCTGCAACAGGCTGGAGGTGGCCAGCGGCAGGGACATACGGGAGGCCAGCACCGGCTGGCGCGCCGCCAGAAAGCCGCAGGAGGTGATCAGAGCCACGGCGCCCTGCTTCTGCAGCGCCTCTCCGGCGGCGGCGAAGGCATCCAGCAGATCCGCATCATCCCCGCCGACCACCTTGCGCGCCGTTGCACCGCTGACAGTCCGGTACTGCACCGGAAACGGCCAGCTGGCCGCATTGCCCACATCGCCCGGCGGACGCTCAAAAGCGGTGTCCAGCATGATGACGCCCAGCGGCGGTATTGTCCCGGCGGCGGCGTGGTCCATGGTCTGCAACGGCTTTCCCCGCATTGAAAAAATTCCGCCCCGCCGTGTCAAAACACTGGCAGGCCCGGCCGGATCAGGATTAGCTCTAGCGCAGCACAGGCACCAAGGACACCGGCACGATGAGCATCATCACCAGCATTGACGATCTGGAAAAACTCTATGGCACTGCGGGTCCCACATCCACGGTCAAGGAAAGCCCGCACATCACGCCGGAATACCGCCGCCTGATCGAGGCATCGCCCTTCTGCGCGCTGGCTACCAGCGGGCCTGAGGGGCTGGACTGCTCGCCGCGCGGCGACAGGGGATCCTGCGTCATCATCGAGAATGATACCACCCTGCTGATGCCCGACCGGCGCGGCAACAACCGGATCGATTCCTTGCGCAACGTCGTGCGCGATCCGCGTGTGGCACTGATGTTCCTCATTCCCGGCCATGGCAATGCCCTGCGTGTCAACGGCCGCGCTGTTGTCAGCATTGATGAGGACCTGCTGACCCGGCTGGAAATGGAAGGAAAGCGGCCGCGCTCCGTTCTCGTCATTTCCATCGAAACCATCTACTTCCAGTGTGCCCGCGCCATCATGCGCGCCGGATTATGGGATGCCTCGGCCCAGGTAGACTCCAGTACCCTGCCGACACCGGGCCAGATCCTCGCCAGCCTGTCGGAGGGCACCGTGGGCGGCGAGGCCTATGACAAGGAATGGCCGGAACGCGCCCGCACGAGCATGTGGTGAGGAGCTGACATGACACTTGAGCCACTCGTGGCCGCAGGCCCGGTCATTGCAACACACGCCTTTGCCGCCATTGGCGCTGCCGTTCTGGGCGTGATCCAGCTGGCCGCACCGAAGGGAACCCTTCCCCACCGCAGCCTTGGTTACCTCTGGGCGGGGCTGATGCTCTGGGTCGCAGGATCCAGCCTGTTCATTCACGAGCTGCGGATGATCGGTCCCTTCAGCCCCATCCACATCCTGTCAGCCATCACACTCATCGGTGTTCCCGCCGCAGTCTATGCAGCCCGGCGCGGCAGGCTGGCAACGCATCGCAAGGCCATGCAGCACATCATGTTCTGGGCATTGCTGGTGGCCGGGCTCTTCACCTTCATGCCGGGCCGCATCATGCATCAGGTTCTCTTCGGCCCGCCCGCCACCACCTCTGCAGTCAGCAACTGACGTTTGGCATCTGGAAACTCTTGCCCCATATGAAGGCAGACAGCCTGCCGCAAACCATTGGAAAATCTCATGTCCGGAAACCCGCTCCTCACCGCTTGGTCCACGCCCTTTGGCCTGCCGCCCTTTGCTGACATTACCCCGGCGCATTTCCGCGAGGCCTTTGAAACGGCCATGCAGAATGCACGCAAGGAAATCAACGCCATCGCAGATCAGGCAAAACTGCCAAGCTTTTCCAATACGATCATTGCCCTTGAAACGGCTGGCGAGGACCTGTCCCGCGTTGCCCGCACCTTCTTCAACCTGACTGGTGCGCACACCAATGCCGAACTTCAGGACATCGAGCGCGACATGGCGCCAAAGCTCGCCAAGCACGGCTCCGACACCATGCTGAACCCGAAGCTGGCCGCCCGCGTGTTTGACCTTTGGGAGCGGCGCGACAGTCTCGGCCTGACTGACGAGGAACTGCGGGTGCTGGAGCGCTACAAGCTGGGCTTCACCCGCTCGGGCGCGGGGCTGGACGAGACCGGCAAGGCCCGCATGGCCGAAATCGGCCAGGAGCTGGCGACCCTCGGCACCCGCTTTGCCCAGAACGTGCTGAAGGATGAATCCAGCTATCAGCTCGTGCTGGAAACGGAGGAAGACCGCGCCGGCCTGCCCGACTTCCTGCTTGCCGCAGCCGCTGCCGCCGCCCGCGACCGGGGGCTGGAGGGCAAGCATGTGATCACCCTTTCACGCTCCTCCATCGAGCCGTTCCTGCAATTCTCCACCAACCGGGAAAAGCGCGAGGAAGCCTTCAAGGCCTGGGCCGCACGCGGCGAGACTGGCGGCGAGACCGACAACCGCGAGATCGTGGCCCGCACGCTGGCCCTGCGCGCCGAAAAGGCGCAGCTGCTCGGCTATCCGCATTATGCCGCCTACAAGCTGGACGACTGCATGGCCAAGACGCCGGAGGCCGTGCGCGCCCTCCTGACCCGCGTATGGGCGCCTGCCGTGGCGCAGGCACGCACAGAGCGCGACAAGCTGGCGGAAGCCGCCCGCGCGGAGGGCAACAACACCCCCATCGCCCCGTGGGACTGGCGCTATTATTCCGAGAAGGTGCGCAAGCGCGACCATGACCTCGATGAGGCGGAGCTGAAGCCCTACCTGCAGCTCGACAAGATGATCGAGGCCGCCTTCGACACCGCCACCCGCCTGTTCGGCCTCACCTTCGAGGAGAAGAAGGGCCTGCCGGTCTATCACCCGGATGTGCGCGTCTTCGAGGTGCTAGGCCGCGACGGCAAGCATGTGGGCCTCTTCCTCGGCGATTATTTCGCCCGCCCCTCCAAGCGCTCCGGCGCCTGGATGAGCGCCTTCCGCCCGCAGCACCGGGCAAAGGGTGAAATCACTCCCATCATTGTCAATGTCATGAACTTCTCAAAGGGCGCCGATGGCGAGGCTGCCCTGCTGACCTTTGACGACGCCCGCACCCTCTTCCACGAATTCGGCCACGGGCTGCATGGCCTGCTGTCCAATGTCACCTACCCGTCCATTTCCGGAACGTCCGTGGCGCGGGACTTCGTGGAACTGCCCTCGCAGCTTTATGAGCACTGGCTGAGCCAGCCGGAGGTGCTGTCCCGCTTTGCCGTGCATTACAAGACCGGCGAGCCCATGCCCAAGGCGCTGCTCGACAAGGTGCTGGGCGCACGCAACTTCAATCAGGGTTTTGCCACGGTGGAATACACCGCCTGCGCCCTCCTCGACCTCAATCTCCACGAGATCGCGGACCCGGCGGGCATTGATGTCACAGCCTATGAAAAGACGGCACTGGCGGAAATCGGCATGCCGGATGAAATCATCATGCGCCACCGCATCCCGCAATTCTCCCACGCCTTCTCGGGCGAAGGCTATTCCTCCGGCTACTACAGCTACATGTGGTCGGAAGTGATGGACGCGGACGCCTTCGGCGCCTTCGAGGAAACCGGCAACATCTTCGACCCCGCCACCGCCACCCGCCTCCACGACTTCATCTACTCCGCCGGCGGCCGCCAGGACCCCGAAGAAGCCTACAAATCCTTCCGGGGGCGTGGACCGGATATCGACGCGCTGCTGGAAAAGCGCGGGTTGAAGGCGGCGTGAGGGAGTGAGAGTTTAGCGGGATGTGATGCCCCGGCCCGGGGAACCGGGCTGGGGAGCACCAGGCTGAAGGAGGCAACCTAAAGCCACAAATCTATAATGACACAGAAAAGCGTCACCCGCCCTCAAGTCAAACCATCCGCCGACTATTCATGATACCATAAGCATCTTTGCAACTTTAACCGCATACCGGTCCGTCATTCCAGAAACATAGTCACAAATCGACCTGCAAGCAGAATAAGAATCCCTGACATCCCTTAAATCTACTGCAACAGCTTTTTTCAACTGCCGACAATACGAACTCATACTATCTTCATTACAATTATTATTTATATAATCCTCATAAATAGGCAACAATCCATTAAGAATACCATGAATAACATTTCTCCCAAAAACCTCAAGCTCTACCTTTCTTTTTGAAGTGAATAGTTTTTTATTTGAGTTATCGGTAATATTTCTGAAAAAATCAGAAACAGACGAAGCATCAATCAATGACAACGAAAATCTTCCATCAATTATTTCATCATAGTTTTCTTTGAATACATCAATGCAGCTTTTTATTGATTTATTTATTGCGACAGCACGCAAGATAGCGATCTTTTCGCCCTCATTTTGTTCCGGGTACTTTTGACAAAAATCCTCAATACCGGCCAGCGGGAGCAACATATCAGAAACCTGATCATAACTAAAATCACCCGAAGTAAATCCATCCTCAACATCAAGTATTTTGTAACATATATCATCAGCGGCCTCCACAAGGAACGCCAAGGGATGCCTACGCCAATACTTATTTCCCGCTTCAGATACACATGGAATTTCAATAGATGAGAACACCTTCTCAAATATCTTAAACTCAGATTTGAAAATCCCGAACTTTTTCAAACCGCAATATTCTTGAGAATTTATGAAATTGCCTCTCATTTCTGCGGTCACAGGATACTTAACAAATGAGGCAATTACAGACTTTGACAGTCTCATGCCTCCATCATTTCGATACATCTCCAATTGATTTATTATTCTGAACCCTTGCGCGTTTCCTTCGAAGTTGGACAGCTCTTCATGAAATTCTACAGGTAAATCTAAGAATATACCCTTCTTTTCAGCTATTTTATATTTAAACCACTGGCCAATCGCATCTTCTCCAGAATGTCCAAATGGAGGATTTCCTATATCGTGAGCCAAACAAGCTGCCTGCACAACTCCAGCAACGCGGTGCCTTTCACCTTTCTCAATCTCGTTCCGTTCCTCCAACCATGCACCAACTCCAATTCCCAAGGA
Organism: Pannonibacter anstelovis; assembly: GCF_036881715.1. NCBI lineage: Bacteria > Pseudomonadati > Pseudomonadota > Alphaproteobacteria > Hyphomicrobiales > Stappiaceae > Pannonibacter > Pannonibacter anstelovis. Next base: position 64,401 of record NZ_JBAKBF010000011.1, read on the forward strand.
TCGGCCTACACTTGCTGTCTCAAGACTATGTATTAATCGATGATGCAAATGATCGTTTTCATAAAGCGGGTGAACTTGCGTCTTGTTCGCCAGGCGACGAAAAGGCGCAGAAAACAAAATGCGATCATAGTCTTGTATATAAGACGGCCTATCGGCTTGTTCACTATACAGCTCGTTATATCCGAGCCTCTGCCCATCAAGAAGCTTGCACCACTCCATCAAAAACTCCCGCCCTTTGAATTAAGCCTCTAAAGAATCTAACATTTAAGATACAAAATTCAATCAGTAGATGCACTTCAGAATCAAGAAACCTTTTGACGAAAACCGGTACTGGTGGCCACTGCGGCTTGCGTCATACGAACATCACTCCAATACTCGTTCAAGACGCCATCATTGCAAGGCCATCTGCCCGGCTCACAGCCCCCGGAACAAGCCGGGGCGGCGCCTGCGATTGAGGACCGCTCAAAAACTGACAAGTCTCACCACATATGGCATGATGTCCAGATGGAGGTGATGCCGATGGCGACCATGAATGTATCCTTGCCAGATCCCGTGAAGGAATGGGTAGAGGAGCAGGCCCGCACCGGCCACTATGCGAATGCGAGCGACTATGTGCTTGATCTGATCCGCAAGGATCAGGAGCGCAGCAACAAGATCGCGGCCATGCAGCGCCATGTGGACGAAGGTCTGCAGAGCGGCTTGGGCAGCCGCTCGAAAGAAGAGCTGTTCGAGGCAGCGCTGACACGGACAGCAGCACCGCGCAGCGGCTGATTCATGGGCTTTCATCTGTCCCTTGAAGCGGAAGAGGATATTATCGGCATTGCCGAAACAGGCTTACGCCTTTTTGGTGCTGAACAGGCGAGAAGATACCATGACCAGCTGTTCGAGCTGTTTGACCTGATCGCAGCAAATCCCCAGCTGGCAAGAGAACGCCCGGAATTGACGCCGCCCATGCGCATATATCCCTTCAAGGCGCATCTGATCATCTACAGGATTACCGAAAGCGGCGATATTCTCATTGTTCGGATAAGGCACGGGCACGAAGACTGGGCAACTTCGCCGTCCTGACCATATTCTCCGCATCTCATCGCGGACGCCGTGTGACGCCGGTTTCCGGCAGTTGCTGGCAGTTCATAAAGGGGATGGTAGCTTTCGCTTCTCTTGCCCCCTCACGGGCGCCGGCACAAGGCCGGCGCGGCGCGGAGGAAGGTAAAAGGATGCCCAGACGCGATTACTTCTGAAGCCATCCGGTCTTTAATTGTGGAACTTAACCAACACCCCCTCTAATTGCACATAATTATTCTGTATCCAGATATCCAGTATGAGAGGAATGGAGCACAGGGGAATGGCAAGATATCGCGTTGGAAATCGTTACCTGTCCGAAAAAGAGTACCAAGAAGAAGTCGACACCAAATGGGCAGGCGGCCTGTTCCTTTTCGGCCTTATTACGGTGGGCATAATTGTGAACAAATATCTCGTAGACCCCGAATGGCATAAAACAGTCCGCTTCTTCGCCACCGCCATTCCCGCGATAGTTTCTGGAATAATACTTGCACTTATTCGAAATATAATAATATTTATGATAGGGTTATTATTTGTAGCCTCCGCTCTAATGTGGATTTACGAGATAGTTATGGCATTAATTTAAAATTAAAATATTCGTCCCGGCCTGATAATCGTGCTGGCAGGTCTGCCGTTTCACGTTCAAATGTCCCCCTCCCCCTGCGTCCCTTTGCCATGCGCCCGCACATCGACACCGCCCCCTGCCGCCGGTAGATTTGTCCGGATGGATACTCTCCCGAGGGCGCCGTGTGGTGCCGGGTTTGGCTGATGGCGGTTCAGGATGCAGGTTTCTTCTCAAGGCTCTCCCTCTGACAATGCGGTGTCACAGGCCGCGCATCCGCTGTTCCGGGCGGGGATGGTGGCTGGTGGGCTCTGCGGGGCGGCGGGGGTGGCGCTGGCGGCGCTTGGCACGCATATGGATGCAACCGGGCTGATGAGCGTGGCCTCCGGCATGCTGCTGTTCCATGCTCCGGCGTTTCTGGGCCTCGGCGCACTGGCGCAGCTGCGGTGGGTGCCGCTCTTGCCCATTGCCTTTGTGCTGCTGCTGGCAGGCGTTGCGCTGTTCAGCGGGGATCTGGTCAGCCGGGCGCTGACGTCCGAGAGGCTGTTCGCCATGTCCGCGCCCACGGGCGGCTCACTGATGATCTGCGGCTGGCTCGCCGTGCTGCTCAGCGCGGCCTTCGTGCGGCCGCGCTGAAAATCAAACTCCCGGTGCACTGACACACCGGGAGCTTCCCTCAGGTCTTGGAGATGGAATTGCCGCCATCGGCGGTCATCGCCGTGCCGGTGACGAAGGAGGCATCGTCACTGAGGAGGAAGGCGGCAGCGGCGGCGATCTCTTCCGGTTCGGCGAGGCGCTTCAGGGCATGCAGCCCGGCTACCCAGTCCAGCGACGCCTGATCCTGCGGCGCCATGTCCGTGCGGGTGCCGCCCGGCAGCAGGGCGTTGACCCGGAGCCCCGCCGCCCCGTGCTCCGCCGCCAGAACCTGCGTCAGGCCAATCAGCCCCGCCTTTGCCGCCGCATAGGCCGCCATGCCCGGCAGGCCCGCCGCATGGCCGACGAAGGTGGAGGTGAAGACGATGGCGCCCTGCCCGCCATCCGCCAGCATGGCCGGGATCTGCGCCCGCGCCAGATGGAAGGCACTGGTGAGGTTCACCTCCAGCACCCGGTGCCAGTTGGCCGGGCTCATCTGCGGCAGCGGCACCATGTCCCCCACCATGCCGGCATTGTTGAAGGCTCCGTCGAGGCGGCCGAACTGCCCGAGGGCGGCATCCACCAGCGCCTGCGCATGTTCCGCCACAGCCACATCCCCTGAGACAGAAACGGCAACAGGGACGGCTGCGCCGCCGCCTGCGTTGAGTTCAGCGGCCAGCGCCTCCAGCCTGTCCTTGCGTCTGGCGCCGATGACGAGCCTTGCGCCGCGTGCCGCAAACATGCGCGCTGCCGCTTCGCCGATGCCGCTGCTGGCGCCGGTGATGATGATGACCTTGTCTTTCAATTGCATGGATCTGCTCTCCGGTTGAAAACACCGGCAAGCTAGGCGGCATGAGCAGACTGGACGACCCGAAAACAGACTGGCAAGCCCTTGTCCGGAAAGGAATATTTTTGCGCTCCGCTCGCTTTCCGGGTTGCGGCGGATGAGGAAGCTGGACGCCCCAACGGCAAGGGGCGGAGCCATCACGGACCCCGCCCCTTGCTCATTGCGAAAACGCGTATTGCGTCACTTCAGCCGTTCGGCATGCCATTCGACGTGATCGCGGCCGAAGGTGGCGACGAAGTTGTAGGAATGGTCATAGCCCGCCTGCAGGCGCACCGTGGAAGGCGTGCGGGTGCGGCCCAGCGCTTCCGCAAGAGCTTCGGGCTTCAGCAGATCCAGGAACTGGTCGGACAGGCCCTGATCGACCAGAATGTCCGAAGACCAGCCCTTGTCCCCCAGCAGATGCACCGCATCATGGCCGCGCCACAGGCTTTCGTCCGGGCCGAGATATGCCCCCAGCTGCTTGCGGCCCCAGTCCGAGGCGGATGGGTGGGCAATTGGCGCGAAGGCCGAGAGCGAGGCATAGTGGCCGGGGTGGCGCATGGCGAGCGTCAGCGCGCCGTGGCCGCCCATGGAGTGGCCGGTGATGCCGTGGCTGTCCGTCACGGGGAAGGATGCGGCCACGAGATCGCGCAGCTCGCGCACCACATAGTCTTCCATGCGGAAATGCGGTGCCCACGGGTCCTGTGTGGCGTTGACATAGAAGCCCGCGCCCTGCCCCAGATCATAGGCCTCGTCATTGGCGACACCTTCGCCGCGCGGGCTGGTGTCGGGGAAAACGATGGCCAGCCCGAGTTCGGCCGCATGGGCCTGCAGCCCGGCCTTGGTCATGGCGTTCTCATGGGTGCAGGTCAGGCCCGACAGATACCACAGGCAGGGCACGCGCCCTGCCTTGGCCTGCGGCGGCAGGTAAACGGCAAAGGTCATCGGCACACCGCAGACCTTGCTGTCATGGGTGTAGACGCCCTGCACGCCGCCATACATGCGGCTTTCGGAAACGGTCTTCATCGCCCGCCCCTCAATAGACCACGACGGAGCGGATGGACTCGCCCGAGTGCATCATGTCGAAGCCCTTGTTGATGTCTTCCAGCGGCAGCAGATGGGTGATCATCGGGTCGATCTCGATCTTGCCGTCCATGTACCAGTCAACGATCTTCGGCACGTCCGTGCGCCCGCGCGCGCCGCCGAAGGCGGTGCCCATCCAGGTGCGGCCCGTGACGAGCTGGAACGGGCGGGTGGAGATTTCCTGCCCGGCGCCGGCCACACCGATAACGACCGACTTGCCCCAGCCGCGGTGCGAGCATTCCAGCGCCTGACGCATCACCTTGGTGTTGCCCGTGCAGTCGAAGGTGTAATCCGCACCGCCGATGGTGTCGGCACCGCGCTTCGTCAGGTTGACGATATAGGGAACAATGTCCTCGCCGATTTCCAGCGGGTTGACGAAATGGGTCATGCCGAAGCGTTCGCCCCATTCCTTCTTGGAGTTGTTGATGTCCACGCCGATGATCATGTCTGCACCGGCAAGGCGCAGGCCCTGAATGACGTTGAGGCCGATGCCGCCGAGGCCGAAGACAACCGCCGTGGCACCGATCTCCACCTTCGCAGTGTGGATGACCGCGCCGATGCCGGTGGTGACACCGCAGCCGATGTAGCAGATCTTGTCGAAGGGCGCGTCCGGGTTGACCTTGGCGAGCGCAATCTCCGGCAGAACCGTGTAATTGGCGAAGGTCGAGCAGCCCATGTAGTGATGGATCTTGTCCTTGCCGATGGAGAAGCGCGAGGTGCCGTCCGGCATCAGGCCTTGGCCCTGCGTGGAGCGGATCGCGGTGCACAGGTTGGTCTTGCGCGACAGGCAGGACGGGCACTCGCGGCACTCAGGCGTGTAAAGCGGAATCACATGGTCGCCCGGCTTCAGGCTGGTGACGCCCTTGCCCACTTCCACCACGACACCGGCGCCCTCATGGCCCAGGATCGCCGGGAAGATGCCTTCCGGATCAGCGCCCGACAGGGTGAAATCATCGGTGTGGCAGATGCCGGTGGCCTTGATTTCCACCAGAACCTCGAAGGCACGCGGGCCTTCCAGATTGACGGTCATGACTTCCAGAGGCTTGCCAGCCTGCACGGCGACTGCGGCACGAACTTCCATGGGATCTCCCCTCCTTCAATGGGCAAGTCATCGATGATGATGGCCGTGTTATAAGCAGTGACGTTCATGTCAGCCACCCCCGGTAACAGATCCACCGGAAGAGCCTGTCACGAAACGCGACACAAATTGTCCACGCAGTCACACAGAGCCCCCTGTTCCATCAGAAATTTCCGGTCTGCGCGCCGGACGCGGCGGACATGTCGGATTCTGACCATTGCGGGACTGTCTGAGGTTAGGATGTTGCGTTGCTGCTGGCAAAAGTGAGAGACCTGTTCTGACGGGAGGCCCCCTTGTGTCCGGCCCCCCGGGTCAGTCAAACTAACTCAAGAAGCCCTGCCCGGCGGCGGCGCAGCGGTATTTCACCACAAGGAGCCTGCCAGCGGCCATGACGCGCTATTCCCTTTTCGAACTGGCGAAAAACGCCTTCAGCGCGCACAAGAACTGGGGCCGCCAATGGCGCTCGCCGGAGCCCAAGGCCGCCTATGACGTCATCATCATCGGCGCGGGCGGCCACGGACTTGCAACGGCCTATTATCTGGCCAAAGTGCATGGCATTACCAACGTGGCGGTGCTGGACAAGGGCTGGCTCGGCGGCGGCAACACGGGCCGCAACACCACCATCGTGCGCTCCAACTATCTGTGGGAGGAAAGCGCCGCTCTCTACCAGCATGCGCTGAACCTTTGGGACGGGCTGTCGCAGGACCTCAATTACAACGTCATGTATTCCCAGCGCGGCGTGATGATGCTGGCCCATACGGTGCATGACGTGCAGGTGTTCAAGCGCCACATCCACGCCAACCGGCTGGCCGGGGTCGAGAATGAATGGATGACGCCGGAGGAGGCGAAGGAATTCTGCCCGCCGCTCAACATAGAGAAGAACATCCGCTATCCGGTGATGGGCGCTGCCCTGCAGCGGGTGGGCGGCACGGCCCGGCATGACGCGGTGGCCTGGGGCTATGCACGCGGCGCCAGTGCTATGGGCGTCGACATCATCCAGAACTGCGCCGTCACCGGCATCCGCCGTGCGCCTTCTGGTGAGATCACGGGCGTTGAGACCTCACGCGGCTTCATCGGCGCCAAAAAGATCGGCTGCGTCGCTGCCGGCAACACCTCTGTCGTCATGGCCATGGCCGGGCTGAAGCTGCCGCTGGAATCCAATCCGCTGCAGGCGCTCGTCTCCGAGCCGGTGAAGCCCGCCTTCCCTTGCGTGGTCATGTCCAACACCATCCACGCCTATATCTCCCAGTCCGACAAGGGCGAACTGGTGATCGGCGCTGGCACGGACCAGTTCGTTTCCTATTCGCAGGCAGGCGGGCTGCACATTACCACGCATACGCTCGATGCCATCTGCGAGCTGTTCCCCATGTTCCGCCGCATGCGCATGCTGCGCAACTGGGGCGGCATCGTTGACAACACGCCGGACCGCTCGCCGATCATCGGGCTGACGCCGGTGCCAGGGCTTTATGTCAACTGCGGCTGGGGAACAGGCGGCTTCAAGGCGACACCAGGCTCAGGCCACGTGTTTGCCCACACCATCGCCACCGGCGCACCGCACCCGATCAACGCCCCCTTCTCCCTCGACAGGTTCCGCACCGGACGCCTGATCGACGAGGCGGCTGCTGCCGCCGTGGCTCACTGAGGCTTTCTCCATGCTGCTGATTTCCTGCCCCTATTGCGGCGTCGAACGGCCCGAGACCGAATTCCGCTACGGCGGTGAGGCGCATATCGCCCGCCCTGCCGACCCTTCCGCCCTCAATGACGAGGAATGGGCCCAGTTCCTCTACATGCGCTCCAACACGCGCGGGCTCTATGCCGAGCGCTGGCGCCACGCCCATGGATGCGGGCGCTTCTTCAATGCCGTGCGCGACACGGTGAGCGACAAGTTCATCTGCACATACAAGACCGGGGAACCGAAGCCGGATCTTGAAGCCCTTGCCCGGGAGGCCGCGAAATGACCAGCCACAGCACACGCGGCGGCCACATGCGCACCGGCAATGGCGGACGGGTGGACAGATCCCGACCTGTCAACTTCACTTTCGATGGAAAGGAAATGACTGGCCTTGCCGGGGATACGCTCGCTTCGGCCCTCATCGCCAACGGGGTGCATCTGACAGGCCGCTCCTTCAAGTATCACCGCCCGCGCGGCATCGTAACGGCAGGTTCGGAAGAGCCCAATGCGCTGGTGGGCGTCTACCGGCACGGCGACCAGACGCCGAACCTGCGCGCCCCGCAGGTGGAGCTTTACGAGGGCCTTACGGCCGTCAGTCAGAACCGTTTCCCCTCGCTGGAGTTCGACGTGGGGGCGGTCAACAATGTGCTGTCGCCGCTGTTCCCGGCGGGCTTCTACTACAAGACCTTCATGTGGCCGAAGGCGTTCTGGGACCGGGTGTATGAGCCGGTGATCCGCGCCGCCGCGGGTCTCGGCAAGCCGCCGAAGCTGGCAGATCCGGACCGCTACGCCAACACCTATGCGCACTGCGATGTGCTGGTGATTGGTGCTGGCCCCGCAGGCCTTGCCGCCGCTCTTGCCGCCAGCGAAAGCGGCGCGCGGGTGATCCTGTGCGACGAGCAGGCGGAAATGGGCGGCTCGCTGCTGGCAGAATCTGGCGCCACCATCGAAGGCCATGCGGCGGCGGACTGGGCGGCGGCAACGCTGGCCACACTCGCAGCACGCGGCAACGTCACCCTGCTGCCGCGCACCACGGCTTTCGGCTATTTCGTGCAGAACTTCGTCGCCCTCGCCGAGCGGGTAACGGACCACCTTGCCCAACCCGATCCGGCACTGCCGCGTGAGCGGATGTGGCAGGTGCGCGCGAAGGAAGTCGTCATCGCCGCTGGCGCTCATGAGCGTCCGCTCGTCTTCCCGGAGAATGACCGGCCCGGCATCATGCTGGCAGGCGCAGGCCGGACCTATCTCAACCGTTATGGCGCCAAGGTTGGCCGCAACGTGCTGGTGGCTGCTGCCTGTGACAGCGCCTGGACGGCAGCCTTCGATCTTGCCGCTTCCGGCGTGGATATCGCCGCCATCGCCGACCTGCGCCGCACGCCGCCGGAGCATCTGGTCGCGGAAGCTGCAAGGCTCGGCATCCGGGTCGAAACCGGTTGCACCGTGACCGGTACCTCCGGGCATCTGCGCGTCAGCAAGGCGCTGCTGGGCCGGTTACGCGAGGATGGAAGCGTGGCGGCCGCCGGTGACATAAACTGCGACGCCATTCTCATGTCCGGCGGCTGGACGCCTGCGGTCAGCCTCTATTCCCAGTCCCGCGGCAAAGTGGTCTGGAATGACGAGATGCAGGCCTTCCTTCCGGGTGAGAGTGTCCAGAACGAGCGCTCCACCGGAAGCTGCCGGGGCGTGAACGGCCTTGCTGCTGTCCTCAACGATGGCTATGCCGCCGGTGAGCAGGCGGCAAACAAGGCCGTCGGAGCACCTTTGAAGGTTCGCAGCATCCGTGCCGATGGGGCAGAAGCTGCCACGGGCGGTTTCCTCGGCGCGCTGCCGCATGACCGCGACGCCTCCCGCGTGAAGGCCTTCGTCGATTTCCAGAACGATGTGACGGCAAAGGATGTGGAACTGGCGGTGCGTGAGGGCATGCATTCCATCGAGCACATCAAGCGCTACACCACCACCGGCATGGCAACCGATCAGGGCCGCCTGTCCAACCTCAACGCACTGGCGATTGCCTCCGGCGCACTGGGCACCGCCCTGCCACAGGTGGGCCTCACCACCTTCCGCCTGCCCTACACGCCGACGACTTTCGGCACCTTCGCCGGGTCTTCGCGCGGAGATGCCTTCGATCCCGTCCGCCGCACGCCTTCCCACGATTGGGTGGTGAAGCAGGGCGGAATCTTTGAGGACGTGGGCCAGTGGAAGCGCACCTGGTACTTCCCCAAGGCGGGCGAGGACATGCATGCCGCCGTCGCCCGCGAGTGCCGCACGGCACGGCAGACGGCCGGCCAGTTCGACGCTTCCACCCTTGGCAAGATCGAGGTGGTGGGCAAGGACGCAGCTGAGTTTCTGGAGCGCTTCTACACCAACCCGTGGAAGGGCCTGAAGCCGGGCCGCTGCCGTTATGCGGTGCTGCTCAACGAGGCTGGCTACATCATCGATGATGGCGTGGTGGGCAGGCTTTCGGAGGACCGTTTCCACGTCACCACCACAACGGGCGGCGCAGCGCGCGTCTTTGCCATGATGGAGGACTTCCTCCAGACCGAATGGCCGGACCTCGACGTGTGGATCACGTCCACGACGGAACAGTTCGCCGTCATTGCGGTGCAGGGGCCGAAGGCGCGTGAGATCATTGCGCCGTTTGTCGAGGGGCAGGATCTTTCCGCAGAAGCCTTCCCGCACATGAGCGTTGCCACCTGCCGCTTTGCCGGACTTCCATGCCGCCTGTTCCGCGTCAGCTTTACCGGCGAACTGGGCTTTGAGGTGAATGTCCCTGCCCGCCATGGCGCCAAGGTGTGGGAGATGATCTGGGCCGAAACCGAAAAGCATGGCGGCTGTGTCTATGGCACCGAAACCATGCACGTGCTGCGCGCGGAAAAGGGCTACATCATCGTCGGCCAGGAAACCGACGGCACCGTGACGCCTGCCGATGCGGGCCTGGAGTGGGCGATCGGCAAGAAGAAGTTCGACTTCGTCGGCAAGCGCTCGCTGGCCCGGCCCGATCTCGTCGCTTCCGGCCGCAAGCAGGTCGTAGGCCTGCAACCGGTAGATCCCAAGCGGATGCTGGAAGAAGGCGCGCAGATCACCGCTGAAGCAAACCCGGCCAAGGGCACGCCTGCTTTGGGCCATGTGACCTCGGCTTACTGGAGCGAGGCACTGGGCCGCACCATCGGCCTTGGTGTCGTCAAAGATGGCCGCAGCCGGATGGGTGAAATCCTGCAGGTGCCGATGCCCTCGGGCGCCATCGCCGTGAAGATTGTGGACCCTGTGATGTATGACCCGGAAGGAACCCGTCTCGATGGCTGAGATCTACACCCCTGCCGCAGGCGAAACCCCGGTTCTGCGCTACGAAGGCCTGACCGTTTCGCGTTGCGCGCCGCTGGCCCGGCTCTCCTTCCGGGGCCGCGCCCCGGCGCAGGAGGCCATCGCCTCTGTACTTGGCACCGCCCTGCCCCAGACACCGCTGACGGCGGCCGTATCTGGCAGCAAGGCTGCCCTGTGGCTCGGCCCCGATGAATGGCTGCTGCTGGCGCCCGAGGCGGAGCTGGACGCCTTTCAGGCGGCTGCTGAAAGTGCCGTCTCCGGACTCGCGGCATCTGTTACGGACATTTCGCACCGGCAGGACGCGGTGCTTGTCTCAGGCGCAAAGGCCGTCTGGCTGCTCAACACAGGCGTCTTCCTCGACCTCAGTCCCGCCGCCTTCCCGGTGGGCATGGTCACCCGCACCCTCTGCCACAAGGCGGAGGTGGTGCTGTGGCGGATTGCAGAAGATAGTTTCGTGCTCGAATCCTGGCGCAGCTTCCTGCCTTACGTGCTGGAACATATGGAAGATGCAGCACTGGAGCTGGGGGCAAAGGCGCCTGCGTGACGGGGCGCAGCAGCACCTGACCGGAAACAGAAAAGCCCGGAAGCGTGACCGCTTCCGGGCTTTTGTCATGGTGCAGCTAGCCTTCAACCAAGCAGGAAGGAAAGGACAAAGAGCACGCCAGCGCCGAGGAGTGCAGCAGCCGGAACCGTCACCACCCAGGCAGCCAGGATCGTCATCACATGAGCGCGGCGGACGAGGAAACGGCGCTTCTGCTCCTCACGGTTCCTGATCGGACGCAGACGCTTGCCCTTGCCCGCGCCATCCGCCATGACAGTCAACCGCGACCCGACGCGCTGGGTTTCCCATTCGCGGAAGAAACCAACGCCGAAGACGCCGCCGACAGCTACATGAGTGGTGCTGACGGGCAGCCCCAGAGCGGAGGCGAGGATGACCGTCACGGCGGTCGCCAGCGCCACGCAATAGGCACGGATCGGGTTGAGCTTGGTGATCTGCTGGCCGACAAGGTGGATGAGGCGCGGACCGAACAGCACCAGCCCGAGCGAAATGCCAATGGCGCCGATGACCATAACCCAGAGCGGGATCTCGACCTCGCTTACCATGTGGCCAGACCGGATGACGCCCGCGATGGCGGCAACAGGTCCCACGGCGTTGGCCACGTCATTGGCTCCGTGGGCAAAGGACATGAGTGCAGCCGCGCAGACGAGCGGGAGGGCAAACAGCCTGCGCACAGACTGGTTGCGGTTCTCCATGCCACGTGCCTGACGGCGCACATAGGGCTGGGCCAGCAGCCAGGAGAGAATGGCAACCACCAGTCCGGCAACCAGCGCCCCAGGCAACTTGAGACCTGCGGCGGGAAAGGCTTTCATCACGATGTAGGTGCTGAAAACACCCGTCATCGCGGCGATGAGAATGGGTACCCAGAAGCGGGAAGCCGCTATCTTGTCCGGCTGATAGACTGTGACATTGCGGACGAAAGCCAGAAAGAAAGCAGCCAGAATGCCGCCAAGCACCGGTGAAATGACCCAGCTGATGGCAATGCCGCCAAGCGTCGTCCAATTGACGGCAGCAATGCCCGCCGCGGCCGCACCAGCCCCGGCCACTGCGCCGACAATCGCCTGCGTGGTGGAGACGGGAGCGCCGATCCAGGTGGCCAGATTGACCCAGACACCCGCCGCCACCAGGGCAGAGAGCATGACCAGCATGAAGGCATGCGGACTGGCCAGATCCTGCGGATGAATAATACCGCTGGAGATGGTGCTCACCACCTCACGCCCGGCCACAAGGGCGCCCAGCGTTTCGCAGACCGCCGCGATGGCAAGCGCCGCCCCCAGCGACAGGGCGCGAGCGCCAACCGCCGGCCCCATGTTATTGGCGACATCATTGGCACCGATGTTCAGCGCCATATAGGCGCCGAGCGCGGCAGCGGCGATGAGCATGGAACCGGAAACGCCGCCGCCGACGAATTGCCAGGCGGCCAGAGCACAGATCATGATGAAGACAAAGGAGAGACCAGGCGCGACAAGGCGGCGCGCAGCCGTTCCGGCCGCATCCTCGATATAACCGATCCTGTCCAGATCCTTGTCGAGGGCAGATTGAGTTTCCGGTTTTTTCAACGTGCAGCGCCTTGCGGCGTCCCTCAGTGACAGCCCTCTGCGGATGCAGAGAGCATCCCGCCTCAGGTTTTGTGTGATTTGGCGCCGTTATCGCAGATTTTCAGGCGCTCGCAACCTGATCGCGCTGAAGCCGCTTCAGAATATCCACCAGCCCCGGTTCGCTGGCCAGCTTGATCGCCTCTGCAACCGGCAGCCAGCGGCACTCCCTCTCTCCTGCCTCGGGATAGTCCTCAGCCTGCGCCTGCGCTTCGATCAGAAAGACAAGCACATCCGTATCCACACGAAGGCCGCTGTTCAGGCCCTTCGTCGAGCGGAAACGGCCATAGGGCTCCTGCGAAACCTTTCCGGTAACTCCCGCCTCTTCAAAGGCTTCGATCATGGCGGTGCGGTGCGAGCGGTGGTCCAGTTCCGGCCAGCCTTTCGGCAGGATCCATCGCTTGGTGCCACGGGAGGCGACAAGCAGGACTTCCAGCTGGCCGTTGCGCATACGATGGCACAGCGCCGCGATCTGCAGCCGCGCCGGGCGCAGGAAAAGGCCACGCAAACGGCCCCACAAACGCTGCATGGTGGAATGGGACGTCACTGCCGGGTCCAGATATGAGGTCGCACTGTCCACCATTGGACGTCCTTTCCCTCAAGCGTGTGAAAGAGGAGGCCTGATAGAGGCTAACCACCACCCCAATAGGCTCAAATGAACATGCTCACCCTCATGAAATGTTCATTCGAACAGGCAAGTCAAGGCACACTCAGACAGAATGACGCCAATAATGCGACATTCCGTAAAGTCATCTTCAAAAATTCGAAAAATTTGCCGGCTAATCCGCAGGGTCCCCCGCTGCAGCAGGCCGGAAGCGCAGCTTTCTGCGCTTCCGGCACGCCTTCGTCAGGCGTTGAGATCCTCACGCTCCAAGGTGATTCCCTCTGCGCTCCAGCCACCAGGCCACACCTCGGCACCGCCAGCGCGCAGCCTGCGCACCACATCAAGCGGCGGATGGACGATCAGGAAGGGCTCTTCTCCGGCGGTGCCGCCCGTGGGCTCAAGCCGGGCTGCGACCCCCGTGAAACCAAGCTCCGCCTCACAGGGGGTGAACAGCGTCGCACCGGAGATATTGGTGTCATTCTGTGTCGTGCCGGTAGAAGCGCCCGTCACGCCGCAGACGGCAACGCAGGTCATCAGTTCCACCGCCCGCGCCTTTGCACAGTCGAACACCCGGTGATAGCCGGAAAGCTGCGATGTCATGGAAGGAACCAGCAGCAGGTCGATCTTTTCCGGCGCCAGCAGACAGGACAGTGCAGGCATTTCCACATCGAGGCAGATGAGCATCGCCATGCGCACACCCTCCAGCTCGAACACCTTCAACCGCTTGCCGGGCTTGAGCGTCCAGCTTTCCGGGTCCTTTTCGAAAGGTGTGAGCGCCAGCTTGTCGTGGGAATGCGCTTCTCCTTCCGGCGTGTAAAGCCAGGCACGATTGGTGAAGCCGCCATCTTCCGCAGGCCAGGGTGTTGAGCCCGCGAGGAGAGACAGTCCGTATTTGCGCGGCAGATCCGCCAGCTGCGGCGCAATTTCCTGTGCGACACCCGCCATGAAAGCCAGCTCGGAGGTTGGCACGAGCCCATCCGGCTTGAACGAGAGGCAAGCCTCGATGGCATATTCCGGCAGCATCAGAAGCCGTGCGCCACCCTCTTTTGCACGCTGCATGCGGGCTTCAACAGCAGCGACATAATCCTCCGGTGAAGCCGGTGCGAAGCCCAGATTGAAGGCGCAGAGGGCAATCGGAAAGTCAGTCATGGCCGGTCCATATGCTGTTGCGGGGCAAACTTACCCCTTCTGCATGACCGATTTAAGAGCCCTGGTAAAGAGATGGAACGCGATCTGCGGGCGATCAGCCCGGCATGCCAAGTCTGAACAGGCTGAGCAAGGCGGCGACAGCCAGGCATTCCTGCAAGGGCACCGGAATGAAGGTGACAGGCAGCGGCGCAGGATCAGAATCCACCCCCGCGCGAACCTTGGCAAGGCCAGCGAGCGCCCGATCGGCAGAACGGTCAAGTTCCGCAAACACCGCTCTGAGTTCGTCCTGGCTCTTCATCAGATCCCCGCGCTGTATCCTTCAGCCAGATGACTCTACCGCGTGCCCCTTACGGCATGGTTAATGCCCTGCGAATGGGGCAGAAAAACGCAAGGCTTGTCCGCCCGCTTCAGGACACGGCATTGTGCCTAGCGGCGGCTCACAGCCGGTTCACCTGCGGGTCTGCGACATCGAGAATGCGCAACTGCACACGCTGCGCGCCCTGCCAGGTGTCGATGGAGAGGCTTCCAGCCACATGCAGCATCTTGCCCCGCCCGGCCAGCAGCGCCTCGCCGAATGGCTTCTCGGCAGCCTTGAAGGCAATGCCCTTCAGCGTCTGGCCATCAGCACCGGCCAGCGTTGCCCGCACATGGCCGTTGCCGACCACATCCGCATAGGAAATGCGGTGTGAGGGGAAGGCAAACACCGGCTCGGGATGGCCAGCACCAAAGGGGCCGGCCAGTTCCAGCTTGTTCAGAAGTTCGATCGTCGCCCCGCCTGCGGTCAGCGCCGCATCCACCTTCAGCTCGCGGCTGGCGCTGGCGACTTCCACGTCTTCGCGCAGCATCTCGTTGAAGAAGGCGGTCAGCTCCCCTTCCCGCTCACGCCGCACGGTCAGGCCCGCTGCCATGGCGTGGCCGCCGCCTTTTTCCAGCAGCCCCTCTTCCACCGCCTTGCGCACGGCCCGGCCAAGATCAACGCCGGGAATCGAGCGGCCGGAACCGGTTCCCTTGCCGCTGGCGTCGTAAGCAATGGCGAAAGCCGGGCGGCGGTGGCTTTCCTTGAGGCGCGAGGCGATCAGCCCGACGATGCCCGGATGCCAGCCATCGGAACCCGTCAGCAGCACCGCCGGGTCTTCCGACTGGATGCGGACGACGGCCTGTGCATCGCCCTCTTCCAGCATCACCGCTTCCATCGCCTGCCGCTCCGCGTTCAGCCGGTCCAGCTGTTCGGCAATGGCACGGGCCTGCGCGCTGTCACGCGTGGTCAACAGGCGCGCACCGAGAGCAGCATCGCCAATGCGCCCGCCAGCATTGATGCGCGGCCCCAACAGGAAACCCAGATGATAGGAGGACGGCTTGCCGCCCACCCGCGCCACATCCGCCAGCGCCGCAAGGCCGGGGTTGGAACGGGCATGCATGGAAATGAGGCCCTTGGTGACATAGGCCCGGTTCAGCCCCTTGAGCGGCACCACATCGCAGACCGTGCCAAGGGCGACAAGATCGAGCAGCGCCAGCAGATCCGGCTCCCGGCGCCCGGCAAAAGCACCGCGCCGCCGCAGTTCGCGGTTGAGGCCGACAAGAAACAGGAACGTGACGCCAACAGCCGCCAGATGCCCCTGCCCCGAAAGGTCATCCTGCCGGTTAGGATTGACCAGCGCGCGGACCTGCGGCAGTTCCACGCCGCACTGGTGATGGTCGATCACGACCACGTCCAGCCCCAGCCGCGCCGCCGTTTCGAACGCCTCGAAGGAAGTGCTGCCGCAATCGACGGTCACCAGCAGCCGTGCCCCATCCTGGTGCAGCGCCTCGATGGCCGGACCGTTGGGGCCATAGCCCTCGATGATGCGGTCGGGAATATGGATCACCGCCTCCTGCCCCACCTCGGCCAGATAGCGGGAGAGCAGAGCGGAAGACGTGGCGCCATCCACGTCGTAATCACCGAAGATCGCAATGCGGGTGCCGGACTGGACGGCATCGGCCACCCGCGCCACAGCCTGATCCATGTGGACGAGGCTGGAAGGGTCCGGCATCAGCCCCTTCAGCGTCGGGTCGAGAAAGGCTTCCGCATCCTCAAGCGCCACATCGCGGGCCGCCATGACGCGCGCGATCACATCGGCAAGGCCGAACCGCTGCGCCATGGCAAGGGCGGTGAGCGACTGCGCCTGTGTCAGCCGCTCGCGCCAGATCTGTCCGTTTGCAGAACGTGTCACGCCCAGCACGGTGCGCCCGGTCTCCGAAGCGGCACCTGCAATAGGTCCGGCACCTGTCACGCCCTGCCCTCCAGCTCAGTCCAGATGGAACTTTTCGACCTGGGTGTGCTGGGCCTTGATGTAACGCACGGTGCCAGTCGAAGAGCGCATGACCACGGTGTGAGTGGTGATGCGCTCGCGGCCGAAGCGCACGCCCTGCAGGAAGTTGCCATCGGTCACGCCGGTGGCCGCAAACAGAACGTCGCCGCAAGCCATCTCTTCAAGCTGATACTTGCGCTTGATGTCGGAGATGCCCATGCGGTGGGCGCGTTCCACCTGCTCGTCGCGGGTGATGACGAGACGGCCCTGCATCTGGCCGCCGATGCAGCGCAGCGCCGCAGCTGCCAGTACGCCTTCCGGCGCACCGCCGATGCCGGCGTAGATGTCGATGCCGGTCTCTTCCGGATCGGTGGTGTGGATGACACCAGCCACGTCACCGTCACCGATCAGGCGGATCGCAGCGCCGGTGGCGCGGATATCCTCGATCAGGCGGGCATGACGCGGGCGGTCAAGCACGCAAGCGGTGATTTCGGAGATCTTCACGCCCTTGGCCTTGGCCACATTGGCAAGGTTCTCGGCAATCGGGGCATCAAGGTCGATGATGCCTGCCGGATAGCCGGGCCCGATGGCCAGCTTTTCCATGTAGCTGTCCGGCGCGTTCAGCAGGCCGCCTGCCGGGGCCAGCGCGATCACGGCCAGCGAGTTCGGCAGGTTCTTGGCGCAGATGGTGGTGCCTTCCAGCGGGTCGAGGGCGATGTCGACCTTCGGGCCCTGCTTGGTGCCGACTTCCTCGCCGATGTAGAGCATCGGTGCTTCGTCGCGCTCGCCCTCGCCGATCACCACCGTGCCGTCGATCGGCAGGTTGTTCAGCTCGCGGCGCATGGCGTCCACGGCGGCCTGGTCGGCGGCCATCTCGTCACCGTGGCCGCGCAGACGGGCGGCCGCCACAGCGGCACGCTCGGTCACGCGGGCCAGTTCCAGCGTCAGAATGCGGTCAAGCGAGCTTGAGGCTGCGGTTTCTTTCTTCGGCATTGCAATCCCCTGAACACATGAATGGGACCATCCGCACGGGATGGGCTTAAGACAGTTTCTCGATCCGGATCATCTGCGGCCGGTCCGCCACCACGCCCTTGGCCTCGATGGCCTCCAGCGCACGGCGCACTGCCGTCTCGGAGGTCTCATACGTGATCAATATGACAGGCTGAGCCTCATGCACCTCGGTTTCGGCACCATTAAGGCCGCTGCCCGGCGCACGGCGGCGGCGCTGGACGATGGACTCCAGCGAGATTTCCGCATCGGCCATGCAGCGCGCAATCGTGGCAAATGCGCCCGGACGGTCAAAAACCGACAGGCGGATGTAGTAGCCACCCTCGTGCATGCGCATACCGGCTCGCCGGTAGTCAGTGAGCACGTTGCTCGGGGCGCCAAGAGCCGGCGCAATGTCGCCGCGGGCGATGTCGGCAATATCCGAGGCAACGGAGGATGCCGTGGCATTGCCACCCGCGCCGGGACCAACCAGCACGACGCCGCCAACGAAATCACCATCGACTGCCACGGCATTCAGCACGCCGTCGATGCGGGCAATGGCGGAGGTCTTCGGCACCATGGTGGGGTGAACGCGCTGCTCGATGCCGCTTTCGGTCACCTGAGCGACGCCCAGAAGCTTGATCCGGTAGCCAAGCTCATCGGCTGCCTTGATGTCAGCCGTGGTGATGGAACTGATGCCTTCCAGATAGATGTCGTCGGCACTGATCTTGCAGCCGAAGGCAAGGCTCGTCAGCAGCGCCAGCTTGTGCGCCGTATCGTTGCCTTCGATGTCGAAAGTAGGATCAGCCTCCGCATAGCCAAGGCGCTGCGCATCGGCCAGACATTCGGCAAAGGACAGGCCCTCGCGCTCCATCCGGGTCAGGATGTAGTTGCAGGTGCCGTTGAGAATGCCATAGACGCGGGTGACGGAATTGCCCGCCATCGCCTCACGCAGGGTCTTGACGATGGGGATGCCACCGGCAACCGCCGCTTCATAGTTGAGCGAAACACCGGCCTTTTCGGCGATCTCGGCCAGTTCCACGCCATGGGCAGCCAGCAGCGCCTTGTTGGCGGTGATCACATGCTTGCCGGAGGTGAGCGCGGCACGAACGCAGGCCTCGGCAGCGCCGGAAGCGCCGCCAATCAGTTCCACCACCACATCCACATCGGCGGAGCGCGCCATTTCGGCCGCATCATCGAACCAGGTAACGCCAGTGAGATCGAGGCCGCGGTCACGGGTCTTGTCCCTTGCGGTCACCGCAGTCAGGACAACGGGACGCCCGCACTTGCGGGCCAATGCATCCCCATTCTTGGAGAGGAGACGGATGAGCGAAGCTCCGACCGTTCCCAATCCCGCGACACCAAGTCTCAAAGCTGAAGCCATTGACGATATGTTCCGGTTGATGAGGGCCAGCGCCCGCCGCGGGGCGCCAGCCGGTTTAGTCCGGGTGCCGGGAAACCCCGGCCTGTGAAAGGGTCAGCGCGCCGCGCTGACCGGCACGACGTTGTGCAACGTTTCATCGGCCGTTTCAAGGAAACGGCGAAGGTTGCGTGCGGCCTGACGCAAGCGCTTCTCGTTCTCGACGAGGCCGATGCGCACATAGTCATCGCCGTATTCACCAAAGCCGATGCCCGGAGCGACAGCGATCTCCGCCTTTTCCAGCAGCAGCTTGGAGAACTCAAGGCTGCCGAGCGCGCGGAACTTCTCCGGGATCGGCGCCCAGGCGAACATGCTGGCTTCGGGAGCCGGGATGTTCCAGCCGGCGCGGCCGAAGCTTTCCACCAGCACGTCGCGGCGGCGCTTGTAGGTGTTACGCATCTCCACGATGCAGTCTTCCGGGCCATTGAGCGCAGCCGTTGCCGCCACCTGAATCGGCGTGAAGGCGCCGTAATCGAGGTAGGACTTGACGCGGGCGAGCGCGGCCAGAAGCCGCTCGTTGCCCACGGCAAAGCCGACACGCCAGCCCGGCATGGAGAAGGTCTTGGACAGGGAGGTGAACTCCGCCGTCACCTCGATGGCGCCCGGCACCTGCAGCATGGACGGAGGCGGCGTGTCACCGAAATAGATCTCGGAATAAGCCAGATCCGACAGGATGAAGATGTCGTGCTTGCGCGCAAATGCCACCACATCCTTGTAGAACTCCAGATCCGCCACATAAGCGGTCGGGTTCGCCGGATAGCACATGATCACGGCAATCGGCTTGGGCACCGAATGGATGACCGCACGCTCCAGAGCGTGGAACACTTCCGGTCCCGGCTCAGCGGGAATCGCGCGGATCGCGGCCCCAGCCATCAGGAAGCCGAAGGTGTGGATCGGGTAGCTGGGGTTGGGGCTCAGCACCACATCGCCCGGCGCGGTGATCGCCTGGGCCATGTTGGCAAAGCCTTCCTTGGAGCCGAGCGTTGCCACCACCTGGGTGTTGGGATTCAGCTTCACGCCGAATCGGCGCTCGTAATAGGCAGCCTGGGCCTTGCGCAGGCCGGTGATGCCCTTGGAGGCAGAATACCGGTGAGTGCGCGGGTCCTGCACCACTTCTGTCAGCTTCTCGACGATATGCGGGGGCGTCGGCAGATCCGGATTGCCCATGCCAAGGTCGATGATGTCCGCGCCCTGCGCTCGTGCCGCCGCCTTGAGCTTGTTGACCTGCTCGAAGACATAGGGGGGCAGTCTGCGGGTCTTGTGAAACTCTTCCATGGCGCGGGCCTCGCGTTCCTTTTGCTGCTAGCCGAACACATCCGGCGGCTGTGTGCCGCCAGATTCGCTGACCACCTGGTCAGACGCAGAAGGGGGACAGATGTCACCGTTTTCTGTGTGGCGCTCTTCTTATCAGCACCATTTCACTTGCGCACGCACCTTGAAGGGCCTGCACCGTGTTTTTTTGATGGCTCATAACACTCCGCCGGCCAGCGATCATAAGCTGGAGTCACTGGGAACCGGTCAGTCTGCAGGCACCTCAACCTTTACAAGGCAAGATAAGCCGGCGCACCGGAGCCGTTCTGCTTACTGCCCTTCGATTTCCTCGAGCGCTGCCTTGCCATGGGCATCGCGCAGCCGTGCCAGCTCTGCCGCAGACCCTGACGCGCCGCCGCCGCCCTGAACGGCAGCCCGTTCCTCGGACAGCTTCTTCATCCGTTCCAGATTCGCCTCGCGCGCCTGATCGTCTAGAACGCCGGACACCTCTTCTCCGTCCTGCGCAATGGTCGGCGGCAGTGGCGGCAGGGAAGTCAGCGGGCGCTTTCCGGTGATAGGAGCACTCACCATGCTGAAGACAGATGTATCCGGCTCGCTCGCGCAGCCGCCCAACAGGAACACCACACCCAAAGCCGCAATCGCTCTCACCGTCTCAAACCTCCGCGAAGCGCGGGGCACCAGGGCCAGCGCGCAAAACATCTGGCCGCTTATAACCCCGCGAACGGCCTGCGGTCACTCGCCAATCCGGTGTTTTTCGGATTTCCCGCCAGCATCAGTTGATTATGCTCGAAATCAGCATTCGCCCTTGCCCCATTCCGTGTCATAAATCGGAACGGCAACATTGATAATGAACGCGCCAAAGCATCTCGGAACGCCGCAAGGCCAGCCGCGCAGAGAAAAAGCAGTCCGAAAGGGAGGGGAACCCTGACATGGCAGATGACCGCCGGAACGCAGACGAGCAAAACAATCCGGTCATGCAGTACATCGTCAACAATCCGGAAGCCTTTGCGCATAATCTGGCGAAGATGATGGAGAACGGCGGCAAGGCCCTTGCTGCCTATCTGGAGCCCCGCGAGAAGGGGGAAGCCTCTTCCCAGACACCCGACGAGCTGACCTCCGTCGTCAAGACGCTGGCACAGGTCGGCGAATACTGGATGTCCGATCCCCAGCGTGCCATCGACGCACAGTCCCGCCTGTGGGGCGGCTACATCAATCTGTGGAACTCCTCGCTCAAGCGCATGATGGGCGAGCCGTCGCAACCCGCCGCAACGCCACCGCCGCGTGACAAGCGCTTCGAGGATCCGGACTGGAACGACAACCAGTTCTTCGATTTCCTGAAGCAGCTTTACCTGATCACCAGCAACTGGGCGCAATCCATGGTGAGCGAGGCGGAGGGTCTGGACGAGCATACGAAGCACAAGGCCGATTTCTACGTCCAGCAGCTGTCCAATGCGCTGTCCCCGTCCAACTTCGTGCTGACCAACCCGGCGCTGCTGAAGGAAACGCTGGCCTCCAACGGCGAGAACCTCGCACGCGGCATGGAGTTTCTGGCCGAGGACATCAAGGCCGGCCACGGCGACATCAAGATCCGCCAGACGGACGCAAGCAAGTTCGCGCTCGGCAAGAATCTCGCCCTGACGCCCGGAAAGGTCATCGCCCGCAATGATGTGTGCGAAGTGATCCAGTATGATCCTGCCACGGAAACCGTGCTGAAGCGCCCGCTGCTGATCGTGCCGCCCTGGATCAACAAGTTCTACATTCTCGATCTGACGCCGGAGAAATCCTACATCAAGTGGGCGGTCGATCAGGGGCACACGGTCTTTGTCATCTCCTGGATCAATCCGGATGAGCATCAGGCGCAGAAGAGCTTCGAGCACTACATGCGCGAAGGCATTCTGAGCACGCTGGATGTAATCGCCAAGACCACGAAGGAAACAAAGGTCAATGCCATCGGCTATTGCGTCGGCGGCACGCTGCTGGCCGTGACGCTGGCCTATATGGCCGCCACCGGTGATGACCGCATCGCCTCGGCCACCTTCTTCACCACGCAGGTGGATTTCACCTATGCGGGCGATCTGAAGGTCTTCGTGGACGAGGAGCAGATCGCCATTCTGGAAAAGCGGATGGCAGAGCGCGGCTATCTGGACGGCTCCAAGATGGCGTCCGCCTTCAACATGCTGCGCTCCAACGATCTGATCTGGCCCTACGTGGTCAACAACTACCTGCGCGGCAAGGAGCCCTTCCCCTTCGACCTGCTGTTCTGGAACTCCGATTCCACCCGCATGCCGGCCGCGAACCACTCCTTCTACCTGCGCAACTGCTA
Organism: Pannonibacter anstelovis; assembly: GCF_036881715.1. Classification (NCBI taxonomy): domain Bacteria; kingdom Pseudomonadati; phylum Pseudomonadota; class Alphaproteobacteria; order Hyphomicrobiales; family Stappiaceae; genus Pannonibacter; species Pannonibacter anstelovis. The sequence goes on from NZ_JBAKBF010000011.1 coordinate 86,835, forward strand.
TCTGGAGAACAAGCTCTCCAAGGGTGAAATGGAAATTGGCGGACAGAAGCTGGACCTGAAGAAGGTCACCATTCCGGTCTATAATCTGGCGACGAAGGAAGACCACATCGCCCCGCCGCATTCGGTGTTCAAGGGCTCGTCCTGCTTCGGCGGGCCGGTGGACTACATCCTCTCCGGCTCCGGGCACATTGCCGGTGTGGTCAACCCTCCGGCCCGCGGCAAGTACCAGTACTGGACCGGCGGCAAGCCGGAAGGTGCCTACGAGGACTGGCTGAAGACGGCGGTGGAACATCCCGGTTCCTGGTGGCCGCACTGGGACGCCTGGCTGCGCCAGCAGGATGGCAGCACCGTGAAGGCGCGCAAACCGGGCGCAAACCGGGTGAAAATCCTGGGTGACGCGCCCGGAACTTACGTTAAGATAAAGGCCTGATCCGGAGAAGCGGATTGCTGCCGCGCAATGGGCGCGGCGGTTGCTCAGGGAGCGGTTTCGGGGCACGCCGTCAAGACGATGGAAAACGCAAGGCAATTGAGGCCGCAGGGCGGGCAGGCACGCATCCGTCCTGCCGTCATGCCGGCCGGACAGATCCGCTGGCTCGGCATGAACGCGAAGGTCTGGCAGCGCCACGCCAGCGGCTGGAGTGTGTGGACACGTTTTGCCACGCTGCCCGTGCTGCTGCTGGCGGTATGGAGCCACACCGTCATCGGCCTGCCCGGTGCGCTGGCTGCCACCACGCTCGTGCTCGTCTGGCTCTGGCTCAACCCGCGCCTGTTCCCCCCACCGCGCCGCACGGACCACTGGCACGTGCGCGCCACCTTCGGCGAGCGGATCTGGCTGAACCGCATGTTCGTACCAATCCCGCAGGATATTTCCCGCGCGGCCCTCGCCTTGTCACTGATCGCAGGAGCCGGTTTCATCACAGCTCTTTGGGGCGCGGCGGAAAACATGCTGCTGCCAACGCTTGCAGGCGCTGCCCTCACCTATGCGGGCAAGATGACCTTTCTGCATCAGATGACGCGGCTTTACGAGCGGATGAAGGACAGCCACCCGCTCTACAAGGCCTGGTCCATGACCCCGCAGAACGACAACAGCAGCCCCTCCGGCCTGTTCAACCGCAAGCACGGGTGAGAGCTGAGCGATCAGGGGCGCTCCGGTCTCCCTCTCCATCGTCATCCCGGTTTGGCGCGGAGCGGCAAGACCGGGATCCAGTGCGCCCGGCGCCAAAGGTGCGAATGCCGGCTAAGCCCTTGCGGCGCTTGAGCATTTTCAAGGCGTGATGCGTCAGCATCTCAGAGCCTTGGTATTACTGGCCCCTCGCCTGCGCGAGGATGACAGAGGGGCGGGACAGTTTTTTTAAGTTACCTGACTTCGGACAGTGCGCCCCTGACAGGTCCCGGCGCAAGGCCGGGACGGCGCGGTGCCTGGAGTTCGTACCCGTCCGCAAGCCTCCCGTCTGGCACTGATGGCCCACACCCGCCGCGCTGCCCCGGCCTTGTGCCGGGGCCCGTAAGGAGGGCGTGACCGCCCGCCCCCTGAGGCAGCTGCGCAGCACCAGGCAGCCCGGCGTGAACCGCCGCCAGGCCATGGCCTCCCCCTACCCCTGCCGCTTCTTTTCGGCCAGCAGCCCGAGATAATGCTGTGCCACGCTGGCACCGGCGATGGAGGTGATGTCGGCATGGTCATAGGCAGGCGCCACTTCCACCACGTCACCGCCAACAAAATTCAGCGGCCCGAGGCGGCGCAAGATCATCAGCGCCTCGCGGGAGGTGAGCCCGCCCGCCACCGGCGTGCCCGTACCCGGCGCAAAGGCCGGGTCCAGGCAGTCGATGTCAAAGGTCATGTAGGCCTTGGCATCACCCACCCGGTCGCGGATCATCTCCACCACGCCATTGACGCCGAGCAGTTCGACTTCCTCGCCGTAGAGAATTTCAAGGCCGCAGGTTTCCGGCGCATGGGTGCGGATGCCGATCTGGATCGACTTGTCCGGATCGATCAGCCCCTCACGCACGGCGCGGCCCGTAATGGTGCCGTGGTCGATGCGCCCGCCATCATCCGGCCAGGTGTCCTGATGGGCATCAAACTGCACCAGCGCCAGAGGCCCATGCTTGGCCACATGGGCCCGCAGCAGCGGCAGCGTGACGAAGTGGTCGCCGCCGATGGAGAATAGATGCACGTCCTGATCCAGAATCTCGCGCGCCTGCGCCTCGATACAGGCCGGGATCTCGGCGTTGCGGCCATAATCGAACGACACGTCGCCGTAATCCACCACGGCCAGCCCCTCGAACGGGTCGGCGTGGAACGGATATTGCGGGTCGCCATCAAAGATCGCCGAAGCACGGCGCACGCCCTGCGGGCCAAAGCGGGCGCCGGGACGGTTGGACACTGAGGCATCAAAGGGGATGCCCAGCACCGCCGCATCCACGCCCGCAAGATCGCGGCTGTAACGCCGGCGCATGAAAGAAAGCACACCGCCATAAGTGGGCTCATGCGAGCCGCCGGTCACGCTCTTGCCGAACACCGCATTATCGGTCGGACGGGGACGCTTGAAAGACATGGGAACTCCGGAAAAGTCTAAAACATGGGGCAGTATCCCCGCGAACGCGACCCTAGCCCAGCCATTCGGGAAAACAAGAGGCCTTGCGGGGGCATCCAGATATCTTCGTGTGCCAGGCAGCCTTCAGGCGCGCCGCTCATGCCCTTGTGCCGCCCCCTGCCCCTCATTAGAAAGGAAAGGTTTGGCGGCTGGCAGGCATCTGCCCCGTCCTTGCTGCCCGCACACAGGAGATCAGACCCTTGCCTCAGTCCCCCACAAAGCTGCTGCGCGGCCGTACTGTTTCGTTTCTGCGCCGTCCCATGGGTGCGGGCGATGAGGAGGCTCTGGAGGCGCATGAAGATGGAGGGCTCCTGATCGAGAACGGGCTGATCACCGCTGCGGGTGATTTCGCCGCTGTGGCCGCAAAGGCGCCGGAGGGGACGCCCGTCACCGACCATCGCCCCCACCTGATCCTGCCGGGCTTCATCGACACACATCTGCATTTCCCGCAGGCGCAGGTGATCGCCTCCTGGGCGGACCAGCTGCTGGACTGGCTGAACGACTACACGTTCCCCGCCGAACAGCGCTTTGCGGACAAGGCCCATGGTGCGCGCATCGCCCGGACCTTCTACGACACGCTCATCGCCCACGGCACCACCACGGCGGTGGCCTATTGCTCCAGCCACCCCAATTCGGTCGAGGCCTATTTCGAGGAGGCGGAGCGGCGCGGCATGCGCATGCTGGGCGGCAAGACCATGATGGACCGTAACGCCCCCGCCGCCCTGTGCGACACCGCCCAGAGCGCCTATGACGACAGCCGCGCCCTTTTGGAAAAATGGCACGGACGGGGCCGCGCGCTTTACGTCATCACCCCGCGCTTTGCCATCACCTCCACGCCGGAACAGCTGGAGGCGGCCGGCACGCTCCTGCGCGAATTTCCGGACTGCCACCTGCAGACCCACATCAACGAAAATCTCAACGAAATCAGCTACACGCTGGAGCTCTACCCGCAGGATGCGGACTATCTTGCCATCTACGAGCGCTATGGCCTTCTGAGCCGCAAGACCCTGCTCGGCCACTGCATCCACATGAATGACCGGGAGCTGGCCGTGATGCGGGAGACGGGTTCGGTGGCCGTGTTCTGCCCCACGTCAAACCTCTTCCTCGGCAGCGGCCTGTTCGACAAGGCGCGCTTGGACAGCGCGGGTGTGCGCACCGCCATCGCCACGGATATCGGCGGTGGCACATCCTATTCCATGCTGCGCACGCTGGATGAAGGCTACAAGGTGCTGCAACTCCAGCGCCAGCGCCTCCACCCCTATGAGACCTTCTACTGGGCCACCCGCGGCAACGCCGAAAGCCTGTCTCTCGCAGACAGGATCGGCACGCTGGAACCCGGCACGGAAGCCGACATCATCATCCTCAACCCCGCCGCCACCCCCGAAATGGCCCTGCGCGCCGAAACCGCCCGCTCCCTGGCGGATGAACTCTTCATCCTGCAGACCCTGGGCGATGACCGGGCGGTGGTGGAGACCTATGTGGCGGGCGTGGGGATGAAGGGGGGAGCAAGCTAGATTTAAAGCGCGGGACTGTCAGGTGACTATCATCTCTTTACAACCAGCAGGATAACACAACCACTCCCCAAAGCTGCCGCGTTGAGGCCGTGCGTCCCAAACAGGTCCCGGCACAAGGCCGGGACGGCGCGATGGAGGGGTTGGGCAGGCGTCCCCAACATGCGGGCATCCGGCACTTTGCCGTAGTGAACGCACCGCGTTTCGTTGCATGGCTGTGACGGGGATAGCGGATGCAGATCAAAGGTTGTGATATGGGTTTCCCAGCGCCTGCCCGCTCTCCGCGCCGCCCCGGCCTTGTGCCGGGGTCTGGTCCGTTTCCTCAGGCTCTCCGCTAACCTCCCGCAATGTTTTGTCAGAACAAGCGGCAGCCAGAAGGCGGAAGGCTCTGGGAGGCGCGGCAAACGGTAGAAAGGCACCGCCCCAGGAATGCCAAACCACAGCTCAGGCTCCAGATTACTGCCAACTCTCGATGTGCCGAACTCATTGAGAGTTGAAATCACTCCCCGAGGAGCCAGCCTTGGCCGAGTGCAAAATCGAGGCGGCGCTGGTTGATTGGGCCAAGCGGGTCCTCCTGCAGCTCGAACAGGTGAATGTCGCCGGCCCTGTCGTGGTGATAGGCCCATTGGCGGCGAAGATAGGCCTTCAGGAACCTGGCATTCTGGGTGCGGCCATCGATCAGGATGATGCAGCCCGGCTCAAGAAAAAATTCCATCCGCAGAATGTCAGCCGACATCGGCATGCGTTCGGCACTTGCGATGGAGAAGCCATTGATGCTGGCGGTCGTGGCAAATTGCGAAGGACCATCAAGGTAGATCAGGTCAGGCGCTACATTGGGCAACAGGGTGTAAACCGTCGCAAAGCGGTTGTCGTGGGTGATGAGATCCACGCTGCTGCGCTCGACCGTGGCATAGGGAGACAGGCCTAATCCCAGCCGCTCACACGTAAGCGCCTGAAAGCGTTGCTCTTCCTCGACAGAATGAACATGGAAGGGCTGCTGCGTGCGCAGATTGCGCGAGGCCCAGTCATGAAAATGTCCATGCAGGAGACGCATTGCATGGGCAAGAACGACCGTGCTGAAGCCACTGCCAAACTCAAGCACCGACAGGCTGCGCCGCCGCAAGGCCAGCCAATGAAGGCGGCAGAGATCCCCCAGAACCGGGCCCAGCGGATGCGCCTTCTGCACCCCGTCCCGCACTTCGCGCAGCGGATCATCCCCTTCCTCACCGGCATCTGCGCAAGAAAGACATGGCCATAAATCCAGGGCATCTGCATAGGCCCTGGCACGCTCCGGAGTGTTGAAGTCCTCCAGATGGAAGGAAGCCACAAGGGCCTCGATGGGAGCAAAATCCGGCGAAATGGCAGCGGGTGCATTCTGCGGATCCAGATGCAGGACAGGTCTCGGCAGATTATGCAATCTTTTCACTCCCTCTGAAGCCGCCGGTCACCACGTGGGGTAAAAGGCCGTCTGAACCATGACCATGAAAGACATCGGAATGACCAGAGTGTCTTCAGAAAGGCACGAGATCATTGTCTATCCAAACAGAAACCGTGCCGCTCCAGATCTTTTACCCTTGCACACGCGCTCTGTCAGCCTTACGGGCTGAGCCCGCCTCAAAACGCGGCACTGTCAGATGAATACCATCTCTATACATACTATGAAAAATTAAGATGTTCATAGCACTCATCCGAAGCTCAATCACATAATCTCGATTGCATGCATTGTCGGGCGATCAAGATCTGCATCCTGCTTGGTAACATATAACCTTGAAAGATCAGCCATTTCAGAAATATTATTCCCTGCCCAGTAGACCAAGGAAGTTGTTGGGGGACTTCTCATCTCTATCGGGTGGAACAAATGTGGAAACTGGAAACAAAGGTCATCATTGATCGAGAACCATCCACCAGCGAGCATGAACCGATAAATGCGACTTGCCGTACAGTAAAAGTCAATCACATCAAAATCATGATCCCTGGCATAGGACTCGATGAAACTCAGGGCTGAGGGAACTGCATCATCGCAGCCGAACAAATCCATTACATGCAAGATCTTAAAATCAGAGACTGCCTTTTCCTCACGGAAAGCCAAAAAACACTTTGCAGACGAACCTTTCTCGGGATTTTCTACAGAATACTGGCGATACTCAAAGTACGGATGACTATCATACCTCCAATTCCTATGGACTTTATCCCTTGAAAAGAGATTGAGCCCCTCTTTCGCAAGCAAGAATGCATCATCAGCATCATCAAGAACCGATTCCTTGGCCACGAAGTTGTTCTTAGGTTTAAGTTTCCAGTTATCTATCAGGTTCACAGCCAGCTTAGAGTACACTGAATGCGCCTTAAGAGGCTCAAAGTTAATAACCTTAACAAATCTAGGTATGCTCCTTAGATATCGAAAGCCAGACCTCATATAGATCGGCAGGGCAGCATCACTTATACCCATGCCAATAAGAATTTCGAAATTATCTTTAATGAATTCAATGATACGCGCACCAATTCCTGATCCTGCGGCTTTGTCACTCACAATCCAGGTCGTCAGCTCCGCACCTCGGAACGTTTCTTTATTGAGAATAAAGTCCCTTTTATTGAGACCCATTATTCCAAGAATACTTCCATTCTGATCATCATACGCGATTACACAGTGATCTTTGTTTTCGTTATTTGGCGCCTCAACAAACTGCCACTCATAAAATTTCTTGTCAGATAGCGCGATCTTTCGCTTCCAATTTTCTGCGTAAAATCTTCTGGTATCCTCACCGTCGACGGGAAGGCGGCTCACAAAATCTATCTTGATAGCCATAACTTTTCCCCGGCCCTTTGAACAAAACGCACCCAAGATCGCTCAGAAACACTATAGTTTCGCAAGCCCAGCTTGAGCAACATCTGGCGCCTCAGCTGCATAGGCATTGCCCCCTGCTCTGAACAGGCCGCTTTCGCTAGAACCTCGCAGCATCTGTCAGCCTCACAGGCTGAAACCGCAAGATGCAGGAAGACTGAGCAAGCCCTTCATCAGCTATCGCCCGGCCATGACCGCGCGGTGGTGGAGCCGTTGGTGGCGGGGTATGAGGTCAAGGAACCTTCAGCCTCTCCATCGTCCCCCTCGGCCTTGTGGCGGGTTCTGTGCAAGTCAATGACTGATACCAAGGCTTTCGATGCGGACGCATCACACCTTGAAATGCTCAAGCGCCGCCGGTCATGACAAACGGGAGGAATGCTTGCCCCACAAACAAAAAACCCGCCGGTTCGCACCAGCGGGTTCTTTGTTGCTCTTGCAAGCAGCTGAGGGATCAGCGCTTGGAGAACTGGAAGGAACGGCGGGCCTTGGCGCGGCCGTACTTCTTGCGCTCGACCACGCGGCTGTCGCGGGTGATGAAGCCTTCCTTCTTGAGGATGCCGCGCAGTTCCGGCTCGTAGTGGGTCAGGGCCTTGGAGATGCCATGACGCAGAGCGCCGGCCTGGCCGGACAGGCCGCCACCGGTGACGGTGGCAACGATGTCATACTGGCCATCGCGGTTGGTCAGCAGGATCGGCTGACGCAGGATCATCTGCAGAACCGGACGGGCGAAGTATGCCGTGTAGTCCTTGCCGTTGACGGTGATCTTGCCGGTGCCCGGCTTGACCCAGACGCGGGCAATCGCGTCCTTGCGCTTGCCGGTGGCATAGGCGCGGCCATGGGCGTCCAGCTTCTGGACATGAACCGGAGCTTCGACGGCTGCCGAAACGGCGCCCTTCAGCTGGTCCAGGGATTGCAGCTCAGCCATGCTCAAGCCCTCTTCGCGTTCTTTTCGTTGAGGCTCTTAACGTCGACGGTGACCGGCGTCTGAGCTTCATGCGGGTGGGTCGGGCCAGCGTAAACCTTGAGGTTCTTGAGCTGGCGGCGGGAGAGCGGGCCGCCCGGCATCATGCGCTCGACAGCCTTCTCGAGCACGCGCTCGGGGAAACGGCCTTCGATGATGGCGCGTGCAGTACGCTCCTTGATGCCGCCCGGGTGGCCGGTGTGCCAGTAGTACTTCTTGTTTTCGTACTTGCGGCCCGTCAGCACCACCTTGTCAGCGTTGACGACAATGATGTTGTCGCCACAGTCAACGTGCGGAGTAAAGGTCGGCAGATGCTTGCCACGCAGATGGCTGGCGATGTAGGCAGCCAGACGGCCTACGACCATGCCTTCAGCGTCGATCAAGATCCACTTTTTCTCGACCTCAGCCGGCTTGGCAGAGAAGGTCTTCATGTGTCTGATCCGTGAATCGTCGGTGAAACCAGAACGGCGGCTTGGCAGGACAGAGATCCCGCACGGCACACCGTGTGTTCGGGCAGGGTGATACGCGTTCGCCAGCAAACCGTCAAGACGAAACATTTGCATCGCGCTGCGAATTTTCTATATAAATCAACATCTTGCAAAAACGGTAACTGAATACCGTATGAATCTTGCCATTTCAGCCCTGCCGGCGCGGCGGAATCGAGTAGGTGGCGGTGGCATGGGCGGCCATTTCGCCCTCCCCGTCCCCGCAAATGGCGCAATCCACCACGGCGAGCCGCTTGCCGAGCTTGAGAATCCGGCAGGTGGCGATGAGATCCCCCGGCGCGGGCTTCCTCAGGAAGTTGATGTTGAGATTCGTCGTCACCGCCAGCGCCACCGGGCCGATATGGGCAAGGATCACCACATAGGCGGCAAGATCAGCCAGCGCCATCATCGAAGGGCCGGACACCGTGCCGCCGGGCCGCAGGTGCCGCTCGCTGGCAGTGAAGCGCAGGGCAGCAAGCCCCGGCGCAATCTCCACCACCTGGGTGAGCGGTCCGTCCAGATAGATCTGCGGAAATTCGGCCCGCAGAAACGCCTCCACCTCGGCCACTGTCATCACCGGCTGCATGACATCCCCCTTCTCCTTGCAAGGCCACTCTTGCCGGAAACTCAGCCCTTGCCAACCATGAGGCGCATAGCCAAATGACGGAGGCTCGCGCCTGCTGCTGCGGGCAAGGCACGGGAGCTATCATGAAAGACATTCTCTTCCTGCTGCGTCCCGGCTTCACGGACCCGGCCTATCCGGGTGACGTGTTCTATTGCTGGCACTGCGCCCTGATGGAGGGCATCCTGGCCTCATTCCCGGATCTGGCGCAGAAGCTGGATGTGCGCCGCATCGCCTGGCCGCGCCCGCGGGCGGAAGTGGTGGAATTGACCGGCCCTGAAAACCAGAGCCTGCCGGTGCTGGTGCTGACATCCGAACCGGTGGGCCCAAGCGGCGCGCCGCAGTTCATCAATGACAAGGACGAAATCCTGAAAGCCCTCAGCGCCCGCTACGGCTTCCCCCTGCCCCATCCCTGATTGATCCCCAGCCGCCGCACCTTTTGCCTGCTTCCCCGCTGGCCCGGCTGCTGTATGCTCCGGCCACATCGTGACCATGCCGGGAAAGCAGAATGCAGAAGACAGAAGACACCGCCGCAGCCGAACCCCGCCCGCAGATCGGCAAGCTGTTGCACAATGGCGTGCTGCGCCTTGTGCTGCAGCAGCCGGAAAAGATGAATGCCCTGTCGCGGGCGATGATGTGCGCCCTGTCCGCCGAGCTGGAGCTGGCGGCAAATGACCCTGCGGTACGGGTCATCCTGCTGGGTGCTGAAGGCAAGGTGTTCTGCGCCGGCCATGACCTGAAAGAGCTGACGGCGGCCCGCGCCGAGGCAGACGGCGGCCGGGCCACCTATGAAGCCATCATGCGCCAGTGCTCGGACCTGATGCAGCAGATCGTCCGCCTGCCCAAGCCGGTGATTGCCGTGGTGACGGGCGTTGCAACGGCGGCCGGCTGCCAGCTTGTCGCCTCCTGCGATCTGGCGATAGCCACGGACACGGCCACCTTCTGCACGCCGGGCGTCAACATCGGCCTGTTCTGCTCCACCCCCATGGTGGCAGTGAGCCGCAACGCAAGCCCGAAACAGGCCATGGAGATGCTGCTGACGGGGGAAAGCATCGATGCATCGACGGCCAAATCCTTCGGCCTCATTAACCGCATAGTTCCCGGCGACTATCTGGAACAGGTCGTGCAGAAATATGCCGAGGTCATCGCCTCCAAGTCGCCACTGACGCTGAAGATTGGCAAGGAGGCCTTCTACCGCCAGCTCGAAATGCCGCTGGGCGAGGCCTATGACTATGCGGCATTGGTCATGGTGGAGAACATGATGGCCCGCGACGCGGAGGAAGGCATCAATGCCTTCCTGCAGAAGCGCAAACCCGAGTGGACAGGAGAGTGATCATGACGCCACCCTATCCCGACAGCCTGATCCGGCAGATCCTGGAGGAGACCAAAACCATCGCGATCATCGGCGCCAGCGCCAATGCGGACCGGCCCGTGCACCATGTGATGGAATTTTTGATTGATCAGGGCTACGAGGTCTATCCGGTCAATCCCGGCCTTGCCGGCAAGGAGTTGCTGGGCCGCACGGTCTACGCCAGCCTGACGGACATTCCCGTGCCGGTGGATATGGTGGATGTTTTCCGCGCCTCCGATGCTGTTCCGGGCATCGTGACAGAAGCGCTGGCGCTGGCCAGCCTTCCGAAGGTGATCTGGATGCAGCTTGGCATCGAGCACACGGAGGCGGCCGCCAAGGCGGAAGCTGCCGGGCTGACGGTGATCATGAACCGCTGCCCCAAGATCGAGCATCCGCGCCTCTTCCCTGCCTGAGGCAAGAGAGCGGACCGTTACAGCAGCCCCGGCAGTCCTGCCGGGGCCACGCAAAGCTGTTACGCCATGGCGATGTAACTGCGCATCTGCTCGGCTTCCTCTTCCACCTGCGCAATGCGGTGCTTCACCACGTCGCCGATGGAAATGAGGCCTGTCAGCTTGCCGCCGGACACGACAGGCATGTGACGGAAGCGGCCGGATGTCATCCGGGACATGATGCTGTTGAGGGTATCGCCTTCCGAAGCGCTGATCACGGTACGGGTCATCACGGCCGTCACCGGCTTGTTCAGGGCCTCCGGCCCTTCCAGTCCAATGATACGCACGATATCACGTTCCGAAACGATACCCTCAATGTGCCGCTCCGCATCAGTGATCACCACCGCACCAATCCGCTTTTCCGCAAGAAGCTTGCAGATATCACCGGCCGTGGCCGATGAACTCGCCGTGATCACGTCACGGCCTTTGGTATTGAGAATGGAAGCTACTGTCATGCTGCTCTCCCGATAGCTGACGTGGCACCGGTTACCTCCCAGTTCCTCCCGTCGGTAACCTGATGTTCATCATGCCCTCAAAAGCTCAGCGGATGCAAACCCTGCAATGGGCGGAGAGCTTCTCCTAAAGTCACATTATCGCAACCGCCGGACAGGGTCGAAAAAGGGAAAGAGAAGGAACCCGGCCAGGAAACCGCCAGCATGCGCCTCCCAGGCAATATCCCCGGAAGCGCCAAGGAGCTCCCCGCCCGCCACACCGAACAGCAAATTGATGCCGAACCACAGGATCAGCAGATTACGGACGCGGGCATTCCAAAGGACATCACGCAAGGGCGCAACGGGCAGCTCATAGGCCCGCGGATCATTGCGGTTGCCGCCGGCCATGGGACCACCCGGCTGAAAGGCGAAACGGAACACCGCCGCCATTTGCCCGGACACGGCAGCGGAAGCGCCGATCACCGGCACAGCCTCGCCGAAATGCAGGGCCAGATGGACCAGCACGCCGGCGATGGCCGCAACTGCACTCAGGGCGAGAAAACGGACGGTGCCAAGGCGCACCGCCAAGGGCGGCGCAAAGGCAATCATCCAGGCCATGTTCATGCCCACATGCGCCCAGCTGCCATGGAGGAAGGCATAGGTCAGAAACGACCAGGCGTCCGCCGCATACCCGCCCGGCACGAGCCCGGAGCCGAACAGCTCTGCGCTGTACCGGGCAGGCCAGAAGCCAAACAGCACCAGAAGTTCATAATTGGCATCTGCGCTCAGAAACTCCGTGCGGATCAGGTGAACCGCCAGGATCAGACCGGCCAGAACGGCCACCACGGCAGGAATGTTGAAGGCTTTCTGCCGCGGCGGGAGCGGGCCTTGCGGCTGACCACCGGACGGGCCGATCGGCTGGGGCTGGTTCATTTTGACCGGTTCAATCCTGACATCTGTTTCACTTGCGGACATTCAGGATGCCCGGATCATTTCCAGACACTTAAGGATCTGTCCCGGAAAGGCAAGACGAAGACAAGGCGCCCGCTGCCTTGCGGGCAGCGGGCGCCTCATAACCCGTTCCGGACCCCGCACCTGCCGCAAGGCCCGGATAAATGCGCCGCAGTGTGACCGGTCCGGCCATCCGGATCTCTTGCACCTGGCTGCTATCAGCCTGTGCCAAAGCATTTTCAGGAGCAAGCGCAAGCTTGGGGTAACCTTAAAAATCCGTTCAAACTTTAGCAAAGCCGCTGATTTTTTCGCCCGCAGGCCCGTTTGGCATAGTAAATGCTCTGTAACCGGCAGAACCAGCGCAGGCGCGGAGAACTGTCCCAGATAAGGACACGCATGCCGCAGCAGCGCAAAAGTGGCAGAAGGACCGGTCAAAATGAAGCATGGCGTCAACCGTACCCTTTATCAGTATTGGGACGAACTGCGCGGCACCCGCACCGCCCCGAACCGGTCGGAGATCGATCCGGGCCGGATTCGCGGTTTGCTCGGCGATACCTTCATCCTGGAGGCCGTCGATCAGGACACCTACCGCTACCGCCTTGCAGGGACCCGTCTTTGCTCCACCCATTGCCGCGAGCTGAAGGGCCGCAATTTTCTGCGCGGCTGGGGCAATGAGGACCGGGAAGCCCTCGCCTCCGTCATGGCCGCAATCACCGAGGACGCCGCGGCGGCGGTCATCGGCGTGGACGGGCACACCGAGCGCAATCAGGTTCTGAAGATGGAAATGCTGCTGCTTCCCCTGCACATGCCGGGCGAAGGCCGCAGCCGCATTCTCGGCGCCAGCGCCAGCTTCGAGCGCCCCTACTGGCTGGGCCTGCATCCCATTTTGAACCAGTCCATTTCCAGCCTGCGTCTGATCTGGCCCGATGAGCGCCCGTCCTTCCTGACAGGCAGCCCTGCCCCGCGCCGCACAGCTGTTCCGCAGATCATCAATGGCGGGCAGGCCCATCTTGCCGCCCCCGCCATGGAAGGGACAAGACGGGTCGGGCATCTGACGGTCTATGACGGCGGCAAGATCTGAAAGGTCTGGGGCTGATCTTACGCAATGTTAATAGTCCCCACCTATCGTGTCCGTGGAGAACAAGATTCCTCCCGCATAAGATAGGGAAACATTATCCATGACAGCAGCAGAAGCTGCCAGGCCCGCCCACGGTTTGCCTGCCAAGGGTACGGACAGACGCCGTCACCAGCGCGTGAAGGTGAACGTCCTTGGCCGCTTCATGCTGGAGAACCGGCAGGAATATCCCTGTCAGGTCGTCAACATGTCGCCAGGCGGCATGGCGCTCATCGCGCCTGTCGCAGGACGTGTTGGCGAAAAGGTTGTGGCCTATCTTGATCATATCGGGCGGGTAGAAGGAACGATCACACGCGAGACCGACGGCGGCTTTGCCGTGGCGCTGACCAACACCCCGCGCAAGCGTGACAAGATTGCAAGCGTGCTGACCTGGCTTGCCAACCGCAACGAGCTGAACCTGCCGGAAGACCGGCGCCACGAGCGTTTCGTGCCGAAGAACCCGGTCACCCGGATCATTCTGCCTGATGGCACCGCTTACACCTGCCGCATCATCGACGTGTCATTGTCCGGTGTGGCGCTCTCCTGCCCGGCGCGCCCGCCCATCGGCACCGAACTTACCCTCGGCAAAATGCGGGCACGTGTTGTCCGGCATCTGGAAGGCGGCATCGCCCTGGAATTCGCCGTGATCCAGAATCAGGCTCTGCTCGAACAGCATATGGTGCCGGATGATCTGGAGGACGGCAGCAAGCCGCCAGCATAGCGCAAGTCCGGACCGCTCTGCGGTGATGATCCATCGGCGACGGCATTGCCTTCAAGAAGACACCCAAGCAAGTCCCGGCCTGAGGCCGGGATTTTTTTGTGCCGGCAGTGCTGAACCATACCCCTCAAGATCCTCCACAAGGCCCGGCCCCGATCTTGCCGCAGAGTGAGACCTTCACAGAGGGCGGCCGACCAAATACGCCCGGCGGCACAGAAAATCCCCGTATGGTTTCGGCTTTCTTTCCTCGCCAGCACGAGAGGGAAACGGTTTCCGGACAGGCTTCTGAGGAGCCACCCTCCAGCTCCAGCCATTCAGAATCTGAAAATCCACGCTGAAATCATAGACTTGATCAAGATGCATCAAATTTTACTCAAATCAATATAAACCTCGCTTCAAAATCAAATAAAATAAAGAAAAAACTCAAGTCAAATTCAGATAAACATCATGGAAAAAGCAATGCCCTGACTTAGATGCAAATAAAATTGCAGATGCAATGGTGTCGTCAGCCTTGGGGAGGGCGACGACATGAAGATAAAGATCTGGAAACCAATCATCGCATGTGCTGCCTTTGCGGCAGCCATGTATGCCACAGCAGCAAGCGCCAATCCCGGCCGCTATATGGCCATGGCAGGAGCTGCAGCAGCGCCGCAGGGACATCTCGTCTTCTGTAAGGAGAATCCGGCGGCGTGCACTGCCCGCACCAGCAAGCCGGTTGTCGTGAAACTCTCGGAAGAGCGTTTCGAGGAACTGCTCTCGGTGAATGCCGCGGTCAACCGGGAAATCCGTCCCGTGACCGACATGGAACAGTTCGGCGTGCCCGAGTACTGGACCTTTCCGGACAACGGCGTTGGCGACTGCGAGGAATATGTGATCGAAAAGCAGCGCAGGCTGCTCAAGGCCGGATGGCCTGCAAGCGCGCTTCTGATCACGGTGGTGAAAGACATCAACAACGACGGCCATGCGGTCCTGACGGTCCGCACGGATCAGGGCGACCTGATCCTCGACAACCAGATTGAGGCCGTGCTGCCCTGGTATTCGACGCCATACCGTTACGTGAAGCGGCAGGCAACGACATCGGCAGCCACCTGGACAAGCATTTCCGATACCCGCGTCACCACGGTGGCGAGCATCGGAAACTGAGACCTGTACACGCAGGCGTTCCGGGGCGTCCCGGAACCCGACAGAACAGCCCGGCCGCGTCCCCACCCTCCCCATCCCAACCACGGCCGGGTTCAGGGAGCCGGTCCGCCCCCGCGAGACCGGCTCCCGCCTTTTCAGGGGAGCCGTCACGGGCGCAGACCATCAGATCATCAAAGGATCATACGGGCGCCAGTCCGGCCTTGAACCTCTGCCAGTTGCGCACGTAGCCAGCCGCCGATTTGCGCAAGCCCTCTTCGGCCGCCGCATCCAGCGTGCGCGCAACACGGCCCGGCATGCCCACTACCAGCGAATTGTCCGGAATTTCCTTGCCCTCGGGGATCAGCGCGTTTGCGCCCACGATGCAGTTACGGCCAATCTTCGCGCCGTTCAGCACCGTCGCGCCCATGCCGATGAGGGAATTGCTGCCGATGGTGCAGCCATGCAGAATGACCTTGTGGCCGATGGTGCAACCCTCGCCGATGGTGAGGGGATAGCCCATATCCGTATGGAGCACGCAGCCGTCCTGGACATTGCTGTTCTTGCCGACGAGGATCAGCTCATTATCGCCGCGCAGCACCGCGCCGAACCAGACGCTTGCCCCCTCTTCCAACCGCACCGATCCGATCAGAACTGCTGTTGGGGCAACCCAGCAAGCCCCGTCAGCAGCAAGCTCCGGCGTCCGGTCCTCAAGGCGGTAGAGCGTCATGTTTTCCTCCCGGTCTGTCACGCCGGGATCACGACCACGAGTTGGCAAGGCCCAGCGCAAAATGCATCACGATGACACCAGAGCACAGGCTCCACATGCCTGCAATGGTGGAAGAGGCAACCAGCCAGCCCAGCGGCCGCCCTTCCAGCCGGCGTCCACGGATGGCATTGCGCATGATGATAAAGGGCCCGGCGAAGACGCAAACCAGAACAACCCCCAGAATTCCAGGGACACTGTGCGCCGGGATCTGGAAACTAGGTGGCGAGTCGGTAACAAGTTGATAAGCGCTTCCAATCAGGCCCGCTGCAACGAAGCCAGCGCAGCCCATGTAGACGGCAAGCAGCAGTTCAAGAAGCACGGCATTAACCTCTTGTTAACCAACGGGGCGTGAGTCTGTCCTCACGGAGACAGGAGGGGAAGTGCAAACCGCATGCCGGTTTCCGGCGGTCACGAACGGAACAGAAACCAAGCGAATGCAGCAACCATCACAGGTCTGCCCATACCGTTCTGGAACATCTGTCCTGCTTTGGCACGGAAATGCTGACGGCTGCTTGGCGCGCAGAGCCTGCAGGTGGCGGCCATGATGCCGGTCACCCTTCCCAAGGCAACAGGTTACCGGCCGTTCCATTCCGCCCTGATTCTTTCGCTGCTGGTGCTGCTGACCCTTGCCTATATCGCCAAGATGATCGGCGGCTGGATTGAACAAGCCGCCATTCAGGCGGAGCTGCGCACGGCCGAGGCCCGCCCTGTCACGCTTTGGCTTGGCGACCGCAGGGTGGCGATCCCGATGAACATGCTGCCCAAGCCCGAGCAGCGGAAGGAAGGCTCGTTCCACGAGCGGCTGACCCTGGAGGTCAACTGGCCCGGCATGACCGGCTATACGGCCCCCACCGGAAACCGGGGCAACCGGGCCGCTGCGGAAATGCCAATTACCGTGGAACTGATGGCGTCCCGCAAGGTCGAGACCGTCATGGAGCGCATTGACACCACGCTGCGCCGTCTTGCTGCCGGCAAACCCCAGACGGGAAAGGCGGGGCTTTACATGCTCGATATGTCCGGCAAGGCGGGAGCCAGCGAGGATGTCCTCTACTACGAGGATGATGGCACAGGACTTGGAACCGGATTTGCCGCCCGCTGCAGAATGCCAAAGGAAGCCCCGGCGAGCTGCCTGCGCGACATTCGCCTCGCTCCGGATCTTGTGGCCAGCTACCGCTTTGACATGAAGCTGCTCAGCAGCTGGGGCCGGCTGGACCGGAAGATGGGCGCACTTTTCGAGAGTTTCCTGCCGCATTGATGCCAGAACGGCCCCGGCGGCTGGGCAGAGGCTGAAAACAGAAGGGACGCGCCTTGCGGCCTCACGCAGGGCACGTCCCGTTCAGATCAGCTTCAGCAACTGCCGCTTGCCTATGACACCAGCGGCGGCCTGCCGGATCAATCCTCGTCGTCTTCCTCAAGGTCCATCTCGAGGATGGCCATCTGGAAGCTCCAGCTCAGGTCTTCATCCTCGTCATCACGGAAGACAACGCCGATGAACTCGTCGCCGATGTAAACCTCAGCGGAATCGTCCTTCTTCGGACGGGCCTTCACCTTCATGGACGGCAGATTGAACTTGCGCTGCAGATAGGCTTCCAGCTTCTTGATTTCGTCGGCTTTCACGTCTTTCGCTCCTCTCGGGTCCCCGTATTTCACGGGTGCGGAACCTACACGAACAGCGCCGTGAGCCAACCGCCGGAACCGTCTTTCCCCGGAATCCTGGGCTTTCCCACAGGGGGATCACGCGTCAGGCTGTTTGTCCGCCAGCAGCTGGTCCATCGACCGGGCCGGTTCGGCGCATCCGGCCTGGCCCACGACACGAGCCGGAACACCTGCGACGGTGGTGTTGCACGGCACGTCCTGAAGGACAACCGAGCCTGCAGCAATGCGCGAGCAGCGGCCAATTTCAAGATTGCCGAGAACCTTGGCGCCAGCCCCGATGAGCACGCCCTTGCGGATCTTCGGATGCCGGTCACCCTGCTCCTTGCCCGTGCCGCCCAGCGTCACGCCCTGCAGGATCGAGACATCGTCCTCAATGACAGCCGTGGAGCCGACAACAAGCCCCGTGGCATGATCCATGAAGATGCCCCGGCCGACCGGAACCGCAGGATGGATATCCACCTGGAAGATCTCGGAGGACCGGCTCTGCAGGTAGAGAGCAAAATCCTTACGCCCGCGGCGCCACAGCCAGTTGGCGAGCCGGTGGGTCTGCAGGGCGTGGAAGCCCTTGAAGTAGAGCAGCGGCTCCAGCAGCCGGTCGCAGGCCGGATCCCGGTCGAACACCGCCATCATGTCCACGCGGAAGATCTCGCCCAGTTCCGGCTCATCGCTGAGGGCTTCCGAATAGGTCTGGCGGATCAGAGAGGCAGACACCACGTCCCGGCCGAGCCTGTCGCCAAGCCGGTGGATCACGGCATCCTCAAGGCGGCCATGATTGAGAATAGTTTCATAGACGAAGGACGACAGCGCCGGTTCGCCGATGACCATCTTTTCGGCCTCTTCCCGAAGCTGATGCCATACGGGATCATGCAGGCTCACGGTTGACTTGGCCGTCTTCAGAGTGGTGTTCACCATGGCGCGTCTCCTGTCGCAGGCCTTGCGTGCAGCCTCTGCTGCCCCGGACCTGTCATGCCGTTCTCATATAGGCCGGAGCGAGCCATAACAAAGCCCGGCCAAAAGGAAAAGAACTCATCACCGGACGCCGTTCCATCAAGGCGCCATTCAGGGAAGATATCACGTGACGGGACAATCGCACACTCCCCCGCCGGAGCTCGAGATCCGGGTCGAAGGCAGCACAGGCTGGCTGGTGATCGCCAATGAAAAGCGCCGCAACGCCATGACGCTGGAAATGTGGCGCGCCCTGCCCGCTGCCGTATCTGCACTTGAAGCAGAGCGCGATGTGCGCGCGATCATCCTGCGCGGCGCGGGCAGTGAAACCTTCTGCGCCGGGGCGGACATTTCCGAGTTCGGGGAAACCCGCAAGAACGCGCAAGCCGCCCGCGCCTATGAGGATATCAATCTTGCCGCCTTCGAGGCCCTGAAAGCCTGCCGCAAGCCGGTCATTGCCATGATCCGGGGACATTGCCTTGGCGGCGGCTTTGGCCTTGCGGCCAGTTGCGACCTGCGCCTTGCCAGCCAGGGCAGCAGCTACGGCATCCCGGCGGCCCGGCTCGGCATTGCCTATCCTCCGGCCGCACTGATGGATGTGGCAGCACTCATAGGTCCGTCCCGGACACGGGAGCTGATCTTCACCGCCCGGCGCATCGAAGCCGATGAGGCCCTGCACTGGGGTTTTCTCAACCAGCTTCTGGAAGACGATATGCTGGAGACCGAGGCACGGAAACTTGCCGCCACAATTGCGCAAAACGCACCGCTGACCCATGCCGCCACCAAGGCGGCACTCACCATCCCGGCTGGCCACTCCGCCCCCGATCATGGCCGGGCAGAAGCTGCTGCCATCGCCTGCTTTGACAGCGCCGATTTCGCAGAGGGTAGAACCGCCTTTCTCGAAAAGCGGACTCCGGATTTCAAGGGCGTGTGAGCAGCGCTTCAACCGGACAGGCCAAAGATCTGAATCGACTCAGCTTTCGGGCCGCAGTTGAATCAGAATCAGAGCTTGAGCCAAATGGCTCAAGACTCTGATCCGACTCAAGCTTTGGCATCTGCAGCGAGATCCTGCAGGAACTCCAGCAGCGCACCGGTGAAGACGTCATTGCGGTCTCCGGCCACCATGTGCCCGGCACCGGCCACATCGGCAAGGCGCGCATGGGGCACCAGCTGGCGGAACTCCTCGAGGTGCTCCTCGCTGACAAGTTCCGACTGGCCGCCGCGCACAAGCAGCACCGGCAGGGTCAGCCGGGCAGCGGCGGCCACGAGTTCTCCCTCCACCTTTGCCCGCAGGTCTTCACCGCCTGCATGGCGGGCCGCAATGAAGGCCGGGTCCCAGTGCCAGCGGTAACGGCCATCGGGGTGCAGGCGCAGGTTCTTCGCAAGCCCGTCAAGCGAGCGCGGACGCGGCCGGTGCGGCAGATAGGCGGCAATGGCGTCCGCCGCATCCTCCACGGTGGCAAAGCCCTCATCCACCTTCTCGGCCATGAAGTCGAGAATGCGGGAGACGCCGCCTGCATCGACGCGCGGGGTGATATCGACAAGCACCATGGCTTCGAGCCGCCCCGGCGTCTGCGCGCCCTCAGACAGCAGTCCGGCCAGCCCGCCGAGCGACGCACCAACCAGCACAGGCCGGCGGCCATGGCTCTCCGTTAGCTGTGCTGCCACAACGGAGAGGTCCCTGCCGAAGTCGGCAAAATCATAGGCAGCGGAAGCCACCCACTCACTGTCTCCATGGCCGCGCTGGTCCATGGCGTAAGCGGTGAAGCCCGCCTTGGCAAGACGGATACCCGCCCCCGCCCAGGCGTGGCGCGTCTGCCCGCCGCCATGCAGCAGCAGCACCGGCTGGCCGCCCTCTGCGCCGAAGCGGTCAGCTGCAAGCCGGTTTCCTTCAGCACCGGTAAAGCTGATGGCGGCGGGAGCGCTCATGCTGTCTCCGCCAGAAAATCAAGGACGCCCTGCTTGTAGACCTTGTCGCCAACGGCAATCATGTGGTCGCGGTTGGGGATCTCCAGCACCTTTGCGCCCGGGATGAGATCCGCCAGCGCCTGCGGCGATCCGGCAATGTCATCCTTCGTGCCGACGGCCACCAGAACGGGGCGGGCGATGCGGGCGACATCTTCTTCGGAAATCTTCTGCCGGGAGGAGCGGATGCAGGCCGCCAGCGCCCTCTTGTCCGCCCCGGTCTGTTCGGCGAAGGCGCGGAAGGCCCGGCCCGTACGATCGGGAATCGCCTGCAGGCTTTCGGCTTCCAGCGCCCGCGCAATCGGCTCGCCATCCCCGATGCCAGTAATCATGCCATAGCCCATGCCGCCGAAGACCGCCCGGCGCACACGGTCCGGATGGTTGAGCGTCAGGAAGGCGGTGATGCGGGCCCCCATGGAATAGCCCATCACATCAACACTGGAGAGGCCGAGATGATCCAGCAGCCGCCGGGCATCCTCGGCCATCATCGGCGCGCTGTAGTCTGCCGGATCATAGAACTTGCCGCTTTCGCCGTGGCCCCGGTTATCGAGGGCGATTACCCGGCGGCCATCCCTGACCAGAAGATCCACCCAGCCCGGATTGACCCAGTTGACGGCCTTGTTCGAGGCAAAGCCATGGATCAGCAGGATCGGCTCGCCCTCCCCCTCATCAATGTAGGCAATGTCGGCGATATCGGATTTGAAGACGGGCATGCGGAACCTGACGTTTACGTTAAAGGCAGAGACAATTTGTCCGATACCTTAGGCGCAAGATCCGCCGCTTGGAAGTCCCCCGGAATGGCTGATCTGCCTTACGCAGGGACCGGGAACCTGCAGGCCGCCGCTGCGCACGGGAAATCCGCGAAGCCCCCTACACTTTCCGGCGCGGGGGCGGTATGTTCGCGCATCTTTTGACCCGGACAGTAATCTTGGACAGGTGCCATGGCGGATCACGTAGTCCCGCATTTCCAGAACAGCAGCGGCCACGAAAGCGTTGAAA
Organism: Pannonibacter anstelovis; assembly: GCF_036881715.1. Taxonomy (NCBI): domain Bacteria; kingdom Pseudomonadati; phylum Pseudomonadota; class Alphaproteobacteria; order Hyphomicrobiales; family Stappiaceae; genus Pannonibacter; species Pannonibacter anstelovis. The sequence continues at coordinate 108,311 of NZ_JBAKBF010000011.1, forward strand.
TCGGCGCGCATGAATTCATGTGCATCGGCGCAAACCCACCGTTCGATCACCCGCATGTGTTCCTCGACATGGGCGATGAAGACCAGATCGTCTGCCCCTATTGCTCGACGCTCTACAAGTTCAATCCGGCGCTGAAGCCCGCCGAGGCCAATCCGTCGGATTGCGTCTGGGTTCCGGCGGCTGCCTGAATCCTGACCGGTTGACGTTTCTTGCAGCGGCGCCCGGCGGGCTCCGCTGATCCGGCATCCCTTCGGGTCAGGAGCGGTCATGGCGCACCCCGTCATCATAGCCGGAGCGGGCATCGGCGGGTTGACCGCCGCCCTCGCACTGGCTCAAAGAGGTTTTTCCGTCATCCTGGCCGAAAAGGCCGCCTGGCTTGAGGAAGTGGGAGCAGGCATCCAGCTTTCCCCCAATGCCACGCATGTGCTGGCTGCCCTAGGTGTGCTCGACACGGTGCGCAGCCATGCCTTTGAGCCGCAGGAACTGATGATCCGCAGTGCAAGACACGGCGGCACTCTTGCTCATGTGCCGCTTGGCGCCATCGCAGCAAACCGTTACGGCGCCCCTTATCTGCTGGTTCACCGTGCCGACATGCAGCGCACCTTGCTGGACGCGGTCCATGGTATGCTGGCCATTTCCTTGCGTCTGGGCACCCGCGTGTCCTCAGTCTCCGACGAGGGCGGCAAGTTGCAGGTAACGCTGGCACAAGGGTCCAATGCGCCCGAAACGCTGGAGGCCCACGCTCTGATCGGCGCCGACGGCGTGCGTTCCGCGACACGCCAGACAATCCTCAACGGCCCGTCTCCCGTCTTTTCCGGCCGCACTGCCTACCGGGCAACCGTGCCTGCCAGCCTGATCCCTCCGCAGTTCCTCGCCGGTTCCGGCATCTGGTTCGGCCGGAAGGCGCATCTTGTTCACTATCCTTTGCGGCAGGGGCGGGAATTCAATCTGGTCGCGCTGGTGGAGGAAGACTGGGATGCCCCCGGCTGGTCAGAACCGGCGAGCAAGGAAAACCTGCTTCAGCGTTTTGCCGGATGGCCCGAACAGGCCCTGAACCTGCTGCGGCTGCCGGATGAATGGCTCCGCTGGGCGCTACGGGCCGTTGATGCCGGCGGCTCATGGCAGAAAGGCCGCATCGCCCTGCTGGGAGACGCCTGCCATGCCATGCTGCCCTTCGCGGCACAGGGTGCGGCCATGGCCATCGAGGATGGCATGGTTCTCGCGCACCACCTGGCCTCCAGACCAGATCAGCCCGCTGCCGCCCTTCAGGCCTATGTGCGCGAGCGTCAGCCCCGCTCGGCCAAGGTGCAGCAGACGGCGGCAACCAATTCCACCATCTATCACCTAGGTCTGCCCGCCGCGCTCGCCCGCGATACTGTGCTGCGCCTCTCCTCGCCGCAATCGCTGCTGGAAAGGATGGACTGGATCTATGGCTGGCGCCCGCCTGCCCATGCTTGAGCCCGCAGTAAACCTGAGATAAAGCGTTTTTCCCGGCATGGATGCTGTCAGAGAGCCGGGCAAACCCCGGAAAGGCAACAAGCCATGCAGAGCGACAAGCCGGATGACATCGTGACCGCCGCCTTTCTTGTCATTGGCGACGAGATTCTCTCCGGGCGGACCAAGGACAAGAACATCGGCCATGTGGCGGATGTGCTGACCATGACGGGCATTGACCTGCGTGAAGTGCGCGTCGTGCCGGACGAGGAAGACCGTATCGTCGAGGCAGTCAATGCCTTGCGCGCCCGCTACGATTACGTCTTCACGTCCGGTGGCATCGGCCCCACCCACGATGACATCACGGCCGACTCGATCGCCAAAGCCTTCGGCGTCAGCATTGACTATGATCCCCGCGCCATGGCCATTCTCGAGGCCCATTACGCGCCGGGCCAGTTTACGGACGCGCGCAAGCGCATGGCCCGCATTCCGGCTGGTGCCGATCTCATTGAAAATCCCGTGTCCAAGGCGCCCGGCTTCCGTATCGGTAATGTGCATGTGATGGCCGGTGTGCCCAACATCATGCAGGCCATGCTGGACGCGGTGGTGCCCACCTTGCGCTCCGGCCGCAAGATCCTGTCGCGCAGCGTCGACGCCGCCCTGCCCGAAAGCCGCATCGCCGATGCCCTGCGCCAGATCCAGAAAGACCATCCCGAAACGGTGATCGGTTCCTATCCCCGCAATCAGGACGGCCGCTACTCGACCCAGCTCGTGATCCGCGCCCGTGATGAAGACCCCTTGAACCGCGCAACCGAGGCCGTGGAAGCTGCCGTCGCTGCCGCCCTCAGCAATGCCTGAACAGGAAAAGAACTCCATGGAAAACCCGGACCAGCCGAAAGCCTTCCCCGTCTCATGGGACCAGTTCCACCGCGACGCGCGCGCCCTTGCCTGGCGCCTGTCCGGTCAGGGCGAGTGGAAGGCCATTGTCTGCATCACCCGTGGCGGCCTTGTGCCTGCCGCCATCGTGGCCCGTGAACTCGGCATCCGCACCATCGAGACGGTGTGCGTTGCCAGCTACCACGATTACGAGAATCAGGGCTCGCTGCAGGTGATCAAGCCGATCGACCCGCGCGTCATCGGCCTTGATGAGGGCGAAGGCAGCGGCGTGCTGGTCATCGACGATCTGGTCGACACCGGCAAGACCGCCCGCGTCGTGCGCGAGATGCTGCCGAAAGCGCATTTCGCTACTGTCTATGCCAAGCCGATGGGCCGTCCGCTGGTCGACACCTTCGTGACCGAAGTCTCGCAGGACACATGGATCTACTTCCCCTGGGATATGGGCTGGCAGTTCCAGCCGCCGCTGGCCAAGACAACGGCAGGCTGATTGCCTCAAGTCTGAAAAAATGAGGGCGCAGGCAGGTGTCTGCGCCCCAGTTGTATCTGCGCCTTTTTTGCCACACCGGTGCCGCCGTGCAGCGCCTCACCCGCCGGTCACGGCGATTTGCCCTCACCCGCCCCCGCGCTGCCACATTCCCCCTTAATGAGGGGACCATGATGACGGCCCTGAGAGGAAATCTGGCGATTCTGGCGCTCGCACCAGCACTTGTGATGCTGGTGCTGACACTTGCCGTAATGCGCCCGGCGCAAGCCCATTCCGCTTTTGCGAGAGCGGGACTGGTGAGCCTTGAGACCTTTCAACCTGCGCCCTACGGCCTCATTGCCCGCATGGCATCCAAGGCTGACATACCAGACGGCGGGACGCCGGTGCTGCCCGGCCAAGGTGCCCCCTGCAAGATCATGCTGTGCACCGGTATCATGGGCTTTCCCCTGCAAGAGCAGCCGCAGCGCGTGAGCGTGCCCGCAGGAACACTGCTTCTGGCTGCGCCAGCGCCCTATGGCGATCCGCCCGCCCGGCAGGACGACCCGCCCCCAAAGCCCCACTCGTCAAATTTTTCGTGAGAATGGAACGGATTAAGCCCCCGGCAAGTTAAATCGGGGAGCTTGTCGCCAGGAGCCGTGCCCGCGCAGCACAATGCCGCCGGCTCCAGATCAGAATTGAGGTTTTAAATGCTGCTTTCCCGTCGCCGGTTTCTGGTTGCTGCCTCGGCAACTCTTCTTGCCGGCTGTAACTCCCGCTACGTCCAGCCGGTCCCCTCGCCCGGTCTCGCCCGTGATGGCTATGAGGGCGCAGCTCCCTCCTACAGCCGGATTCCGCCGGAATACCTGCAGATGTACGGCCCGATGCCGAACGAGCAGTTCCCGATCCCGGCTGCGGATCTGCGCCGCGTCAAGCCGCAGTTCTTCCGTCAGATCGTGCCCTATCAGAGCGCCGAGCCGACCGGCACCATCATCGTCGACACGCCCAACCGCTACCTCTATCTGACGATGGAAGGCGGACAGGCCATGCGGTATGGCGTGGGCATCGGCCGCGCCGGCTTCACCTGGGGCGGTTCGGCCCGCATCGCCTACAAGCGCGAGTGGCCGAAGTGGACCCCGCCGTCGGAGATGATTGCCCGTCAGCCCGAGCTGGAGCAGTACCGGAACGGCATGGAGCCTGGCCTTGCCAATCCGCTTGGCGCCCGTGCGCTCTACATCTTTGAAGGCGGCCGCGACACGCTCTACCGTATCCACGGCACGGCGGAATACTGGACCATCGGCACCGCCGTATCCTCGGGATGCGTGCGCATGATCAACCAGGATGTGATCGATTTGTATAACCGCGTGCCCAACGGCACGAAGATCGTCGTACTGCAGGCCCCGGAGAGTGCCCCGGTTGCCGGTGGCGCGCAACAGGGCTTCGCCCTGCCGAGCTGAGACCATGGTCCCGGTCCGCTTCGTCATACCAAGGCTCTGAGATGCACACGCATCACGCCTTGAAGATGCTCGAGCGCCGCATGGGCTTGACCAACTCTCGATGAAACGAGCTCGTCGAGGGTCGGTGTCAGGCGCGGATCGCAACCTTGCGGGTGGCGCGGATGAACTCCGGCGTCACCTCGCAGCCGATGGCAAAGGCCTCGACGCCGCCTGCCATCGCCTGCCTGAGGGCCGCAGCATAGGCCGGGTCAATATCGGCGGCAAAATCCAGCTCGCTGCAATCGGGCCGCTGCACCAGATAGACCATCACCGCCCTATGCCCGGCGCGCACCATATCCTCCAGTTCCACCAGATGCTTGGCTCCGCGCGCGGTGACCGAATCCGGGAACTCGGCTAGCCCGGCCTGCCGCATGAGATGGACGTTCTTCACCTCCACATAGGTGAGCCCGCCGCCTGCGTCTTCCAGCAGAATGTCAATCCGCGAGTTCTTGCCGTACTTCACTTCCCGCCGCAGGCTGGCAAAGCCTGAAAGCTCCGGGATGAGCCCGGACAGCAGCGCCTCTTCCACCAGCTTGTTGGGATGGGCCGTGCTGATGCCGACCAGCGCTCCATCTGCCTCGATGATCTCCCAGGACCAGGCGAGCTTGCGGGCCGGATTGTCCGAGCGCGACAGATAGACCAGCGAGCCCGGCGCATTAAGCCCCAGCATGGAGCCGGGGTTGGCACAATGGGCCGTGATCTCCTCGCCGCTGTCCAGCACCACATCCGCCAGAAACCGCTTGTAGCGCTTGACCAGCCGCCCCCGGATCAGAGGTTTGCCGAAGTCCATCCTTGAGCCTTTCAGTTTGCCCAGAAATCGCGGTCGAGCAGCACGAGCACGGTGAGCAGCTCAAGACGCCCCAGCAGCATGGCAGCGCTCAGCACCCACTTGGCCCCGTCCGGCACCGCCGCATAGCTGCCGCCGGGCCCGACAACCGGGCCAAGCCCCGGACCGATATTGGCAATCGCGCTGGCAGCAGCGGAAAACGACGTCATTGCCCCCAGATCGAACACGGAGAGCGCCAGAGTGACTGCGCCGACTGCGCCAATATAGACGATAAGGTAGGACAGAACCGAGAAGGAGAGCTCCGGTGTCAGCCGGGTGCGGCCAAAATATTCCGGCGTCACCCGGTTGGGCCGCACCATCTTGCGCAAATGCGAGCGCACCGTGCCAAAGAACACCTGATACCGGAAGATCTTGATGCTGCCGCAGGTCGAGCCCGTACAGCCGCCGACAAAGCACAGCATCAGGACGAGACCGGCGACAGCACTCCCCCAGGCCTGATAATCGGTCAGCACAAAGCCGGTGGTGGAGGTGATGGACACCACCGTGAAGGCCGCCTTTCTGAAGGCTTCGTGGAACACAAGATCCTGTGTGCCGCCCAGGTGCACGGTCAGGCCCAGTGTCACCACGGCCATGAAAACCAGGAAGGCACGCACCTGCGGATCGCTCCAGAGCTGCAACGGCCGCCCGCGCAGCGTCTGAATGATCAGCACGAAAGGCAATGCGCCAAGAATCATGAAGAAGACAGAGGTCCAGACCACCGCCGGCATCTCCGCAAATGCCCCAAAGGAGGCATCACGCGTCGAGAAGCCACCTGTTGCCACCGTGGTCATGGCATGGTTCACCGCATCGAAGGTATTCATGCCTGCAGCCACATAGGCCAGCGCGCAGGCAAAGGTGAGCAGCAGGTAACAGCCCGCGATCAGCCGGATATGCTGGACAGAACGTGCGACAATCTTTTCGGTGCGGTCGGCCACTTCCGTCTGGAACAGCTGCATGCCGCCAACCCTCAGGAAAGGCAGCAGCACTACGGCCATGATCGCAATTCCGGCGCCGCCCATCCACTGCAGCATCGAGCGCCAGACGAGCAGCCCCGGCGGCAATGAATCCAGCCCTTCCAGAACGGTGGCTCCTGTGGTGGTGAAGCCGGAGACAGCCTCGAACATGGCATCCGCATAGCCGATGCCGAGCCACAGGAACGGCAGCGAACCGAAGGCAGGCAGCGTCACCCAGGCCATCACCGTCAGCACAAAGGTCTGGCGCATGTTCAGCCCCCGGCGCAGCGTGCCGCGCATGGCAAGGGCCAGCAACGTTCCGGCAAGGCTGGTCAGAAAGGCCGAAAAGACAAAGGCCTGCCAGTCTGCATTCTTGCTCGCCACATCCACCATGGCCGGCACCAGCATGGCCGTCGCAAGAGCGGCGTAAAGAAAGCCGAGAACACTCAGGATAGGGCGCAGAGCAATCAAGTCAGGACTTTCCGCCGGAACAACATCACCACCGCCGCATCAGGCATCACCCCGCCGGCACATGCGCCAGACATTGCCGCGCCGTACCCGCCCTGTCGAGCCCGGATTACACCCCATCCCCTATTGAGGAGCGCAATTTGGCGGGCGCAAGAGGACGGCCGGCTGCCGCAAACGGCCAGCATCCCTGCTTCGCTAAGGCGCAACGCTGAGGGATTTGGTTCATCCCCGCGTGTGCGGGGAACACGCAGCAGCCTCTTCCTTCGGCTTACGGCCACGCGGTTCATCCCCGCGTGTGCGGGGAACACGCAGCGGCTGTAACACCGAATGACTCCGCAGATGGTTCATCCCCGCGTGTGCGGGGAACACATGAGGACCCCCAACGCAAAAACCCCGGCGCTCGGTTCATCCCCGCGTGTGCGGGGAACACATAGGTGATAGACACAGTGTCCTGCTGCGACACGGTTCATCCCCGCGTGTGCGGGGAACACGGTTCCTGCTCCCGTGGCGAAGTCAGATGCGGCGGTTCATCCCCGCGTGTGCGGGGAACACGGGTGTGGCTGCCGGGCTCTGGCATTGACGGGCGGTTCATCCCCGCGTGTGCGGGGAACACTCCCACGCGTGATGCGCGAGGCAAGGCCTGTTCGGTTCATCCCCGCGTGTGCGGGGAACACTTCTCTGACGTTCCGTTTCACAAGCACCCGCGCGGTTCATCCCCGCGTGTGCGGGGAACACTCTTGCTGGAGAGCGTTGATCTTATTGTAGAATTTCAAAGAGCGGGAAGCTACCGGTTTTTGGGGCGGTGTTGCGGGCTTCCGGAGACGGGCAAAATGACGGGTCCGGCGGGCCTCTATCAGCCTGATCCACGGCCGTCCGGCCCCGGATTTCCGGCATCCGGCGGATGGAAGGCGACGAGGCGCAGGCCGTCGAAATCGACGGGCATGCGGCGGTTGCGGCCATAGGTCTGAAAGTCGAAGCCCGCGTCGGTGGGGGCCGTCCAGGCGATCACGGCGTCGCCATCCTCGATCATCGCCGCCACCTGACTGGCGATCATCTCGCGCGTGCGGGCCGAGTATGTGCCGATATAGACGCCTGCCCGCACCTCCAGCAGCCAGACGGCGAGACGCCCGCGCAGCCGGGGCGGAGCATTGGTGGTGACAACCATCATCATGACCGGTGCCCCGCATCGCCGGAGGGAGAGGGATCCTCGAAGGCCGGATCGACGGCGTAGTCCGGATCTTCCGGCGGCGGCAGGTCGCCTGCCAGCAGCACCTCCTCGATAGCGGGAATGAGCCGCCCCAGCAGATTGGTACGGCGGAAGGCATCACGGCAGGCAAGCCTGACTTCCCGGTCCACCGGGCCTGTCAGCTTGCCTTTGGCCTGCTGCCCGGCAATGCGGAAGGCCTCCGGCACCACCGTTTCGAATTTGAACAGGTCGGCGATGTCATAGACGAAGGACAGCGGCTTGCCCGTGTGCAGGAAGCCCACGGCGGGTGCGTAGCCTGCCGCCAGCACAGCGGCCTCCGTCAGACCGTAGAGGCAGGCCGTGGCGGCAGACAGGGCGCGGTTCGGCACGTCCGAAATGTCCCAGTTGTCCGGATTGTAGTTGCGCCGCGTCCAGGTGACGCCAAACTGACGGGCGAAGCCATCATAAAGCGTTCTGACCCTTGCCCCTTCGATGCCGCGGAGCTGATCGACCGAGCGCTTTTCGGGCGCGGCCTCACCGAAGCGAATTTCAAACATTTTGCGAACGATGCGCAGGCGTGCCGCCTCGTCCATGGCGAGACGGCACTGCCACAGCAGCCGGTCAGAGCGCGCACCGCCCGGCTGCCCGGCGGCATAGACGCGCACGCCCGCTTCTCCCACCCACACCAGCAGCGTGCCGGCGCGTGCAGCCAGCGACACCGCCGCATGGCTGGTGCGCACGCCCGGCTCCAGCATGATCGCCGCCAGCCCGCCGACCGGGATGTGCATGCGGATGCCATTGGTATCGACCAGCACGAAGGCGCCGTCGATCACATCCAGCTGCCCCTTTTCCACGAAGATGATGGACGAGCGGTCCTTCAGCGGAATGGGGCGCGGCGGCGGGGCGCCGGGCATGGTGGAACCGGATGCCGTGCCTCCGCCGCTCATGGTTCAGGCCCTGCGGATCATCATCAAGCCGCAGCCAAAGGCCTTGGCCCGGCCAAAGCCACGGCTGAGACGCCCCAGAAAGGCCGCCGGGTCCTGCACTTCAATCAGCCCGGCAAGGTCAAGCACGCCGAAGCGGGCGGGCTTGCCCTTGCTGCGCGGCACCTGCTCGACACGGTAAGCCTCCATCCGCAGGCCCTTGAGAGCAAAGCCGGAGCGTTCCCCCTGCCCTTTCAGCCAGGCCACCGCCGCATCATGGGCCGCCGCCTCGCGCAAGGAGCCCCGCTGCACAGCACCGCCCGCTTCCGCCTCGCGGCGGTGGATCAGGTCCATCACCACATCACTGCGTTTGCGCAGCGGCCTGCCGCTGCCATCCGTGCCAATCTTGCGGTCAACGGTGGCATTGACGCTCAGCTCGAAGGCTAGCAGGTCACCGGGGTCCAGGTGCGGCTCGAAGGGGCGGGAGGAAATCTCAAAGAAGGGCGATTCCTCCTGCCCTAACTCCGGTCCCAGCACGTAGTAGCGGCCGTCATGCGTGTCCCGCCGCCACAGGAAGGGCACGCCCTCCCCGGCCCTGCTCTCCGCTGCCCGGCCCTGCATATGCGCAGGCATGGCTGTCCACAGCAGACGGTGGCCGTTGTTCATCTGAGCGGCGCTGTCAACAGGGTTGAGCAGGCCGATGAGCGGGGCCACATTGCGCGAAGAGCGGCGCAGATCCAGCCGCGAAAGATAAAGCCCGCTCATCGTGCAGCCTCCCGTTCGGGCCTTGCAGGCAGGCTGAGGCCCGTCACATATTCGCTGCGGCTGGCAAATTGCCAACTGCTGCGGCTTTGCGGATCATCGCGCCGGGTGTGCTGGCGGGAAATGGCCGCACCGGACGGCAGATCCCCCAGGGTCTCCACCGCAAGCTCTGCCTCGCGCGGCATCGTCCCCAGAAGCGCCGGATCCGCCTCGAGATAGGCGAGAAAGGCGCCAGCCGCATCCGGTGACGGCACCACTTGCGGATTGAGCGGGCGTGACAGCGGGCAGGACTTGCGCCCCAGCCAGAGCGCAAAGCGCGGGCGGCGGAAAGCCTCCGCCAGCGCTGCCAGATCAATGCCCTGCCCTTCCGCCACGCCGTCCGCAGCGGTGAAGCCCGCCAGGTAACGCACATCCATGCGGTATTCGCGCCGGGTGATGGAGGTTGAAAGCTCCTCACGCTGCGCGAGGGCTGCCGCACGGCTGCGCGGTGCCCCAGCTGAGGATGGCAGGGACTGGAAGGTATGGAAGTCGGTCAGCAGCTTGCCGCTGCGCTGGCTGAGGCTGGCCGTGCGCAGCCCCGCAAACAGGCGGGACTGACCGGCGGCATCCTCCCGGCGCAGGCCAAGCGCGGCGCCAGCCAGGCCCAGCAACGCCGAGCGGGAGGGCCGCTCCGCCGTGCCGCGCTGCGCGTTGCCCGCCGCCTCACCAAAACTGGCCAGCGGCGCTTCCAGCGTGATGACGAGCCAGCGGTCCGTCATGCTGCCCCGGCCTCTGCATCTTCAGTCACTCCGCTTGCAGCAAAGGCAGCCAGTTCATCCAGCGTTGCGCTGTCCGGATTGGACAGATCGAGGCAGCAGTCGCTGGTCCAGTCCTTGCCATAGGCCTTTGCAAATGCGCCGCGCTTGGCCAGCAGTGCTTCAACGGATGCAGCCGTATGGTCGCGGCCTTCGACGGGACGGGTGAAGGCGCCTGCCAGCGTGCGCGGCTGGGCATCGCCCAGCTCCGCCAGAATGAATTCGGCCTTAACATGGTTGGCAAAGCTGTTCTTCTTGCCGGAGGGCGAGGCCATGGAAACGGTGCGCACCAGTGCCTCGACAGCACGGGCAGCCAGCTCCCGGTCACCGCCGAGATTTTCCGCCAGAAGCTCCAGATCGGCGCAGATGTAGAGATAGAAAATACCGGCACCGAAACCGGCTTCACCGACGAAACCAGCGCCAGCATCTTCGCTTGGCCGCTTCAGGTCATCGACGGCGGTGTAGAAGTCGTCCTCCACCTCGGCGCGGGAGGTGGTGAAGGCATGAGCCACCTGAACCGCAGCATCCCGGTTGAAGTCCGGATTGTCAGCGAGCATGCGGCCAAACATGGCAATATCAACGGCACCATCAGCCTTGAGGAAGACAGACTTCGCCAGTTCCTTTTCCTTCGGCAGCTTTTCTCCGGCCAGCTTGCGCAGCGCAATGTCCGTTGCAATCTGCCGCTCCTGCGGGGAAATGAAGGCCAGCTGCTCGGTGTAGGTGGGGTTGGCATCCTTCTCCCCCTTCAGCTTGCCGAAGACGCCCGCAACCTCGCGGGCGATCTCAACCGCCTTGTCCTCGTCCGCGCCCTTGTCCAGAAGCGCCTGCTTCAAAACCTGCCCCATGCGCTGGGTACGCTCACCCAGATTGCCGGTCAGCGGCTGGGTGAAGGCTTCATGGGTGCGGATGGAGCGCTTGATGGCCTGGCTGGACATGCGCATGCGCGGCACACCGCCCAGGATCATGCTCTTCGGGCGGCCCAGATCATCCCGGTTGGGGTTGGAGGCCGGATAGGGGGTCAGAATGTGAAGTTGCAGAAAGCGGGCCATATCAGTTCTCCTCAGGGCAATCATGTCCGGCGGCGGGGCTCTCCTGCGCCCCGGCCTTGCCATCGCCCGCCGCAAGCTGCGGCTGGCCGTAATAATCAAAGGTCCATTTGCGCTGCACAGCGCCGTCAAAGCCGATGACATCGCGGATGAAGGCTGCCACATCAAAAGGCTCGCGCTTCAGCACCGGCAGCGCCCGGCGGACGTGGCGGCAGAAGTCATCCGGCTCCTTCCACGCCCGCATCATCGCGCCGAAGCGGGACACGGACCAGCGGCGGCGGTCATCCGGTCCGGGGCGCAGGCCATCCGGCGTGAGGCCCAGAAGCCCGGCAAAGCCGCGCTGCCTTTCCTCGAAATGAACGTCCGTCTCGGCCAGCAGAATGGCCAGAAGCCCGAAACGCAGCAGCAGCGTTTCCTCCTCTTCATACTGAGCCTGCAGGGCCCAGTCCTTGCCGGACGCCCGGCGCACGGCCTCTATCAGAGCCTGCGTCTGCGGCTCCAGCAGGGCTTCCAGCGGCCCGGACGCCCGGCGCAGCCGTGCCCGCCCAGCCCTGTCGCCGCCACGGCCCGTCACCGGATTGGGATGCAGCCGCTGCCACCAGTCCCTTGCGGCTTCAGTGGCCGGTTTGTTCAGTTTCATGGTCATTCGTCCCTCCCGGAGCGGGATTTCGCCTTTGACGCGCCTTTGCTTTTGTCCTTGTCCTTTTCAGAGACCGGCAGGGGCAAACGCAGAGCTTCAAAGAACCGCTTTCCGCCCGGCCCATAGCCCCGGCAGCTGCGCAGCAAGGCGGCATAGGCCTCGACAACCGGCTGTGCGCGCTCGGGCGGCACGTCTTCAACACTGGCAAACTGATTGAAGAGCGACAGCACGGTTTCCTCGATCTGCCGCCGCCAGTTCTGCCGCTGCCGCTCTGCCCGTGCCTCTAGGCTTTCGTCCGCACCTTCCTTCAGAAAAGCGGCGGCAAGCCTGTGAAACTGCGGTTCCGTCATGTCGAAGAAAGCGGCCTGCGCATTGCCCAGCGCGCCCTTTTCCGCATCCGGCGTCTGGCCGGAGAACAACGCCCTGCGCAAGGCGTCACGCAGGGCAGACAACGCCGCGCCCCCAGACTCGGAAAAGCTGAGAACCAGCTCGTCCAGCGCCTTCGCCGTGGCCCGGTCGCGTGCCAGATGCATGGGCTGTTCGGCGAACTGATAGGCCATGGCCTCCATATTGTTCATCGCCCAGCCGCCAACGCGCAAAACCGGATCGCGGCCAAGCGCCAGCAGAGGAGCCATCCGGATCAACCGTGCAGCGTGCACATTGCGGGGCAAACGCGACAGGCTGCCCTCCCCTTCCCCCGCAGCCGCCGCCATCCAGTCGCGGTAACCGAAGCGGGCAGTCTTGGGCTTGACCGAATAGGGCGCCTCGCCCTCTTTCATCTGGCGGTAGGGAGTCAGCGGATGCTGCCAGATGCCGTAATTCATGCCGTAAGGCCGCTGGGCAAAGTGGGTCACCAGCGCCCCCTCCCGCCCCGTCAGGGCGCAGATGCCCGGCTGGGCGGACGCCACCAGCCGCAGGCGGCGGGGCATGCCGAAGAAAGCCTGCAAGGGATGCGTTGCCCCCGCCTCATCGGGATGAAGCGCCACACCGCCTTCGGAGGTGAGCGTCGGCGCCAGCCAGGGCAGGATGGTGTGAAGCCGGCTGGCTGCATCACCGGTGCCAAGTTCCGTCACATTGGCCAGCAGCCGGTGCCAGAGCGCAACAGGCGCCTGCCCCTCATCCCCCACGGGGAACACGAGAACGGACAGCGGCCCGCCACCCCGCATCGACGTGCGGTTGCCCGCCCCGCCAGCCGGAGCAAAGGCCTGCAAGGCATAGAGCGTCATGGCAGCCGCTGGCAGGCCCAGCGCCGGATAGCGGCCCCGGTGCGTCAGCACATCCGCATTCTTCTTCTGGCCATTTTGGCCCGGCGTATCGATGAAAAGCCCTTCAACAGGCGAAAGGGCAGCAGGCTTCAGATCCGCCTCGAAGGCCTCCCGGTCCTGCAGGAAGCGCGGCCCATCGCCCAGCAGCTCGAAGGCATGGGTGAAACGGGCGATCCGCTCCGCCAGCTCGTCCCGGCCCAGCGCGCTGTCCCACAGCGCCTGCCAGTCATCCTCGCTCTGCACATCAAGGCAAAGCTGCATCACGCCGATGCTCAGTTCATGGCAGGCGATATCCAGATCCGGCCTCGGCCAGTCAAAGGCGACCGCATAGTCCGCCCCGGCATCCGGCGCATCAAAGGCGGAAAAGCCGCAAGCCAGCCCGGCAAAATCCACCCACCGCCGCTCCCCGGATCGCATGACCACGGGAAAACACCGGTCCGTCAGAACATTGAACCCCATCCCACTCCCCCGGCACGGGCCTTGCGCGCTGGCAATCTGCCACCCCAAGACCTACCTTCGCGCGTTAACAGTGATTTGTGCACGCGAGCAGATGAGTGTCAAGCTGTTGAATACCCGTATAAATTGCACATCACACATCCGCAGCGCGGGATGGGCGGAGGCGGCGGTAGAGGTACTGGATCAGGGTGCCAAGGCCTCCGATACCCGCAATCCCGAGGAAGGCGGCGATGGCGATGCCGATCTTGTTGGCCGTGTCGAGCGCAACGCTGACGCCGCCAACGGCCCTGCCGATCCGTGTGAAGAGATCCGCCGAGACGGCAATGGTCTTGGGAAAGCTGCGCACGGGTCTTTCGATGGTTTCTCCGCCGAAAATCAGTTTCTGCCGCAGGTCCACGGTCAGTTGCAGGCGTCCTTCCTTGCGGGGCGTCACCACCCAGAGGAAAGTCTCCTCCTGCCCGTCAGGCACCTGCCGCCAGATCATCTCCTTCGGCTCAATATCGAACCCCGCCCCATGCAATTGCGCCCCGATGGTGGATGACGTTTCCGTCTGCACCGGCGCCAGCGTTACGGGCTCCATCGTGGCGCGGATACTCATGGCCGCCGCAGGGCCGGTTGCAGCAACAGTATCGCCCTTTTTGCCCCGGTTGACATAGATGAAAGCATTGTGCGGTGAATCCAGAACCATGTCAGGGAAGAATTCGCCGCTGATCTCCGTGACGCGCAGTTCCCGGCGCTGAACTTCCTCAAGAATGGCCGCCCGTCCGGCAGCATCAGCCTGCGCATGCCGTTTGCCCAGCTCCGTGAGGCTGAGACGAGTCAGGTCCTCCGGGAGAATCAGATCTTCCCCCGAGGCGATAGCATGGGGTGACAGGATATAAGCGTGCTCCTGAAGATAGACGTAAGATGCCGTTTGGGCGGCGCCATTCATCAGGTGAGCAATTGTAGCGGATGGATCACCGGGAGGCTCCGGATTATTTCCGGGCGAAGGCTCGACGGCACCTGTCGTTGTGTAGTCGATCAGGGCCTTCCTGCCGCCGCCATCCAGCCCGGCCACCTCAAGCAGCGCTGTGCCCAGCGGCGGGGAAAACAGCACGCCCGCAAAGACGCCCGCTCCGAAAACGGCTGGAACACCCAGCCACCAAACCAGCCTGCCCATGCCGCCCCTCCCCACTCAAGGATGCAAACACTCGCCAGCCTCAACCCTACGGCAAGGGCAGGAGTGAATCAATCACGGCTTACGGGCTTCACCCCCGCGTGTGCGGGGAACACTCGGCCTTCACGCCAAGCTCCCGCTGAAGGTCCGGTTCATCCCCGCGTGTGCGGGGAACACCCGCGCCGCCTCGGCATAGAGACTGATCAGCGCGGTTCATCCTCGCGTGTGCGGGGAACACCATTTGGCCTCGACAGATTGCCGCAGCAGATCCGGTTCATCCCCGCGTGTGCGGGGAACACATGTCATCCAGCGAAAGAGCCCCGTCTGTGTGCGGTTCATCCCCGCGTGTGCGGGGAACACATGGCCGTGTGATCAAACACGTCATTGACCCGCGGTTCATCCCCGCGTGTGCGGGGAACACGGCTGTGGCCTGATCACCACCCGGTGCTGCGTCGGTTCATCCCCGCGTGTGCGGGGAACACATATCGAGCAGCTTGACGGTACCGATTGCCGACGGTTCATCCCCGCGTGTGCGGGGAACACATGAGCCGCCCATCCTTCTTCACCTCGGGCTCCGGTTCATCCCCGCGTGTGCGGGGAACACGGGCTCAGGCGCAGAATATCGGCGCGTTGGGCGGTTCATCCCCGCGTGTGCGGGGAACACCAGCAGGACGCGCCTGCGGTAACGGACACTGCCGGTTCATCCCCGCGTGTGCGGGGAACACTTGCCACGGCGCGTGCATGGTCTCCGCTGAGTCGGTTCATCCCCGCGTGTGCGGGGAACACGCCATAAGGCCGATCTGCGTTTTGTCATCGCCCGGTTCATCCCCGCGTGTGCGGGGAACACTCATTGAGCCAGACGCCGGAATATTCCCGGCCCGGTTCATCCCCGCGTGTGCGGGGAACACTGCCCGTCCAACAGCGTTTTCGCCGATTGCACCGGTTCATCCCCGCGTGTGCGGGGAACACTCTTGCTGGAGAGCATTGATCTGACAGTAGAATTTCAAAGAGCGGAAAGCTACCGGAAAACCGGGGGGCTTTCGGGGGCGGGTTGGAGAGTGGCGTAAAGGGCTGTGACTGGCAAGAGAAACCCGGCCAGATTGCAGCCCCGGCGAAGCAGGATCACTCTCTTGCCGCGCCGTTTATCAGGCCATGGCTGCGGCTGTAGGACAGAGAGCGGCTATAGTCCGGGCCCGCATCCAGATGGCCGTCTTCCTCCAGAATGGCGATGACGATGGAAGCCTCGAACTCCGGCCAGCTGCGGCGCAGGGTTTCGCGGGCGGCGGCGCGGCGCTTTTCTTCTGCCGCATCCGGTGGAGGGGGCGCGTCCCGGCCCTGCCGGGTAAGAATTGCCTTGCGGCAACTGAGGGCAGACAGGGCCCAGGCCTCTGCCATGGCATCGGGGCCGGGGCCGCCGGGTTCGGCCAGCGGCACCAGCTTTCCATCCCGCATCCGGGCGATGCGCAAGGTGAGCGTTGCCTCCCCCAGCCTTGTGCCGATTTCCTCATCGGAGGAAAGCTGATCCTGAAGTCCGGTATAGCCTTCAGCGGGCTTGGCCAGATTGAATTTGGCCAGCTGCCGGTTGCCCTGCTCCTCGCCTTCCGCCATCTGCTGGGCCTGATGAAGGGGCTCCGGCACATCGTCCCAGCTGGCCGCATTGTAAACGGCCTCAATCAGCGGACGCATGTCCGCAGGGCTGACGATGCGGCCCCGGCCGAACAGGTGGCGCGCCGTGCGCCACACGACGGCTGGCCGCCGATAGGTGAAGGCCGCCTGCTGCAGGACATCGACGCCCCACTTCGCATCCGCCACCTCGTCCGGATCCGCCGAGAGCACCACAAGAGTGGGGGCGTCAAAGGGGCGGGTCTCCAAGGGCCGCTGCGGCATGTGCCGCCACAGGCGCCCGGCGCGCTGAATCAGCAGATCCACCGGCGCAAGGTCCGTGAGAATGAGATCGAAGTCGAGATCGAGCGACTGCTCGATCACCTGCGTGGCGACCAGAATGCGGCCGGCGCGCCGCTCCTGCGGGGCATCCTTGCCGAAGCGCGAAAGGACTTCCGCCTCAATGGCCTGCCGGTCCACCTGCGCCATGCGGGCGTGGAACAGGTCCACCGGCACACCGCCTGCCTCCCTGAGCGCTTCGAACATGCGGATGGCCGGATCCACCGCATTGCAGATGATGGCAACGGCGGCGCCCTGACGGGCTGCTTCCAGCGCCTCCTGCATCACAGCTTCCCGGCTGGCAGCCCGGCGCACCGCCACCTCGCGGTGAAGGCGCGGGTCCGTGCCCGGAGCCGTTCGCGTGACGGTGCCTGCATCCAGACGGGTGATCAGGGGATAGGGAACACCGGCAGGGTCTGCCCCCGCATCCAGGCCCTGCGGCGTGCGCAGGCCCAGCCCTTTGGCAAAGGCTTTCAGCATCGCCGTCTTCTGCGCCTCAGCCAGCGTTGCCGACAGCACGATGGCTGAGCCGCCCAGCATGGCATGCAGTTCCAGCAGGTGTTCCAGCTCCTTCCCCATATAGGCATCAAAACAATGGGCCTCATCCACGATCAGCACATGGCTGGCAAGGCCTGCCTGCCGCAGGGCCAGATGCTTCTTGCGCAGAACGGCGAGAAAGGCCTGATCAATGGTGGCAGCACCCACATCTGCCAGCAGCGATTTGCGGCGGCTGTCTGCCAGCCAGCTTGCGCAGAAAGCAGAGACAGGCTGGTCGTCCCCACCCGGATCACCGCTCGCAGGGGTGGCCTGCGCCGTACTGGCCCGGAAAACCTGCGACAGCGCGGCCTGCCCATGGGCAAGCACCAGCGAGGGTGAGCTTCCGTCTTCAAAAAACTGCCGGTAAACGGGCGCAAGCCGGCCATACATGGCGTTGGCTGTTGCCATGGTCGGCAGGGCCATGAAGACGCCCTCCCCCATGCCCTCTGCCAGCATGCGTGCGGCCAGCACAAGGGCGGCCTCTGTCTTGCCCGCGCCAGCCGTATCTTCAAGGATGACCAGCGCCGGCGCGCCGGAAAGCGGCAGCTCCGCAGCTGCCTGTTGCAGGGGCCGGGGCGCGATTGCCGCAGCGGGGGCGACGCGAGCGAGATCCGGCGCGGCGAAGGCAGCGGGCGGGCACAGGCCCTTTTCCCGCACGGCCTTTCCGGCCGCTTCCAGCGCCAGCGGCCAATAGTCCTCAGCGCCCATGTCCGGCTCCTGCGGCCCGAAAAAGGCAGCATCCGAGCCCACCCAGTCCGCCAGCGTGATCAGGCCGGCCACAGGCCAGGACAGGGCCTTGAACGTGGAATTGTCCTTCAGTCCCTCCAGCGGCTCAGGCTTTAGGATGCGCGCCAATTCTCCCGCCACATGGGCAGCGATGGGAATGAGCTGCGGGCCGAGATCGGGATCATTGCAGGCATCCCTTTTCATATCGTCCGGTGGTGGCGGCACACCGTGATGCCCGGCAATGGCCGCAATCAGCGGTGCCATCTGACTTTGCAGGTAGGCTGGCTTGACAGAGGGAAACAGCCCGGTGAGCAAAGGCGCAATCGATGGATCGCGCAGCAGCAGCGCCGTATTGCGCCAATGCGATCGCCCAGCCACCGGCACCAATGGCCCAAGCTCGTCCTCAGGCCAGATTTCGGGCCACTTGATCTGGAAACAGCGGGAAATCTTGCCAAGGTCATGCAGCCCGGCCAGAAACGCCAGCACCAGCATCAAGCGGTCCTCCGGCACGCCATACCGGGCGGACAGACGGCGCAACAGGCCTGGCTTTGCCTGCAAGAGAGATTGTGCCGCCGCCGCCACATCCAGGAGGTGATGCAGCACCGGCTTGTAGGAGATGCCCGCCATCAGATCCGCAGCAAAGGTCTTGGCCCAGAACCGGCTCGACAAATGATAAAGATCTTCCTGCATGCTCAACCCCTTGCAGCCCTCCTGCTTTCATCAATCATCACGTGCATGCGGTCAATCCGGCAGTGGCAGCACCTCATCCTGAAAATTTTTTCCCCGTATTTTCCAAATTGGGCCAAGCCGATCCGGGATTGAGGCGATATAGAAGACCCGGTCCCTCGCGCCGGTGGCCCGGCTCTGGGATATTACATCTCCGGTCCTGCCGGAGCGGCCTTCCCAAGAGCCGTGCTTCCGGCCCTCCCAACAGGTTCCTTGCCCCGTGAACATGCAATCCAATCCGCACAGTCTTGCGTCCGCAGAAGCAGACAGCAGCCCGGCGCCTCTGGTGCAGATCAAGGGTGTGGCGAAGATCTATCCGGCCCGCAGCGGCCATGCTGCCGTCGAGGCGCTGAAGGACATTGATCTGTCCGTCGCGCGCGGGCGCATTCTGGGCGTCATCGGGCGTTCGGGTGCGGGCAAATCCACCCTGATCCGCCTCGTCAACGGGCTGGAGCGTCCGAGCCGCGGCGCGGTGATCGTCGATGGCACCGACCTGACACAGCTGAGCGAAGCGGCTTTGCGCGCCGAGCGCCGCTCCATCGGCATGATTTTCCAGCACTTCAACCTGCTGGCCCGGCGCACCGTGTTCGACAACGTGGCCCTGCCGCTGGAAATCATCGGCGCCAGCCGGTCCGAAATCGAACGGCGGGTGCGCCCGCTGCTGGACCTCGTCGGCCTTGACGGCAAGGCAGACCGTTATCCGGCGGAACTCTCCGGTGGGCAGAAGCAGCGCGTCGGCATCGCCCGGGCTCTTGCCACAGATCCCAAGGTGCTGCTGTCTGATGAGGCGACATCTGCGCTGGATCCGGAAACGACGGAGCAGATCCTTGATCTGCTGCGGCAGGTGAACCGGGAGCTGGGCCTTACCATTCTGCTCATCACCCACGAAATGAGCGTCATTAACGCCATCACCGATGAGGTCGCGGTGATCGACGGCGGCAGGATCGTCGAGCATGGCCGCACCTTCGATGTCTTTACAGAGCCGCAGCACGCCACCACGCGCAGCTTCGTCTCCGCCGTGACCGGCGCCGTGCTGCCGGAGCATCTGCGCGCGAAGTTGCAGAGCGCGCCCCAGCCCGGCGGGCAGGCGCTGGTGCGCCTCATTTTCAAGGGTGAAGGCAGCCAGAGCCCGTTCATCAGCCACTTCTCGCGTACGCTGGGGCTGGACCTCTCCATCGTTCAGGGCAAGATCGACCAGATCGCAGGCCAGACTTATGGCCAGCTCGTGGTCAGCGTTGATGCCGCCCCTGAAACTCTTGCCGCCGTTGAGGCGGGTGCCCGCTCCCACGGCCTGACCAGCGAGGTGCTTGGCTATGTTGCCTGATTTCCTGCCGCCGCACATTCTCAAGCTGATCTTCGACAGCCTGCTGCAAACCCTTCACATGGTTGCCGTTTCCGGCCTTCTGGCAACGGCCATCGGCCTGCCGCTGGGCGTGTTTCTGGCCACCAGCCGCAAGGGCGAGCTGTTCGCCGCACCTGCCCTCAATGCTGTGCTGGGCCTCATCGTCAATGCGGCGCGCTCCACGCCCTTCATCATTCTGGTTGTGGCCATCGTGCCGCTGACCCGGCTGATCGCGGGCACGTCGATCGGCACCACGGCGGCTATCGTGCCGCTGACGATTGGCGCAACCCCGTTCGTTGCCCGCGTCATCGAAGGCGCCATCCGGGGCGTGGATCAGGGCCTCATCGAGGCCGCCCGCGCCATGGGGGCAACGCCCTTGCAGATCGTGCGCAAGGTGCTGCTGCCGGAGGCGCTGCCCGCCATCACCCATGCCCTCACCTTCACTGCCGTCAGCCTCATCGGCTATTCGGCCATGGTCGGCGCCGTCGGCGGCGGCGGCCTGGGTGATCTCGGCATCCGCTTCGGCTACCAGCGCTTCATGCCCGACGTGATGCTAGCCGTCGTGCTGGTGCTCATCCTTCTCGTGCAAGGCGTGCAAAGCCTTGGCGACAGCCTTGCCCGGCGCTTTGACAAGCGCGCCCGGCATTGAAGCTTCCGCTTGTCCTTTCCCAGAACCGGAGTGCTCACATGCTCTTCAAGTCCATTGCCGCGTCCCTGACCGGCGCCGTTGCTGCCCTCACCATTTTCGCTGCCGCACCGGCTTTTGCCGAGACAATCAAGGTCGGCGTCACCCCCGGCCCCCATGCCCAGATCATGGAAGAAGTGAAGCGCCTTGCCGCGCCGAAGGGCCTCGACATCGAGATCCTCGAATTTTCCGACTATGTCGTGCCGAACGAGGCGCTGAACGCCGGGGATCTGCAGGCCAACTCCTTCCAGCACAAGCCTTATCTGGACAACCAGATTGCAGACCGCGGCTATGAGCTGACGAGTGTTGCCTTCACGGTCAACTTCCCCATCGGCGTCTATTCGCAGAAGTACAAGGCCATCACCGACCTGCCGGAAGGCGCGACGGTTGCCATCCCGAACGATCCGACCAACGGCGGCCGCGTGCTGCTGCTGCTGGATGATGCGGGCGTGCTGAAGCTGCGTGAAGATGCAGGCGTCAAGGCCTCCATCGCCGACATCGTCGAGAACCCGAAGAACCTGAAGATCGTCGAAATCGATGCCGCCCAGCTGCCGCGCTCGCTGCCGGATGTGGATGCTGCGGGCATCAACACCAACTACGCCAAGGAAGCCGGCCTTGATCCGGTCAAGGACCCGATCCTGCGCGAAAGCCCGAAGGGCCCGTATGTGAACATCATCGCCGTGCGCACGCAGGACAAGGACGCCGCCTGGGTCAAGACCCTCGTGGAAACCTACAATTCCGATGACGTGCGCAAGTTCGTGGACGACACATTCAAGGGCGCGGTTCTCGCCAGCTGGTAATCAGCACGGCACATTGACTGACGCGACCGGCAGCGCCCCTTTCCAGCAATGGATTGGGGCGCTGTTGTTTTTGGGAGATTGCGGCGAATGGATTGAGCACAGCGCCGGTTCTGACGCCCCCCCCTCCCTTTTCTCCGTCTTGCCATGGCTTGACCATGGCACCCATGCCGTTCCCCATCCGCACGGGCACAATCTCGAAGGGTCGCGTCGTCACAGAGCCCCGATCCTCCGCACAGTGTGCCTAGACGCATCGGGGTGGATGCCATGGTCGAGCCATGGCATGACGAAAGTGGAGGGGTTTTTGCGCGAAGGCAGCCTGGTCATTGGCGAAGCGGCGGGGCAGCGCAGGACGGCGCAAGGCCGCAACGCCGGTTCTGACGCTCCGCCCCCTCACACACTCCGTCTTGCCATGGCTTGACCATGGCACCCATGCCGTTCCCCATCCGCACGGGCAGCATCTCGAAGAGCCGTCCCTCTCACAACCCGCCTAATCCAGCAGCCCAGCGGGATACATCCTCCGCAGCCCGCTTGCCGGTGAGGGCATCAGCCACGCCAAGGCCCATGAGCGGGCCAAGCTTGAAGCCGTGGCCGGAACAGGCGCTGAGCAGCCAGCCGGACTTGCCCAGCGGCTCGCTGACGAAACGCTCATTCGCCGAGACAGTATAGTAGCAGACCTTCTCCTCTATGATCCGGTAGCGGTCCGAGCCGCGCAGCGTGCCGGTCAAGGCCTCGCGCACGGGGGCGATGTCGGCAGCCGTTGGCGTGCGGTCATCACTGCCGTGGCCGGTGCGGGTGAAGCGGTGGTCGCCGATCTTCAGCCGCGTGCCGTTGCAGGGCGGCAGGACGTAGGCGCCATAGCTGCCGCTGCCCATGTCGATGATGATGGGCGCCTGCGCCCATGCGGAAGCCATATCCTGCGGCGGCTCCAGATAGAGCACCAGCTGGCGCGACGGCACGAGGCGTTGAGAGGTCTGAGGCACCAGATCACTCACCCAGGCACCGGCAGCCACGATGACAGCATCGAAGCTGTCGCGGCGGCCGTCCACCGTTACCGTGGCGCTGTCCGGGTCCACATCCGTCACGCGGGAGTGAGGCCTCAGATCCGCGCCGTTCTCTGCCAGCCAGGCGGCAAGGGCGGTGATCGTGCGGGCAGCGAAGAGCACGCCGGTTCCGCCCACCTCGAAGGCCTCGCGGATGCCAGAGGTTTCCAGCACCGGGATCATGGCCGCAAGCCCGTCCAGCGGCAGGGGGCGGATGGGAATGCCCAGCGCGTTCATTTCCGCTTCGGCGGCGGGGAAATAGCTCACCTCGCCGCGCGAGACATGCACCATGGGGCGCGGCCCGAAATGGCGCTGCCCCAGATCCTGCCAGAGCGTGTCATAGGCGCGGAAGGCATCCGGCATCAGCTGGCCATAGCCATCCAGCCCCGGATAGATGTGCCGGGTGATGCGGTGCTCATCGTGAGAGGTGGCCAGCGGATTGGGGATAGGGCCCTGATCAAAAACGGTTACCGCCACACCGGCCTTTCGCAAGGCCCATGCTGCCGATAATCCGCCGATACCGGCGCCAGCAATCGCAACTTTCACCCGCATTCTCCTGCTTTTGCACGGCCACACTCTAGCCAGCTTGCGGGCATGACAAAAGCTGCATCCGGCCTTGCCCACAGGCTGGGGGTGACGGATGTGAAGAAAGAGCTCCAGCTTTCCGTCTGGTGCAGCGAAGCAGAGCGAAGCCGAACCCGTGCGATGGATCGAAGGGCAGCATCACGCAACGAATTGGTGCGGACGACGGGACTCGAACCCGTAAGCCGTTTGAGGGCGGCGGATTTTAAGTCCGCTGTGGCTACCAGTTTCACCACGTCCGCATGTCTGGGCCGGAGCGGGAGCCGCGCCCTTTGGGCGGGTCTTGTCCGGCCGGCTTTCAAGCCCCGGTAAAGGGGCATTGGCCGGTGGCCGGGGAGACTGTCTCCGGCGCGGGGTATGAGGTAGCGGCAGCGGCGCCCGTCTGCAAGTGCAAATTGGCGCGGGCTGGCGGACCGAAGCAGAGCTGCTCAGACAGCCGGCGATGGTCTGCATGCAGGCCGTGCGTGGGCTGGTTTCCGGCTCATCTGCGGCTGCTGAAACGGCCTGCTGCCCGCTTTTCCCCCGCCTCCCGCTGCCTGCGGCGGGAAAATTCTTCTGCGGGGGCTGACACATCTTTCCTTGCAAGCCGGGGCCGCTCATATTAGGCGACAGAACAGACAGGCGAGCCCCATGAAAACAGGCAGCATGCCGCCCCGGTCTGGTGCGCCGCGCCAGAACACCAGGGCGTTGCGCGCCAAGTCCTCCAAGTCCCATGCGCAGCGGGTCCTTGATCTGCGGCACAGGACGGAGACGAATCGGATCAGAACGGAACCCATGGTCACCTATATCGACGCAGCCACCGCCCCGCTCAAGAACACCGGCCAGGTGCGGCTCTATTCGCCGGAAGATTTCAAGGCCATGCACAAGGCCGGCCAGGTGACGGCCGAATGCCTGGACGGCCTTGCAGATCTTGTGAAGCCGGGCGTGACCACGCAGGAACTGGATGATTTCGTCTACCGCTTCGGCCGCGACAAGGGTGTGCTGCCGGCAACGCTCTATTACCGGGGCTATACCAAGGCGAGCTGCACCTCGATCAATCATGTTGTCTGCCACGGTATTCCCAATGACAAGCCGCTGCGCGAGGGTGACATCGTCAACATCGACGTGACCTTCGTCGTCGATGGCTGGTATGGCGACAGCAGCCGCATGTATCCGGTGGGCGAGCTGAAGCGCTCGGCCGAGCGGCTGATCGAGGTGACCTACGAGTCGCTGCTTCTGGGCATCGAGGCTGCACGCCCCGGCAACACCACGGGCGATATCGGCTATGCCATCCAGACCTTCGTGGAGAAGGAGCGCTGCTCCGTGGTGCGCGATTTCTGCGGCCACGGTGTCGGCCGGCTGTTCCACGACACGCCCAATATTCTGCACTATGGCCGGAAGGGCGAAGGCATCGAGCTGAAGCCCGGCATGATCTTCACCATCGAGCCGATGGTGAACCTCGGCAAGCCGCAGGTAAAGGTCTTGAGCGACGGCTGGACCGCCGTCACCCGCGACCGATCGCTCTCGGCCCAGTTCGAGCACGCGGTCGGTATCACCGACACGGGCTGCGAAATTTTCACGCTCTCGCCCAAGGGCCTGCACCGGCCCGGCTTCGACAAGGCCAGTTGAGCGGAGCAGCCTGACCTCCCGCATACCCCTCTTCAGCTCTTCAGACCACGGAACGCGGCATGCCGAAGGACGACACGGGCGACAAGACGGACGAGGCACGGGGCGGCTTTGCGGAGCGCGCCCCTGCGCCGCATTACACCGGCCACCGGGAGCGGCTGCGCGACCGGTTCCGTCAGCACGGGGCGGATGGCTTTGCCGATTACGAGCTGCTGGAACTGTGCCTGTTTCTCGCCATTCCGCGCGGTGACACCAAACCGCTGGCCAAAGCCCTGCTGCAGCGTTTCGGCTCCTTCACCAATGTGCTGGCTGCCTCTCCGGCCCGCATTCAGGAGGTCAAGGGCGCCGGCGAGAAAGTGGCCGATGCCCTGAAGCTTCTGCAAGCCTGCGCCACGCGCTACGCGAGGGGCGAGATCGTCGACCGCGAGCCCCTGTCCTCCTGGTCCAAGGTCGTCACCTATGTGCGTGCCGCCAGCGGCCATGCGGACCGGGAAGAGTTCCGCATCCTGTTCCTCGACAAGAAAAACGGTCTCATCGCCGACGAAGTCCAGCAGCGCGGCACGGTGGATCATACGCCGGTCTATCCGCGCGAGGTGATCCGCCGGGCGCTGGAGCTTTCGGCCACGGCCATCATTCTGGTCCACAACCACCCGAGCGGTGACCCCACGCCATCGCGCGCCGATATCCAGATGACGAAGCAGATCATCGACATAGCCAAGCCTCTGGGCATCGAGGTGCATGACCACATTATCGTCGCCCGCGGCGCGGAGATCAGCTTCCGGGGCCTGCAGCTGATCTGAAGGCCGTCACCCTCAGGCTGAACCGGCTCCACGTTCATGCGCCCGCTGCGCGGCTTCGCACAGCCAGCCCCAGAACATCAGATACCAGTCGCGCACGCCGGTGAGGAAAGCGGGCGTCAGCTGCAGCTCTCCCTGATCGCGGCGCTGCACCAGCCAGCCGGCCGCCTCCGCCTTGTTGATGACATTGCGCACATGAGAATGGGAGATGCCCAGCTGTGCAGCAGCCTGCCGTGCGGCGAAAGACTGCCAGGGCGCTTGCTCAGGGGCGCCGTAGTGAGACTTCAGCAGGATCAGCGCCAGACGGTCGCCGCAGTCGAACCGGTCAAACCACGGCCAGGCCCCCTCCCCGGCCAGTGCCTCACGGGTCAGGCGTACCATGTCATGGGTCTCGGCTATAAAGCGCAGGCCATAAACGGGATCGGCATTCAGGCGCTGATGAAGGTCCGGTTCCGGCAGCGGCAGCCCCGCGAGTTTGGCACAGGCCAGATGATGAGAGAGCCAGGTCTTGAGGCCGTTCAGCATCAGCTCCGTCGGCTCCAGCCTTTTTTCGCGCCGGCTGCCGGAGGCCTCAACCACCCGCACATAACCGGCAAGCTTTAACAGGCCAATGAAACTCGCCAGCGTGCGGCTGCGTCCCATCTGCTGCTGCAGGATCGACAACGTGGCGGCCTCCCCCTCCCCCAGCTGCGCCCGGCAATAAAGGATCGCGAGCAAACCGGCAGTATGGGACTGAAGACTCTTGCCGAAGATCTTGTTGATCAGCCGCTCGCCCATGTGCATGGGCAGGATGTTGTCTGCACAGCGCAAGATTGCAGCTGCATAGGCATTTTCATCCATATGCTCCGGCCACCCGCCTTCTGTTCGCGCAACCTGATCCATGCGGCCTCCCGATTCAGCGGCGGAATAAAACTAAGTCCGTGCGGCGTCTGAGCATCTTCAAGGCGTGATGCACTGCCATCAAAGGCCTTCGTATAACAGTTCGGGGTTTCAGGAAAAGATCCTCAGTACCTCTGTCTGGCGCCCTTCTGCGGCAAACCGGACCTGCCGGGGAGTATTTGGATCCTCAGATGCCTGCGCGCACAACATTACGTAACGTAATCATTATTTCGCCGCGTTACAGCAAAACAATCAGCGGCCTTGCCAACAGACCTTCTCATCCATTCTGAACTACAATTTTCCTCTTCATGAACTGGTCTTAACCAAATCCATCCGCCATTCCTTAAATGTTTTCCCGGAGAGTAATTTCCTGAAGCCGGGAGCAGATCGCATGGACCAAGGCATAGGGGCGCGGGGAGGAAAGATAGCAAACACAATCATCATTCCGGTGATTGGCGTCATGCTGCTTGCTGTCCTGTTTGTCTTCGCAATTCTCATCTGGTCCTCGTCCCTGACCGATAGTGCCGCAGAAGACAGCGAGCGCAATCTGATCGAGGGTTCTCTGGCGATGCAACTGGACCAGCTGAGCAGCCAGCAGGAGGCCGCTGCCGTCTGGGACGATGCCTATTTCCGGGCGAAGCGCGGTTCAGAAGAGGCCGCCTGGCTGCTTCACCGGGTTGCCATCTCACTCTCGGAGGTGCACGGCCATACAAAGGCGCTGATCTTGAACCGCAATCTGGAAGCCATCATCACTTATGATCAGGATGGCGCTACAGGCTGGGTTGACGCAGCGTTGCGCAATGCGCTTCGCAAACCGATCGCCAAAGTAAGGGCTGGCTACATCTCGAGCTTCAAAAAGACTGCTTCAGGCTCGTACCAGTTTCAGCCAGACTACCGCGCCAATCACCGGACCATCTTTGAAAATGGTGTCGTTATGGCGGCGGGGCGTCCGCATTATTTCAGTGTGACGGCCATTTCTCCGCAAACGCACAACAAGGGCGCAGAACGTGAACCTCCTGCAGTCCTGGTGAGCTTTATCGCCATGACGCCATCGGTCCTTGGCCGTCTCTCGGGAATGGCAGGGATTGATGGGATTGAAACAGGACCGGTTCAACAGAGCCGGAGAGACCTGGCATCAATCCTCGTCAAGGATCCTTCGGGCAAGCCGGTAACCCGCCTGAACTGGCGCTCCTCCCGTCCGGGATCGCTGATGCTCATGCGCATCCTGCCGGTTCTGGTCCTGCTGGTACTGGCAATTGCCGCGATGACGGCCCTCCTGCTGAACTACGCGCGGCAATCGACACGCAAGCTCGCCAACAGCGAAGCCCGCGCCATCTATGCCGCTCAACATGACAGCCTGTCCGGATTGCCGAACCGCGACTACTTCGGCCGCATGCTGGTGGAAGCTCTGGCGGGCGCGCAGGATGAGCGCAATGGCAAAGAGCTGACGGCGGTCATCTACATCGATCTCGATCATTTCAAGGATATCAACGACACACTGGGTCATGCGGCTGGTGATGAAGTCATCAAGGCAGTGACTGCGCGCCTCCGCACGATTGTGCCGCCCACGGGCATGCTGGCACGTATTTCAGGCGATGAATTCGCCATGATCCTGTCAGGCTGCCGCTCGCGCTCCCTTATCGAGTATCAGCTCAGCCACATTCAGGACGAGTTGAGCCGTCCGCTGCGGGTTGCCGGTAATGAGCTCTATGTCAGCCTGTCGATGGGGGCAGCCATTGCCCCGCAGGATGGCACGACTGCAGGCGAACTGCTGCGCAAGGCGGACATCGCGCTTTACGATGCCAAGGCTAATGGCAGACGCCGCTGGTCCTTCTTCGATCCATCCATGGAAGAGCACGTCCACACCCGCGACAAGATTGCCCGCGATCTGCGCCGCGCCATCGACAACGACCTGCTCTCCGTCGCCTACCAGCCACAGCTGGACAGCCGCACCGGCAGGGTCGCGGCCGTAGAAACGCTCGTGCGGTGGACACATCCGGAACATGGACCTGTCAGCCCTGCCATTTTCGTGCCCATCGCCGAAGAGACAGGCCTTATCAACGACCTGGGCCTTTGGGTGTTACGCCGGGCCTGTCAGGATGCCCACCACTGGCCGGACATCACCGTTTCAGTCAATATTTCACCGACCCAGTTCCGCCATCCGCGCTTCATCGACCAGGTGATCGAGACCCTGTCCCTCTATGACATGGCCCCCTCACGCCTTGAGATCGAGGTCACGGAATCCGTCTTCGCCGGCAAGGACGATACCGTTCTGACCGCTATGAAGCGCCTGAAGGAACTGGGCCTCAAGATCGCGCTGGACGACTTCGGCTCGGGCTATTCCAGCCTCAGCTACCTGCGCCGTTTCCCGTTCGATATTCTGAAGATCGACCGGGACTTCATCTCCCCGGTGGACGAGAGCCCGCAGGCTCAGGCGATCGTGCGCACCATCATCGATCTGGGCGCGGCACTTGGCATGACCGTGGTGGCCGAAGGAATCGAAACGGCGCCGCAAGTGCACTTCCTGACAAGCGCCGGCTGCGAGCGCATGCAGGGCTACTACATCGGCCGCCCTGCCCCCGTCGAAACGGCCTCAGCCCTCATCAAGAGCATCAGCCTTGATCCAATGATCCTGCGCCCTGCGAGCCGTCTCGCCGGGTGACCCCCGCGGGCACTTCAGTGCCCTGACAGCCCTTCAATGATGGCGCAGTCCGGGCAGCTGTCGCCCCGGCAGGCCTCAACCATGGCGGTGAGATCGTCGCGCAGATCCATGAGCTGCCGGATCTTCGTTTCCAGCTCCGCCAGATGCGCCTCGGCCACGGCCTTCACACGGGCGCTGCTCCGGTGCGGGTTCTGGCGCAGGTCCAGCAGGCTGCGGCAATCCTCGATGGAAAAACCCAGGCTGCGGGCACGCTTGAGAAACTGCAGCCGCTCCACATCCGCAGGCGAATAAGCGCGGTAGCCGTTGTCCTGCCGCAGCGGGCGCACCAGCCCGATATCTTCGTAGTAACGCAACGTCTTGGCCGGAAATCCCGTCAGTTCCGAGACTTCGCCAATGCTGCTGCCGGCCTCTGTCATGTCAGGTCTCCGTTGCAGTCCCGTCCGGCACCGCCTTGACCACCAAGCGGCGGTCCGCCAGCCGCATGGCCGCGAAAGGACCGCCTGCGCTGCGGATCAGGGCACGCGGGTCAAGAAGATGGCTTCCGGCCTGACCATAGCGGGTCTTGAGATAGTCCGCCACCCAGGCCTCCTGGCGCAGGGCAAAGCGCTGCGCCGAAAGCCCGCCTGCCTCCAGAAACGCCCGGTGTGCCTCAATTGCCCCGTGCAGCGCCTCAAGGCCGCTGCAGTCCTGGGCACTCACCGGCAGCACCGGCACCTGCCAGCCCTCCCGCTCACGGTCACTCAAGGACAAAGCGCCCTTCACATCCGCGACGGCACGGGCCGCATAGGCCCCCATGTCGGCCTTGGTCACCACAATGATGTCGGGCAGCTCCATGACGCCAGCCTTCATGAACTGCAGGCTGTCGCCAGAGCCTGGCTGGATGCACAGAACGAGCGTATCGACGGCAATTGCCACATCGGCTTCTGACTGGCCGATGCCGACGGATTCAACGATCACCGCCTCACGCGCCGCCCGCATGACAGCGATGGCTGCCAGCGCGTGGTCAGAAAGCCCGCCCAGCCGGTCGCGCGCCGCCATGGAGCGGATGAAGACACCCGCATCCTCCGGGTCTGCCGTCAGCCGTGTCCGGTCGCCCAGCAGAGCTCCGCCCGAGCGGCGGGAGGAAGGATCAACGGCAATGACGCCGGTGGTCTTTCCTGCCGCCCGCAGCGCCTTGAGCAGGCTGTTCGTGAGCGTGGATTTGCCAGCACCCGGCGGCCCGGTGAGACCCAGCACATGGCCTGTGCCCTCACGGCAGGCCGCATCCAGAAAGGCATCCACCTCCGCCTGCCCATGGCCGGTCTCGATCCGGGTCAGCGCCCGGGCAAGGGCGAGCTTGCCCCCTGCCCTGAGCGCTGCGATGGCCTCACTGGCTGCCATGCCTCATGTCCGGCGCAGATGAGCCTGCGCCGCCGCCAGGCGGGCGATGGGCACGCGGAAGGGCGAGCAGGACACATAGTCGAGGCCAACGCTTTCACAAAAGGCAATGGATGCCGGATCACCGCCATGCTCGCCGCAGATGCCGAGCTTGATATCCGGACGCACTGCCCTGCCCCTGTCAGCGGCAATGGAGATCAGTTCGCCGACGCCATCCCTGTCAATGGAAACGAACGGATCCTGTTCAATAATGCCCTTGAGCTGATAGGTGCCGAGGAACGACGCCGCATCATCACGGGAAATGCCGAATGTGGTCTGCGTCAGATCGTTGGTGCCGAAGGAGAAAAACTCCGCCGTTGCGGCAATGTCACCAGCCCGCAGGGCGGCTCGCGGCAGTTCCACCATGGTGCCGACCTGATAGGACACGGCAACACCGGTCTCCTTCGCAACCGCTTCCGCCATGGCGTCGATGCGCCCGCGCACCAGATCCAGCTCCGCCTTCAGGCCGACGAGCGGGACCATGATCTCCGGAACGACGGGAGCGCCGGTGCTCTTGCCAGCCATGACAGCCGCCTCGAAAATGGCGCGCGCCTGCATCTCTGCAATCTCCGGATAGGAGACAAGCAGCCGGCAGCCGCGGTGGCCGAGCATCGGGTTGAACTCCTCGAGATCCAGCGCCCGCTCCCGCAGCTTGTCCGCGTCAATGCCCATGGCCGCGGCGACTTCCGCAATCTCCTCATCCGATTTCGGCAGGAACTCGTGAAGCGGCGGGTCCAGCAAGCGGATCGTCACCGGCAGGCCATGCATGATCTCGAAGAGCTGTACAAAATCATCCCGCTGCATCGGCAGCAGCTTGCCCAGCGCTGCACGGCGGCCTTCTTCCCCGGAGGCAAGGATCATCTCACGCACGGCAACAATCCGGTCGCCATCGAAGAACATGTGCTCCGTGCGGCAAAGACCGATGCCTTCCGCCCCGAACTGCCGTGCCGCCCGCGCGTCGGCCGGGGTCTCGGCATTGGTTCGCACCTTCATGCGCCGCACCTCATCGGCCCAGCTCATCAGCGTGGCGAAATCGCCAGAGAGCGCAGGCTGCAGCATCGCCACTTCGCCCACCAGAACCTGCCCGCTCGCCCCGTCGATGGTGATCACGTCCCCCTTTGCAAGCGACCTGCCGCCCGCAGACAGGGTGCCATTACGGTAATCAATGCGGAGTGCGCCGGCTCCGGAGACGCAGGGCTTGCCCATGCCGCGCGCCACCACGGCGGCGTGGCTCGTCATGCCGCCACGGCTGGTCAGAATGCCTTCCGCAGCATGCATGCCGTGAATGTCTTCCGGGCTGGTTTCGACGCGCACCAGAATGACCTTGCGGCCTGCTGCCTTGGCCTCTTCGGCCTCTTCCGAGGTAAAGACTATGGCCCCGCATGCTGCTCCCGGAGAAGCCGGGAGCCCCGTGACCAGAATATCGCGCTTCGCAGCTGGATCGATTGTCGGATGCAGCAACTGGTCCAGCGCCTGCGGCTCGACCCGCAGCACCGCTTCCTCGTGGCTCAGCAGCCCCTCGTCAGCCATGTCGACGGCAATCTTCAGCGCCGCCTTGGCCGTGCGCTTGCCCGAGCGGGTCTGCAGCATCCACAGCTTGCCCCGTTCAATGGTAAACTCCAGGTCCTGCATGTCCCGGTAATGGGCCTCCAGCCGGTCGCAGATGGTCTGGAATTCGGCAAAGGCCTCCGGCATCAGCACCTCAAGAGAAGGCCGTTCGGACCCTGCCTCAAGCCTTGCCTTCTCGGTGATGTCCTGGGGCGTGCGGATGCCCGCCACCACGTCCTCGCCCTGCGCATTGACGAGAAACTCGCCATAAAGCGCCTTTTCGCCCGTGGAAGGGTTGCGGGTGAAGGCAACACCCGTGGCCGATGTTTCGCCCATGTTGCCGAAAACCATCGCCTGCACATTCACCGCCGTGCCCCAGTCGGCCGGAATGTCATGCAGGCGGCGGTAGGTCTGGGCGCGGGCCGTCATCCAGGACTCGAACACAGCCCCGATCGCCCCCCACAGCTGGTCCATCGGATCTTGCGGGAAGGGGCGCTCCAGCTCTTCTTCCACCAGCGCCTTGTAGCGCTCGACAATGCTGATCAGCTCTTCGGTTGAGAGGTCCGTGTCCAGCGAATGCCCCGCTTCATCCTTCACCTCATCAAGAATTTCCTCGAAGGCGTGGTGGTCAAGGCCCATCACCACATCGCCATACATCTGGATGAAGCGGCGGTAGCTGTCATAGGCGAAGCGGCGGTCACCTGCGGCCCGTCCGATGGCTTCGACCGTGACATCGTTGAGACCGAGGTTGAGCACCGTATCCATCATGCCGGGCATGGACACTCTTGCACCGGAGCGGACGGACACCAGCAGCGGGTTCTGCGCGTCGCCGAAACGGCGGCCGGTCAGTTCCCCGGCTGCAGCAAGAGCTAACTCCACCTGCTGCGCCAGATCGTCCGGATAGGTCTTGCCCTTGTCGTAGTACCAGGCGCAGACCTCGGTGGTGATGGTGAAGCCTGGCGGCACCGGCAAACCAAGATTGCTCATTTCAGCCAGGTTGGCGCCCTTGCCGCCGAGCAAGGTCTTCAGGCCAGCGTTTCCTTCTGCAGTTCCATTGCCAAACCCATACACCCACTTGGCCATTCCCGATCTCCCACATTGCGTCCCGCTACCGGACTGCCTCCTCCGGAGGAAAGCTGAACGCTGACCTTGCGTCCGTTATTCCTGCAATGCCGGACCGGGGCGCACAAGGCTTTTTTGCACCGCAACGCAAAGCACCCATTGAACGTGGTTTGGCAATTGGCCGAAGGTCGAATGCGGCAGGATGCGCAGCGGCCAACACGGCTGCGTCCCGGATGATATGTGATAAATGTGATCAGGTGATGCAGCCAAAGGCAGGGCTCCGGCTTGCCCCCGCGCCACAAAGCCGCCATCGTATCATGAAGATGTGGGTTCAGATGGAATCACGATGGCGCACCCATCGGTCCTGAGAGGTAAGATGACGACGTTGACCGACGTTCCGGCGCAGAAGCGCAAGATTTCCGCAGGCCGCTGCAGCCGCTTGCTGCTTGGCGCAGCGCTTCTGATGGTCCCGGTGCAGGTGCAGGCCTCCTCTGGAGAGACGGCAGCAACAGAGCAGCAATATGGCACCCCTCAGGATCTTCCCGTTACCCAGGCAGGCAGCTACCTTGCAGCCCGGCTCGCAACCCGCTGGAATGATTTCCCCTCGGCAGCCGCCTTCTTCGAAGAAGCGCTCGGCACCGATCCCGAGAACGGTTTTCTGGTGGAGCGCGCTTTCATGCTGCGCATGGCCAGTGGTGACTTTGAGGACGCACGCATTCTCGCCGACGACATGCAGGCCCTCAAGATCCGCAACTTCATGGCAAGCCTCCTGAAAAGCCTTGATCTGGCGCGCGATGGCAGCTTCCGCGATGCATCTCAGGCTCTCGAAAATGACGGCGGTGGTCCGCTTGCAGACCTCACAGTGGGCATTTCAAGGGCCTGGTTCGACCTTGGAGCCGGCGACTTGAAAAAGGCCCTGGCAGGCCTCGATGCCCTGAAGGGCCCTGACTGGTTCGACGTGTTCAAGAATAACCATGCCGCCCTGATGGCGCAGCAGGCAGGACGTATGGACATTGCCCTCACGCGGATCAAGCAAGCCTACGATGCGGATCGCGGGGCACTGAAAGTTGCCGACACCTACGCCATCCTGCTTGCCTCGGCCGGGAAGAAGAAAGAAGCACTCGCTGTTCTGGATCAGTATGATCAGCTGATCCCCAGCCACCCCATCCTTTCCGGTACCCGTGCCCGGATCGAGAAGGGCGAGAAATTTGGCCCGGTTGTCGCAGACCCTCTGATGGGAATTGCCGAGCTTCTGAGCGGCCTCGGGTCGGCTATCGGCAATGACGGCGCCGAAGAGCTGGGAGCGGCCCTTCTCAATCTGTCGCTGGATCTCAATAAGGACGGCGACTTTGCCGCGCTTGCCCTTGGCGGGCTGTACAACAGGCTGAATGCGCCTGACCGAGCCATCACCGCGCTGGAGCAGGTGCCGGACAGCTCCCCGCTGAAGCGGGATGCAGAGATCCAGATCGGCCTCAACTTCAACGCCCTCGACAAGGTGGATGAGGCCCGCCAGCATCTTCAGGCCCTCATCGACAAGGATCCCTCTGATCTTGAAGCGATCATCGCGCTTGGCAACGTTCTGCGCTCCCGCGAGATGTTCGCAGAGGCCGAGGTGGTCTACACCAAGGGCATCGACACGGTCGACAAGCCCCAGCCGGAGCATTGGGGCCTCTACTACAACCGCGGCATCTGCCGGGAACGCCTGAAGAAGTGGAACGAGGCGGAGATTGACCTGCGCACGGCGCTGGAGCTTTATCCAGACCAGCCGCAAGTGCTCAATTATCTGGGTTATTCTCTCATTGATCAGGGCATGAAGCTGGATGAGGCGATGCAGATGATCCAGACGGCTGTCCGTCTGCGGCCCAGCGACGGCTATATCGTCGACAGCCTGGGCTGGGCCTACTATAGGCTCGGCCGCTATGAGGAAGCCACACGCGAACTGGAGCGTGCAGTTCAGTTACGTCCGGCCGATCCGGTCATCAATGATCACCTGGGCGATGCCTACTGGAAAGTGGGCCGCCGTCTTGAGGCCCGGTTCCAGTGGAACCACGCCCGTGATCTGGGCCCGACTCCGGAAGATCTTGTGAAAATTCTCGACAAGATCGAGAACGGTCTCCCCGACACTCCAGCGGCCGTCGAAGCCAGCGCCCCGCCGAAGAACGGCGGCTGATCCGGCCATGAGGGGGAACGGAGCATCATCCGGCGCGGACACTGCGCCGGTTTTTTCCTGCCGGGCCAGAGCCAAGATCAACCTCGCCCTGCATGTCACAGGGCAGCGGGAAGACCGCTATCATCTGCTGGACAGCATCACCGTCTTCGCCGGTACGGGCGACCGGTTGAGCCTTCAGGCGGCTGAAGCCCCTTCTTTCACTGTCTACGGCCCCTTTGCCTCCGCGCTTGAAGGCGGCGGCCCGGCGCAAGACAATCTGGTGTTGCGCGCCATCACCGCCCTGCAACGCGCCTCCGGCGTGCAGCTGCCCCCCCTTGCCGTGCATCTGGAAAAGAACCTGCCGGTTGCCTCCGGCATCGGCGGCGGTTCGGCTGACGCTGCTGCGGCCTTGCTGCTGGCGCAAGAGGCCACCGGCCTCACCCTTCCCGCGGCCATGTTGCAATCCATCGCGCTGAAACTGGGTGCGGACGTGCCCGTCTGCCTGGCCGGTCAACCGGCCCGCATGTCAGGCATCGGCGAGGATCTTGCCCCCTTGCCCCCGCTGCCCCGGTGCGGTCTGGTGCTGGTGAACCCTGGTGTCGCGGTCAGTACGCCTGCTGTGTTCAAGGCGCTTGAGCTCCGGGACAATCCCCCTCTGCCGGGCATGCCGCCGGACTTTGCCACCCGTCAGGATCTCGTCAACTGGCTCAAGGGCACCCGCAATGACCTGCAGGCCGCAGCCATCGCCCTGTTACCGGTGATCGAAGATGTTCTGGCAGCATTGAACGCACATCCGGCAGCCGAATTCTGCCGCATGTCAGGCTCCGGTGCCACATGCTTCGCCCTCTGCGCGCCGGAGGCCGCCACTGCACTGGCAGAAGATCTGCGTGTACAACATCCCGGCTGGTGGATTGCGGCAAGCGAAGTGGAAGCCGGGTGAGGCTCAGCTCACCCGGGCGATGCAGAATTCGACGGCTTCGCGCAGGGAGTCCGTGAGTGGCCCCTGCGGCAATTCATCGAGAGCGGCCATGGCGCTGGCGCCATACTGACGGGCGCGAACAATGGTCTCCTCAATGGCACCGTGACGGCGCATCAGAGCAATGGCCTCCTCAAGATCGCCATCGCGGATGTCGCCTTCTTCAAGGCAGCGCTTCCAGAAGGCGCGCTCGCTGTCCGTGCCGCGCTCCAGGGACACGACGACCGGCAGGGTGATCTTGCCCTCGCGGAAATCGTCGCCTACCTGCTTGCCCAGATCCGCACTGGACCCGCCGTAATCAAGCGCATCGTCGACGAGCTGGAAGGCAAGCCCAAGGTCCATGCCATAGCGGCGGGCAGCGGCGCGCTGTGCACCGCCGACACCGGCGATCACAGGCCCGACTTCGGCGGCAGCTGCAAAGAGCGCTGCGGTCTTCGCCTCGATCACCTTGAGATACTGCGCCTCATTGGTGGAAATGTCCTTGGCCGCGCCCAGCTGCATCACTTCGCCTTCGGCAATGATCGCGGAGGCTTCTGCCAGAATGCGCAGGGCTTCGAGCGAGCCGACGTCCACCATCATCTTGAAAGCCTGGCCGAGCAGATAGTCACCGACGAGAACACTCGCCTGATTGCCCCAGAGCTTGCGCGCCGCAAGCTTGCCCCGGCGCATGTCGCTCTCATCGACCACGTCGTCATGCAGCAGCGTCGCGGTGTGCATGAACTCTACGCTGGCCGCGAGAATGACATGGCCCGTGCCGCGGTAGCCGAACATGTCCGCCATGGCGAGGGTCAGCATGGGCCGCAGGCGCTTGCCGCCCGAGTCGATCAGGTGCTTTGCGATCTCGGGGATAAGCTCGACATTCGATCCCGCCTTGGACAGGATCAGATCGTTGACCTGCCCCATCCCGCCTGCCGTCAGATCGACGAGCGGCTGGATTGCGGGCTTGGCTTTCTTCAATTCGGGTGCGGAAGCGGCGACGGCTGCCAAAACACTCTCCCAAGGCTGGTTTTGGCGGACAATAGGTCGGCTAGCGTCCACCCGCAAGGGATCAATCGTTTGACAACGCAGTGAACAGTGTTGTCCACCACCTGAAAAGACGCATAAACCATGTGTCTGCACTACGCTCTATTCAGATAGGGGAACCGGGATCATGGAAGAACTGCTGAAGACCAATGATCTGGTTCTCATTTCAGCTGTCGGGGCGATGTTTGACGAAGCAGGCATCGCGCATTTTGTCGCGGATGCCAACATGAGCATTCTGGAAGGTTCGCTCGCCATGATTCCCCGGCGAATCCTCGTCCCGGCCGATCAGATTGCCGCCGCCCGCCGCCTGATGCGTGATGCCGGTCTTGGCCATGAGC
Organism: Pannonibacter anstelovis; assembly: GCF_036881715.1. NCBI lineage: Bacteria > Pseudomonadati > Pseudomonadota > Alphaproteobacteria > Hyphomicrobiales > Stappiaceae > Pannonibacter > Pannonibacter anstelovis. Next base: position 145,907 of record NZ_JBAKBF010000011.1, read on the forward strand.
TGACGCCGGAAGAAGGACGCTGACGTGACCAGCCCGTTCCTGCACGCCCTTGACTTGCCTGAAGGCATTGCCACCACACGCGATGCCTTTCTGGGCGGGCTTGTAACCGTCGAACAGCCCGCAAAGGGTTTCCACCGTGCCGGCCTTGATGCGGTCTATCTGGCAGCGGCCCTGCCCGATGGCACAAAGGGCCATGTCGTGGATCTGGGCGCAGGTGTTGGCACCGCAGGCTTCTGCGCGGCCGCACGCCTTGCAGACATCCGCGTCACGCTGGTGGAGATAGACCCGCTGGCGGCCTTGCTCGCCCGGCGCGCACTGACTGATCCCCTCAATAGTGCTTTCGCCTCCCGCATCAGCATGCTGGAAGCCGACATCACAGCCAAGGGCTCGCTGCGCCACGCGGCGGGGCTCACCCCTTGCATGGCCGATCACGTAATCATGAACCCGCCCTACTATCAGCACGGCCAGTTCCGGGCCTCGCCCTCGGGCGAGCGGGCCAGCGCCCATGTACTGGACGAGCGCGGGCTGGAGCCCTGGGCAAAGACGGCAACCGACATTCTGCGCGAAGGCGGAACGCTCACCGTCATCTTCCGCGCCGATGGCCTGCAGGAGCTGCTGGACGTGTTTCAGGGCCGGTTCGGCGCCATCGACATCATCCCGCTGCGCCCGCGTGCCGATGCCGCCGCCACCCGCATTCTGCTGCGCGCCATCCGCGCCAGCAAGGCGCCATTGAGGCTGATGCCTGGCTTTGTCTTGCACGAGGGCGAAGGCTCGGATTTCCGGCCGGAAGCCCGCGCCGTCATGCGCGACGGCAAGGGGCTGGGAGTGCAGCCAAGGCCGTGAGAGGCTGTGAACGGCAGATTTGGGGTCAAGTTCTCCGCAGAAGATCATCACTGGATACAACAGACAGCAAGGAAGCGGCTTCTGCATTGAAAATGCAGGCGCAAAGCAACCTGTGTCTTGATGACGTTTTGAGGAGAATACTTAATGTCCGCAATTGATCCTATTGCCGAGGCGCGTCAGCACATCGAAAAGGCTCTTGTCGAAAAGGCCGTGTCTGATAGCGCTTTTCGCGAGGAGCTGAAGGCCAATCCGCATGCGGCTCTCAAGTCGTTGCTGGGCACAAATCCGATTCCCTCGCTGAAAATCACCGTCGTGGAAGAGGCTCCCGGCGAGGTTGTCCTCGTTCTGCCGCGCTCCATTGCTCAGGATGAACTGCCGGATGAACTGCTCGACATGGCTTCGGGCGGCGTCAGCTTCTCTTCCTTTGTCATACCCGAAGGCAGCATGACCTTTGCACGGCTCTGCCCTGCCCAAAAGTAACGGCAACCTTCTTCCCATTCGGGCCAGACGGTCTCTGTCTCGAAATTACAGGAGTCCTTCCACAATGTCTGAAGTTGATCCGCTTACCCAGGCCCGCCAGCATATCGAGAAGCACCTGCTTCTGAGGGCTTCGTCCGATGCTGAGTTCCGCGAGCTGCTGAAGAGCAACCCGCATGCGGCTATCAAGGAACTGATCGGCAATGACCCGATCCCATCCTACAAGATCACCGTGGTTGAAGAGGCCCCGGGCGAAGTGGTTCTCGTGCTGCCGCGCTCCATAGGGCAGGACGAACTGCCTGACGATCTGCTGGACTTTGCTTCTGGCGGCGTCAGCTTCTCGGCCTTCATCCTCTATGGCCCCCCGTATCCGGATGGCGGCTGCAAGAAGAAGAAGTAACGGCTGACAGGCACCGGAGGGCGTGACGGTCACGCCCTCCATTTTCAGAGAGAATTCAGGGGACCCATTTACATGCCGACCCATGATCCGATTGCACAGGCGCGCCAGCACATTGAAAAGGCGCTGATCGAAAAGGCTATGGCTGACAGCGCGTTTCGCGAGGAACTGAAGGCCAATCCGCACGCGGCGATCAAGAGCCTGCTTGGCACCGACCCTATTCCGGGCATGAAAATCACCGTTGTCGAGGAAACTCCGGGCGAGGCAATCCTCGTCCTGCCGCGTTCCATCGCACAGGATGAGCTCCCGGACGAGCTGCTGGACTTTGCCTCGGGCGGCACCGGCTTCTCGAACTTCATCATCTGGGGCCCGCCGTATCCGGATGGCGGCAGCTGCAAGAAGAAGTGATGAAGCCCCGGCAGGGTTAGGTTCCACCTTCAAGAAGGCCCACGGCAGGGGAGAGACCTGCCGTGGAAAAGCCCGGGGCGGCGGTCCTCAATGGATCAGGAACTCGCCCTTGGCATAGCGCACATCACGCGGGCCGATCAGGTCCTGATGCGCCAGACGCACCGAGTGGATGAATGCGTGAATCTCCCGCTCCCAGAAGGCCAAGAACCGGCGCAGTTCCGGAAAATTCGGGGCCTTGTCTTCAGTTTGCCAGAGGAAGCTCTGCAGAAGGGCGGGATGATCCGGCATCCTGTAGAGGATTTCAGCCGTCAGCAGCCCGTAGCCTGCCATCTGCTTGCGGAAGTCTTCGCTTGTGCCCATGGAACACCTCATGCCTTGACCAAACCACGGCAAAAGTGTCGCGCCAGCGAAGTAAACGCGCAACTAAAAAATACGTCTTAGCTATATTTTTCAATATGTTAGCAGCCAGTCTCAGCGAGTGCTGCCAGTACCGCTGACACTCTGGATGCTCTTCAGCCAGGCTATGAAGGATGTCACATCCTGCGCCTCCAGCGCCACCTCCGGCATGTCCGGGTGACCTGTGACAATGCCCTCGGCCAGGCTTTCCGCCAGATCCTCGACTGGATACCGCTGCCCAAGGTCACGAAACGCCGGAGCGTCCGCATTGGGCGAGGCATCATCCGTGCCGATGGCGTGGCAAGCCGCACAGGCCTCTTTTGCGATCAGTTTGCCGCGCTCCACCTGCGCCGCCTCTGCAAGTGTTCCCTGCGCCTGCACCGCAGAACCACCCGGTGCAGCGAACAGAATCACCGCCACGGCCGCAGCGCGCAGCCCTCGCGTGAAAAGCATTGTCATGTCCCTCTCCCTCAAGGTTTCTGCGGGCCCGCAACCGCATGCCCCACAGATCGTCCATCCTCAGCCCCCTTTGCGTGCCAGCCCCCCTTCTGCTTCGCAAGTCCGTCAAAACCCTCAGCTTCCGGGGAAATGCTGCTTAAGCATGATCCATTCTGGCCATGAATTGCGGCAAAGGGGCTATGCCTTGCCGCTGGCGGCTATATGTTAGGGACTAAAGGCAAGAGTTCCGGCTTTCAGGCCGGGCCGCACGTTCCGGGAGCCCTTCTGCATGACCACCGCTCGCACTCCCCTTCCTGAAGGTATCGACGGCACGCTGGCGCTGCTGGATCAGGGCGGCTATGTCGCCGGCCGTGACTTGGCAACCGTGCTGCATCTGGCGCTGCGCATGAAGCGGCCGCTGTTTCTGGAAGGCGAGGCCGGCGTTGGCAAGACGGAAATCGCCAAGGTTCTGGCCTCCACGCTGGGCCGCAACCTCATCCGCCTGCAATGCTACGAAGGCCTCGACATCGCCTCTGCCGTCTATGAGTGGAACTATGCCGCACAGATGGTAGAGATCCGCATTGCGGAAGCTGCCGGAGACACGGATCATGCAGACCTTTCCCGCTCCATCTTCGGCGAACGCTTCCTGATCAAGCGCCCGGTGCTGCAGGCGCTGGAGCCCTCGCTCTCCGGCCCGCCTGTGTTCCTGATCGACGAGCTGGACCGCGCCGACGAGGCCTTCGAGGCCTTCCTGCTGGAGGTGCTGGCCGACAATCAGGTGACCGTGCCGGAGCTGGGCACTATCAGGGCGCAGGAGCCGCCCGTGGTGATCATCACCACCAACCGGACCCGCGAAATCCACGACGCCCTCAAGCGCCGCTGCCTCTACCACTGGGTCGATTACCCGGATGCAGAGCGTGAACTGGCGATCGTGCGGCGCAAGGTGCCGGGCGCACCGGAGCGGCTGACGGCGGAAATCGTCGCCTTCGTCCAGCGCCTGCGGGCAACGGAAGACCTGTTCAAGCAGCCCGGCGTTGCCGAAACCCTCGACTGGGCAACCGCATTGACCGAACTGAACGAACTGGCATTGGACCCGGACATGGCCAGTGACACGCTTGGCGTCCTGCTGAAGTATCAGGACGATATCGAGCGGGTGCGCGGCTCGAAGCTGCGGCAGATGGTGGAGGAGATCCGCAACACCCTGCCCTCAGCACCTGCCGTCATGCCGAACGTCTGAGCCCCTCGCCCATGACCACACCCGCCGCCCCGCAAGCAGAACAGGCGTCCAGCCTTGATGGCCGCATGGTGGCGAATATCGTGCACTTCGCCCGCACCTTGCGCAAGGCAGGTCTACCGGCTGGCCCGGCTTCGATTATTGACGCTGTGCGGGCGGTGGAGGTGAGCGGCATTTCCAGCCGCGAGGACTTTTACTGGACGCTTCACGCCGTCTTCGTTCACAAGCGCGAGCAGCGGGTGCTGTTTGACGAGGCTTTCCGCATCTACTGGCAGAGCCGCGGGCTCATTGAGAAGATGCTGGCCATCCTCTCCCCCGTCGCCCCGCCGCGGGGCACGCCGGAAAAGCCCAAGGCCGGACAGACCCGCGTCTCGCAGGCCTTCAAGGCCGCCCGCGAGCGTGAGCCGCGCGAGGAGCAGCCCGAGGTGGAAGTGGATGCCCGCTTTACCGTCTCCGGCCGCGAGCTGCTGCAATCGCGGGATTTTGCCCAGATGACGGCCGACGAAGTCGAAACAGCCAAGGCAGCGCTCCGCGCCATGGCGATGCCGAAGGACACGATCCGCCGCCGCCGTCTCGCCCCTGCCCCGCGAGGCCGCATTGATCCGCGCCGCACGCTGGGTGCCACATTGCGCGCAGGCGGAGCCATCATTGACCTGAAGCACCGCAAGCCGCAGGAAAAACGCCCGCCGCTCATCGCCTTGTGCGACATCTCCGGCTCCATGAGCCAGTATTCCCGCCTGCTCCTGCATTTCATGCATGCGCTGACGGAAACCCGGCCCGCCGTGCATACCTTCCTGTTCGGCACAAGGCTCACCAACGTCACCCGGCAGCTGCGCATGAAAGACCCTGACGAAGCGCTGGCCGCCTGTTCCGCCGGTGTGGCCGACTGGTCCGGCGGCACGCGCATTGCCACCGCCCTGCACGAGTTCAACCGCCTCTGGTCCCGCCGCGTGCTGTCGGGCGGGCCAACGGTTCTACTGATCACCGACGGGCTGGAACGGGACACGGATGAAGATCTGGCGCGGGAAATCTCCCGCCTGCACCGCTCCTGCCGGCGGCTGATCTGGCTCAATCCGCTGCTGCGGTTTGACGGGTTCGAAGCCAAAGCCAAGGGCATCCGGGCCATGCTGCCGCATGTGGACGAGTTCCGCGCCGCGCATTCGCTGGATGCAGTCGCCGATCTGGTGCGCACGCTGTCAGGCGAAAGCGCCGGGCCTTCTGCGGCCTCCACTGATCCACGCCACTGGCTGCGCAAGGCGGGCGGCTGATGCCTGCCAACCGGTACCACCACCTTGGCTGGCTGCAAGGCATTGAGCTTTACGAAGCCGATTTCAGCACTCAGACCTTCAGCCGCCACGCCCATGAAGGCTTTGCCATAGGGGCCATTGCCGAAGGGGTTGGCGGCTATCTCTGCCGGGGCGAACAGATGCTGCTGCCCGCAGGGTCCTTGTCTCTGATGAACCCGGAAGAGCCCCACACCGGCCACGCGGCAGCTGGCAGCGTGCGCTACAACATGGTCTATGCCAGCGAAGCTGCAGTGCGTGCCCTGCTGGATCTCAAGGACTTGCGCGGCTTTGCCACCGTCGCCCCAAGGGACGAAGGACTTTACCTGACGCAGGCACTGAGCCGCCTTGCCCAGCGCGTCAATGCTCCCGCTGCCCCGGGCTGGCGGCTGGCTGTGGAAGAGGCCATGCAGGCTGTGCTCGGCCTTGCCTTCACCCGCCATGGCCGGGCGTCACTCAGGCCTGCCGGTCAGGAACCGGCAGCCGTGAAACTGGTGCGGGAGCGGATTGCGGAAGGCGTTGCTGCTGGAGACGATCTCTCCCTTGAGGGTCTTGCGGCCCTTGCCGGGCTGACGCCCTCCTACCTGATCCGCAGCTTCTCCCGCGCCACCGGCCTGACGCCCCATGCTACGGTCCTGCGCATGCGGACCAGACAGGCTCAAGCACTGATCCTTGGCGGAATGGCACCGGCAGATGCGGCGCTGGCGGCGGGCTTCTGCGACCAGAGCCACATGATCCGCCAGTTCCGCCGCCAGCTTGGCATCACGCCGGGCAGTCTCATCCGCCACTGATCCGCGCTCTGCGCAGACAGGCGGAAAGGTCAATTTCGTCCAATACCATGGCTCTGCACACATGGCATGGCTGCCGCAAAAGGAGCCCTGCCATGACACTGAAACCCGTCATCATCCTGTCCACCAGCCTGCCGAGAGGACTGCAGGCCAACTTTGCCGCCATTCTGGGCATGAGCCTCGGACGGCTCCATCCGGAGCTGATCGGTCCGGCCACACCAGACCGTGACGGCATGCTGCTGGATGGCATCACACAGGTGGCTGTACCGGTTCTGGGTGCAGCCTCCGAAGACCTTGCAAGCCTCTTTGCCGCCGCAGAAAACCTGCCGGTCCGCCTCGCCTACATGCGTGCCGCCTTCGAGGCGCGGAACTATGCGGATTACACGGCACGCATCGCCGCCTCCCCCCTGAAGGATCACGAGCCTCAGGCGATTCTTGCCGCAGGGCCGAGAAAGGCGATTGACCGCCTGTGCGGGTCCTTGCCACTGCTCAAGTGAGCCAGTCTCACGGCAGCGCGATCACCGGGGTGTTTTCGCGCACGCGCTGGATCAGGTCGGCGATATGTTCATTGTGCATGCGGATGCAGCCATACGACACCGGGCGGCCGATGCTGCCGGGCCGGTTGGTGCCGTGGATGGCGAACTCACCGCCAGCCAGCGTCATCGCGGCAACGCCCATCGGATTGTTCGGCGCACCGCCCTCGATCCTGTCCGGCAACTGGGGGAAGTCACGTTTGACGACGGCAGGGGCAATCCAGGCCGGACGGAGATAGCGGCCCGTCACATAGGTGCGTCCCGTCCAGGACTTGCCCTTCTTGCCCACCGCCACCGGATAGGACAGCGCCTGCCCCTGCCCGAGCACCAGGTAGAGCCGCCTTTCGCTGTTGCGGATGACGATGGTCCCCGGCGCAATACCTTGCGCGGCAAAGGCGACCCGCTCGCCACCGGCCTGTGCCGGAACCACATAAAGAGCGGCAGCAGCAGCCAGAACGGCGAAAGAGCACATCAACAGGACGAAACGGCGCATGGCAGCCCCGGACAGATAAACAGAAGGGAGCGGCGCTCAGCCGCCTCTGTCTGTCACTCTAGCGCAAGGGCCGCTCCTTCGGCATGGCCCGGAAAGCCAATCTTAAAAGAACGTTAACGCTGCGAACTCGAAAGCCGGAAGCGGCCATCCTCCCAGCGGTACCAGGAGAGGCCATAACCTTGCCGGTCGCCCTCGGGCGTAAAGGAAATGCTTCCGCTCACGGTCTCGAATCCGCCAGACTGGACCGCAGCCGCAACGCCCGCAAAGTCCAGGGTCTCCGCGTTGTCCGCCGCAGCTGCAAAAAGCTGGACGGCCGCATAGGCGCCGATGGCATAGGGAGACGGCACGGCCCCGGCCTGCCGCAGGCGCTGTGCCACCTCGCCTGCCGGACTGTCCGGGATGGCGGCTGCGTCCGCCATGAAGGCGACTTCCACAAGACTTGCCGCCTCGCCTGCAGCAGCTCCAAACTCCATGCCCATGGCGGCATCGCCGGCCAGCACCGGAACCTGCGCCCCAAGCCAGCCGAAAGCAGCAGCGAGATTACCGGCATCACCTGCATATGCGCCCAGCACCACAACATCCAGCCGCTCGCCCTTAAGCGTCGAAGCAAGTGGCTTCAAGTCGCGTGCACCGGCGTCGAACTCCTGCTCCAGCGCAAGTGTCTGACCCCTCGCCTGCATCGCTGCCTTGATACGGGCCGCAAAATCCTTGCCATAGCCACTGCGGTCAGTGACGAGGCCGATGCGCTTGCCTGCAAAGTCCCGGGCGAGACGGTCCGCGATGAAGGGTGCTGTGGCATCCTCACGCGGGCCAAGCCGGAAGAAGCCCGGCCCCGGCCGTGCTTCAGTCAGTTGCGGCAGCGCGGAAGCCACCGTGATCTGGATGCGTCCCGCCTCCGCATAGACGGGAGCTGCCGCCAGTGTGGCGCTGGAACACACATGCCCGATGACAAGTTGCACGCCCTTGCCGGTGAGCTGATTGGCCTGAGCCTTGGCCCGTTCCGGATCGCAGCGGTCGTCGGCTTCCTCCAGCACGAGCTTTTCCCCGCGCAGGCCGCCACTGGCGTTGATGTCTTCAACCGCCAGCCGCGCTCCGGCCAGGATCTGATCCCCCAATGGCGCAAACTGGCCGGAAAAGGCAGCGGCAACGGCAATGCGAATGTCCGCCTGTGCAGGAGCGGCCAGCACGCCGGTCAGCATACCGGCCATCACCAGTCCCGCAGCAAATAGCGCCAAGCTCTTGAACTGCCGCATAAGTCCGTGCCTCATCACATACCGGCTTCCGTCACCGCCCGCATCCTAGCCAAGGCAGCAGCCGGATGCCACCTTGAACCACGCCACAGGCATGCCCCTTTTCAACCGGCAGCAAAGCCTCCTAAGCTCGGAAGATATCCCCGGCGGCCAACGGCTGCTGCAACACAATGCAAGCACCGGAAGGAATAAGACCTTGCGCAATCTGATCACGGATGTTCCAGGCCTCAGCGTTGGATCAGCAGAGGATCTGACGCTGAAGTCCGGCGTGACGGTGCTGCTGCCGGATGAACCGGCCGTGGCCTCCGTTGCCATTCACGGCGGCGCGCCCGGAACCCGTGACACGGCCCTGCTGGAGCCGGACCAGACGGTGGAGAAGGTCGATGCGCTGGTGCTTTCCGGCGGGTCGGCCTTCGGGCTTGATGCAGGCGCCGGTGTGCAGGCCGGGCTTGCCGCCATGGGCCGCGGCTTTCAGGTCGGCCCCGTGCGCGTGCCGATCGTGCCCGGCGCCATCCTGTTTGACCTAATGAATGGCGGGGACAAGAACTGGGGAGACTACGCCCCCTACCGGGAGCTTGGCCGCGCCGCCCTTGCGGCAGCGGGGCTGGACTTTGCGCTCGGCAGCCATGGCGCGGGCTGCGGAGCAACAACGGCAAACCTGAAGGGCGGGCTCGGCTCTGCCTCCCTGCGCCTCTCCTGCGGCGCCACCGTGGGAGCGCTGGTGGCCGTCAATGCGCTTGGCCGGGCCACCATGGGCGATGGACCGCATTTCTGGGCGGCGCCTTTCGAGCAGGGCAATGAGTTCGGTGGACTTGGACTGCCGTGTCCCTTGCCCGTAGATGCAGTGCAGCCTCGCACAAAGCATGATGCCCTGCGCGCAGGTGCCAATACCACGATTGCCATCGTTGCCACCGATGCCATTCTGACAAAGGCAGAGGCCAAGCGTCTGGCGGTCATGGCGCATGACGGCCTTGCCCGTGCACTCTGGCCTGCACACACGCCCATGGACGGGGACCTTGTCTTTGCGCTCTCCACCGGCCGCCACAGGCTGCAAGAACCCTTGGCAGACATGATCGAACTGGGTGCCGCCGCTGCCTCCACCCTCGCCCGTGCCATTGCCCGCGGAGTCTATCATGCCACCCCGGCAAAAGGCGACACGCTGCCTGCCTGGCAAGAGCTGCAAGGCAAGGAAAAATGATGCCCTGCGAAACGGCTCCGGATCAGGCCATGGCCAGACCGTACATGACGCTGGAGGTTTCATCCGCTGGCGCCGGGCGGTGCCAGAGATAGCCCTGGCCGAAGCGGCAGTTCATGGAAGCGAGCTTGCGGGCCACCTCCTCGGTCTCGATGCCCTCAGCCGTGGTCTCCAGGCCAAGACCATGGGCCATGGCCAGAATGGTCCGCACAAGGATTTCCTGCTGCGGATCACTGCAAATACCGTTCATGAAGGAGCGGTCGATCTTGAGGGCCGTGATCGGGAAACGGTGCAGATAGCTCAGTGCGGAATAGCCCGTGCCGAAGTCATCGATGGCGATGCCGATACCCATGGCTGCGATCTGCTCCAGCGTCTCACGCACGCCGCCGCCCTCTGCCAGAAGCAGGCTTTCGGTGATCTCCAGTTCAAGCCATTCCGGCTGGCAGCCAGTGCCTGCAAGACAATCGCGCAGCCGGACCAGAAAGTCGCCATTCATCAGCTGGCGCGGCGACACATTCACAGCGATGACCATGGCCGGCGCAGCTGGCCGGTTGACTTGAACCGCAAACTTGCAGGCCTCGCGCAGCATCATATTGCCGATGGCAATGATCTGGCCGGTTTCCTCAGCCACCGGAATGAACTCGGCGGGGCTGATGTTGCCAAGGCGCGGATGAACCCACCGGCACAGTGCTTCCGCTCCGGCAGCGTGGCCCGTGGCCATATCCATCTTCAGCTGGAAGGCGGCCTTGAACTCGCCGCGCTTGAGCGCGCCATTCATCATGGTCTCAAGCTTGAACCGCTTCTCGATGGTTTCGCCCATCTGTATCCTGTAGGCACGCACGCAATTGCCGCCGGCCTGCTTGGCATCGTAAAGGGCAAGATCTGCAAAGCGGAACAACGCCGGAGCGCTGGCACTGTCGCCGGGACCTGCGGCCACACCGGCGCTGACAGACACCTGAAGCACCGCATCTTCAACCGTGATGGGCTGGCGCATGGCCTCAACAAGCTGATTTGCCTGAGCCATGGCTTCTTCGACACCCGGCAGGCCAGGCAGAACCACAAAGAACTCATCACCTGCCAGCCGCCCGACAAATGCGCGCCCGCTAAAGGCTGCCTCAATCCGCCGCGCCGTCTGAACCAGAACAGCGTCTCCGGCCGCATGGCCCATGGTGTCATTGATCGCCTTGAACCGGTCGAGATCAACCACGATCAGCGCGCAATGGGTTTCGTTTGCCGCAGCCCGGTCCAGTTCGCATTGCAACCGGTCCTGAAAGGAAGCACGGTTCGCGAGACCTGTCAGGCTGTCCGAAAAGGCCAGCTCTTCCAGCTTTTCGTGCAGTGCATGGCGCTCCTGCTCATAGGAGACGAAGGTTCGCATGGCCGCCGCCATCTGGCCGATCTCGTCGGATCGGCCGGTGTCCTCGACGGTCACATCCGTGTCGCCGTCCGCCAGTTGCTTCATGTTGGCCGTAAGACGCAAGACCGGACCGGTAATGCTGCCGACGATGGCATTGACCCAAAGCAGCAGAAGCGATCCAACCGCCCCGAAGATCAAGGCGAAGCGCAACAGATGGTTCCAGAAGGAGGTGTTCACGTCATCCAGATAGACCGCAGAGGAAATGACCCACCCCCACGGGGCAAAATGCTCAGACCATGCGGCCTTGGGTCTGCCGCGGGTGGTAACCCCATCCAGTGTTCTGGCACCCTTGTAATAGGTGACGCCGCCGCCGTTCAGGCCGTTGCGGATCATGTCCCGGGTGTGGCGGGCGTCCCAGGCACTGGTGCCTTCTTCAGCCACTGTGTTGCTGACAATCCGGTTTCCGGCCTCATCAAAGACGAAGACGCGCGCACCGCCATTGAAGATCATCGCCCGGATGGCATCGCGCGCCTTGTTCTTGGCCGCCTCCTCGCTCAGCATCCCATCCTGCGCCAGCCGGTAGCTTTCTTCCGCAATGGAACGGGCAGATTCGACGAGCGCGCGCACCTTTTCCACGTGCCCGCGCTCCAGCTCGCTCCGCAGGATGACCAGATTGGTGGACACCACGAGAACGACGAAGGCTGCCATGATCCAGACAGGCAGAAGAACCTTGTTCCTGACACTCCATTGGCCGAGGTTCATTTAACAACCCTACGAAAATCTTTAAAGGCACTCTGGAGCAAAGTAATTAAACCTGAATTAATACAGGAAAATGAGCTCGAGGACTTCATAAATAATAATAAATTCAAGATCTAGACAAGAGTTGAACGCTAGGTCACTCAAAAGAAGACAGCCCAAAATTTCACTCAAGAAGACATGATCTAATCTGCGGGACGCCCTGCCGCACGAGGAATGCCATCCCGTTTCAAACCCAGAAGCCAGCGGTCCAGACGCCGGTGTGCCTTCCAGGAAGCCCGGACGCAACGGCGCATTTGCTGGATCTGCAGGAGACTGCGTTCGATCGTCTCGACATGTTCGCCCGCCAGGCTTGCGCGAGACAGGAGAGAGGCTTTCGTCAACTGGTAAAGTGTCTCGGTTTCGGTCGCCGCCGCTTCAAACCCTTCAGGCGGAACCGGGTTCTCTGCGGAAGGCTGCCCCAAGGTCAGGGCCTTCAGAGCAGACTGGCGCATGCGCTCCAGGTCCTGCCGGACCTCTCCCAGCGGCTCAAGCGCAGCATCAGAGAGGGTTGCTGCCGAGAACTGTGCAACTTCCTCCAGATGCTGCACCCCGCGGATGACATCAGGTATCGCCGCCGCAACAGCTTGCGGCATCGCTTCCTTGTTCATGTTCTCGATGAAGCTGCGGATGGCCCGGCCGAGCGCAAGACTGCCGGTCAGCAGCGCTTCAAGCCCGGCAGCCGCCGCGCGCGGTTCAGCCAGACAGTCGCGTGCAAAATCATGCACGATGCCGGACAGCCTGTCCGTCTCCAGCAGCAGGCCGCGCAAGGCCAGCTGGGGAACAGGACGCAAGGTCGGGTCGAGAAACTCCGGACGGCCGATCTTCTCCTGTGCATTGACGAAACGGTGCTCCAGCCAGTTCACCAGTTTGCCGGTCAGGGGCCAGATCAGGATCAGGCCCATGCAATTGAACAGGGTATGAAAGACAGCCAGCACCAGGGCGGTATCGGCAGCACCTGAATCACTTCCTGACACTTCTGCCGCAAGCCATTGAGCCAGCTGCAATAATGGATAAAGCAAAACCAATGCAGCGCAGGCCGTCAGGCCGTTGAAGGCAATATGGGCGGCAGCGACCCTGCGGGCAGGCGGCGTTGCCGACAGTGCGGCGAAACCGGCCGTGGACGTGGTGCCGATGTTGGTGCCGATGACCGCGGCAGCGCCAAGGAACACCGGCAGCCCCGCCCCCGCACTCGACGTCAGCACCAGCGCCATGGCGGCACTGGAGGACTGGGTCAGAAGCGTCAGGCCAATGCCCACGGCCACAAACACCGGAACTCCGAGCAGCGGCGACTGGGCAAGGCTGGACAGGGCCGGGGGCACGATCACGTCACCAAAGGCCTGCTGCAGAAAGCCGATACCGAGGAAGAAGGCGCCGAACCCTGCCACCGCCTGCCCCAGCCCCGACAGCCTTCCGCGTGAGCCGGCCGCAACACGGATGATCATGCCCGCCCCCAGCAGCGGCAGGGCGAGACTGACGATATCCAGCTTGAAGCCAAGTGTTGCCACCAGCCAGCCGGTCATCGTGGTGCCTATGTTGGTGCCGAAGATGACCCAGACTGACTGGGCCAGCGACAAAAGACCGGCGTTGACGAAGCCGATGGTGGCCACGGTGACGGCGCTGGACGACTGAACAACCGCCGTCACGGCAATGCCGGCAAGAACGCCCCGCCAGGGTGCACCGGTGGCACTGCGCAAAAGCCCCTCAAGCGCCTTTCCGGCCGCCAGCTTGAGGCCGTCTGTCATCATCCACATACCGGCGAGAAACAGGCCGGTTCCGCCAAGCAGCAGCGCGATCATGATGAGGAACCATCGTGATGACAGCCTGCATCTGCACGGCACCCGGCAGCAGTGAAGAGACTTTGATTACGGATGATGACGATCCTCCTGTCATGCCTCCTCTAACGGAGGCATGACATTGCCATATCCGGAGCGCCGGTGCACGTGCAGCCGGAAAGACACCTATGCCGCTGCGGCAGCGGCTGAATTTACTCAGCCGCCTCGGCAAACTCCGGTGTCTCTCCCTTGAGACGGTCGAGCAGCTGCCTGCGCTTCGCCTCTGCCTTCTTCAGGTTCTCTTCCTTCACCGGGCCATAGCCGCGCACCAGATCCGGCACGCGGGCCAGTTCCACCAGCAGGCCGTAGCCTGCCTTCGGCAGCGCGGCAATGATGGTCTGCAGATCAGCCGAATAGCTTGCCACCAACGCCCGCTCGGCACGGCGCTCAGCCGTGCGGCCGAAGGGGTCGAAGGCGGTGCCGCGCAAGCCTTTCATCTTCGACATCAGGCGGAAGGCGCTGAACACCCAGGGGCCGAACGCCATCTTGGCCGGGCGCCCGGTCTTCGGGTCCTTGCCCCGCGACAGCAGCGGCGGGGCCAGCATCACCTTCACCTTCTTCGGGTCCTCGAACTGGGCCTTGAGCTTTGCGGCAAAGGCGGGATCGGCATAAAGCCGTGCTACTTCATACTCGTCCTTGTAGGCCATGACCTTGTAGAGCATGTCCGCCGCCGTTTCAGTCAGGCGGAAGGTGCCGGGACCGTGCGCCGCATCGGCAGCCCGCACGGCATCGATCAGCTTGCGGAACCGGGCTGCATAGGCAGCATCCTGATAAAGCGCCAGCTCGCGCTCCTGACGGGCAATGCGCTCGTCCAGGGTTTCCGGCTCCAGCTTTTCCGGCTGCGGCAGAGCGGCGAGGATCTTTTCAGGGGCTGCCGCCAGCACACGCCCGGCACGGAAGGCCTTCACATTGGCCTTCACCTGCGCGCCATTGAGATGCAGCGCCGTTTCGATGGCTTCCGCACTCACCGGCAGCGCACCGCTCTGGAAGGCCATGCCCACCAGCATCATGTTGGCATAGATCGCATCACCCAGAAGCTTCTCTGCAATCGTCGCCGCATCCGCTGCCTTGCACAGGATGGAAGCAGCCTCCAGCGACTTCAGCATCCGTGCCTCGTCAAAGGAAAGCGTCTGCTTCAGCACGAATTCCGCCGTTGGCGCCACGCGGGTGTTGGCAAAGACGCGCGTGGCGGAGCGGTTGGTCAGGGCCAGCTGCTCGGCATTGGTGGCCACCACCATGTCGGAGGCAATCAGCACATCAAGGCTGGCGGTGGGCACGCGCGGTCCCTCGATCGAACGGGCCAGCGAGGCAAAGCGCACATGCGAGGTCACCGGCCCGCCCTTCTGGGCAAGGCCTGTCATATCCAGTGTCGAGGCCTGCTTGCCATCCAGATGCGCAGCCATGGCCAGCACGGCGGAGATCGTCGTCACACCCATGCCGCCGATGCCGGCGATGAGCAGGTTCAGCGTGCGCTCAAGACCGGGCAGCTCCACCACCGGCAGGCCGGACAAAAGGCTGTCCACATCCACGCCATGGGTTTCCGCCTTGCGCAGCGCCGCACCCTCGATTTCCACGAAGGAGGGGCAGAAGCCCTTCACACAGGAGAAATCCTTGTTGCAGCTGGACTGGTTAATCTGGCGCTTTTCGCCGTAGCGGGTTTTCACCGGCTCCACCGACAGGCAGTTGGACTGGACCGAGCAATCGCCGCAGCCCTCGCACACCCGGTCGTTGATAAACAGCCGCAGATCCGGGTCCGGATAGGCGCCCTTTTTGCGGCGGCGGCGCTTTTCGGCGGCACAGGTCTGGTCGTAGATGATGATGGTGACGCCATCCACCTTCTGAAACTCGCGCTGCACCTCCATCAGATGATCCCGGTGCAGCACCTCCACCAGCGGCGCCAGATCCTTGCGGCCGGTGTAGGTTTCCGGCCGCTCACTGACGACGGCAATGCGCGCCACGCCTTCGGCTTCCAGCTGGCGCGTCATCTGCGGCACGGTGAGCGGGCCATCATGCGGCTGGCCGCCGGTCATGGCCACCGCGTCGTTGTAGAGGATCTTGTAGGTGATCGGCACCTTGGAGGACACCGCCTGGCGGATCGCCAATATGCCGGAGTGGAAATAGGTGCCGTCGCCCAGATTGGCGAAGACGTGGGTGTCGCGGGCAAAGTCCTTCTGCCCCACCCACAGCACACCTTCACCGCCCATGGCGATCTGCCCGTCAGTGGTGCGGCCTGCCTGTTCGGTCATGGCATGACAGCCAATGCCGGGCAGCGAGCGCGCACCTTCCGGAACAACGGTGGAAGAGGAATGCGGGCAGCCGGAGCAGAAATAGGGAATGCGCGCTGCGCGCTCCGCATGCCCCTGCGCCCACATCACCTGATTGTTCATGCGGGCACTCACATCCCGCATCTCATCGGTCACCACATCTTCCGGCAGATAGCCCAGCAGCGCCCGGATGATTTCGGCGACGGAAAGCTCCAGCACGTCAGACAGCAGCGGCTCGCCTTCCGGCGTGCGCTTGCCCCAGATGCGCGGGCGGGCATCTGCTGGCCAGTGATAGGAGATTTCCTTGATCTGCGGCTCCAGGAAGGCGCGTTTGTGCTCTACCACCATCAGCTTGTTGAGGCCGCGCGCGAACTCGGCAAGGCCTGAAGGCTCCAGCGGCCAGGCCAGCGCCACCTTGTAGACCGCAAGGCCGATTTCCTTCGCGCGCTGCTCATTGATGCCCAGCAGATCCAGCGCCTGCAGCAGATCCCGGTAGGCCTTGCCTGTGGCCACAAGGCCAAGGCGCGGACGGCTTGCGCCGAAGGCCACCCGGTCCAGCCGGTTTGCCCGCACATAGGCCTGAGCCGCCGGGATGCGCACATCACGCAACAGGCGTTCCGTCTCCAGCCGGTTGCCCAGCAGCAGCACACGATTGAGGTCATGCAACAGCCAGGGGTCCTGCTCGGGGCGCACAAAATGCAGCCGGTCCGCATTGACCGAAATGGTCGCCGAAGCATCCATCGTATCAGCAAGGCAGATCAGCGCCGACCACAAGCCGGCAAAGCGCGACATTTCGAAGCCATGCAGGCCGAAGTCGAGCACATCCTGAATGTCGGAAGGATTGAGCACCGGGATTTCGGCATGTTCGAAAAAGAATTCACTCTGCGCCGGAAGGATCGAGGATTTGGCCAGATGATCATCGCCTGCAAGTGCCAGCACGCCGCCGTTGCGGTCCACACCCGAGGCATTGGCCTGTTTCAGCACGTCCCCTGCCCGGTCCACACCCGGCGCCTTGCCATACCAGATGCCAAAGACGCCGTCGAAATCGGAGCCCTTGCCATGCAAGCGAAGCTTCTGCGAGCCCCAGACCGCCGTTGCGCCCAGCTCCTCGTTCACGCCGGGCTTGAACACCACATCATGGGCTGCAATATGCTTGCGGGCACGCGTGAGTTCCGTGTCGTAGCCAGCCAGAGGCGAGCCGCGGTAGCCGGAGATGAACCCGCCGGTTTTGAGACCGGCCATCCGGTCCAGCCGCTGCCGGTCTAGCGCCAGGCGCACCAGCGCCTGAATGCCGGTCAGATAGATCCGGCCGCCTGTTGCGGTATATTTGTCGTCCAGCGACACCACGGGCGCGTAAGCGTTCATCGGTTCCCTCCTCGGCCGCCTGACGCCCGCCTTCTACTCCCGGGTGCCAACGCGGTTTCTCACTGACCAATATCCTCCTTTTCGTGGGTGATTTCTGTGCTATTGTGCCGCCAGCCAGGCCTCTGGCCGTGATTTCCTTCCCCGATAGGCGCATGATAGAGAATTTTCTTCTTGATCCCTCCGATATCCGCGTTTTGCGTGTTCTCCAGAGGGACGCTTCCCAATCCATCGCCGAGATTGCCCGGGCGGCCGGCATGAGCCAGACGCCCTGCTGGCGCCGTATCAAGAAGTTAAAGGAGATGGGGGTCATCCGGCAGGTGGCGGCCATTGTCGACCGCGAGGCTGTCGGCCTCGGCTTCGTTGCCTACGCCTTCGTCAAGCTGACCGTGCCCAGCCGTGAGAACATGGAGACCTTCGACAAGCTGGTGCATCACTGGCAGGAGGTCGTCACCTGCGAGCGCATCACCGGCGCGGTGGATTATCTGATCAAGGTGGTCACCGAGGACATCAAGGCCTACGACAACTTCCTGCGGCTGAAGCTGCTCGACAACACGCTGGTCTCCGACGTTCAGTCCCGCATTGTCGTCAACACGGTCAAGGACACCGTCGCCCTGCCCTTGCGCGAAAGATAACACCGCCATCCGGCTGTCCCTCGCCAGCATCTGCCGGTCAAGTAGCCGGTCAAGTCCGCGCGGCCAGTTGTCAGGCGTTACCCGCAATGCAATGCGCGCCCACTCGCTCCTCATTTACCCGCCGGAACACCCGGCGACCGGCCGGAGGCAGACCGCCCTCAGGCGCATTCTCTCAACCTGTGCATGCAGGTTAAACAAATTACAAATTTTTCAAAACCAGAAAGATCAGGCAACAGCAGAAATCCAAGAGAAATAAAGTTAAACCAATAATAATAATCTATATCAAGAAAAATACAGCAGCGGCACTTCACGATAACTCCACTCATCCGTCCCCTTCAATGGGCGGCAGACGCACACGCCAGCCGTGCGCGCCGGACCGCATGAAACCAAACTGGAGTTCAGGATGAGAAAGCAGCTCAAACCCGCCCGTATCTTCGGACAGGGTCTGTCCACCCTCGGCGCCCTCGCCATGCTGGGCGCAGGCAGCACCGCCCTCGTGATCGGCAGCTCAGCTCCGGCACAGGCCTGCAACATGGAATCCTATATCGGCAGCGTCTGTGCATTTGCCTTCAACTGGTGCCCGCGGAACTGGCTGCCGGCCGACGGGCGGCAGATTGCGATCAACGGCAATCAGGCGCTCTACAGCCTGATCGGAACCCAGTATGGCGGTTCCGCGCAGAGCGGACAGTTCGCACTGCCGGATCTGCGCGGCCGGGCAATACTCCACTACGGCACAGGACCGGGAATGCTCCCGCAGCCTTTCGCCGCCCACTCCGGCACGCAGACAACAACCCTTACAATAGCCAACCTGCCGCCGCACACTCACACGGCCACATTCACTGGCACCGGCGGTGGACCTCAGACAGTCAATGTCCCGGCATCCGCCGGTACTCTGGGTGTTACCGCAAAACTCAATGCGAAGGATGAAGTTGGCACCCCAACGCTGTCGGCCAATGCCTATCTCGGTAAAGCGCCCACAGCAGGCATCCAGGCTGCGAATATCTATGTGCCATCCACAAGCACTGCCGCAGACGTGGCACTGAGCGGCCTCGACGTGCAACTGACGGGTGCCGCCGGTAATGGCCCCATCAACTTCACGTACAACTCAGGCATCACCGGCGGCACCGTGGGAATTGGCGTCACAGGCGGTGCCACCGCCTTCGCGAATCAGTCCCCCTCACTTGCCATGAGCTACTGCATCATGATCAACGGCCTCTACCCCGACAGGCCGTAACGGAAACTCCCCCATAAATTGTACGGGCAGCGTTGCAAAAGCGTTGCCCGTACACGCAAGGTATGGCAAGAAAACCATAGAAAAGCACTCTATGATTGTGTGACCTGCTGCGGTGATTCACGCAAAACCCAGATTATTCTTACGTCACTCCAGCGTTGAGCTGCCGGGACAGGGAAACCTTGCGGGTTTTAGAGAGCTGTTTCTGAGGGGATGAGTTTGCAGGATCACGCTATCCTGGCCATGGGGGAATGAAGCATGCGAGGCATCACAGGCAGCCAGGCTGCGGCCAATGCAAAGCCGCGCTGCAGGACGGCCGGCCAGCATAAAGCGCCGGGAGTGAAATACCAGGACGTCATGCGCACCTGGCCTCGTCTCTCCCCCTTGCATTTTATCAAGTATCTTGCCCTGCTCGTCAGCCTTGTGTTCACGGCCACATTCTTGACTGCCCCCCGGGCAGAGGCAGCTCCATCTCAAGCCTGTCTGGATGTGAATACGAATTGGTCCGGCGGGCAGACCTACTCTGTCTCCAACATAACCTCAGGGCAGCTCTCCGAATTTCTCTTCGACGGCCCTGCAATTGTATCTGGCGAGACGATTTCGTTTCACGCGACGGGAACAGCCGATGGCTCAGGAAATACATCTGCCCAATTTGACATTGGCGGACTCAGCGGTACGCCAACTTATTCCGCAGTAACTTCCACTGACGGTTCATTTTCAAGAACCGGGTCATTTACCGTTTCCGACAATGACGGAATTTACATCCAGCTTACTGCATCCCGGAATAACACGGGTATTGCCACCGGTGCTTCCGTCACCTTGCGTGTCTCTTGCACGGCAAACCCACCAATTACCCTCTCTCCCGCTGCAGGCGCACTTCCGGCCGGACAAGAAGGCGTAAACTATAGTCAAACCGTCTCCGCATCCGGCGGTGCAGGTGGATATTCTTACGCTGTCACCAACGGCAGTCTCCCTGCAGGCGTCAGCCTCAATGCCAGCACCGGCGAGCTGACCGGCACTCCCACAACCGCAGGCACAGCGAACTTCACAATCACTGCAACGGATACTGATAACGTCTTTGGCAGCGCAGCCTATTCCCTGCAGATCAATGCTCCTGCCTCAACCGATGCCACCTTGGCGAACCTCGCCCTGTCCCAGGGCACGCTCACGCCAGGCTTCTCCAGCGGCACGACAAGCTACACCGCTTTCGTCGGCAACGCCGTCACGTCGCTGACCGTCACGCCCACAGTTGCAGACGCCAACGCAGCCGTCACAGTGAACGGCGTTGCCGTCACCTCCGGCATTTCCTCGAGCGCCATCAGCCTCAATGTTGGCAGCAACATCATCACCGTCGTGGTCACCGCCGAAGACGGCACCACGACGCAGACCTATACGGTGGACGTCACAAGGGCAGCGTCTGCTGTCGCCACCCTGTCGAACCTCGCCCTGTCCCAGGGCACGTTGACGCCAGCCTTCTCCAGCGGCACCACCATCTACACCGCCTCCGTCGGCAATGCCGTCACATCGCTGACCGTCACCCCCACCGTGACAGACGCCAATGCGACCGTCACCGTGAACGGCAACACTGTCGCCTCCGGCAATGCCTCGGGTGCAATCAACCTCAACGTTGGCGACAACACCATCACCGTCGTGGGCACCGCGCAGGATGGCGTCACAACCCAGACCTACACGGTCACTGTCAATCGTGCCGCTCCGGCCTCAACCGTCGCCACCCTGGCGAACCTCGTCCTGTCCCAGGGCACGCTGACACCAGCCTTCGCCAGCGGCACCACCATCTACACCGCCTCCGTCGGCAATGCCGTCACGTCCCTGACCGTCACGCCCACAGTCACGGACGCCAATGCGACCGTCACCGTGAACGGAACGCCCGTCACTTCCGGCAATGCCTCGGGTGCAATCAACCTCAACGTTGGCGACAACACCATCACCGTCGTGGGCACCGCGCAGGATGGCGTCACAACCCAGACCTAC
>NZ_JBAKBF010000012.1:0-154006 GCF_036881715.1 Pannonibacter anstelovis
CTCCTCACAATCCTCAATGCCATGCTCCGGGAGAACGCCACATTCAGACATCAATGAAACAGTTGCCGGCTCGCGCTTCGCTCCGCCCGGCGTGCCCAGTACCAGCGCCCTCACCCGCCAACCAGATCGAACCAGCCATCTTCCGTGATCACTTCGATACCAAGATCCTGCGCGGTCTTGAGTTTGGAGCCGGCGCCGGGGCCTGCGACCACGAGGTCCGTTTTCTTGGAGACCGAGCCGGCGACCTTGGCGCCAAGCCGTTCGGCCATGGCCTTTGCCTCGTCGCGGGTCATGCGCTCCAGGGAGCCGGTGAAGACGACTGTCTTGCCGGCAACCGGCGAACCTTCGGCGCTGATCTTCTCCGCGTCCTGCGGCGTCACTTCGGCCAGGAGCGCAGTCAGGGCCTCGCGGTTGTGGTCCTCGGCAAAGAACTGCACCACTGCCTCGGCCACAGTTTCGCCGATACCGTCGATGGCGTTGAGCTCCGCCCAGGCCTCGCTGCTGCGGTCCTGCGCGGCTTCCATGGCTGCGGAGAAGGCGGAGAAGGAGCCATAGGCGCGGGCGAGAAGCTTGGCGTTGCCCTCCCCCACATGGCGGATGCCGAGTGCGAAGATGAAGCGGTTCAGATCGATACGGCGGCGGGCATTGATCGCCTCGAACAGGTTCTTTGCCGAAACGGCACCCCAGCCTTCCCGGTTGCGCAGCTTGGTCAGCGCCAGCTTGTCACGGGCCTCCAGCGTGAAGATCTCCGCCGGGCTGCGCACCAGCCCTTCGGCAAAGAAGGCGTCAATCTGCTTGTCGCCAAGCCCCTCGATATCAAAGGCATTGCGGGAGACAAAGTGCTTCAGCTTTTCGGAAGCCTGCGCCGGGCAGACGAGGCCGCCGGTACAGCGGCGCACGGCATCCGGGCGGCCTGTCTTCGCATTGATCTCCCGCACCGCATGGCTGCCGCAGGCAGGGCATACGTCCGGGAAGACAAAGGGCACGGCATCCGCCGGGCGGCGTTCCAGGTCCACCGCAATCACCTGCGGAATCACGTCACCTGCGCGCTGGATCTGCACCGTGTCGCCGATGCGCAGGTCCACACCGCCGCGGATAGGCTCACCATCGGTGCCGATGCCCTTGATGTAATCCTCGTTGTGCAGCGTCGCGTTGGAGACGACCACACCGCCCACCGTCACCGGCTCAAGCTTGGCGACAGGCGTCAGGGCACCGGTGCGGCCAACCTGGATCTCGATGTCGCGCAGGATCGTATAGGCCTTCTCGGCCGGGAACTTATGTGCAATCGCCCAGCGGGGCGAGCGGGAGACGAAGCCGAGACGCTGCTGCAGGTCCAGACGGTCCACCTTGTAGACGACGCCGTCAATGTCATAGCCAAGGCTGGCGCGGTCTTCCTCGATGCCGTGATAGACGGTCAGAAGCTCCTCGACGCTGGTGCAGCGGACCATGCGCGGGTTGATGGTAAAGCCCCAGTCGCCGAAGCGGCGCACCATATCGAACTGTGTGTCACAGGGCACCTCGCTCATCTGCCCCCAAGCATAGGCAAAGAAGCGCAAGGGGCGCGAGGCGGTGATCTCCGGGTTGAGCTGGCGCAGTGAACCCGCCGCCGCATTGCGCGGATTGGCGAAGACTTTGCCGCCGTTGCCGGCCATGCGCGCATTGAGGGCGGCAAAGTCGGCATGAGACATGTAGACTTCGCCGCGCACCTCCACCACTTCCGGCACACCGGCAGGCAGTTCATGCGGGATATCGGCGATGGTGCGGGCATTGGCGGTGACGTTCTCGCCCACCGCACCGTCCCCACGGGTGGCCGCACTGACGAGGACGCCCTTCTCATAGCGCAGCGACAGGGACAGCCCGTCAATCTTCGGCTCAGCCGTCACCGCAAGCTCACCCATCAGCGGATCAAACTTCAGAAAGCGGCGGACGCGGCCCACGAAATCGCGCACATCCTCATCGGCAAAGGCATTGTCGAGAGAGAGCATCGGCACCGCATGGGTGACCTTGCCGAAGCCATCGGCAGGCGCGGCCCCCACCCGTTCTGACGGGCTGTCGGCCCGCATCAGCTCCGGAAAGCGCGCCTCGATGGCGGCGTTGCGCTGGCGCAGGGCGTCATAGTCCGCATCGGAAATGACCGGCGCATCCTCACCGTGATAGCGCGCATCGTGGAAGGCGATCTCGCTGGCGAGCCGCTGCAACTCGGCTGCGGCCTGCTCAAGCGTCAGGGTCTCGACGGCGGTGTTGGCGTTGGAGCTGTCAGTCCCGGTCATGGTTGTCATCCGCAATGCAGAAGCCCTGCCTCAGCCGCAGGACCACAAAAAATCAGAGCAGGGACGGAACCGGAAGCAGGGCTGCCGAGTTCTTCTCCCGAACAGACCACCAAGCCTCACGGGGACGTAAGTGGTCTCGAGGCCGGATGCGTCAGCATCGCAGCGCCTTGGTATTAAAGCCAGAAGAAGGAGAGGCCAAGATGCCCGCAGGAAACAATTCAGCAAAGCTTCGTCCCGGTAGCAATGCAGGTTGGTTTGTGGCAGGCGCCCTCGCCGTGGCTCTGGCCGGTGTTGCGCTCTATGTGGCACAAGGCGGTTTCGCCAAGCAGGACAAGGCCGTGATCGAGCTGAACATCCCGAATGTGGGTGAAAGCAAGATCGAATTACCGAAGCCGCAGGAAGGCCCGATGACAACGCCGACGACGCGGGACTAAGCCCCGCACAAGGCACAGAAAAGACACTCCAAGTCAGGTGAAATCCCCCCGCACCTGACCTTCATGGCCCACGCTCCACGCATGCCCCCAACTCAGCCCGGAGCGTGGGCCATGAGTTTCTCAGCCGCCGCACGGGCTTCGTCGGTGATGACACTTCCAGCCAGCATCCGGGCGATTTCCTCGCGCCGGTGCGCATCATCAATCGGAGTGATGCGGGTGGCCACCCGGTCTTCGGCAACAGCTTCCTTCGAAATCAGGAAATGACCATTGGCGCGGGCAGCAACCTGCGGCGCATGTGTCACCGTCAGCACCTGCACGGAGCGGGCAAGCCGCGCCAGACGCATACCGATGGCCTCTGCCACAGCGCCGCCGACGCCCGTATCAATCTCGTCGAAGACCAGCGACGGAACCGAACCGCTGTCCGCCAGCGACACCTTGAGCGCCAGCAGGAAACGCGAAAGCTCGCCACCCGAGGCGACCTTCATCATCGGACCCGGGCGCGTGCCAGGGTTGGTCTGCACCCAAAACTCGACAGTATCGACGCCGCTGGCCGAGCGGTTCTCCGGATCACTGGTCATCTCGACGATAAACCGCGCCCGCTCCAGCTTCAGCGCCGGAAGCTCGGCGGCAACGGCAGCTTCGAGCGCACGGGCCGTTGTGGCACGGCGTGCCGAGAGATCAGCAGCCAGACCGTCAAAAGCCTTGCGCGCCGCATCCGCAGCCGCCGCAAGAGCATCCAGCTTTTCCTCGCCCGCATCCAGGTCATTGAGGTCTGCTGCCATCTTCTGGCGCAGCGCCGGCAGCTCATCCACCTGAACGGAGAACTTGCGGGCCGCAGCGCGCAGGGCAAACAGCCGCTCTTCGGCAGCCTCCAGCTCGCGCGGATCGAAATCCGTCTCGCGGATGGCAGCTTCGAGACCGGAACGGGCCTCCTCGAGGTTGTCGAGAGCCGTTGCCAGCGCAGCTACCGGGCTTGAGAGAAGCTTCGGTGCCTGATCGGCCTTGCGCTCCAGACGGCGCAGCAGACTTGATAATTCCGGGATTGGCGACGCACCGCCGTTCAGCGTTTCATAGGCCTCGTTGAGGTCGGTGGCGATCTTCTCCACCTGCATCATCTCGGCCCGGCGCAGCGCCAGCGCCTCTTCCTCACCCTGTTTCGGGTCGAGGGTCTTCAACTCATCAACGGCGGAACGCAGGAAATCGGCTTCGCGGCGGGCAGCCTCAATACGGGCCTTGTGGTCGCGCAGCGCCTTCTCCGCCTTGCGATAGGCAGAGTAAGCGGCTTCAACCGCCGTCAGCTCGCCCTGCAGCACGCCAAAGGCGTCCAGCAGAAGGCGGTGGCTTTCGGGATCTACGAGCGCGCGCTCGTCATGCTGGCCATGCACCTCGACCAGCATCTGCCCCGCCTGCCGAAGCAAGCCGACGCTGACGGGCTGATCGTTGATAAAGGCGCGGCTACGGCCATCGGCGGTCTGGATACGGCGCAGAATGACATCGCCGTCATCAGGCACATCATTCTCACGCAGCAAGGCGCGCACGGGATGGGCGCCCGCAACATCGAAGACGGCAACCACCTGCCCCTGCGTCTCACCGTGACGCACAAGCCCGGCATCCCCCCGCCCGCCGAGGGCGAGGGTGAGCGCGTCAAGAAGAATGGACTTGCCCGCGCCGGTTTCGCCAGTCAGCACAGTCATGCCGCCGGAAAACTCGATGTCGAGCCGGTCGATGAGGACGATATCGCGAATGGACAGCGTCGCCAGCATTTGAAATTGCCCCGCCCTGATGACCCGGTATCCGGATCAGAACACATTCACCCCCTGGAAGGCGCGGCTGATCCAGCTCGACTTGTTCTCTGAGGGCTCATAGCCGCCCTTCTGCAACAGCGAGAAAGCGTCCTTGTACCACTGGCTGTCGGGATAATTGTGACCAAGGATGGCCGCAGCGGTCTGCGCCTCGTTCACGACACCCAGCGCGTAATAGCCTTCCGTCAGACGGAACAAAGCTTCCTCGACGTGGCGGGTGGTCTGATAGTTGATCACCACCGTCTTGAACCGGTTGATCGCGGCAATGTAGTTGCGCCGCTCCAGATAGTAGCGGCCAACCTGCATTTCCTTGCCCGCCAGCTGGTCCTCGGCCATCAGCAGCTTGGCCTTGGCGTCCGGCGTGTACTCGCTGTCCGGATAGCGCTGGATCAGCTCGCTGAAGGTCTGCGCCGCCTGCTCGGTGATCTTCTGGTCGCGGGTGATGTCCGGGATCTGGCGCTGATAGGACTGGCCTTTCAGATACAGCGCATAGGCCGCATCTTCACTGCCCGGATAAAGCGTGATGAAGCGGTCTGCCGCATTGATCGTCTCGGCGTAGCGGCCCAGCGAGAAATTGATGTAGGCCAGATTGATCAGCGACTTCCGGGCATACTCGGAATAGGGGTAGACCTTGTCCACCTCGGTGAATTTCTTGCCGGCATCGCTCAGGCGGCCCGCATTGCGCAGCGCCAGGCCCTCGTTGAACAGCACTTCGGCCGGGGTATCGTCCAGCGCCAGGTCGTCATCGTCCTTGGACGCGCAAGCTGACAGGGTCAGTGCACATACCAGCATGATCGAGCCAAGAAGGGCAGTCTTTCTGCCGGAACGCTTGCCAGCCTCTGTTGCCATGTTTCGAAGCACGCCTCACCACTCCTTGCCCGAGTTATGCATGAGCCCCCTGCCCAGGGGCCACAGTCCGGTTACCAAACACGTTCCTCGCTAAGGCTTTTAGCGGAACCGGACGGCATTCGTCACGCCGTGTGTCGTCTTTTTTGAGCTTTTTTGTGACCGCAGACAAAGAGCGGGCGCCTCTTGGGCGCCCTCACTCGAATGACTTGTTCAAAAAACTCAGGAAACCTCAGGGCCGAAGGCTGCAGCAGCAAGGCCGGAGCGCTCGACATTGCCATGTTCGCGCCATGACGGAGCCTCGACAATTTCGAAGGCATCCTGCCCAGCCTTGCTGAACAGCTCAGCCAGAATGGCCACATTCATGCGATGACCGGCCTTGTAGGAGCGGTAGAGGCCGAGAATCGGCAGCCCGGCCAGAGCCAGATCCCCAACCGCATCCAGGGTCTTGTGACGGACGAACTCATCAGCCCAGCGGGTGCCTTCGGGGTTGAGCACACGGTCATCGGCGACGGCGACGGAATTTTCCAGTGACGAGCCACGGGCAAAGCCCATCGCCCAGAGCTTCTCGACTTCCTTGACCTGCCCGAAGGTGCGGGCACGCGACACTTCCTTGCGGAACACATCCGGGGTCATGTCGCTGGCAAAGGTCTGGCGGCCGATCAGCGGCGTCTCGAACTCGATCGTCACCTCGAAGCGGGTTCCGGAATAGGGCAGAAGTTCGCACCAGGCGCCATTCTGCTCGAAGCGGACCGGCTTCTTGATTCGCAGATAACGGCGGCCGCGGTCGAGCCGCTTGAGGCCCACCTGGTCGATAGCCTCCACGAAGGCAGCCGCGCTGCCGTCCATGATCGGCATTTCCGGACCGTCCATTTCGACGATGACATTGTCAACGCCGAGGCCACGCAGGGCAGCCATCAGATGCTCGACCGTGGACACACCGTTGCGGGCCGGATCGGCCATCACGGTGCAGAGCGCCGTTGCCGTCACATGATCCCAGCGGCCCGGAATGTCGGTCTGCAGATCATCGCTCACATCCGTGCGGTGGAAGACAATCCCCGTCCCAGCGTCCGCGGGCAGAAGGGTCACCGAGGCCGGCGCACCCGAATGGACGCCAATGCCTGTCAGTGTCACCTGATCCGCCACAGTGGTCTGGAAGTCGAGACGGTTTGTCATTCGGGTCTGCCTATGCCGGTTTCGCGGTCAAAGTGTCATTCCGAAAACTGAAATGACTTTAGCTACCGCGCATTAACGCTTCTGGAACTGGCAGCACAATAGCCCCGCAGGCGTCATGTCAGAAATAAAGCTTTATTACGGTTTGTAACGCAAATCCCGGCCCCAACCCTTTGAATTCCCTAAGGAACCCTCCAGACACACGGAAACGGCCTGACACATTCCGTGTCAGGCCGTCCAAGGGAAGAAGGGTCAGAAGCGACTCAGTTCGACTGCCGGCGCAGGAACGCCGGGATCTCGAGCTGGTCTTCCTCGCTGTGCACCTGCGGACGCGCCGGAGCGCGGCCCTGCATGTCGAGCTGACCGGCAGCACCGGCCGGACGGCCCTGCTGAGCAGGGGCCATCTGCGGCATGCGCGGAGCCGGACGCATCTGCGGCTGGGGCGCAGCTGCCGGAGCACGCGGGGTCATGACGGGAGCAGCCTCATGCGCGGCATGCTCTTCATGATCTTCGCGGCGGGACAGACCGCTGGCCAGACGGCGCAGCAGACCCATCGGGCGGCGGTCATCGCCATGCTCTTCCATGTCGAGCGCAGGCGCAGCCATCGGCTGCGGAGCGGGAGCAGGAGCCGCCGGGGCAACAGCTTCGGGGCGCTGCGGCTGGCGGGCCATCAGCTCACGCTGGGCGATCGGCGGGAAGTCTTCCACGCGCGGCATGCGCGGTGCAGCCATCGGCTGTTCGGCAGCCGGGGTCTCGAACGGTACGGCGGCCTGAACCGGCTGCTGAACCACCGGCTGCATCGGAGCTGCCGGGATTTCGGCCTGAACCGGAGCAGGGCTTACGGCTTCGGTTGCGGGACGAAAGGATTTGGCTTCCACAGCCTCGCTCACCTGAGCGGCCGGAGCCGGCTCGTTGATCGCGAGTTCACGCTCGAGGCTGGCCAGAGCGCGGGAAGCTGCATCCTGCTGGAAGCTGGTCACGGCCGGGCGCTCAACGGGGCGCTCGGGCTGACGCGGAGCGGTGTTGATGACCGGACGGGCGACGGGCTCGGCCTTCGGTGCCGGAATGGCATCGAATTCACCGTTTCCCATCAGCAGTTCCTTGTCGATGCCGGTGGCAACGACGGAAACGCGAATGATGCCGTCCATGCTTTCATCGAAGGTTGCACCCAGGATGATGTTGGCGTCGGCGTCCACTTCCTCGCGGATGCGGGTCGCGGCTTCATCGACTTCGAACAGGGTCAGATCGTTGCCGCCCGTGATCGAGATGAGCAGGCCCTTGGCGCCCTTCATCGAGGTCTCGTCGAGCAGCGGGTTGGCGATGGCAGCTTCCGCAGCCTGCTGGGCGCGGTTCTCGCCCGATGCCTCGCCGGTGCCCATCATCGCCTTGCCCATGCCGCGCATGATCGAGCGCACGTCGGCAAAGTCGAGGTTGATGAGACCTTCCTTGACCATAAGGTCGGTGATGCAGGCCACGCCCGAATAGAGCACCTGGTCAGCCATCGCAAAGGCGTCGGCGAAGGTGGTCTGGGCATTGGCGATGCGGAACAGGTTCTGGTTCGGAATGACGATCAGAGTATCGACATTGCGCTGCAGTTCCTGGATGCCTGCTTCGGCGATGCGCATGCGGCGCGCACCTTCGAACTGGAACGGTTTGGTCACCACACCTACCGTCAGTATACCCTGGGCGCGAGCCGCCCGGGCAATGACGGGGGCAGCGCCCGTACCGGTGCCACCGCCCATGCCGGCGGTGATGAACACCATGTGCGAGCCGGACAGGTGGTCATTGATTTCGTCGATGACCTCTTCGGCAGCAGCGCTGCCGACTTCCGGCTGGGAGCCGGCGCCGAGGCCTTCGGTCACAGCCACGCCCATCTGGATCAGGCGTTCTGCGTGGTTCATGGCAAGGGCCTGCGCATCCGTGTTGGCTACGACGAAGTCGCAGCCCTGCAGGCCGGCCGTGATCATGTTGTTGACGGCGTTTCCGCCCGCGCCGCCGACGCCGAAAACCGTGATCCGCGGCTTCAGCTCCTGAATGTCGGGCATCTTCAGGTTGATGGTCATTCTATCCTCGCGACCCTAAAGGAGCACCCGGTTCTCGGGGGCTCCGCATTCTTCCCTTTGAAGTTCGCCGTTTCCGGCAGTTTCCCCTGACGCGGATGCCGCGTCAGAAGCTGTCCCTGATCCACTGGCCGACACGGGCCAGGTACCCCGTGCTGCCGCCCCATCCAGACCGCCTGTGTTTCGGCTGAAACTGCTCGATCTGGGAGACCTGCGGATAAATCAGCAACCCGACCGAGGCGGCGAATGCCGGCCCCTTGGCTGCATCCGGCAGTCCGGCCACCCCGAGCGGCCGTCCGAGCCGGACATTGCGGCCGATCACCCGGCGCGCAACTTCACTCAATCCCGTCAGCTGGCTCGCCCCGCCCGTGAGGACGATCTGCTTGCCGACGCGTCCGGCAAAGCCGGAAGCTGTCAGCCGGTCACGGACCAGCTCCAGGATTTCCTCAACCCGCGGACGCACGACCCGGATAAGGGACGAACGCGGGATCTGATGCGGCAGGTCACCTTCCACCGGCGGGATCGTGAGCATCTCACGGTCATCCACGCTGGTCGGCAGGGCCGAGCCATGAAGGGTCTTCAGACGCTCTGCGTCCGAAAGGCGCATGGCAAAGGCACGCGCAATGTCTGTCGTCACATGCTGGCCGCCGACAGCGATCGCGTCCAGATGTACCATCTGCCCCTCGACGAAGACGGACAGCGTTGTGGTTCCACCGCCCATATCGACGCAGGCAACGCCCAGCTCGGCTTCGTCATCCACAATGGTCGACAGGCCGCTGGCATAAGGCGTTGCCACCAGCGTTTCCACATGCAGATGGCCACGGTTGATGCAAAGCTCGAGATTGCGGACCGGCGGCACCTCCGTGGTGACGACCTGCATGTCGACGCCCAGTTTCATGCCCAGCATGCCGCGCGGATCGCGGATGCCACGGTTGCCGTCCAGCGAATAGGAGATCGGCAGCGCATGATTGACTGCGCGCCCTTCCATGACTGTGTGCGAGGAGCCGGCAACCAGAACACGCTGGATATCAGCTTCGCTCACCGCATCGCCAGCCAGCGGCACGGTGGCGCTGAAGATCTCACTCTGCAGGCGGCCGCAGCTGACATTGGCGATGACGGATTCAACCGTCACGCCGGCCATGCGCTCGGCCGCATCCACGGCGAGCCGGATCGCCTGTTCTGCGGCATCCATGTCCACCACCACGCCGGACTTGATCCCGCGCGAGCGCTGGTAGCCGTAGCCCAGAACCTCGATGGCATGGGATCTCCCAGCCAGCACAGAACCTTCGCCGCGCGGGGTCAGCTTGGCGATGAGGCAGCAGATCTTGGTGGAGCCAACGTCCAGCACGGACATGACAACGGCGCGGCGCCCCGGAAGGGGGCGCATGCGCGGCAGGTAGAGGGTGGAACCGGTGCGGCTCATGTGTTGGCACCCCCTCTTGCAACTTTCTTGTTGCCATCTAGCGCATCGCGGCGGCGCTGCGCGGCCTCATCCGTCAACCGCACCACCACCCGGTCCGGCAGGCGCAGATCGATGGCCGCAATGTCACGGGCCAGAATGGCACTTTCCTTGTCCATCTTCACCAAAGCAGCCAGAGCCTTCGCCGGATCTTCTTCCGGAAGGCGGATTGTGATGCCGTTCTCGAGCATGAGATCCCACCGGCGCTGGCCGATGAGATAAGCGGCGCGCACACGCGGGCGCAGTTCCGGCTCGTTCTCGAGGGCCTTGAGGATTTCCCCCGCACGGGTCTGGGCGCCGTAATTCACCACGAGCAGCAGATTGGCATAGCGGCCATCCACGTCATCAGTGATCACTTCGCCCTGCTCGGTCACGATTGAGACCGCATTGCCCCGCTGCCAGAGAGCGTAGGGCACCCACTCGTCGATCGTGACCTTTACCGTATTCGGGTAGAGCTTCATCACCGACGCGGACTTGACCCAAGGGTTCTGCTTCAAGCGCTCGCGCGCAGCATCCGCATCGAACAGCACCAGCGAATCACCTTCCTCCAGCGCGAGAGCATCCAGGATCTGGTACTCGGCAACTTCACGCTGACCAGACAGCTTCACCGTCTCAACGCCAAACCCGGCAGCACTGATCAGGGACTGCGCCACCATGCGCCCGTGACCTCCCAGAATGACACCATACGTGATGGTGACAGCCAGGAAGGCCACAGCAGAAACAGTGCCAGTCCAACGGGGCAAATCGGCGATCCAGCCGGCCTGACGCCAGACAGGACGGCGCCGCAGCCGCGGAACACCACGCCCGCGCGGCGCCAGCTCCGCTTCAAGCGGATAAGCACTTACCATCTCGGCTTTGCGCCTCAGCGACAGCAACTTGCGTCCTCCACCATCCAGGTGACGAGATCCCCGAAATCACGCCCGGCATAGGCGGCAAGCTCGGGAACCAGCGAGGTTGGGGTCATTCCGGGTTGAGTGTTAACTTCCAGGCAAATCAGCCTTCCCGACCCGTCAGGACGCTCATCGAAGCGGAAATCCGCCCTCGAAACACCCCGGCAGCCGAGCGCACGATGCGCTGTTAAGGTAAGTTTCTGTACTTCTTGGTAAATAAAGGGTGAAAGTTTTGCAGGAAGGATGTGCACAGAGCCACCTTCCGCATATTTCGCTTCAAAATCGTAGAAACCGTGCCCTTTTGGCACAATGTCGATAACCCCGAGCACCTCATCTCCCATCACCGCGCAGGTCAGCTCGCGGCCAGGAATGTAGGTCTCGCACATCATTGTGTCCGGATATGGCCAATCGTCACGCGTCAGCTCCTGCGGCGGATACGCCTGATCTTCCTTAACGATCAGCACGCCGAAACTGGAACCTTCGTTAATGGGCTTGATCACATAGGGCGGGCGCATCGGGTGCTCATTACCCACTTCCCGCCGGTTGATGATCAGATGCTCTGTCACCGGCACCTCATGCGCTGCCAGCACCGCCTTGGCCTTCACCTTATTCATGGCAAGGGCGGAGGCCATCACGCCGGAATGCGTGTAGGGGATGTTCATGATCTCAAGCAGACCCTGAATGCAGCCATCCTCGCCGAAGGGGCCATGCAGGGCATTGAAGGCCACATCCGGCTTCAGCTCGGCCAGACGGGCGGCGATGGAACGGTCAACATCCACGCGCGACACCTTGAAACCGCGCGCTTCCAGCGCATCGGCGCAGGCGTTACCGGATGAAAGGCTCACCGGCCTCTCATTCGCCCACCCGCCCATCAGTACCGCGACATGCTTACCCGTCATTTCCACCGACTCACTCAGACAAATGTGAGCCCATAAGATGCTGCCCAAATTGGTAAGGAAACGTTAACCAAGCCGTTAAGGAATGCATTAACGTCTTGTGGCCTGCACAGTGTGATTCAAAAGCAACATGCACAGGGCTGAGGCTGTGGAAATCCTGGCCGGGGCATGAGCTGCGCGCGGGAGGCCGTCAGAAACTGCAATTTTTCTGGCGGCAAATCAGAAAAATACAACCAAAAGCCCCCATATGTCCGGCAGGCGCAGCAACATCCGGCTGCAGAAAGCGGGCACGCACCGCCCCCCCTGACAGGTCCCGGCACAAGGCCGGGACAGCACGGTGGAAATGCTTTGGCAGTGTTCGGTGGCTCAGTCAGCCCCGATTGAACTGCCTCCCAAAAGAAACACAATCTCCGCACAGTCCCGGCCTTCAGCCGGGACCCGTCATGGATTCTCTGTTCTTGAGCCAGTCATTCACGGTCAAGAGGCGGTTCCCGGAATATGCTTTGGGCTTCGCCTCTATCCGCCCCTCAATCCAGGAACGGAGTGATTTCCTCACCCGGGATGAACTGGCCGAGGCGCTTGATTTCCCATTCGAGCTCGACGCCCGAATGCTCTCGCACACGGCGGCGGACGGTTTCGCCCAGAAGCTCAAGATCGTGGCCGGTCGCTGTGCCGGTGTTGATCATGAAGTTGCAGTGCATCTCCGACATCTGCGCCCCGCCCACGGTCAGCCCGCGGCATCCGGCAGCGTCGATCACCTTCCAGGCGGAATGGCCCGGAGGATTCTTGAAGGTGGAGCCGCCGGTCTTCTCGCGGATCGGCTGTGCCTGCTCGCGGTGAGCCACGACCTCGGCCATCTCGGTACGGATCTTCGCCTCCTCCTCGACCGGGCCTTCAAAGACCGCACTGGTGAAGATCAAGCCGGGATCAGCTGAACTGTGACGGTAGCTGTAACCCATGTCCGCATTGGTCAGCACCTGGCGCGCGCCCCGGCGGTCAATGGCGGTGGCTTCCACCAGACGGTTGCATGTCTCGGTCCCATGGGCGCCGGCATTCATGCGCAGCGCGCCGCCGATGCCGCCGGGAATGCCGGTGTAGAAGGCAAAGCCACCGATACCGGCATCTGCTGCCGCTTCCGCCAGCCGCTTGTCCGGCACGGCAGCACCCGCACGGATGCGCCCGCCGTCCAGCACCTCGACAGCGCCGAAGCCGCGTGCGCCAAGACGGATCACCACGCCTTCAATGCCCCCGTCCCGCACCAGCAGGTTGGAGCCAAGGCCGATGGTCAGAACCGGGATTTCTTCCGGCAACACGGACAGGAACTGCGCCAGATCCTCTTCGTCCGCAGGCTGGAACAGAAGCTGTGCAGGTCCACCTGCCCGCAGCCAGGTGACGGCGGACAGCGGCTGATTGGCCGTCAGCTTGCCGCGCAGCCCCTCGAACCGTGAGCCGAGGCTTGCCAGAAGATCGGGGAAACTCACGCCCCCTCTCCCTTGCCAAGGGCTGCAAGCTGGCCCGGCAGCGCATGCGCCCACTGGGTGATGTTGCCTGCCCCGAGGCAAACCACATAGTCGCCCGGCTTGGCAAGGTCAGCGATGACACCGGCGAGCGCCTCCGGCCCCTCCAGCGCAATGGCCGAACGGTGGCCGTGGGTCTTGAGGTTGGAGACGAGGCTGTCCCGGTCAATACCCGCGATGGGCTGCTCGCCTGCGGCATAGACCGGGGCCACGATCACCGTGTCCGCGTCGTTGAAGCAGGTCGAGAAGTCCTCGAACAGGCTTGCAAGGCGGGAGTAGCGGTGCGGCTGCACCACGGCGATCACCCTGCCCTTCGCCGATTCACGCGCTGCCTTCAGCACGGCGCGGATTTCCACCGGGTGGTGGCCATAGTCATCGAAGAACTCAGCACCATTCCAGGTTCCCGTGTGGGTGAAGCGGCGCTTGACGCCGCCGAACCCGGCCAGCCCCTTGCGGATGGCATCGGCTGAGATACCCAGCCGGTTCGCAACCGCAATAGCAGCGGTCGCGTTGGAGATGTTGTGCAGGCCCGGCATGGGCAGCACCAGATCATCGATCACTTCACTCTCGCCTGAACGGCGGTTTTGCAGGATGACACGGAAGCGGGACTTGCCACCCGCGATAGAAACATCGGCAAAGCGCACATCCGCCTGCGGGTTGGCGCCATAGGTGACGATGCGCTTGTCCTCGATCTGACCGACGAGCGTCTGCACTTCCGGGTGGTCGAGGCACATCACGGCAAAGCCATAGAAGGGCACGTTCTCGACGAAGTGCCGGAAGGCCGCGCGCACCCCGGCAAAGTCGCCATAGTGATCCAGATGCTCCGGATCGATGTTGGTGACGATGGCGATATCGGCGGGCAGTTTGACGAAAGTGCCGTCGCTTTCGTCCGCTTCCACCACCATCCATTCGCCATCACCCATGCGGGCGTTGGTGCCATAGGCGTTGATGATGCCGCCGTTGATCACGGTCGGGTCCATGCCGCCCGCTTCCAGCAGCGCCGCCACCAGCGAGGTGGTCGTCGTCTTGCCGTGGGTACCACCGATGGCGATCGCCTGCTTGAAGCGCATCAGCTCGGCCAGCATCTCGGCGCGGCGGACCACCGGGATCAGCTTCTCGCGGGCGGCGATCAATTCCGGATTGTCACGCTTGATCGCGGAGGAGACGACCAGAACTTCAGCCCCGCCCAGGTTTTCCGCCTTGTGGCCGATGAAGACCGGAATGCCCTTCTCGCGCAGGCGCAGCACATTGGCGCTCTCGGACATGTCCGAGCCCTGAACCGTGTAGCCGAGCGTGTGCAGCACTTCGGCAATGCCGCTCATCCCGATGCCCCCGATGCCTACGAAATGCACCG
The DNA here is from genome assembly GCF_036881715.1 of Pannonibacter anstelovis. NCBI lineage: Bacteria > Pseudomonadati > Pseudomonadota > Alphaproteobacteria > Hyphomicrobiales > Stappiaceae > Pannonibacter > Pannonibacter anstelovis. The sequence goes on from NZ_JBAKBF010000012.1 coordinate 14,702, forward strand.
GGCCCAATTCACGCGGCATCTTCATGCGCGGTCTCCTTTGTCTATCGTGTTGAAGCCTGCGGTCTCTTCCACCAGATCGGCAAGGCGGGCAACCGCATCGGGCTTGCCCTGCCCGCGCGCGGCGGCGGCGGCGGCTTGAAGGGTGGATGGCTCATCCATGAGCCGGGTGAGTTCTGCGGCAAGGCGCTGCGGCGTCAGGTCCTTCTGCGCCACCGGCCAGGCCCCGCCTGCCGCTTCCAGCACGCGGGCATTGTTGCTCTGGTCCTGATCCAGCGCATTGGGCAGCGGCACGAGGATCGACGGGCGGCCAATGACGGACAATTCGCTAACGGACGAAGCACCGGAGCGGCAGATAACAAGTTGGGACGCAGCAATCCTCGCCGGCATGTCGCGGAAGAATGGCGCAAGCTCGGCAGACAGGCCAAGCGCTTCGAATGCACCCTTCACCCGGTCCAGATCCTCCGGACGGCACTGCTGCACCAGCTTAAGGCGGGCGCGATGCTCCGGGGACAGGAGCTTCATCGCCTCCGGCATCACGTCGGAGAAGAAACGTGCACCTTGCGAGCCGCCGAACACCAGCAGGTGAAACACGCCGCCTGCCTGTGGCACCGCATAGGGCACGCTGGCAGCTTCCACCACCGGCGGGCGCACCGGATTGCCGGTCTCCCGGATCTTCGGGGCCAGCGCTGCATCCGGATTGACCAGCGTCAGGCTGGTAGCCACACGGGTAACACCCTTGGCCAGCATCCGGTTGGCCCGGCCCATAACGGCATTGGCCTCATGCAGGATCGACGGCACGCCCGTCAGCCGCGCTGCCATCATCGGCGGAAAAGTCGGATAGCCGCCAAAGCCGACGACAACGGCAGGCCTGATCTGCCGGATGACACGGCGGGCCTGCAGCGTGCCGCGTGCGAGGCTCAGGACCGTTTTAAGAACGGCAACCGGCGACTTCGAGCGCAGGGTTTCCGAGGCAATGATATGCACCTCCCGCGCCGGAAAGCTGGTGCCGTAGCGGTCGGCCCGCTCGTCCGTCGCCAAATCCACGGTCCAGCCCCGCCGCACCAGCTCATGCGCCAGCGCCTCGGCAGGGAACAGGTGACCACCGGTGCCGCCGGCAGTCAGGAGAATGGTCTTGCTCATTGGATACCCGGCTGAATGAGCTGCGACGTCGGCACACGGGCCACCGTCACGCTGTCACTGTGCAGCGGCCGCGGCTTGCGGCGCGACAGGGCCAGGATGAAACCAGCCGTCAGCGCCGTCGAAAGCAGCGAGGAGCCGCCGTAGGAAATGAAAGGCAGCGTCATGCCTTTGGCAGGCATGAGGTTCAGGTTCACCATCAGATTTATGGTTGCCTGCAGGCCGAACATGATCGTCAGGCCCGCAGTCGCCAGGCGTGAGAAGGCATCCTGATCCCGGCCGGCGTTGCGCAGCCCCCGCAAGATGATGAAAGCAAAGATGGAAACGAGCAGCATACACACGATGATGCCGAATTCCTCCGCCACCACCGCGAAAATGAAATCGGTGTGGCTATCCGGCAGGCCACGCTTGACGATGCCCTCTCCCGGCCCCTTGCCGAACCAGCCGCCCGAGAGAAAGGCCTCGCGGGCGCGGTCGATCTGGTAGGTGTCGCCGGACTCCGGATCGAGGAACCTGTTTACACGCGTTGTCACGTGCGGCAGCAGGAAATAGGCCGAGGCGAGACCGGCAACGCCCACTCCGCCCAGTCCGATGATGGCGATCCACGGCAGTCCGTTCATGAAGAACAAACCGCCCCAGACCAGGCCGATCAGCATGGTCTGGCCGAAGTCGGGCTGCGCCACCAGCAGCGCCGCGCACATGGCGAAAAGCAGGGCGGACAGAACCATGCCCGGCACTTCGCGGCGGCGGCCGCTTTCCGACAGCAGGAAGGCGACCAGCACGACAAAGGCAGGCTTGAGGAATTCGGAGGGCTGCACCGAGAAACCGGCAATGTTGATCCAGCGGCGGGCGCCCTTCACTTCGGCGCCGACGAAGAGCGTCGCAACCAGAAGCGCAAGCGACACGCAAAAGAGCAGCAAGGCCCCCCGGCGCACCATCCGCGGCGACATCAGCGAGACACCGAACAGCACGACGACCGCCAGCGGCAGGAACATGGCCTGCCGCTTGACGAAGTAATAGCTTTCCACACCGATGCGCTCGGCCACGGGGGGACTGGCCGCAAAGGACAGCACGACGCCGCCGATCATGAGCAGGACGAACAGCGCGAGAAGGATGTGGTCTACCGTCCACAGCCACTCGGCCAGCACACCACGATCAGCGCGAGAAACCATCAGGCATCCTCCGTCTTTTCCGGCACCGCCAGCAGGGCCCGGACGCTTTCGGCAAACGCATCACCACGCACTTCGAAATTCGGATACTGGTCGAATGAGGCGCAGGCCGGAGACAGCATGATCACCTTCTCGGCCTGCGGGTCGAGCGCGGCATCCGCCGCCGCCCGCTGCACGGCAACGTCCAGCGTACCGCTGATCTCGTAGGGCACCTTGCCGTCCAGCGTGCGGGCAAACTCCTCGGCCGCCTCACCGATCAGATAGGCCCGCACAATGCGCGGGAAGAATTCACCGAGCGGTTCGATGCCGCCTGCCTTCGGCTTGCCGCCCGCGATCCAGTAAAGCCGCGGATAGCTCGCCAGCGCCCAGGCCGTAGCATCCGCATTGGTTGCCTTGCTGTCATTGACGAACAGCGTGCCCTCATGCCGGGCGATGATCTGCATCCGGTGCTTGAGGCCGGGGAAGCTCTCCAGACCCGCCGCCAGTTCTTGCGGCATCACGCCAAGTGCCAGCAGCGCGGCACAGGCTGCCGCAGCGTTCTGGGCATTATGCTGGCCGCGAAGCGACGGCGCGCGCGACAGATCGGCAATGACGGTTTCCACGCCCTTGTCCGCACAGACCAGCAGGCCCTCACGGGCAAAGACGCCATGGGTCTGAGTCTGGTACCCCGAGATGCGCCGCACGTCGTGCCCGGCAGCGTCCAGCCGGTCAGCGATGGCAGCACTCATGTCGTCGTCCACGCCGACGATGGCCGTTCGGCTGGCAGCAACCAGCTTCTCCTTGATCGCGGCATAATTCTCCATGGTCCCGTGCCGGTCGAGATGATCCGGCGACAGGTTCATGTGAATGCCGGCCGTCGGCGCGAGACCCGGGGCAAGATCGATCTGATAGGACGAGCACTCGATGACATAATGCCTGTGGGCCGCAAGAGGGGCGAGGTCGAACACCGGCGTGCCGATGTTGCCGCCCATCTGCACATCCCGGCCGATCGACTTCAGCAGATGCGCCGTCAGTGCCGTTGTGGTGGACTTGCCATTGGTGCCGGTGATGCAGATGACCGGGGCATCCGGGCAGACTAGCGCACGCTCACGCGAGAACAGCTCAATGTCGCCGATGACCTCGACACCCGCTTCGCGTGCCAGACCCACCGTCCAGTGCGGCTCGGGATGGGTCAGCGGCACACCGGGAGACAGCACCAGGGCAGAGATGCCCTTCCAGTCGAGCTCGGCGAGATCGCGGGCTTCAAGGCCTTTGGAGCGGGCAAGATCATTGCGCGCAGGCGCATCGTCCCAGACGATGACATGCGCCCCGCCTTCCTTCAGCGCAAGCGCACTGGAAAGGCCCGAACCGCCAAGCCCGAAGAGCGCTACCTTTTTTCCCTTGAAGCAGGTGACCGGGATCATGACCGCCTCACCGCAGCTTCAGAGTGGCAAGGCCGACGAGCGCGAGAACCACGGCGATGATCCAGAAACGGATCACCACTTGGGACTCGGTCCAGCCCAGCTGCTCGAAATGATGATGGATCGGCGCCATGCGGAACACACGCTTGCCGGTCAGCTTGAAGGAGGCAACCTGCACGATGACGGAGACAGCCTCCAGCACGAACAGCCCGCCAACGATGGCCAGCACGATTTCGTGCTTGGTGACGACTGCAATCGCGCCGATCATGCCGCCAAGGGAGAGTGAGCCCGTATCGCCCATGAAGATGGCGGCTGGGGGAGCATTGAACCAGAGGAAGCCAAGCCCTGCACCAATCACGGCGCCGCAGATGACGGCAAGCTCGCCCGTTCCGGGCACGTGGTGGATCTGCAGATACTCGGCAAAGACCGCGTTGCCCGACAGATAGGCTATGAGCGCAAATGTGGCCGAAGCGATCATCACCGGCACGATGGCCAGCCCGTCCAGGCCGTCCGTAAGGTTCACCGCATTGCCCGCACCGACAATGACGAAGGCGGCAAAGGGAATGAAGAAAATGCCCAGGTTGAGCAGCAGGTCCTTCACGAAAGGAAAGGAGATGGACGTGGCGAAGGTGCCTGTGTCCAGCATCGTCACGGCGAGAGCTGCGCCACCGGCAATGAGGAACTCGATGCCGAGGCGCGCTTTGCCGCTGAAGCCCTTGTGGGTGGCCTTCGTCACCTTCAGATAGTCATCATAAAAGCCGATGGCACCGAAGCCGACAGTGACCCACAGCACGATCCAGACATAGGGATTGCGCAGGTCTGCCCACAACAGGGTGGACACGATGAGGCCGGACAGGATCATCAACCCGCCCATGGTGGGGGTACCCTTCTTGGTCAGAAGGTGGCTCTGCGGCCCGTCTTCACGGATGGGCTGGCCCTTGCCCTGGCGCAGGCGCAGACCGGCAATGATGCGCGGCCCGAACAGAAACACGAAGAACAGCGCCGTCATGATGGCACCGCCCGTGCGGAACGTGATGTACTTGAAGACGTTCAGCGCAGAAATCTGGCCGGACAGCTCACCGAGAAGATAGAACATTTGGATTCCTCAGGCCGAAGCCATTTCATCCGCTGCGGGATATTCCTGCTTGAGCGCCTCCACAAGGGGGCCCATACGGCTCCCGAGAGACCCCTTGATCATGATGATGTCGCCAGCGCGCAGCTCATCCTTGAGGCGCTCGGTCAGTGCCGACGATTGTTCCGCATAGACGGCGCGCTTCTCCCTTGGCAACCGGTTCCAGAGGGCATGCATCAACGGACCGGCACAATAGACCAGATCCGCGCCGCTTTCCTCTACCGGCCCAAGCAGGTCCGCATGAAGCTGCTCGCTCGCGGTGCCCAGTTCAAGCATGTCGCCCAGCACCACAATCTTGCGTCCGGGAGCTGCCGGCTGCATGCCGGCCAGCACGCTGAGGGCTGCCCGCATAGAAGCAGGATTGGCGTTGTAGCTCTCGTCCACGAGTACGGCCTCGCCGCCACCAGGCAGCTTCAACCGTGTCTGAGCGCCTCGCCCCTTGGGCGCAGAGAGGTCCGCCAGCGCAAGGCCTGCAAGCGCCAGATCCGCCCCCAGCTCACAGACAGCCAGCAGCACGGCGAGGCTGTTGCGGACAAGATGCTTGCCCGGCGCGCCGATCTTGTACGTGATCTCGTGCCCGAGCACCTGCGCCTGAATGGAGGAAGAACCGGTCTGCACCGCGTAATCTTCCAGAAACGCGTCGCACCCCTCGGCCTCACCAAAGGTCTGAATACGCTCGACACCAGCCGTCTTGGCCAGGAACGTCAGCAGATCGAACTGATCATTGTCGCGGTTGAGAATGGCAAGGCCACCCGGCTCCAGCCCGAGAAAGATCTCGGCCTTGGCCTGGGCGATCTTCTCAACCGAGCCGAAAAACTCCAGATGCACGGCCTGCACCGTGGTGATGATCGCCGCATGCGGGCGCACCATCTGAACCAGCGGCGTGATCTCGCCCGCGTGGTTCATGCCGATTTCAAAAACACCGAACTCGGTGTCTTCCGGCATGCGCGCCAGAGTCAATGGCACGCCCCAATGGTTGTTAAAGGACGCAGCCGAGGCATGGACCTTGCCGGAACGGCCAAGCGCGAGGCGCAGCGCTTCCTTGGTTCCGGTCTTGCCCACAGAACCGGTAACCGCAACGATCCGGGCGCTGGTGCGGGCCCGGGCCGCGCGGCCAAGATCGCGCAAGGCCTCAAGCGGGTCATCCACCACCACGTAACGGCCATCCTCCGGCAGGTCTATCAGCTTGTGACGCGCCACAAGCGCCAGTGAGGCGCCCGCTTCCAGCGCCCTGGCCACATAGTCGTGCCCATCGAGCCTGTCACCAACGATGGCGACAAATGCCTCGCCGGGCATGATGGTCCGGCTATCGATGGAAATGCCGGTAATTTCGGCCTGCGGCGCACCGCGGGCCTCGCCGCGCGTTGCGGCCAGAAAGGCATCTAGGGTCCAGAGCGGTGCGCTCATGGCCGGGCTCCTTGTGCAAGCGCGGTGCGAACCGCATCATGATCCGAGAAGGGGTGCACCGTCTTGCCGATGATTTGGCCCGTTTCATGTCCCTTGCCGGCCACGCACAGCACATCCCCGCTTTCCAGCATGGAAACAGCCGTTGCGATGGCTTCCGCACGGTCACCGATCTCAAGTGCGCCCGGTGCGCCTGCCTTTACGGCCTTGCGAATGAGCGCAGGATCTTCCGTACGCGGATTGTCGTCTGTGACGATCACCACATCCGCGCGGCGGCTGGCAGCTTCGCCCATCAGCGGGCGCTTGCCAGCATCCCTGTCACCACCTGCGCCAATGACCACGACCAGCTTCCCCTTGGTGAAGGGGCGCAGCGCCGCAAGAGCGTTATCCACGGCATCCGGCTTGTGGGCATAATCAACAAAGCAGAGGGCGCCATTGTCCTTGCGGCCCACCAGTTCCAGACGGCCCGGAGCGCCTTCCAGCGCCTCAAGCGCACGCATGACAGCTCCCGGCGCCTCACCCGCGGCAATCGCAAGACCGGCAGCAACGAGCGCGTTGGACACCTGGAAATGACCGGCAAGCGGCAGCGACACTTTGTACTCGCCGCGAGGCGTGTCGATCGTCAGAACCTGGCTGAACCCGCTGTATTGCACGTTGCGCAGATGCAAGTCCTTGCCACGATCGCCAACAGTCAGCACGCGCAGGCCCCGTTCGGCGGCCAGCGCCAGCACCCGGTTCGCCTTGTTTTGCGCCGGATCCACGACCACGGTCCCCCCCGAAGGCAGCAACTCGCGGAACAACCGCAACTTGGCCTGCAGATACTCTTCCTCGGTGGCGTGATAATCCATGTGATCACGGCCAAGGTTGGTAAACCCGGCGGCCACCAGTTCCACCCCATCGAGCCGGTACTGGTCAAGCCCATGGCTGGACGCTTCCATTGCGGCATGAGTGACACCGGCATCGGCCAGCTTTGCGAGTTCCGCATGCAGCGAAACCGGATCCGGCGTCGTCAAGCCGCCGTAGCTGGTGCCGGAGGCCGTCACCGTGCCAAGCGTGCCCAGGCTCGCAGCATTGTGGCCGCAGCGCTGGAAGATCTGACGGACGAAATAGGCAACCGAAGTCTTGCCGCTGGTGCCTGTGACAGCGACCATGGTTTCCGGCTGACGGCCATGGAAGCGGGCCGCCATCTTCGCAAGGGCCAGACGCGGATTTGGTGCAACGATCACAGGTGCCGCCAAACCGCCATCAGCCTCGATCAGCGCCGCGCCCTCTGCATCGGTCAGAACAGCGGCCGCGCCCTGCTCCACCGCCTTTGCGGCAAAACGTGCGCCGTGAGCCTGTACGCCGCCAAGGGCAAAAAACAAAAAGCCCGGCCCAGCCGCCCGGCTGTCCGAGGTCAATCCCCCGATCACGAGGGTATCATCAGGAACGGCGATGCCTGTGCCCGCCGCAAGTGTTCCTAGCTGCATTGTCTGCCAAATCCGGTAGTGCGCCGTCACAAGCCGGTGCGGAACCCTTTTTCAGCTGCGACCCTGACGTTCCGCTCCGGCGCTTTGATCACGTCTCAATAAGATACTTCGAGTGCCTTTGTCCCATCAGTCTGTTTCGGCATGATGCCAAGCATCGGCGCTGCGCGGCGGATGATGCTGCCCACCATCGGCGCCGTGTTCATGCCAGCGGTTGCAGGCAGGCCCGGCTTCTCCGGCTTCGGCTCATCGAGCACCACCAGCACCACATACTGCGGATCATCCATAGGGAAAGCAGACAGGAAAGAGTTTCGGCGCTTGTTGGAAACATAGCGGCCATTCTCGACTTTTTCAGCCGTTCCCGTCTTGCCGCCAACGATGTAGCCAGGCACCTCCGCACGCTTGCCCGATCCCCCGGGCTGTACAACGTTGAGGCGGAAAAGATAGCGCATCTTGCGGCTGGTCTCTTCGGAAATCACCTGCTTGCCCAGTGACTTGGCTGCGATCTCATCCCGCGGCAGGAAGGTCGGCGGGATCAGGTAGCCGCCATTGACCAGCGCGGCCGCAGCCGTTGCCGTCTGCATCGGCGTCACCGAAATACCGTGACCGAAGGATGCGGTGATGGCGGCCAGTTCACCCCAGCGGCGGGGCAGCAGCGGAGCTGCATTTTCCGGCAGCTCGTTGGACTGGCGGTCCGTCAGGCCAAGGCGTGTGTAGAATTCACGCTGATAGTCGACACCCGTCGTCAGCATCATCTTGGCAGTGCCGATATTGGACGAGTAAATGAAGACTTCCGGCACCGAAAGGATCCGGTTTTTTCCGTGGAAATCGTTGATCGTACGCCCACCAGCCCGGATTGGGCGGCTCGCATCGAAGCTGTCGTTCATGCCGACCTTGCCCGAATCGAACGCGCTGGCGAAAGTGAAGGTCTTGAAGACGGACCCCATCTCGAAGACGCCACCTGTGGCGCGGTTCAGGCGGTCCTTGTCCAGGGCCTGAGCACGGTCGTTCGGATCGTAGTCCGGATAGGACGACATGGCGACAACTTCGCCCGTGTGCACGTCAAGAACGATGCCAACACCCGCAATCGCGTGATAGCGTTCGACACCTTTGACCAGTTCATCGCGCACGACAAACTGGACACGGGAATCAAGCGCCAGCTTCACGGGCTCCAGCGAACGGTCCGTCGCAAAGCCAAGCTTCTGCAGTTCGGACAGCCAGGAGTCGTCGAGGTGCTTCTCAAGGCCCGCAATGCCCTGATTGTCGATGTTCACGGAGCCGACAATGTGTGACGCCAGCGGCCCGCCCGGATAGAAGCGCTGCTTTTCCCAAAGAAAGCCAATGCCCGGAATGCCAAGCCGGTGAATAGCCTGCTGCTGGGCGGGGGAAACCTCACGCTTCAGCCAGATAAAGCCTGCGCGGCTTGCAAGCCGCTTGCGCATGCTCTCGTTGTTCAACTCCGGAAAAACGCTGCCGATGCCTTCCAGAGCTTCATCCACGTCAATGATCTTGCGCGGCTCGGCATAGATAGAGGCCGTCTTGATATCGGTCGCCAAAATTTCTCCATTGCGGTCGACAAGATCCGGCCGGGAGGCTGCAATTGAATCCTGCGCAGAGATGAAAGCTGCGTTAGGCGCCTCTTCCATCTGCGCCAGATGCACGAGCCGGGCGCCAATCACGGCATAGAGCATGGCGAATGCCGCCATAGCAAAATAGATGCGGGTCTTGACGGTGCTGGTGGACACCGAGCCATAGGCAGGACGCACCGCCGCACGCGGCTGGCTGCGCTGGAACTGCAGGAAGGAAGCGGGCTCGCTTGCCATTGTCATTGCAGCACTCCTATCGGATGGATGAGGTGGTGGCAGGTTCCCGCAAGGCCGCGAAGCCATCAAGCGGAGCCTCTCCGCCAACGGGTGGCAGCATGACGGGCCGCATCGGCAGATCCTGCAATTGCACGATCTGCTTTCCCGGATCCATCTCCTGAAGCTTCAAAACCTCATCATAGCGCTCGGTCAGCCCCTGCATACGGGCTGGCTGATTGAGAACGCTCCACTCGGCGCGCAGCACGCGAATGGCTTCGTGCTCCTCGTCGATCTTGACCTTGAGCGACGCCACATATTCGGACGTGTGCTCGGCCTTCATCTTCATGTCGTAAACGACACCTGCGCTCGTCAGCACAGCAAGGACGCAGATGATATTGAGATAACGGCTCACCATCACTCAGCCTCCAAGTCCCTTGAATTCCGCCAGGTGCGGAACGCCAATGGCGTGAATATCCAGATCACGTGCCGGCGCGCCGGTCCGGCGCCCAGCCCTGAGGCGGGCCGAGCGGGCGCGGGGGTTGGCCTGCGTCTCGCTCTCGTCCGGCTCCTGGCCACCCTTGACCACCAGCTCGAAAGTTGCCGGCGGCACGTCTTCTTCCGGCATGTGCCGGGAGCCGCCACCGCGCGTGCGTGTGCGGTCGGCAAAGAACTTCTTCACAATCCGGTCTTCCAGGCTGTGGAAGCTGACAACCACCAGCCGCCCGCCGGGGCGCAGAACCTTTTCCGCCGCCCCCAGAACGGATGCGGCCTGATGCAGCTCGCCATTCACATAGATGCGCAGCGCCTGAAACGTGCGCGTCGCAGGATGGATGTGCATCTTCTTCGGCGAGCGCCCGACGACCTTCTCGATCAGCGCGGCAAGATCACCGGTGCGGGTGAAGGGCTGTTCCTTGCTCCGCTGCTCGATGGCGCGTGCAACCTGCCCTGCCCGCTTTTCTTCGCCCAGAAGACCGATGATCCGGGTCAGATCCCGCGCCGGAAGCGTGTTGACCACATCGGCAGCCGACGGCCCGGCCTGCTCCATGCGCATATCGAGCGGACCGTCGCGCATGAAGGAGAAGCCCCGGTCAGCCTCATCCAGCTGCATGGAGGACACGCCCAGATCCAGCACGACGCCATCCACGGCCTCGACACCAAGCGACGCCAGATGCGTCTCGATATCGGCAAAGCGCCCCGGCACCAGCGTCAGCGCGCCATTCGAGGCTTCCACCAGCGCCTGACCGCCTGCGATGGCATCCGGGTCCCGGTCAACACCAATGACCCTTGCGCCCGCCTCAAGGAAGGCACGGGAATAGCCGCCTGCGCCGAAGGTGCCATCCACGACAACCTCGCCGGGCCTTACGGACAGCGCCGAAAGAACTCCGTCAAGGAGGACGGGCACGTGGCGGACCAGTCCGCCAGCGCCTTCAGTCTCATGACCTTCTGCGCGACCCGCCGTCATGCCGGTCCTCCTGACGCAGCAGCCGGGCTCATGCCCGACAGCATCGCAAGCGCGCGCTTCTGGGCCTCTGCGCGATGCTCACGAAAACGCTCTGGCTCCCAGAGCTGAAACTTGTACCCCAGACCCGCGAAGGTGATCTGATCGGTTACACCCGTCTGCTCGCGGATCATGTCGCTCAGAACGATGCGGCCATCGGAGTCAATCTTCGGCGTTTCGCTGGCACCGAAGAGTGCAATGGCCAGTGCATCGTGATCCGGCGACAGCTTGGCAAAGGCGGAAAGGCGCCCCTCGATCTCACTCACCAGTTCATTGCCACCCGCATCAACCGCAGGCGCATGGGGAGAGGCAATGCAGTAAAGGCCTTCAAATCCGTCGCGCGCCAGCACGGCCCGGAACGGCGCAGGGATCGAAACACGCCCCTTCGCGTCAAGCCGGTTGGTAAAATGCGACACAAAGCCGGCCATGATCCCCTTTCAACGCGCCATCCTGGCGCCTGCTGCACTGGCAAAGTCTGGAACTTGCAAAACGAAACCGAGCGTCCCGGCACTCACGGGACAGCCCCAGAAAACAGCTGCCTCGAATGGAACCCGAGGCAACTTCATGGGTTAATATGGGATAACATGGGATAGCATGGGCGTCAATGGAATCAGGCGGATTCCACGGCTTGAACCCCTGTGCAACTGCCCACTCTTCCACAAACATCAACATGGTTAATAAAAAGCTTCCGGCGGCAGAAATGCCCCGGTTTGCACGCAGGCTGTGCGTTTTTTCAATGGATTGGGAAAGGTGTCAGCCGGCCTGTAAGCCGGGTTCTGTAAGGCATGGAAGCAAGCTTCCATACGTGACGGTCATTCATCTGGGACGCCTGTTGCCAGACGCCTCACGCAACCTACCCGGATGGCTGGCCAGGAAACCAACCCGGACCCGAAGGCCCTGTGCCATCCCTATTCGGTTTTGCTCCCGGTGGGGTTTACCGTGCCGCGTCCGTTACCGTCCGCGCGGTGGGCTCTTACCCCACCCTTTCACCCTTACCCCTTGCCCGAAGGCCGGGGCGGTTTGCTTTCTGTGGCACTTTCCCTGAGGTCGCCCTCGCCGGGCGTTACCCGGCACCGTGTTTCCATGGAGCCCGGACTTTCCTCCCCCGCGGCCTTTCGGCACTTGCGGCAGCGACCGTCCGGCCAGCTGACCGGCTCCCCTTACGGAGGAAAAGGCAGCCGGTCAAGGATGCTTCTCGCCATCGCCCCCTTATACAGAGGGTGGCTTGCGGGCAATCATGCGCTGGTAGAGGTAGCCGATGGCAATCAGAACCGCGCCCAGCCCCAGGAAGGACAAGGCCCTCAGCACGCCCTGCAGCGAGGACATGTCGAACAGGAAGACCTTGACCACCACCAGCGCAACAATGGCGCCCGCCACCTGCCGCAGGCGCAAGCTGTCGCGCCAGAGCCCCATGACCACGCCCGCCACGCCTAGCACCAGCCAGACGATGGAGTAGACGTAGTTTTCCAGCTCGCTCACGGGTTCGGTTGTGAGGATCAGCGGGCTGAAGGCATGGCGGATCGTGAGATTGACGAAGCAGAAGCCCAGAAGGCCTGCAAACGCGCCCACCAGCACGACATATCCAGCCGGGCGCACGGGGCGCGCTGCATAGGCCAGCAAGGCGTAGATCAGGAAGGGAGCGCCGTAACCGAGCGTGACCCAGTTCAGCACCGGCGTGTAGCCGACCGGAGCGCCGGTCCAGAGCGGGTTTTCGCTTAGGAGCACCAGCCCGCCCGCAAAAATGCCGAGCACACTGATGGCCATGGCTCCGCCCGAGAACACCAGGTTGCCCCTTGCCCCATCCGTGCCCGGAAGAATGCGGGTCAGGCCCAGAGACACGGAGCCGCCAGTGATGAGCATCATCGCAGCCGCCTTGAACCGGCTGGCATCGGAGTAGAAGGTGAATGTGGGATCAATGGCATGCAGCGCCAGCATGGCCAGCGCGATGCTGACACCGGCGATGGCCATCGCCTGCAGGATCCGGGCCCACAGGTCGTCACGGGTGCGGGTCAGCGCCCAGGCAGCAAAGACCAGGCCCAGCGCCGGAATGCCGTAGCCATAGAGAAGCTGGTTGAACACCGGCGTGATGCTGAGCTGTCCGCCCGCGATGAACGGATCCCACAGCAGGCGGCAGACATAAGGCAGGATCGCAACGGGCGCCAGAACACGCAGGCCCAGCACCGGGTAGCGCAGATAGACGAACACGAAGGCCGGCGTCAGAAGGCCCAGCGCCGTGGTCAGGAAGCCCCCCTCCAGAACGATGGCGATCGACAGGGCCAGGCCGCAGAGTGTTCCGGTGAACCAGGCAGCCACCGCTCCGGCACTGCCCGGATGCGTGTCCGCAACCTCACCGCCAGCCTTCGGCCCGCGCACGGCAAAGAGCAGGGCCAGCCGGTCGCCGAGGAGCAGGAAGGCAGCGGACAGGGCAAGTCCGGTCACGGCGAACAGCGGTGACGCTGCAAGGCCTTCCACCCGCCACCAGGCAGCGGCAAGCAAGGCAAGGCTTCCGGCAGCAGCCAGCGAGGCGAGGACGGCACGGGAGGCGGATTTCAGACTGCCTGCAATACCAGCAGCCAGCAGAATGGCACCGGTCACCAGCCCCAGCATGCCGAAGCGGGACAGCATGGCCTGCGTTTCGGCAGGTACTGGCGAGACCACAGGACCGAATGGGCCGACAGCACCCGGATAGGTGCCAAGATCCCTGAGTGGCAGATCAAGGCTGGCATAGGAAATCACCTGCACCAGCAGCGGCACCACGGCGGCATAGCGCAGGGCGCTGCAGCCATAGGCGAGCGCCAGCGGCACGGCGGCTAGTAGCAGCGTCTCCAGAACGAAGAGCGAAGCACTTTCCGACAGGCTGACATGGCCAAGGAAAGGCAGCGCCAGAACGCTGAGCGCGGCCGTCGCATACCAGTCCGGCTTTTCGGATCTGTCCGGTGCAAAGTCATGCAAGCGCCAGACGAAGCCCGCGGCCGTGATGGCATAGCCGCCCGCCAGATAAAGATCGAGCAGCAGCCTGTCTCCGGCGTCTGCCGCCATTTCGAAAAGCAGCGCCCAGCCGAAGAGACCTGCGACAGCAAGGCCTGCAAGCCACAGCCACAGCCGGATGCGCCCCACCGCAACCGCAGCAGCCGAGACGGCCAGCACATAGATGACCGCCGGAAGGATCTGTGAGCTGCCGGAAGACACCAGCACGGGCACCGCATAGCTGCCCGCAAGTCCAAGCGCTGCAAGTGCAGGCCCATGCAGCAGCGAGGCAAACATGGTGAGCAGCGAGACGGCCCCCAGCAGCACAAAGGCGCCGGCCGGGCCGATCAGATCGTACAGCGCATAGGCGGCATAGACATCAGCGAAGAGCGCCAGCGTGCCCGCTGCTGTCAGAACGGCGGGAATGTTAGCCGTCGAGAAGCCTGGTAAGGAGAATGTGCCGGGCCGGCGGCGGGTCCACTCGCCAAGCCCCAGCAGGATCAGGCCCAGCGCAGCACCAGCCAGAATACGGGCGAGCGGGCCGAGGAGATCGTTCTCGACCGCAAAGCGCACGAGGAAGACAGCACCGGCGGCCAGCGCGATTCCGCCCACCCAGATGGTCCATTTGCCGCCGATCTGCTGTTCACGGGCTGCAGCTGCATCGCGGACGTCCTGCGCCACCTGTTCGTCTGCCGGGCGGGAAGCTGCACTTCGGCGGGCGGAAGAGGTGCGCGCGGCAACGTCGAAGGGCCCTGCGGGGCGTGCGGGCTGGGCAGGCTCCCCGCTCGCGGGCTCCTCTGCAGATGCGCCGCCCTCTGCCGGGCTTGAGGTTTCCGGCTCCTGCGTTTCTGCAGGGACATCATCTTCAGAAGGCCGTTGCGGGGCTATTTCCGGCTCATCGGGCGCCGCAGATCTGGTATCTGTCTCTGACGCAGCCCTTCCGGCAGCCTCATTCAGCTCCAGCCGCCGCTGAAGGCCGGTAACAATCTGCTGCAGGGCGGAAATTTCGCGCTTCTGAAGGTCGATCTGCCGCTGGAGGCCTCCGGTCGTGCCGTAAAGGATGAGTGGCAGAATGAAGCTGACGAACAGGAAGACCAGCGCAAAGCCGATCAGGAGGGTGAATTCCATATCCAACATTCGTCTCCGCAAGCCCGCAAATGCAGCAGATCAGCCCGCATCTTTACGCAGACTGATCAGATTACCTAGTCTCATGTGCAAGGCTGGCCTGTGACTTGCGCCACAGCCTGAAGCTTTTGGCAGGACGCTGCAACCCTCAGGCCATCTGCTCTGCAGGTTCCCGGACACCGTCCTCTTCCTCGAGGCCCGCCGGAAGTGCGCGTTCGTCGATGACCTCCGGGCCTTTGACTGCACCGGGGCGGCCAAAGAGATAGCCCTGGACGAGATCGCAGCCGGCGGCGCGCAGCAGCACCACCTGGTCCTGGTTCTCGACGCCCTCCGCCGTGATCAGCACGTCGAGCGACCGGCCAAGGCCGATGATCGATGTGACGACGGCATCGGTGCCCGCATCCTTGCCGAGGTTCTTGATGAAGCTGCGGTCGATCTTGATCTTGTTGAAGGGGAAGCGGTTCAGGTAGCTCAGCGAGGAATAGCCCGTGCCGAAGTCATCCATGGCGATGGTCACGCCCATGCTGCTGATGGCCTCCAGCGTCTCGACCACCGCATCCGTGTCTGCGATCAGCAGACTTTCCGTGATCTCGATCTCGAGCCGCTTCGGATCAAGGCCGGATTCCTCCAGCGCTCTGGCCACCTTGCGCTGGGTTTCGCCTGCCTTGAACTGGGCCGGAGAGAAGTTGACGGCCACGCGCAGTGTCTTGTCATGCCACTCGGCCGCCTCACGGCAGGCACGGCGCAGCACCCAGTCGCCGATGTCTTCGATGAGGCCAGTGTCCTCTGCCACCGAGATGAACACGTCCGGAGAGATCGTGCCCTTTGTCGGATGCTCCCAGCGGATCAGCGCCTCATAGCCTTTCAGCGTGTTGTCATGCAGCGAGAACTGCGGCTGATAGAGCAGGTCGAACTGATCATATTTCAGCGCCTTGATCAGCCCGGCCTCCACTTCCTTGCGGCGCTGCGCTTCCGCGTCCATCTCCGGCTGGTACCAGAAGAAGGTGGACCGGCCGGAGTGCTTGGCCCGGTAGAGTGCCAGATCCGCGCAATGCAGCATGCGCGAGGAGCGCCAGTTGCCATCATTAGCCCGGGCGATGCCCATCGACAGCGAAATCTGCAATTCGATACCGTCAATGACACAGGGAGGCTTGGTTGCCGCGATCATGTCGCTGGCGAGCTTGGTAATCCGTGCCACGTCCGAGATTGATGTCACCATCACCGCAAACTCATCGCCGGAAAGGCGCGCCACAAGGTGCTCGCCAAAGACAGCGCGCAACCGGTCAGCAATCACCTGCAGGAAAATGTCGCCGGTGCCGTGGCCATAGGTGTCGTTGACCGACTTGAACTTGTCCACGTCGATCAGGATCACCGCCATATTGCTGGCCTTGGCGTGCGTCACGCGCAGGGCTTCCGTCAGCTTGGCGCTGAACAGCGCACGGTTTGGCAGCGAGGTGAGCGGATCGTGGTGAGCGAGAAACTCCATATTACGGCTGATGCGCACCACATCCCGGTAGCGGAACCAGAGCAGCAGGCCCACCGCAAGAGCGGAACTGACGGTAAGAACGGCAAGAAGGCCCGTTGTCAGAAGAACCGTCCGGTTCGCCCCGGCCAGAACAGGGGCAATGTCGAGCGCCAGCAGATCGACGGAGGACACGGTGCTGCCATCGGAAACCGGGACAGTCACCAGCGCCACATCTTTCGCAGCGCCCCACCAGCTGTAGAACACGGTAACGCGCGGCAGACCGCCGTCCCGGGCCTGTTCCAGCGCATGGCGGACCGCCCCGCTGCTGATACCTGCGTCAACAATCGCGGCAGGTATCTCCTGGGCCACGATGCTGCCGCTCTCGTCCGCCGGAGTACCGTCCACAAGCGGAACCCTTGCATGGGCACGCATCGCGGACGAGCCCAGATCCCCCGTGACGGTATCTGCGAAGCGCGTCAATTCGAAAATATGCAGGGTGCCGTCATCGACCCCGGCAATATGCGGCACGAAACTCTGGCTGAAGCTGCGCAACCGCAGCAGCGCACTCGACAGATCTTCCGGTTCACGCCCCTGCCGCGCATCAAGACGCAGGTCCGATTCGGTCCAGTTGCGCAGGGAGGATTCCAGCGCATCGCCCACCAGCCAGCTGGACAGAAGACGGTTGCTGACGAAAATGCCCAGAGACAGCGTCAACACGACAGCAAGCATGGTTGCTGCGGCCATCAGTTCCTGGCGGCTGATCGTGCGTTTCATAGCTGTCCGGACTACCCTGTTTACCAATGTCCCGGCTTCAGCATACGCGTATGAAGGTTTAGCCCAGGTGAATGAAAATATGCCCTTACGTTATTTTGCGGAAGGAGCGCCGCTAGGGGCTTGCGCGCCCGGTGCAGGTGCCTGTACTCGGGTGGGGAAGAAGCAGCGGTGTCCGCCTTTGGCCAGACCGACACCACGACCCCGGAGCCTGACGCGGTGAACATCTGGTCCAGCATTGGCGCCATCGTCACAGCCATCGGCTCGGCCATTGGGTCTGGCGGCGCACAGCTGATCGACCGGCTGGTGCAGCTCGTCCTGGCCCGCCCGGAAGGGACATCCACGGTCGGTTTCACTGTCGCCATGATTGCCCTGTCTGCGAAAATGGCCAAGGCAGATGGCGTTGTGACTACCGACGAAGTTCTCGCCTTCCGCAATCTTTTCGAGGTCCCGGAGGGTGAGGAGCGCAATGTCGCGCGCCTGTTTGATCTCGCCAAACAGGACATTGCCGGCTTCGATATCTATGCGAAAAAGCTGGCGGATCTCTTTCCCTATGACCGCAAGACCCTCTTCGACATTCTTGACGGCCTGTTCTTCATCGCCAAGGCCGACGGGCTGATCCACACTCAGGAGCTTGAGTTTCTGCGTGAGGTAGCACGGATCTTCGGTCTCGATGAGCGCGAGTTCAACAAGGTGGTTGCCCGCCATGTGCGTGACCGCAACGACCCCTATGCGGTTCTGGGCATTCAACCGGATGCATCCAACGAGGACGTGAAGGCGCATTACCGCCGCGAGGTACGCGAGACCCACCCGGACGTGCTGATTGCCCGCGGTGTACCGCAGGAATTCGTCCGCATCGCCAATGACCGTATGGCCGCCCTCAATGCGGCCTATGCCAAAATCAGTTCGGAGCGTGGCCTGTGAGTGTGAAGCCTGATTGCGGCGTGCCCGCCAGAGTACATCCCTCCCCCAATCATAACGAGCGGCGCGAGGGTGCGCCCATCGACATGATCATCCTGCATTACACGGGCATGAAGACGGCGGACGAAGCGCTGCAGCGCCTGTGCGACACGCGTGCGGAAGTCTCCGCCCATTACTTCATCCATGAGGATGGCCGAGTCCTGCAATGCGTGCCGGAGGCGCGCCGCGCCTGGCATGCGGGCAAGTCGTTCTGGAAGGGCGAAACAGACATCAACTCCCGCTCCATCGGCATCGAGATCGTCAATCCCGGCCATGAGTGGGGCTACCGGCCCTTCCCCGAGGCACAGGTCGAAGCGGTTCTGCACCTGTGCCAGGACATCATGCTGCGCTACCAGATGAAGCCCTGGCGGGTGCTGGCTCATTCCGACGTCGCCCCCGGCCGCAAGGAAGACCCGGGCGAACTTTTTCCCTGGAACGTTCTGGCCGCCGGCGGCGTTGCTCATCACGTGGACCCGGTTCCCGTGACCAGCGGCCGTTTCTTCCAGGAGGGGGAGAGCGGGCAGCCTATCGAGGCGCTGCAGTCTATGCTGGCCATCTATGGCTATGACGTGCCGGTGCAGGGTGAGTTCGATGCCCGCACCAAGGCAGCCGTCACCGCCTTCCAGCGTCATTTCCGCCCCGAACGGGTGGACGGCATTGCGGACGCGTCGACCATTGCAACGCTGCACAAACTGCTGACGGCCCTGCCCGAACTCTGACGCGCAGATCCGGGGGCACGGCAACGGCCACAAACAGCCCACCTCAACCGGCGGAGGCACGCCATTGTGCACAGCAACATACCGGGCAAATCCTGAGACAAAGACGGGCGCTTTGATGGCTGAACGCTTCTCACCAAACAAGCGCCCCGTTTTCGCCCAGATCTGCATAATTTACCTACAAAACGCTTAAATATTTAACGGGCTACCCTTAATTTCCGTAACATTTCGTGATGATAGCGGGCCGATTTTGGCCCAAGCTGGCGGTCATTTCTCCCCTATCGAACCGCGGCAAGCCGCATTGACCTCAGCCGCGGGCAGCACCCGGAAGACATTCACGGAGCCACATCACATGACCCAGACGCGCAACTCCCTGCGCCGGGCTTTCTATTGCCTTTTTTCCGTCGCGCTCACCCTGACCATGATGTCCGGCGAGAGCCATGCCAAGAGCCGTGCAGCGGCTCCATCTCCCGAAGCGAATGCAGCAGACAGCGAAAACGCAAAGCCTGAAATGCGTGAGGTTCTGGTCATGGTGGGAGGGCGTCTGATGCCAGCCCTCCGCCCCGTCACGGATGAAATGCCCGATGGCTTGGTCGTAAAGCGGAACAAGACCGCTGGTGCCCGGGCACAGGGCACCAGCGAAAGCGGCAAGGCAGCTGCCGCAAACACTGCCGATGATGACCGCAGCGCCGCCGGCCACAGTGCCTATGATCACCTGATCGCCGCTGCCGCCAAGCGCCACGGTATTTCCGTTGAGCTCGCGCACGCCGTCATCCGCGTGGAGAGCAACTACAACGCCCGTGCCAAGGGCCGCCATGGGGAAATCGGCCTCATGCAGATCAAGCCCGCCACTGCACGCGGTCTCGGCTTCCGCGGCAAGGCGTCGGCACTCTATGATCCGGCAACCAATCTGGAATGGGGCATGCGCTATCTGGCCGGTGCTCAGGCCCGCGCCGGCGGCGACACCTGCGGCACGATCCTGCGCTACAACGCCGGTCATTTCGCCACCCGGATGAACGCCCGCAGCCGCCAGTATTGCGGCCAGGTGAAGCAGATCATCGCTTCGCTGTAACCGGATAGGCAGAAGAACAGGCGGCCGGCCGGAGGTCAAAACTCCCGGCCGGCCGCCTCTTTCATTCATTACATGGCCGCAGCTGCCCGTGCAGCCTGATCGTAGGAGCCGGAGACAGAGCGCAGGATGGCGGCAAGACGCGACAGCTCCTTCTCGTCAAAGCCAATGGCCTTGACCGGCTGCACCAGCAGCGCCTCACGCAGGCGGCGGTATTCAAGGCAGGCCTTTTCACCTTCAGGCGTGATAGCCACCGTCTTCTCCTTGCCCCGGCGCCCCGAAACGATCAGCTTCGCTGCCTCAAGCTTCTTCAGCGCATAGGACACGGTGTAGGTATCCTCGATATTCAGCACGAGGCAGAGATCCGCCAGCGTCTTTGCCCTGCCCCGGTGATTGATCGAGTGCAGCACCTGGACGTCCAGCGGGCTCATTCCCGGCACACCGGCTGCGGCCATGCAGCGGACCATCCAGCGGTAATAGGCGTTGATCATCATCGTCACGCCGAACTCAACCTCGGACAGCGACGGCATGGCGCCCGACGCAAGATGTGCGGCGGAAACGACCGGGCCAATCGGGGCCAGTTCCTGCGTTTCTTCTTTTTCTGTCATTGGTCCAGCACATCTCCCCGGTGCGAAATCCCAAAATCAAACATAGCTGCAAACTACCTGACAGATATATGCCTCAGCAACAGAGCCAAGGCCGGCCGCTATGGCAGAAACGACATGCTTCTGCTGTTTTACCGGGCACTTTGCCGTTCCAATGATGCACCAGCATGAAAAGCCCACGCATTTCGGCGAATTAGCTGCTGATACCATGCACGCAAATTCGTCAGGACAGCACAAGCGGAAACAGCGATGATTTATTGACATTTTATAGGCGTCAATTAACGTCCCGGCAGGGACTGTGAGTTGGGAGGCTGCGCAGCATGACAGGAAGAACAAGCAGGCCGTTTGAGGCCGGTGCGGCATGAGTGCTTCCGGCCCCATTGCCGTTATTGGCGCCGGTATTGCCGGAGTATCAACTGCCGTCTGGCTGGCCCGCTCAGGTGCGGATGTGATCCTGATCGACCGGCAGGAGCCGGGCGAAGCGACCTCCTTCGGCAATGGCGGCGTGCTTGCTGCCTGCGCCATCGTGCCAGTGACAGTGCCGGGCCTCATGCGCAAGGCTCCCGGCATGCTGATGGATCCGGACAGCCCGCTGTTCCTGCGCTGGCCCTATCTGCCGAAACTGCTCCCTTTCCTCACCCGTTATCTTGCCAATTGCCGTGCCAACAGGGTGGAAGCGATTTCGAGGGGGCTGGCGCTGCTCAATGCCGACAGCCTCGCCCAGCATCAGGCGCTGGCGGGCGGCACGGAAGCCGAGCGCTGGCTGGTGCCGTCCGATTATGTCTTCCGCTATCCGGACAGGTCCGCCTTCGAGGGCGATAGTTTCGGCTGGAACCTGCGCCGGCAGGCCGGTTTCGAGTGGGACGAGATCGAAGGCACAGCTCTTGCAGATTACGACCCTCTGTTCAGTCCGAAGAACAGCTTTGCCGTGCGGCTGAAGAACCATGGCCGGATCAGCGATCCCGGCCGCTATGTAAAGGCTCTTGCAGGGCATTTTCTCTCGCTTGGCGGAACGTTCCGGCGCGCGGAGATTTTCGATTTCCGTATCGGTCCGGACGGGTTGGAAGGCCTTGAGACAAGCGATGGCTTCATCGCCTGCGGCAAGGCGGTGCTGGCAACAGGCGTCTGGTCAAAGCCGCTGATGGCAAAGCTGGGCCTGTCCGTGCCGCTGGAAAGCGAGCGGGGCTATCACCTTGAGCTCATCGAGCCCAGTGCCATGCCGGCCGCTCCGACCATGATGACGGCGGGGAAATTTGTGGTCACGCCGATGGAAGGCCGCATCCGGCTGGCGGGCATCGTCGAGTTCGGCGGGCTGGACGCAGGCCCCAGCGAGGCGCCTTTCGCGCTGCTCGAGCGGCAGGCGCGTGCCGCCATGCCAGGCCTCACCTGGCGCGAAACCAGCCGCTGGATGGGCCACCGCCCTGCCCCGGCCGACAGCCTGCCGCTGATCGGCGCAGTCCCCGGCTGCCGCGATGTGATCGCCGCCTTCGGCCATCATCACATCGGTCTGACGGCGGGGCCCAAGACGGGGCGCTATGTCTCTGGCATGCTGACGGGCCAGAAAACCAACTCCGATCTTTCCGCCTTCGATCCTTCACGCTTTGCCTGAAGAACCGGGGCGCAAGACAGAAGAAAACCAACCGGCACGGAAGAATAAACCCGGAGCCAGAACCTGAGGGGAATTGACGATGAGACATATGATGAAGACCGCCATTCTGGCCAGCGTCTGCAGCGCAGCGCTGGCTCAGGCCGCTATGGCTGAAAAGTGGGACATGCCGCTGGCTTATCCGGCGAGCAATTATCACACGGAAAACGTAGTCGAATTCGCCGCCTGCGTGAAGGAAGCCACTGGCGGTGAGATCGACATCGTCGCCCATCCTAACGGCTCGCTCTTCGGAGGCGCTGACATCAAGCGCGCTGTTCAGACTGGTCAGGTGCCGATCGGCGAGCGCCTGCTTTCTGCCCATGCCAACGAGAATCCGCTGTTCGGTGTGGACAGCATTCCCTTCCTGGCGACTTCCTTTGAAGAGAGCGGCAAACTATGGGATGCGGCAGGCCCGGCTGTCGCCGAGGCGATGGACGAGCAGAATCTCGTCCTCATCTACACCGTGCCGTGGCCGCCGCAGGGCCTCTATTTCAAGAAGGAAGTGAACTCGGTCGACGACATGAAGGGCACGAAGTTCCGTGCCTATAACGCAGCCACGTCCAAAATCGCCGAGCTGACCGGCATGGCAGCCGTGCAGATCGAGGCGGCCGAAGTGCCGCAGGCCTTTGCCACGGGCGTGACCGAGTCCATGATGTCCTCCGGTGCCACCGGCTTTGACAGCAAGCTCTGGGAAAGCGGCGTCACCAACTTCTACGAAGTGAACGCCTGGCTGCCGCGCAACGCAGTTCTCGTCAACAAGGACAGCTACGCCGCCCTGAGCGATGCCCAGAAGGCCGCCTTCACCGATTGCGGCAAGAAGGCAGAAGCAGCGGGCCTCGAAAAGGCCATTGCCTACACCACCAAGACGCTGGAGGGTCTTGCCGCCAACGGCGTGAAGGTGGCGCCGCCTTCCGATCAGCTCAAGTCCGGCCTGCAGGCCGTGGGCGAGGCCATGACCAACGACTGGCTGGCCGCCGCCGGTGACAAGGGCAAGGCCGTCATCGACGCCTACAAGGCCAAGTAATCCCTGAATACAGCCTGTCCGGACAAATCCGGACAGGCCCATTCCCGAAGTCTTGCGGAGGGCAGGTTCCCGCGCGCAAGGTTTCCGGCATGGTGTCTGTAGGGGCAAAAAAGCCGGTGCTGCCAGACACCGGAACGCTGGACCTTTCCAAAAAGGAGGGGCAGGCGCCATGGCGAAGAGGGGAACCTGATGCTTGAAAGATCCGGACACGCGCTGCTGCGCGTCCTTGATGGCCTGTACCGGGCCGGAGCAGTGCTTGCGGCAGTCAGCCTGGTGATGATCCTTGTGATCATCGTTGCACAGATGGGCGCCCGCTGGCTCGGCATCACCTTTCCGGGCGCTGCCAATTATGCCGGCTACGCCATGGCATCCGCATCTTTCCTTGCCTTTGCCCATGCGCTGAAAAGCGGCACGCATATCCGTGTCGGACTGCTGCTGAACCTTGCCGGGCGGCATGTGCGCTGGGTTGAAGCCTGGTGCCTCGCCATCGGCTCGGCGCTTGGCTGGTATCTGACCTGGTATGCGGTGAAAGCCGTCTACTGGTCCCGCAAGCTGCATGACATCAGTCAGGGGCAGGACCAGACGCCGCTCTGGATCCCTCAGTCGGCCATGGCCGCAGGCGCAGCCTTGCTCGCGATCGCCCTCACTGAAAGCTTCTTCCGGGTGATCGTCACCGGCCGCACCGGCATTTCTGCCGGGACCGGCGAACAGTCCCACGCGGAGTAAGCCCCATGGAAGCCATTGCTCCGATCGTCATTTTTCTTTTCGTTCTGTTCCTGCTGCTGGGCACCGGCGTATGGGTAGGCCTTGCCCTGCTTGGCGTTGCCTATGTCGGCATGGAACTCTTCACCTCGCGCCCGGCCGGTGACGCGATGATCACCGTGATCTGGGCCGCTTCCTCTTCCTGGACGCTGACGGCCCTGCCGCTGTTCATCTGGATGGGCGAGATCCTCTACCGCACCCGCCTGTCACAGGACATGTTCCGCGGCCTTGCCCCCTGGATGGGCGGACTGCCCGGCGGGCTGATGCATACCAATGTTGCGGGCTGCACCGTCTTTGCCGCCGTCTCCGGTTCCTCTGCCGCAACGCTGACGACCGTCGGCAAGATGACCATTCCGGAACTGCGCAAGCGCGGTTATCCGGAAAAGACCATCATCGGCACACTGGCAGGCTCGGCCACGCTCGGCCTGATGATCCCGCCATCGCTGACGCTGATCGTCTATGGCGTGACGACGAATGAATCCATCACCCGCCTGTTCATGGCCGGTGTCATTCCCGGTCTCGTTCTGGCCGCCCTGTTCATGGGTTATATCGCCGTCTATTCCAAGGTTTCGAAGGACTATAATCCAAAGCCGGAACCGGTCATGTCTCTGGCTGAGAAGCTGAAGAACTCCCGGTTTCTGCTGCCCGTGATGGCGCTGATCGTGGTTGTCATTGGCTCCATGTATGCAGGCCTTGCCACGGCAACGGAAGCGGCAGCCCTCGGCGTCATCGGATCGCTGCTTCTGGCGCTGGCGCAAAGATCTCTCACCTGGAAGTCCTTCGGCGAAAGCCTGATGGGCGCCACCCGCACCTCCGCCATGGTGGCCCTCATTCTGGCCGGGGCTGCGTTCCTGTCGCTCTCCATGGGTTTCACCGGCCTTCCCCGCGCGCTGGCAGGATGGATCGGAGGCATGGAGCTTTCCAAGTTCCAGCTGCTGCTGGCGCTGCTGGTGTTCTACATCGTCATCGGCTGCTTCCTGGATGGCATTTCCTCCGTGGTGCTGACCATGGCCGTGGTGGAACCGATGATCCGCCAGGCAGGCATCGACGTGCTCTGGTTCGGCATCTTCATCGTCGTGGTAGTCGAAATGGCACAGATCACGCCGCCTATTGGCTTCAACCTGTTCGTCTTACAGGGCATGACCAACCACCCGATGTCCTACATCGCCCGTGCTGCACTGCCGATGTTCTGCATCATGGTGGCGATGGTGATGCTGCTGATCGCCTTCCCGGACCTGGCCACCTGGCTGCCCATGAACATGGCGGACTAAAGGGGAGCGCTGCGGGCCGCGATGCGTCAGCGTCAAAGGGGGCAGGGCGAGAAGACAAGCGGCGGACCGATCTCAAAAATAATTTATCGACAAAATGTCGATAAAAACATAACTTGAAATCCAGCAATGGAAGAAGAACCGTACCCAGAGGGACGAAAATGAACGGTCAGTGGGATTTCTGGATTGATCGCGGCGGCACCTTCACCGACATCGTCGGCCGCTCGCCCGATGGGACAATCCGCGCGCACAAGGTGCTTTCGGAAAACCCGGAAGCCTACCGGGACGCTGCCGTGCAGGGCATCCGCGAGTTGATGGGCCTTGCCACAGGTGACCCGATCCCCTCCGGCGCCATCGCCACGGTGAAGATGGGCACGACGGTCGCCACCAATGCCCTGTTGGAGCGCAAGGGCGAGCGTACCGCACTGATCACCACCAAGGGCTTCCGCGATGCGCTGGCCATTGGCTATCAGGCCAGGCCGGACATTTTCGCCAAGGAGATCATCAAGCCGGAACTGCTCTACGAGAGCGTCCACGAAGTGAGCGAGCGCCTGCGCGCCGATGGCACGCTGGAAACGCCGCTGGACGAAGCCGAGGCCCGTGCAGCGCTGGAAGCTGCGTGGAAAGATGGCATCCGCTCCGTCGCCATCGTCTTCATGCACGCCTATGCCTATCCGGATCACGAGAAGCGCGTCGCCGCAATCGCCCGCGAAGTTGGTTTTCCGCAGATCTCGGTCAGCCATGAAGTCTCGCCGCTGATGAAGCTGGTGGGGCGCGGCGACACCACGGTGGTGGACGCCTATCTCTCCCCGATCCTGCGCCGCTATGTGCGGCAGGTGCAGGAAGAGCTGGGCGAAGGCCCGCGCCTGATGTTCATGCAGTCCTCCGGCGGCCTGACCGCCGCAGACCTCTTCCAGGGCAAGGACGCAATCCTCTCCGGTCCGGCAGGCGGCGTTGTCGGCGCGGTCGAAACCTCGCGCCTTGCAGGCTTTGACAAGGTCATCGGCTTCGACATGGGCGGCACCTCCACGGATGTCTGCCACTTCGACGGCACCTATGAGCGCGCCTTCGAAACGGAAGTGGCCGGTGTGCGCATGCGCGCCCCGATGATGATGATCCACACGGTGGCCGCTGGCGGCGGCTCGATCCTGCATTACAAGGACGGGCGCTTCCAGGTTGGTCCGGACTCGGCTGGCGCCAATCCCGGCCCGAAGTGCTACCGGCGCGGCGGCCCGCTGGCCGTGACCGATGCCAACGTCATGACCGGCAAGCTGATCCCGGACTTCTTCCCGAAGATCTTTGGCCCCAACCGGGACGAGGCGCTGGACGCGGACGCCGTGAAGGCAGCCTTCGCGGAGCTCGCGGACAAGATCGGCGGCGGGCGCAAGCCGGAAGAAGTGGCCGACGGTTTCCTGCGCATTGCCGTCGAGAACATGGCCAATGCCATCAAGAAGATCTCCGTGCAGCGCGGCTATGACGTGACGGGCTACGCCCTCACCTGCTTTGGCGGCGCGGGCGGCCAGTCCGGCTGCATGGTGGCTGACAGCCTTGGCATGGAGACGGTGATCCTGCATCCCTTCTCCGGCATTCTCTCGGCCTATGGCATGGGCCTTGCCGACATCCGCGCCAGCCGCCAGCAGGCGGTGATCAAGCGGCTGGAAGACGCGCTCATGCCCGCGCTCGGCACCCTGCGCGCCGAGCTTGCCGCCCAGACCGAGGCCGAACTGAGGACACAGGGCGTCACGGGCGATGACTGCGAGACGCTCGCTCGCGCCCATCTGCGCTATGAGGGAACCGACACGCCACTGCCTGTGCTGCTGGCAAGCCCCGCTGAAATGATGGCCGCCTTCGAGGAGGCTCACCGCAAGCAGTTCGGCTTTGCTTATGAAAACAAGCCCGTCGTGGTGGAGGCCCTTGAGGTCGAAAGCTCGGGCGGCGGCGCCGGCATCACCGAGCCGGATCATCCGCTGACCGAAGGCACACCGGAGCCCGCCCGCACCACCCGCTTCTACGCGTCCGGCCAGTGGCATGACGCGGGCGTCTACCTGCGCGCTGGCCTCAAGCCCGGCATGAAGGTGCCCGGCCCTGCCCTCGTCATCGAGCCGCATGCCACAATCGTCGTGGAGCCGGGCTGGCAGGCGGAAATCAACGTCAAGGATCACGTGATCCTGCGCCGTGTCGTGCCGCTGGAACGCTCTGCCGCAATTGGCACCCATGCAGACCCGGTGATGCTGGAGGTGTTCAACAACCTGTTCATGTCCATCGCCGAGCAGATGGGCCTGACCCTGCAGAACACCGCCTATTCGGTAAACATCAAGGAGCGGCTGGACTTCTCCTGCGCCGTCTTCGACCGGAACGGCGCGCTGGTCGCCAATGCGCCGCACATGCCGGTGCATCTGGGCTCCATGGACCGGTCCGTAGAAACGGTGATCAAGCTCAACGAAGGCAATATCCGCCCCGGCGACGTCTTCGCCCTCAACGCCCCCTACAACGGCGGCACCCACCTGCCGGACATCACCGTCGTCTCGCCGGTGTTTGACGATGCAGGCAAGGAGATCCTGTTCTGGTCCGCCAGCCGCGGCCACCATGCAGATGTGGGAGGCTCTGCCCCCGGCTCAATGACCCCGCTTGCCACCACTGTGGACGAGGAAGGCGTGCTCATCGACAACTTCAAGCTTGTTGATCAGGGCCGGTTCCGCGAGGCGGAGCTGATCGAGCTGCTCACTTCCCATCCCTATCCGGTACGCAACGTCCACCAGAACGTCGCCGACCTGAAGGCGCAGATCGCAGCCAACGAGAAGGGCATTCAGGAACTGCGCAAGATGGTCGCCCACTTCGGCCTCGACGTGGTGCAGGCCTACATGGGCCACGTGCAGGACAATGCCGAGGAGAGCGTGCGCCGGGTAATCTCTGCGCTGAAGGACAGCGCCTGCGACTACCCGACAGATCAGGGCTCGGTGATCCGCGTGAAGATCACCGTCGACAAGGACAGGCGCGAGGCAACCGTTGACTTCACCGGCACCAGCCCGGTGGCGGCCAACAACTTCAACGCGCCGGAGCCGGTGACCCGCGCAGCCGTGCTCTACTGCTTCCGCGTCATGGTGGATGGGCACATCCCGATGAATGCGGGGTGCCTGCGTCCGATCCGCATCATCCTGCCGGATGGCTGCATGCTGAAGCCGGAATATCCGGCGGCTGTGGTGGCAGGCAACGTGGAGACCTCGCAGCACGTTACCAACGCGCTCTTCGCGGCGCTGGGGGCGATGGCCAACAGTCAGGGTTCCATGAACAACCTGACCTTCGGCAACAACACCTACCAGTACTACGAGACCATCTGCTCCGGCTCGCCTGCCGGTCCCGGTTTCAATGGTACGGACGGGGTGCATGTGCACATGACCAACTCGCGCCTCACCGATCCGGAAGTGCTGGAATTCCGCTTCCCCGTGCTGCTGGAAGACTTCCACATCCGCAAGGGCTCGGGCGGCAAGGGCAAATGGTCCGCCGGCGGCGGCACCCGCCGCACCCTGCGTTTCCTGGAGAAGATGGATCTCGCCATCCTCGGCTCCCACCGCACCATCGCCCCCAAGGGCATGGAAGGCGGCGAAGATGGACAGCTTGGCCGCACGGAAGTGCGCCGTCTGGATGGCCGGATCGAAGTCCTGAAGGGCTGCGACCAGACTGTTCTGGAGCCGGGAGAAGCCGTCACCATGATCACGCCGACTGCTGGCGGCTGGGGCCGCCCGGACTGAAGCACGGCATCTGGACAGACAGGGGGTGGAGCTACGGTTCCGCCCCTTCTTCATGCGGAAAAACACGTAAGCGATACCTGCTTTACTCTGGTAACGGAGAAGGCGCCATCCCATATGAGCTCCGTTATGCCCGAAACGGGCTCTATTGGAGGACCCTTTGATGCCTGCTGCCGCCCGCCGGATGCGCAAGACGACAGCCGCCCTTGCCCTTGGAATCGCGACGCTTTTTGCCGCCGTTGAATTTGCCGAAGCCCGCCGGGCCGGCAGCAGCGGCTTCGGCAGCCGGGGCAACCGCACCTATTCTGCCCCTGCCCCGACCAACACAGCCCCCGGCACCGCCGCACCGATGCAGCGCACCATGACGCCTCAGCCCGCACAGGGCCAGCAGGCAGCACCGGGTGCAGCCGCACAGCAGGCGGCCCAGCCCTCGCGCGGGCTCTTCGGCGGCATGGGCGGCGCCCTGTTGGGCGGCCTGCTCATGGGTGGCCTGTTCGGCATGCTGATGGGCGGTGGCCTGGGCGGCTTTGCCGGCTTCCTCGGCCTGATCCTGCAGGTGGCCCTGATCGCCGGCATTGCAATGCTGGTAATGCGCTTCCTGGCTGCACGCCGACAGCAGCCCGCAGCAGCTGGTGGGGCACGCCCTGACTTGCGCACCGCCACCGGCGGGAATGCAGGCAACCCCTTCAGCTTCGGCGGCAATGGCGGCGGCAACGCCAGCCCGGCAGCCTCCGCACCGGTGCAGGCCCCTGTCGTGGACACGCCGCTTGAGCTGGAAGCCGCCGATTTCGACCGCTTCGAACAGATGCTGGCCGAAGTGCAGGAAGCCTATGGCCGCGAGGACTATGCCACCCTGCGCCGTCTGGCGACCCCGGAAGCCATGTCCTTCCTCGCCGAGGAACTGGGTGAACTTGCCTCCTCGGGCAAGCGCAATGCCGTGTCGGATGTGAAGCTGCTGCAGGGCGATCTCTCGGAAGCCTGGAGCGAAGGCAACGATGACTATGCAACGGTCGCCATGCGCTTCTCCGCCCTCGACGCGATCCTTGACCGCAATTCAGGCCGGGTTCTGTCGGGCAGCCTGGAGGAGCCACAGGAGAGCACCGAACTGTGGACCTTCCGCCGCCAGAAAGGCGGGGAATGGGTGCTGGCAGGCATCCAGGGCACCGAGTAACCTTCGACGAACAGAACAGACAGACGGAGCCGCCCCTTGTGGGGCGGTTTTCTTTTGTGTCCTGCAGCAAGCCGGTCACTGCCGCTGCTACGGCCAAAATCGCATGAGAGTAGATACGGCAGGCGGCTCAAGGCCTCCGCACAAGTAATTATTCCACGTTATTTTTCACAATGCGATTCCAATCAAGGCTGATTTATTTCGCACATTCACCCCATTCCTCTGCGTTCACTTTATATGTTTATTAATTCGAGGAACAAATTATCACACTGCACTAGAAACTACCCCAGCGTCCGAAGCACAACCGGGCCGATTGATGTACCGCAACATTTTTCAGTGCAGGATTATGCAAGATGTACACTTCGCGCTCAAATGTAAGCCGTCTCCGCTCGATTGCCGCCAAGATTCTGGGACTCGTCGGCTTTCTCAGCGCGATGATGCTGGTCATTGCTGTTGCAGGCCTTCTTCAAATGCAGAAAATCGGAGGAGAGCTGACGGAGATTGCCGATGAAACCATTCCACTCACTGCCAATATTACGAATGTGACACTGCACCAGCTTGAGCAAGCCCTGCTGCTGGAACGGCTTCTGCGGGCCGGTGAATTGAAAGCCACCGAGGCGACCGGCACCGTTGGAGGCCTCTCGGCCGCTTTGTTGAAACTCGCCGGAACCGTTCAGAAGGAAATTCTTCAGGCCGAAGATCTGGCCGCGCACGGCATCAGGCTCGCAACCACACCTGAAAGCCGTCTCAAGTACGAAACCGTGCTGGCCCAGCTGAAACGAATTGAAGCCGAGCACCAGACCTATGACGAACACATCCAGGAGGTTATCTCACTGATTGACGCGGGAGAAACCGCAAAAGCGACCGATGCCGCATCAAAACTGGAAAAAGAACAGGAAGCACTGAATGCCGAATTGGCCTCTCTGACAGCAGATCTGAACAGATTCACAGAGGAGGCGGCCATTCAGGCGAAAGAACATGAGGAACACGGACAGACAGTTATGGCAATTGTCTCCTTCCTCGCCATAGGAGCGGGCGTCGCTATCGCGCTTTTGCTCTCCATTTTCGGTATCAGCCGCCCGCTGCGCACTGTCGTCCATGCCCTCAACCGTCTGGCGCAGGATGATACAAGCGTGCAACTCAACGTGCGCAGCCGCGACGAAATCGGCGCGCTGGCCGTTGCCTTCGAAGCTTTCCGCGAAAAGACCATCGAGATCAAACGCCTCCAGGCTCAGGCAAAGGAGGAGGAAGAGCGCATCGAGAAGGAAAAGCGAGACGCAACACTTCGCCTCGCAGACAGCCTCGAATCCACGGTCAAGGGCGTCTCGGACAGCATCGCCACTGCCGTAAAGGAGCTGGAAGCGACTGCACAGATGATGGCCAGGAACGCCAACGACACATCCTCTACGGCCAACACGGTGGCAGCGGCAGCAGAAGAATCGAGCCGTGGCGTTCAGACGGTCGCTTCCGCAGCCGAAGAGCTTTCAGCCTCGATCGGAGAGATCAGCCGCCAGGTCACCGCCGCTCTGGGCGCTGCCGGCACCACCACCGAGAACGCGCGCAGCTCAAGCGAAACGGTTGGCGTGCTGGCTGCCTCAGCCCGCAAGATCGATGACGTGGTGAAGCTGATCAACGATATCGCAGCACAGACCAACCTGCTCGCTCTCAACGCCACCATCGAGGCTGCCCGGGCCGGAGAGGCAGGAAAGGGCTTTGCCGTGGTTGCCGGTGAAGTGAAGGCACTCGCCAACCAGACCGGAAAGGCAACTGAAGACATCAGCCGTCAGATTGGCGAAATGCAATCCGGCGCCTCCCTCACCTCCTCAGCCATCGAGGCTGTGGTGGCCGCTATCAGCCAGATCAACGGCCAGATTTCGGCCATCGCATCGGCCATCGAGGAACAGAATGCAGTGACGTCCGAAATTGCCCGCAATGTCCACGAAGTGGCACAGGGCAGCGACGAAATCACCCGCAGCATTTCCACCGTCCGGGAAAGCGCCATGGATTCAAGCTCCGGTGCCCGTCAGGTGCTCTCCACCGTCGGCATTCTGTCCGAACAGTCGAGTGCCCTGCAGAACGAGCTCAACACGTTCCTGCGCAACATCCGGGCGGCCTGACGAACCGCTGCGGAGCCTATTTGACATCGGGGCAGTCTGATAGCTGCCCCGGCAGTTTTCAGGCCTGCACGCGCCTGTCAAAATGCATCGAGACAGGCTTGTGGTCGCTCGTCATGGCGAAGGCCGGCCGCGTTCCAGTAATGGCGTGATGGACCTCGTGTTCCACCAGACCTCCCCCTTGCCGCGCACGGAAGCTGTTCCCCGTCACCTGCCGGTTGCCGGTAAAGGTTTGGCTGAACAGGATGTGATCCAGCAAGATCCGGGGGCTGCGGCCAGGATCAAGCTTATCGCGGAAAAAGACCGACCAGCGTTCCTCCTCCGGCGCATCAAACAGGGCGTGGTTGAGGAAGCGCCGGGCAAAGAAGATTTCGCCCTGCAGCGTACTGATCAGGTCGTGATAGAGGAACCGCCGCTCGATCCGTTCCTTTCCCGGCCCATCATTCAGATCCCCCAGCACGATCAGCGGCGCACTTGCATCGGCAGCAAAGCGTGCGTCGATATAGTGCCGGATATCATTGCACTCGGTCGTGATCTTGACGCGGGAGTTGATCAGGTCAGCCACAAGCCCCGGATTGTTGTCGAAGAAGGCGGCATCCGACACGTCCCCCTTGCCGGAGGTGCGGGTGATCTTGCTCTTGAGATGACAGCCGATGAACTCGATGCTCACCCCATCCACATTGGCCAGCAACACCTGCGGGTGGCGCCAATGGCTGTGGTTGCGGGTGATGCGGAACAGGAGCTGGCCGTCCCGGAATTCCGGGAAGGCCACATCCCAGGTGCCAGCCTTGTGTTCGCCTCCGGAACTGGCCTCCGTCAGACGCTTCCACTGGTCCAGATGCAGCAGCGAGCCGGAGAGGGCAGGAATGTCCCGTAACAGGAACCAGATCCACTGACGGCCAGTCACCGCATCCGTACCCTGCATGCCATAGGCCCTGCGGTCATCCGAGCCACGCGTCACAAGCCTGTAACCGGGCGCCGCGCTCTCGAAAAAGCGTTTCGCCCGGCCCTCTCCATTCGGACCCTCGCTGATCATCAGCACATCTGCCCCAAGGGCGGAAATCTCGTCGCGGATTGCGGCAAGACGGGCCTCCGCCTTTTCCCGGACATCGTTGGCGGCCGTGTCCAGATCATCAAGCAGCTTGTCTGCATGCTCGATATTCCAGCACGTCACCTTGAAACTCTGGATCATGGTGTCTGTCATAACCCCCTCCCTTGCCCTTACGGAAAGCAATTTAGACGGGAATTGCAACACTCACGCAACAAAAGTCTCAGGCTTCAGAACACCGCAGTGCCCCGGCAGTCTGTCAGGCCTGCTCTCTCGCTCTTGCCGCCTTGGCAAGCTCCACCAGTTTCTCGCGCAGGGCCTTTGGCTCCGTCAGCGGAGTGTCGAACCACAACCGGCAGGCAAGATCGCCGGCGGCAAGATCCAGCCCCTCGGGATCAAGACCTGTCAGACGCCATTTCGCCTTGGGCTGGCCGCACAGGACCTGCGCATAAAGGGCGAGCGCGTCCGCGTGGTCTTCATTCATGTGGGCAACAGCGCCAGCCTCCCAGCCGGACAGCGGCGCGCAGAGATCAACCGGCAGCACGAGATCTGCAGCACTTAGTGCATAGGCCTTGCCGAAACCGCCATTGAGGCTGGCACGCACCACCTCAAGCCGGAAGAAGCTCATGTCCGGAAAGTCTACATAAAGCTCGGCCTTGGGATGGCGGGCCAGATGGCGGCGGCGGGCCTCTTCATGATCCGGCGAGCCGCCTTCAATCTCCCGTGCCACGGCCATCACAGTCATGCGCGGATGGGCCAGCGGGTCGCCCTTGCCAGGCTCTCCCACAAGCAGCGAGCAGCGGCCGTCTGCCAGCATGGCCGGCTTGTGCGCCGCAAGACTTGAAGCCAGCACGACGGGCGTTCCGTCCATGGCTGAAACGGGGGTCACCCGCGAGACCAGCGGATGGCCGGTCTCCACCTCCAGGACACCGAGTGCGGCGTGACGCGCGAGGCGCAGCAGCGACCGGGCCTGACGGCGTACCTCACCATCCACCTCTTGAAGAAGAGCTTTTTCCTTTCCGGCTTCAGTCACCAGAGTTCTCCGAACAGCAATCTCCCTCGCCGCCATTCTATCCGTGCCGTCGCTAAAAGACAGCCCCGGCCGGTCCGCGAAGGCCCAGCTGCGGCAGTTGCCAACATGAACGGCAGATGAACGGGCATCTCAGAGTGCATTCAGTCCCCCCATGGCAAATTGGCACCATCGGAACACAGAGGAACGGGCCGCACGGATCGGGCCCTCTCACTCAAAGGAGACGGAAGATGAACACCCTGACCAAGCGCATTCTGACTGCCGCCCTTTCGGCAAGTCTGCTGGCGCCGCTGGCAACCGGCGCGCAAGCGGGCGGCTGGGGTGACCGGCATGGCGGCTGGGGTCATGGCCGCGGCTTCGAGCGCGGCTATGACCGGGGCTACGACAGCGGCTGGGAAGACCGCAGCCGGATCGAACGGCGCCGGGACAGGCACCATGAGCGTAACCGCAAGCGCAACAACTCGGATGCCGCCCTCGCAGCCGGTGTGATCGGCCTTGCTGCCGGTGCCATCCTTCTGGGCACCATGAGCGGTGGCGCCAGCGCCTCCACGCCTCCCCCGGCCTATTACCCGCCGGCTCCGGCCCCCATTCCGGCTCCCGGCCCGGTCTATGGCGCACCAGATGTGTCACCCGGCTATCTGCCATGGAGCCCGGCCTGGTACGAGTACTGCAGCTCGCGCTACCGCAGCTTCAATTCCCGCACGGGCACATTCACCACTTATGGCGGCGAACAGCGCTTCTGCCAGTAACATGGACTGCCAGTCCAATCACCAGAGGGAGCCCGCATTGCGGGCTCCCTTTTTCTTTCTGTCAGACGCCGTCAACCCCACAATCCCGCTTGCAAAGCATCCTGCGCCATGGCTGGCTTCTCGCTCTGGCCGACGCCGGGCACGTTTCAAGGGGATAGGGAATGACACTGGAACTCTACATCGCCTATGTGGCGGCCACTCTCGTTGTGCTCGCCATTCCCGGGCCAACCATCCTGCTGGTGATCAGCTACGCACTGTCGCACGGCCGCAAATCGGCTGGTGCCTGTGTCCTGGGCGTGGCCCTGGGGGATGCAACGGCAGCCACCGCCTCTCTGCTGGGTCTCGGCGCTGTGCTGGCCGCCTCCGCCACCGCATTCACGGCACTGAAGTGGGCTGGTGCGCTCTATCTGCTGTGGCTTGGCATCAAGATGTGGCGGCAGCCGCCGTTCGTTCCTGCGCCTGACCAGCTCGACGCGGCAGCCCCTGCGATGGAGGCGCGCAAGATCTTCTGGAACACCTATGTGGTGACAAGCCTCAACCCGAAGGGCATCGCTTTCTTCATTGCCTTCCTGCCCCATTTCATTGCACCTGCCGCCCCTGTGGCACCGCAACTGGTGCTGATGGGCGTGACCTTCGTGGTGCTGGGAGCATTGAACGCTGGCGTCTACGCGCTGGCTGCATCCGCTCTGCGGCGGCAGATCCGCAAGCCCTCGCTGATGAAGGCTCTCAACCGGCTTGGCGGGTCTTTGCTGATTGGCGCTGCGGCCATGACGGCTGCGCTGCGCCGGGCTGCAGCCTGATCTGCGGCCAAGCCTTCTTCAGGACGCCTTCTTTGCGCGCTCGCGAATGACGGCGAGCGCGCGCATAGCCTCAGCCCTCTGCATACGGCCATAGCGCAAAAATGCCTCGTTGATGTCCTGGCCATTCATTTTCAGCCGCTGTGCCCGCAGCTTGACGATGTTCTTGTAGGCGTTGTCCGTCACACCATTGGCGCGGCACAGAATGATCAGCGGCGCATCATCAGCGTTGAAGAAAACCCGGGCCACCATTGCGGTGGGCAGTTCGCTTACCTCTGCCAGCAGATGGGCGAGGTCGACCGGGCGGTCCGTCTTGGAGAACTGGTTCACAGCATCGTCGATCGGACGGCGGCGGGCTTTGACGTCATCGATCAGCATTTTCGCACGGGACTGCGCACTTCCCAGATCACGCACCTGAGCCTGCACCTCTTGCGCAGCGCGCTCCGCCAGGATCTGCACCAGCGTTCCATCGCCACCCAGATCAAGGATACGCTTCTTCAGCTCCTCGGAGAGGTACGGCACGAGATTGCGG
The DNA here is from genome assembly GCF_036881715.1 of Pannonibacter anstelovis. Lineage (NCBI taxonomy): Bacteria > Pseudomonadati > Pseudomonadota > Alphaproteobacteria > Hyphomicrobiales > Stappiaceae > Pannonibacter > Pannonibacter anstelovis. The sequence goes on from NZ_JBAKBF010000012.1 coordinate 51,271, forward strand.
GCCCCCTCGGCGGGAAGATCCTCGCGGCCGATCAGCGCCTCCTGGATCATCGGATGATGACGGGCCTTTTCAAGAAGCATGTCAAAGGCATTGTCCGTGAACCGGGCCTGTTCGTTGCTGGCAACAGTCGCCAGCACCTCGGTGTTTCCCCGGTTGACGATGACACTCGTCACAGCCTCATTCAGCGGCCGGCGGTCTGCGATGACACTCAGATGATCCATACTGCCGGCCTCGGCAAGGGACACGAGATCATCGGTCGTCAAAACGGGAGATCCGGCAAGAACGGGAGCTGCCACATTGATTCGATCCGCAGCAAGCGACATGATCAGATCATGCGGGGCGGCATCCGCGGCGCTGATGCGGACAGCGAGCGCCATGCGGGCTTCTTCCTCGAGCTTGCCAATCACCTTGAGGACGATATCGCCGAACAGCAGGCTTATGTGATCAACCTGATCGGGTGCAGCGGTCATGAACATGTCTGTCACCGCATCGACGAGCGCACGCCGGCCTGCCGGGGTGTTATCCCTCGCAAGTTCCGCCAGCCTGCCGAGATTTTGCATTTTTGCCCGCCCGAAGCACACGTCAGATCAAGAAGCTACATTTTGCAGAATGTATTATTTTTCTATTAAGGCGATGATAAATCTTACAAATAGATTCTCAACCTCAAATATTTATCTTGCCGCGCCTGCGTTTCGATAAATCCGTCCGGCATCATTTCCAAACACAGCGCAAGCGCTGCAGGCGGCCGATGCAACCTATATGCAGAAATACGGCGGCAGCAGGCCGCAGTTGTCTGACAAGGACTGGCATTCACGCGCATAATCAACACCTTACTCCTTTGCAACGGGAAGCTTACGCAATGGCCTTCGCAGTGCAGCACATTTTCTGCTTTGCGCGGACCGCAGCCTTGCCTACATTGATGAACGTGCAGGAAAGGACATCGGGAGGCAAAACAATGTCGATTGTCCGCAATCTTGACGTGATCGCAGTCTGTGCAGCTTTCGTCTTTCTGGGCGCCATTGTGATTGGTGCGCTGTAGGAGACCTGGAGGACTGCGGATCTGATGCTGGCTGGGTGGAAAACAGGCATCAGATGGAAATCTGGCAGGCCGGAACAGCCGGCAGCCGCGCGGTAAAAGCGTGATCAGAAATTATCAGGGATCCAGTTGGAGCGCCCGCAGGATGATGATCCGGCGGGCGTTTTATATCCGGGCCACCGGCCGGACGGCAGACCGGTCGTGCGGATCCCAAGCGTAGCCCTGAAACAACACAGCCGCCCGTTCGGGCGGCTGTGAAATCTTGCCTGAGGCGGAGTTGTCGCTGAACTCAGGCAGCCTTGGCGACGAGAGCGTCGATGGCCTCGTTCGCGGCCTTGATGCTGCCCTCTGCGTCCATGGCCAGCTTGTCGGCAGCCACGACTTCCACATCGGAGATGCCGAGGAAGCCGAAGACGTGACGCAGGTAGGTGGTGGCATAGTCATAGGACGAGCCGACCGGGGTGCCGCCGGAAGCTGCAACGATGTAAGCCTTCTTGCCCTTCAGCAGGCCTTCCGGGCCGGCTTCGGTGTACTGGAAGGTTTCGCGGGCGCGGGCCACCAGATCGATCCAGGACTTGAGCGCAGCCGGAATGCCGAAGTTGTAAACCGGAGCGGCGATGACGATAACGTCAGCAGCCTTCAGCTCGGCAACGAGGCTGTCGGAGAGGGCAAGCTTCGCCTTCTGCGCATCGGTGCGGGCTGCCGGGTCAGTGAAGTTGGCGCCGATCCACTCTTCATCAACCAGCGGGAAGCCGGCGGCAACGTCGCGGGTCACGGTCTTGGCGCCAGCGATCTTGGCAGCAAGGCCGTTGACCAGCTTTTCAGTGAGATCACGGGTCGCGGATCCTGCCTTGCGGGCAGAGGCATCAATCTTGAGAATTGTCTTGGACATGAGAGCTCTCCTTGGAGGTGAAGTGCCGGTTGTTCGTGGCGCTAGAGATAAACCTGCATCTCCTGGAGAACTAGGCCACCGCAAGTGAACAGTGTGTTCGTGCCTTCGGGAAAACACGTTGCCTGAAGGTGCTTTACCGCTCGCACGCGTGGATCAAAGGGGCCGGATACCTTCGGCCTGCCGGGACAGCTTCGCCCCTGCCCGTTGAGCACGTGTATTCACACAAGCTGCCCCGTTGCGTCCCAGTCTTTGCCAGTCACCCTCTGACAAGGAGTCATGTCATGAACATCATCTGGGGCGTCGTGAACGCCGACGGCACCATCGCATCCGGCAGCGGCGGCGCCGGGGATTACGAATTCGCAGTCATCAATGAAGGACCGGGGGTCTACCAGATCTCGTTCAACGGCAACTTCGCAGGCGTGCCGGCCATCACAGGCTCACAGGTCATGTATGGCAGCATGAGCGAGAGCTCGCTCGACAACGTGGTCTTCCCGTTCCTGTCGGCAGCCAGTGCAACTGCCATCACCGGCGCCTCCAACGGCGCTGCCGGCAATCGCAGCTTTTCGTTCATCGCTGTGGGCGAGTCGTCCAGCGGCCGCTGAGACCGCACGAGGAGCAGGCAGCTGAGCGGTGCAGCCTGCTCCTCAAATCCAACGCCTCACTCCGCCGCTGCGCGGCGGCGCGGATCATAGTTGAGGATCGGAGCGAGCCAGCGCTCGGCATAGGCTAGGTCCCAGCCCTTGCGCTGCGCGTAGTCTTCCACCTGATCATGCTCGATCTTGCCGACGCCGAAATAATGGCTGTCCGGGTGGCTGAAGTAGAGGCCGGAAACCGACGAGCCCGGCCACATGGCGTAGCTTTCCGTCAGGCTGATACCGGTCGCCTCTTCCGCGCCGAGCAGATCGAACAGGGTGCGCTTTTCGGTGTGGTCCGGCTGGGCCGGATAGCCCGGCGCCGGGCGGATGCCCTGATACTTCTCCTCGATCAGCTCTTCATTGCTGAGGGTCTCATCCGCCGCATAGCCCCACAGATCCTTGCGGACGATCTGGTGCAGCTTTTCGGCAAAGGCTTCCGCAAGCCGGTCGGCCAGGGCTTGGCTGAGGATCTTGTTGTAGTCATCCCCCGCCTTGGCATAGCGGGCGGCAAGATCATCCTCGCCGTGACCGGTGGTGACGGCAAAGCCGCCCACCCAGTCGGCAATGCCGGAGCCTTCCGGCGCCACGAAGTCGGACAGGGCCACATTCGACCGTCCGCCTGCGGTGCGGGCCATCTGCTGGCGCAGGGTGTAGAAGGTGGCAATCGGGCTGCTGCGGTCCTCGCCTCCAAAGAGCAGGATGTCGTCGCCCCGCGCCTGTGCAGGCCACAGGCCGGCAACGCCCCTTGCCGTCAGCAGCTTCTTTTCGACGATCTCGTCCAGCATACGCCGGGCATCGTCATAAAGCGCCTTGGCCGCCGGGCCATAGCGGTTGTCCGTCAGCACGGCCGGATAGCGGCCCTTGATCTCCCAGGTGGAGAAGAAGGGCGTCCAGTCGATCACCGGCACCAGTTCTTCCAGCGGGAAGTTGTCGAAGCGGGTGATACCGGGCTTGCGCGGTGCCTGCGGCTTGCGGGTGAAATCGCAGGTGAAGGCATTGGCACGGGCATCAACAATGGACACGCGCGCACCAGATCCGCGGGCATTGGCATGCGCTTCCGCAATCTCCGCATACTCGGTTCGGATCTCGGCGTAATAGGGATCGCGCTGGCCTTCGCTCATGAGGCGCGAGGCAACGCCCACGGCGCGGCCCGCATCGGTCACGTAGATGGCCTGGCCACGGGCATAGTTCGGGTGGATCTTCACCGCCGTATGGATGCGGCTGGTGGTTGCTCCGCCGATCAGCAGCGGCACATCCAGCCCCTCGCGCTCCAGCTCGGCGGCAACGTGGCACATTTCGTCCAGAGACGGGGTGATGAGGCCGGACAGGCCGATGATATCCACCTTCTCCGCCTTGGCCGTCTCCAGGATCTTCGCCGCAGGCACCATGACGCCGAGGTCAATCACCTCGAAATTGTTGCACTGGAGCACAACGCCGACGATGTTCTTGCCGATGTCATGCACATCGCCCTTCACCGTCGCCATCAGGATCTTGCCCGCAGAGGACGAGCCCTCAAGGCCGGAGAGGCGCTTTTCCTCTTCCATGAAGGGCATCAGATAGGCCACGGCCTTCTTCATCACGCGGGCAGACTTCACGACCTGCGGCAGGAACATCTTGCCCGCACCGAAGAGGTCGCCAACCACGTTCATGCCGTCCATCAGCGGCCCCTCGATCACGTGCAGCGGACGCTCCACGGTCTGGCGGGCGGCTTCCGTATCCTCAACCACGTAATCGTCGATGCCGTTGACGAGCGCATGCTCCAACCGCTTGGCGACGGGCCATTCGCGCCAGCTGAGGTCGGCTTCCTTCTTCTTGCCGCCCTCGCCTTTCCAGCGCTCGGCCGCCTCCAGCATCCGGTCGGTCGCGTCCGGCGAGCGGTTGAGCACCACGTCCTCGCACAGGTCGCGCAGTTCCTTGTCGAGGTCGTCATAGATGGCGAGCTGACCGGCGTTGACGATGCCCATGTCCATGCCGCGCTTGATGGCGTGGTAGAGGAACACCGAGTGCATCGCCTCACGCACGCCCTCGTTGCCGCGGAAGGAGAAGGAGAGGTTCGACACGCCGCCCGACACATGGGCATGGGGCAGGTTCTCGCGGATCCAGCCGGTCGCCTCGATGAAATCGACGCCGTAGTTATTATGCTCCTCGATGCCGGTGGCCACCGCAAAGATGTTCGGATCGAAGATGATATCTTCCGGCGCAAATCCCGCCTTCTCCGTCAGCACCTTGTAGGAGCGGGCGCAGATTTCCGTCTTGCGCTCGAAGGTGTCAGCCTGCCCCTTCTCGTCAAAGGCCATCACCACGACGGCCGCGCCATAGCGGCGGACGAGCTTGGCCTGCGCCAGAAACGCCTCCTCGCCTTCCTTCAGCGAGATGGAGTTGACGATGGGCTTGCCCTGCACGCACTTGAGGCCCGCCTCGATGACCGTCCACTTGGAGCTGTCGATCATGACAGGAACACGGGCGATATCCGGCTCGGCGGCGATGAGGTTCAGGAAGGTGACCATGGCGGCTTCCGAGTCCAGAAGCCCCTCGTCCATGTTCACGTCGATGATCTGCGCACCGCTTTCCACCTGCTGGCGTGCCACATCCAGCGCAGCCGAATAGTTGCCTTCCTTCACCAGCTTGCGGAAGCGGGCAGAACCGGTGACGTTGGTGCGCTCGCCGACGTTGACGAAGTTGATCTCCGGCGTCAGCACGAAGGGCTCAAGGCCGGACAGGCGCATCAGGCGCGGCACATCGGGCAGCACACGCGGCGCCTTGTCAGCCACGGCCTCTGCAATGGCGCGGATATGGGCCGGCGTGGTGCCGCAACAGCCGCCGACGATATTGACGAGGCCGGAAGCGGCAAATTCGCCCACCAGCCCCGCCATATGCTCCGGGCTCTCGTCATACTCGCCAAATTCATTGGGCAGGCCCGCGTTCGGATAGGCGCAGACCAGCGTATCGGAAATACGCGCAAGATCAGCCACATGGGCGCGCATCTCCTTGGCTCCCAGCGCGCAGTTGAGGCCGATGGAGAAGGGCTGTGAATGCCGGACGGAATACCAGAAGGCTTCCGCCGTCTGGCCCGACAGGGTACGGCCGGAAAGGTCAGTGATCGTGCCGGAAATCATCACCGGCAGGCGGACGCCCTTTTCCTCGAACACCTCGTCGATGGCAAAGAGCGCGGCCTTGGCATTAAGAGTGTCGAAGATGGTCTCGACCAGCATGATGTCGGCGCCGCCCTCGATCAGGCCGCGTGCGGCCTCCGCATAGGCCTTGCGCAGGTCATCGAAGCTAACGGCACGGTAGCCGGGATTGTTCACATCCGGCGAAATGGAAGCGGTGCGGTTGGTCGGGCCGATGGCGCCAGCGACGAAGCGCGGGCGCGACGGGTCTTTCGCAGTCACCAGCGCGCAGGCCTCGCGGGCAAGGCGGGCGCTTTCGAAATTCAGCTCATAGGCCAGCGCCTCCATGCCGTAATCGGCCTGGGCAATGGTGGTGGAGGAGAAGGTGTTGGTTTCGACGATGTCCGCCCCGGCCTCCAGATAGGCCACATGAATGGCGCGGATATCGTCCGGGCGCGTCAGGCTCAGAAGATCATTGTTGCCCTTGAGGTCCTGCGGCCAGTCGGCAAATCGGCTGCCCCGGAAAGCCGCCTCATCCAGCTTCAGCGTCTGGATCTCCGTACCCATGGCGCCATCCAGCACAAGAATGCGCTTGGCAGCGGCAGCGTGGAGGCGGTCGAAAACGTCAGACTTCTTCAGCATGGATGTGATCCGGTTCCTGTCACACAAAAGGTCCGCCACGCGGACCTGAAGATCATTTCTGTCCGGCGCAGGCCTGAAGCGCCGCGCCGGATGTGTTCCTTAGATGCTTTCCGGTTCTGGTCCGGCCCGATCCTCACGCCACCTGACGTGCCGTCTCGCCCTGCCCCAGACCCAGCATGTGGCAGAGAGCGAAGGTCAGTTCGGCGCGGTTCATGGTGTAGAAGTGGAAGTCGCTGATGCCCCGGTCGACGAGATCCATTACCTGCTCATAGGCAACGGCTGCTCCGACAAGCTTGCGGGTTTCGGCATCATCATCAAGGCCTGCAAAGCGGCGGAAAAGCCACTCGGGAATAGTCGTTCCGCAGCTGGTCGAGAACTTCACCACCTGATCGAAGTTGAGGATCGGCAGGATTCCCGGCACCACCGGAATGGAGAGGCCCGCCTTGGCGATACGCTCCAGATAGGCTTCGAACAGGTTGTTGTCGAAGAAATACTGGGTGATGACGCGGCTCGCGCCAGCGTCGATCTTGCGCTTCAGATTGTCGATTTCGGCCTGCCAGTCCGTGCTTTCGGGATGGCGCTCCGGATAGCCGGAGACGGATATCTCGAAGTCACCGATGGCTTTGATCCCGGCCACCAGATCGCTGGCATAGGCATAGCCGTCCTCACGCGGCGCATAGGCCGTACCGATGCCCTCCTGCGGGTCGCCGCGCAGGGCAACGATATGGCGCACGCCGAGGTCCCAGTAGTCCTGCACCACCGCGTCCACTTCGGCGCGCGAGGCTCCAACGCAGGTCAGGTGCGCGGCCGGAAGCATCGGCGTTTCCTTGAGGATACGCTCGACCGTGCGGTGGGTCCGCTCACGGGTGGAACCACCAGCGCCATAGGTGACCGACACAAAGGACGGCGACAGCGTCTCAAGGCGCTGGATGGTGGACCACAGGGTCGCTTCCATCTTGTCCGTCTTCGGCGGGAAGAATTCGAAGGACACCTTGACCGGTGCACAATCACTGCCGCGTGAGCGGCGGGCGTCGGAGGAAGTGGACATGTTACGCAACCTCGCGGGTTAGATCAGCCAGCGGCAGGTCCGTCACGACCCTCGGGTCGCGCGCCAGCCACAGGGTGACAGTCAGTGCTGAATGATTTCCTGCAGCGGCAGGCACAAGATCGGTGACGTCTTCCACGTCAAGCCCAAGCCCCTGCAGCCAGCGGCCCATCTGCTCGCGGGAGAATCCGAGACGGCGGTGGGCATGCTCTTCGCGCAGGAACTCAAGCTCATGCGGGGCAAAATCGACAATCATGAGCCGCCCGCCGGGCCGCAGCGCACGGGCCGCTTCGGCAAGGGCGCGGGCCGGATCATCAAGGAAATGCAGTACCTGATGCACCGCCACGACATCAAAGGAAGCGGGTGGAACATTGAGCGCATAGATGTCGCCATGGCGCACCTGCGCCTGTGTCAGCCCCTGCCCCGCCAGATTGGCGCGGGCGACAGCCAGCATATCATGCGATGCATCAACACCAAGGGCATTGGTGTAAAGCGGGGAGAACAGCTCCAGCAAGCGCCCGGTACCGGTACCAAGGTCGAGGAACGACTGGAAAGGCTTGCTGCCAAGCGCCCGGAGCATGGCCGCTTCCACATCGCGCTCGGCCACATGCAGCGAGCGCTCCTGATCCCAAACCTGCGCCTTGGCGGCGAAATAGGCCGCCGCTTCTTCTGCCTTGGCCTTGCGAAGTGCGTCAAATCGGGCCGCATCGGCCTCGAGGACATCATCGGAGGGTGTGAGCCGGGCAACCAGATCACGGGCGAGATCACCCGCAGCATCTTCCGCCAGCCGGTAGAACACCCACGAGCCTTCCGGATAGCGGCGCACAAGGCCGGCTTCCGCCAGCAGCTTCAGATGCCGGGAGATACGCGGCTGACTCTGGCCGAGAATTGCCGTTGCATCCTTCACCGTCAGCTCGCTGCGGGCAAGCAGCGCCAGCAGCCGCAGACGGCTCGGCTCACCGGCTGCCCGCAGGCCCGACAACAGGTCTTCGATGGAGAGATGCTGATCGCCGCTCATGCCGTCCACACCATACCGCCGCAACCGGCGCTTCTTGATATAAAGATATCTTTATACCACGCTCGACGTACGTGCAAGCCCTGAGGTGCCTCATGTTCCGGCACAAGGTGAAGAAAGGCTTCATGTGAGTGGTGAGGCGAAGCACAGGACTCAGAGCATCAGCCACTCCGGCCAAGTGACTCTGGCGGCTCGCAATTCCGCGCCAGTTCAGACGGTTTGATACAGCCCTAGCGCACGCACATGTACGGACTTCAGCTCTCGCGCCAAGTCCTTGAAAAAAGGCCCGGATCTCTTTCGAGCCGGGCCAGATCAGTTTGAGGCGCAGTAGAAACTCAGTCAGCAGGAAGCTCTGAACGCTGGGCGAAACGCTGCCGCGCGTCGTCAACCCGCATGGCATCGAAACGCGCCAGCGCCTGTGCCCTGGCCTGAACAGTCAGGCGGTGGCGCCACGGGCCGACCTTCAGCAAAGTCGCCACCGTCAAGGATGACAGATTGTTGGCCTTGGCAACGACGAGGAACGGCTCCACATCGAGACGGACCATCCAGTTGCTGGCCTCGGTCAGGCTGACCTTCGTCAGCGAGGCAAAAGCCACCACTGCTTCGGCAAACCGGTCGTCTGCCGCCAGCCAGCGCAGGCTGCTCTCATTGAGGCGCCCATCCCGCATCAGGGTAAGTACACGGGTGCGCGCCGCCTCGAAGTCGTAGCGGCTCAGCCAGTAGTCATTGGACATGCGCTGTTCGGCTATCCGGGCGGCCTGCGGCAGCTGCTCCGCATCGGCCAGCGCACCGGCAATCACCAGCTTCTGACGGACGGATTCGGTTGCCACTTCCACAAGCCGGGCAATATGCGCGTCGGCAAGATCGCGGCGCTCACTGAGAGCAAGCTGCAAGGCATGATCCTCAGCCGCAGCATCCAGCAGGCCTTCGAACCCTTCAAGCGAGAACGCTGCACCTGGGTTGGAAGCAACGCGGCGCTTGACGCGGATGTCGCCGCGGCGGACCAGAACGTCTGTGACTTCCTCGGACAGAACCTCACGCTGGGCGATGGCAAGGCGGTGGGCATTGCTGTTGACATCGGCAATCCCGGCAAGTTCGGGATCCTTGAGTACACTGGAACGGCGCAGAAGAGCTTCGGCGACTTCGATCTCGTCGCCCGCCAGCTGGCGGATGGTGCGCTCGGGTCCACGGCGGAGCTCGGCCAGGCGCTCGGAAACGAAACGCCGGACTTCCACTTCCACCATGTTTACAAGCCGCAGCAGAACCGCATCGTATATATCGATCTGTTCGTCAGAGCATTTGTCTGAGGTCAGAGAGAAGAGGACGGCAACATGGCGGGCAAGTTCCGCCTTCCGGTCTGCGCTGGCTTCGGACGATAGTCCGCCGAAATTCACAAGCTCCGTCTGCAACGCTTCTGTCATCTCTCAACCCACATTCGAGGACACGCCAGCACCGTAATAGCGATTCTTGAAGATAAGAGTAACGGCAAAACGTATTCTCTAAGTTTGTTTTACCAACTATCGCGTAAAATTTTAATCAACTCGAATTTGATTGTCAGTTCAAGAGTTTGCATTAGACAGAATCCCGCAGATGGGGGAAATGCCTCCCTCCGAAGCTTGCGCGAAGCTTGCCGGAACGCGTTTCAAAGGAATTTTACGTAGCGTAATTTATTGAGCAAATATAAAAAAAAGGGCGGCCCTCAGGACCGCCCAGTCTGGCACCAGTAGCTGGAAACTACTCACCGGCCCACGATGCCGAACCAGCGCAATAAGATCCAATAGGATTGCCTTGGCCACCGAATAAGATAAACTGATCACATGATCTCACTCCGCCAGCTTCGCTATCTCGACGCTCTTGCCACCCACCTGCATTTCCGCAAGGCAGCAGAGGCTGTTGCCGTGACGCAGCCCGCGCTGTCCATGCAGATCAAGGAGCTTGAGGAAAGCCTGGGCGTCATGCTTGTCGAGCGGCGCTCCGGCCTTGCACGGCTGACCCCGGAGGGCGAGGAAGTGGTCAGGCGCGGGCGGCGTATCCTCGCCGATGTGCGTGATCTGATGGATTACGCCCGCCACAGGGGCCAGCCGCTCACAGGACCGCTGCGTCTTGGCATCATTCCCTCGATTGCGCCTTATCTTCTGCCACGGGTCCTGCCCAAACTGCAGAGCGGCCATCCGGATCTGCGTCTGACCCTGCGCGAAACCCTGACGGACGTGCTGGTCCAGGAACTGATGGCCGGAGAACTGGACGCCATCATCGCCGCCCTGCCCCTGGCTCAGCCGGAGCTGACCACCCTGCCCCTCTTCGAGGACCGCTTCCTTCTGGCAGTCCACAATACACCCGATCTCGACGAGCGGCGGCGGATTGGCATCGACGAGATACGGCAGGAAGAACTGCTGCTGCTGGAGGAAGGTCACTGCCTGCGCGATCAGGCACTCAATTATTGCCAGATCGTCACCTCGGGCCGCCGCTCCTCCCTGGGCGCGACCAGCCTTGCCACCGTCATGCAGATGGTGGCCGCCGGTTATGGTGTCACCCTCCTGCCGGAAATCTGCGCCGATGTGGAGGTGCGCGACGACCGCGTTGCCCTGCTCCGCTTTCAGGATCCACAGCCAGCCCGCATGGTAGGCCTTGCCTGGCGGCGGACGTCCCCGCGGCGGAAGGATTTCGAGATCCTCCGTGACACTCTGGCAGTCACACTCAGCGGGCTTGGCGTGGCCGCAACAGCCCTGCAGGACAGCTAAAGAGAAAAACGCTCAGCTGCATCAGCTGCTGGCCCGCTCGCGGATACGGTAGACACAGCGCCGTCCGCCCGACAGCAGATGCTCGCAGCGCTCAATTTCAGCCTGCGGCCCGAGGACACTTGCAAAGAGCGACAGTTCCGAGCGGCAAAGCCCCTGGCAGACGGAAGCCGCAGCGCAAATGGAGCAGTGGTTCTCGATAAAGAGCCAGCTGCCGTCCAAGTCGCGCTCCACTTCGGCCATGTAGCCTTCACGGTTGCGCAGATCCGCAAGGCAGGAAAGCCGGTCCGGCAGCGCTGAGGCGCCAGCCAGTTCCTTTTCGTAACTCGCCTGCATTTCCTTCTCACGGAAGGCGATCAGGTCCTCCACGCCTTGCTCCCCGTGAAGTTCCCGCAATCCGGACAGCAGCGACAGGATCAGGGCAGAATGATTGTCCGGGAAACGGGCATGACCTGCAGCGCTCAGCGCCCAGACGCGGCGCGGACGGCCCACGGCCCCCTTCATGTCCTCGAAGGCGACCAGTTCCTCCTGCAGCAGACCGTCCAGATGCTGGCGCACGGCAACAGGCGTGACGGAGAGCGACGCGGCGAGCTCGGCCGCAGTCTGCGGGCCACCGGCCTTCAGGGCATTGAGAATACGGGTACGGGTTCTGTCTGACATGCGCCGAACATAGCACGGCACCGGACATATAAAAAGATTTCACTTTCCATATTCTGAAATCAAATTTAGAAAGGAAAAACTTTCTTTATAGGAGACTGTCATGGTTTTCAGCAGAGCTCATCAATATGCCGCCGCACTCGCCATTCTCATTGCAGCACGCCTCAGGCGGGCAGCCAGCAGGCGCGACTGCACGGTCCGGCTGCTTGATTTGCCGCCGGAGCTCCTTGAGGACATTCAACTGCCGCAGAATGTCCAAGAACGGCTGCAGCAAGAAAGAGAAATACAGAAGAGAAGCCTGCATATCTTTCTGCAGCGATGAGAATATCCCAAGCCCCCCAAAACCTGAGGTAATAAAGGCATTAAATATGAACATGCCTTTGCGGCAGAGTTTCAAAAAACGCTAGTTCGCATTAAATGCAAGTTATCATTTTGGCATCATACTCTCTGGAAAAGGAGAGTGCCCAGAGTGAACGCGATGCGCCGCTTTTTGAACTGGATGACTTTGTCCGGGCAGCAGCCGGAAATCCTGCAGGCTCAGTTCAGAGAGCTGCGCCGGCAAGTTCCGCTGCTCTATGCCTTGTTGGTGGTAAACGCAGGTGCCGTATCTTTTACTCACTACGGCTTGGCACCGGATTACCTGACAATCTGGCTGTTGTTGCCTCTTTTCCTCATTTGCACAGTCAGGGCCATCGTCTGGCTGCGCCGTCCAGGAGACGCGGTCACTCCGGAAGAAGCACTTTATCAGCTGCGCAAGACGCTATTCCTGAGCGGTGTCCTGGCGCTTGCCTATGTCGCCTGGTCGCTGGCCCTTGACAGTTATGGCGGACCGCTGGAGCGGGGGCATGTCGCGCTTTTCATCGCGATCACCGTCGTCGGCTGCATCTTCTGCCTGATCAACCTGCCTCAGGCTGCCCTGCTGGTCATGGCGTTGGTCACAGGGCCCTATATTGCCTATTACAGCCGCCTGGATCTGACGGTTTTCCATGCCATCTCAATGAATATCTTTCTAGTCAGCCTTGTTCTGATCCAGGTGCTGTTCAACGGCCACAAAGCCTTCACCAAAGTGATCCAGTCACAGCGGGCTCTGGCACAGAAGCAGCAGGAAACGGAACGGCTGAGCGAGGAAAATGCCATCCTGGCCCATACGGACGCGCTCACCGGCCTGCCGAACCGCCGCCATTTCTTCGCAACCCTTCAAAAACGCATCCAGGAGGCAGCCGCAACGCATGGCAGCTTTGCTGTCGGTGTCCTTGACCTTGACCGGTTCAAGCCGGTGAACGACACTTACGGCCACCATTTTGGTGACTTGCTGCTGGCAGAAGCGGGCGACCGGCTGAAGGGGCTTGCCAGCAGCGGTACCCGGTTTCAGATCAGCCGCCTGGGCGGCGACGAGTTCGGCATGATCATCGAGGCTCCGGCAAATGAACTGGAGGCCCTTGGCCAGTCGATCTGCGACATCATCGCGACCCCTTATGAGATTGAGGGAATATTTGTCCGCATTGGCTGCTCCTGCGGGCTCGCGGTCTTCCCGGATGCCGGGCGCACGGTCCACGAACTGTTCGACCGCTCCGATTACGCCCTTTACAATTCCAAGACTGGACGGCGCGGTCAGGCAACGCTTTATTCTGTCGAGCATGAAAGGCAGATACGTTCTGACCGGGCAATCGAAAGCGCCCTGCAAGGGGCAGACCTTGAAGAGGAATTCGAGGTCTACCTGCAGCCCATTCTCGACCTGCAGCAAGGCGGCGTTACCGGCTTTGAAGCGCTGGCCCGCTGGAACAGCCCCCTTCTCGGTCAGGTCTCTCCGGACCAGTTCATTCCGCAAGCAGAGCGCTCCGGGCTGATGCGCCGCCTCACCATTACGCTTTTTGCCAAGGCGCTGGCGGCAATGAGCCAGTTGCCGGCGCATCTCTCGCTGTCCTTCAACCTGTCGGCACACGACATCACCAGCAAGGAGACGGTACTGACCTTGCTCACCCTGCTTGGGCGCAGCCGGATACAGCCCGGCCGGTTGATGTTCGAGATCACGGAAACGGCAGTCATGCGCAGCTATGAAGGGGCGGAACAGTCCATGCGGCTGCTGCGCCAGACGGGCGCCCGTCTGGCTCTTGACGACTTCGGCACAGGATATTCGAGCCTTGGCTACCTGCACCGCCTGCCGATCGACCGGGTGAAGATCGACAAGAGTTTCGTGTCCGGGATCGATGACCCGAGCGGGCACGGCATTGTCTCCTCGATCATTGCTCTTTGCCGCTCCATGTCCCTCGACTGTGTGGTGGAAGGCATCGAGACGGACGCACAGCGCGACCGCCTGAAAAGCTTGGGCTGCCGCTATATCCAGGGCTACCTGATCGCCCGCCCGATGCCTGCCAAGGATGCGGCTGCATGGCTGGAGCACACGGACTATCATCAGTCTGCAGCAGCGGCAGGTATGGTATCTCTGCCTGTGAATTGAGGATCAGGAGAGATCGCTGGTGCCAGATGGAACTGAACCTGCGGTGCCCCAGACAGGGGGCACGCGCCGTCAGAAAGACATGCGCAAGGCGCTGCGCCAGATCGCACCGCGCATTCCCTTGTTTGATGCACAGGCGGTTCTAAGTGGCGCCATGGCCGGTCATCTGCGCCACCTGCCGCCGTCCATTGCCGTGCAGCAGGCCCTGACCTCCCACATCCGCCACACAGCAACGGAATACGACACGCTTCTTGCAGAAGGCTACGACCGGGACTCTGCCCGGCATTTCGTGCTGGATGACATCAATGACCAGCTCGCAGACTGGGGTTCTGGCCTGCGCATCGCCGAAGCAGACGTAGAGTGAGCCACGCCGCGCATAAAGAGCCCGGGAACTGGCGCTTCACGGACGCCGTGCAATGAGATCGATTTCCACGAGCGCATGGACGGCAAGGCCAGTCACACCGATGCAGGTGCGCGCAGGCAGCTTGCCCGGCTCGAAATAGCGGCTGTAGGTTTCATTCATAAGCGCATAGTCGCGGTGGAAGTCCGTCAGATAGATACGGGCCATGGTCACATGCTCCAGCCCGAGCCCAACGCCCGCCAGCACCAGCTTCAGGTTCTCCATCACCCGCGCCGTCTGGGCGGCGATCCCCTCCGGCAGCGGCGCGTCCGGGGCTGCCGGATCCGTCGGCATCTGGCCAGTGACAAATACCCAGCCATCGGCTTCTACCGCGTGGGAAAACGGCGCCACAGGACGCGGCCCTCCGGAAATCATGTGATGGATCGGCAGCACGTCAGTTCCCCTTATTTGTTGCCTGAGCCGCGCCGGCAACGCCAGGACATGCCAAGGCGTCCGCCGGCGCGTGCCGGAAAGCCGGTCAGATCGAAATTCTGCGCTCTGTGCCAACGCTCATGCGCGGCTCAAGCAGCGGAACAACTGCCGCATGATCAGGAATGCAAGCAGCCCGTGCAAGACATGAAACCGTCCAAAGTGGCTGCTTCCGGTATTTTTCAAAGCTCACCAGCGCCTGAGAAGGTGGCTCGTGAGCAAAAATATCATCAGGAACACATCTCACCTATTTGTTTTTATACAAACAAACTCAGAGCATTTAGACGCCTCCTTCAACCTCAGGAAAATACAGAATAAATCAAGTATATAAAAGAATAACTCTACGTGTGTTTCGACTTATATATGAGGAAACCTCATTCTTCAAATTTACACCGATTAATTTCATGTAAAGATTCTGCTGTTCTGATCAGAAGAACTTTGACGCGAGGGGCGAACGAATGACGATCAAGCAGAAGATGCTCATCTTGTCTCTGATGGCACTCAGTGCCGTTTTGCTGACTGGACTGGTACAGATTTTTTCACTGCGAAGCACGATGCTTGAAGACCGGCGTGATCTGATCCGCTCACAGGTCGAGACAGCACAGAGCGTCGTGAAGGCCATTGCCGAGGAAGCCAAGGCAGCCGGTGTGCCGCTTGAGACGGCCCAGGCCAACGCAAAGGCCGTGCTGCGCACCATGCGCTTCAACGGTAACGACTATTTCCTCGCCATCGATGCGAGCCCGGCCAATCAGGGCCTCATTCTGGCGCATCCCAGCGCATCCGTCGAAGGCAAGAACCTTTGGAACTCCAAGGACCCTGCGGGCAATCTCTTTGTTCAGGGCGAGATCGAAGCAGGGCGCAAGGGCGGCGGCTTCTCCGAGTTCCAGTTTCCGCGCCTGAATGAGACGGAGGCTGCTCCCAAGCTTGCCTACACCATGAATTATGACCCGTGGCAGTGGGCCATCACATCCGCGCTCTACATCGACGACATCAGCGCTGCCTTCTATTCGGAACTGTTCACGATGCTGATGTGGATGGTGCCGCTGGTCCTGGCGATTGCCGCAGGCACATTCGTGCTCTCCAACAGCATCACCCGCCCGCTGGAAGCCATCACCAGCGTCACCAGGCAGCTCGCAGACGGCAACATGACCGTCACCATACCCGGCACCGGCCGCAAGGACGAGATCGGGCATATGGCAGAGGCAACGGAAATCTTCCGTGACACGATGATCCGCGCCCGTGATCTGGCCCAGTCTCAGGCCGCCGAGCAGACCCAGCGCGAGGCACGCGCCCTGCATATCGAGGAGCTGACCCGCAGCTTCGATGCGAGTGCTGCGGCTTTGTTGCAGGCGGTCACACAGTCCGCCTCCGGCATGGAAGGCAGCGCCCGCAACATGGCCCGCATCGCCGAAGGCACGAACTCCAGCTCGACGGCCGTTGCGTCGGCAGCTCAGCAGGCTGCCGCAAACGTGCAGACGGTTGCCTCCGCAACGGAAGAGCTGAGTTCTTCCATCTCGGAGATCGCCTCCCAGGTTTCCCGCTCCTCCCAGATTGCCATGCAGGCGGTGGATGAAGCCCGGCGCACGGATGGCCAGATCCAGGGCCTTGCCAACGCCGCCAACAAGATCGGCGAAGTGGTGGACCTCATCCGCGCCATCGCCGAGCAGACCAACCTCCTTGCCCTCAACGCCACCATCGAGGCGGCGCGAGCCGGAGAAGCAGGCCGGGGCTTCGCGGTCGTGGCCGCCGAGGTGAAGGAACTGGCCTCGCAGACCTCCAAGGCAACCGAGGAAATCACCACGCAGATTTCGGCCATCCAGTCGGAAACGCGGGTGGCCGTGGACGCGGTGCAATCCATCGGCAAGACGGTGGAAGAGATGAACCACATTGCGGCCGCCATCTCGGCATCCGTCGAGGAACAGGGTGCTGCCACCAGCGAAATCGCCCGCAACGTCGAACAGGCCTCGCGCGGCACGCAGGATGTGACGGACAACATCCTCGAAGTCTCCCACGCGGCCAGCGAAACCCGCGGCGCTGCCAACAGTGTGGAACAGGCCGCAGCAGCGGTGACGCGCGACGCGCTGGCGCTTCGCACCGAGGTGGAAAGCTTCCTCAGCGGTGTCCGCGCCGCCTGACGGGCAAAAACAACTGTTCTGGCTGAAAAGGCCGGGCCTCCTTGGCCCGGCCTTTTCATTGCCACAGGACGGGCACATTGAGGCCGCACTATCCCGGCACAAGTTGCAATCTGCACAATTTCACGCTTGCATTTCCTTCGAGGTCATCATGAAAATCAGGCACTTGCTGGCAGTGGCCCCGCTGCTTCTCTCCCTCGCTGTCCCCCCTGGAACTGCAATGGCCGACAACAGAATAGACACCATCCGCCCCGATGCGCCCGTGCTTGCGGCCTATGGAAGCTATGGGGTTGGTGTGACCACGGTTGAACTGACCAATCCGGGCCAGATCGATGTGCTGAACTCGGAGCCTGGCAAGGAGCCTGACCTCTATGACAGGCCTCTGACGGTCGAGGTGTTCTATCCGGCCGCCGCAGGCGCAAAGCCCGTGCCGCTCGAGGCGATGATGCGGGACGGCAGCACCATGATCGAGCTTCATGGCCGTTCCTCGCGCAGTGCGGAGCCTGACCGGAGCGGGGCCCCCTATCCGCTGGTCATCATTTCCCACGGCTATCCGGGCAACCGGTTCCTGATGAGCCATCTGGCGGAGAACCTTGCGAGCAAGGGCTTTGTCGTTGCCTCGATTGATCACACCGAATCCACCTATGACAACAAGGCCGCATTCATTTCCACGCTGGTCAACCGGCCTCTGGACCAGATGTTCGTGCTCAATGCCATGGAAGAGCTTGGCAAGACGCCGGGCGGCCAGCTGGACGGCCTCTTGTCCACCGAACGGACGGGTCTCATCGGCTATTCCATGGGCGGCTATGGCACGCTGATTTCCGGCGGTGCAGGCCTTGCCGATTTTGCCCGCGAGGCTTCGTGGACTGATGGCAAGGGCGCGTTCCTTGAGCGCCATCTGGCCGGAAGCGAGAGCCATGAAGCGCTGATCGATCCGCGCCTCAAGGCCATCGTGTCTGTCGGCCCCTGGGCGCGCAAGTCCAATGCCATGAATGCGGACGGTCTTGCGGGCCTGCGCGTTCCGGCGCTGATCGTGGGCGGCAATCAGGACGAGATTTCCGGCTACAGCGACGGCATCCGCAAGATCTGGCAGGAGGCCAAGGGCACGGACCGCTATCTGCTGACCTTCGTCAACGCCGGACACAACGCAGCGGCCCCCATGCCTGCCCCGGCAGAAAGCTATGCCTTCAGCGAGGCCATCGGCTTTCCGCCATTCCAGCATTATGCTGATCCGGTCTGGGACAGCGTGCGGATGAACAACATCCTCCAGCACTTCACCACGGCCTTCCTCAACATCAACCTCAAGAGCAAGACGGACGAGGGCAAGTACCTCAAGCTCCTGCCCTATGCGGAGGACGGCGTGTGGTCGATGAATGCGGATGGCAAGCCCAACGCTGACCACACATACTGGGAAGGTTTCCCGCAAGGCAGCGCCATTGGGCTGCGCTTCGAGCATCTGGAGAAGGGGAAGTAACCCCTTCTGCCCTCATCAGCCCGGATAGATCCAGTGCTCCGGCAGATGCGCCGTGATGGCGTCGCCGGGCAGGATGCGCCCCGGCAGTTCGACGAAAGCGACAAGGCCGCGCAGATATTGCGCGGTCTTCGGGAACAGCAGATCCAGCCCTTCGCGGTCCGGCACATGCTCCGCGATCTTCCGGCCAGCCGCCCGGCAGGGTGAATTGTAGCCATCCACACGCAAGACAGCCCCGCTCCCGAACACGAGCCGCGTGCGCGGCGGCAGCAGGCTGAGGCTGGGAATGCCTTGCGTCACCACATTGCCGCCGATCCAGCCGGCAGGCAGCGCGTCCAGTTCCATCCGCGAGGCAATCAGCGCCAGTTCCTCCACCGACAGGATGGAGAGCTGACGCTCGTTCACCATCACCGTGCCGCGCGGATACCAGGGCTCACGTCCACCGGAGCGGCGGGTGCGCCCGCCATGCCGGTCGCCCTCGATACCGTCGAAGGTTAGATCCAGTGCCGCGCAGGTTTCCGTGGCAAAATCCGATTTCTTTCCGGTCCGCAGCACTTCGGCGGCCTTGCCGGAAATCTTGCGTCCAGGCACCCGCTCCAGCCGCGCCAGCATATCTGCCAGCGCCGCCTGCCCTGCCTCACCTGTCTCCACGCTCATAACGCTCTGCCTCCCGGCTTTTCCGGCCCTGCCCAAGGCTCGATACTTAGCGCAAGCAGGTGCAAGCGGCCAATGAATTGGCGTGAAGTGAGTATCACGCGAATTGCACGGAAGGAGCGCACAATCGCGGCCGCATTGCGTCCTACCGGAGGAGAAACAGCCCCTCCAAGGAGATCCTAATGAGCACCAGCAGCGTCACCCTGAACCTCGTCAACCTGCGTGGTGCGCCCACTGCACCGGGCGAGGACATTTACATCCTGCTGACCGGCGAGAACGTGACCGGCCTTACCGGCATCACATTGGGCACAGTCACATCCCTGTCGCAGATCCCGAACGCCGCCATCAGCTTCACCACAATAAAATCCGGAAGGCTCTACGCCGGGCTTGGCCAGTTCCCCAATCCGCCCACCCCGGCCGGCGGAATCTACTATGGCTGGATCGAATTCAGCTGCCTTGCGGCAGGAGACAACCTGTGGATCAACATGTCGAATGTGGATCTGCTCGGCCTGCCGCTCAGCATTGCCGGCACGGAGGCCGGAGGCGGCAGCTTTTCGCTCGGCTACAAAAGTCCGATGACCCCCACCCTTCTCAACACCATGAAGAATTCGGTACTGACCAGGGCTGGTCAGGGTGCAGTGGTGACGACAGCTTCCGGCCAGCAGATGGTGATCGGGCCGACCGTTATGCCCGCAGCATATCCCGACATGACACCCTATGTGAGCAGTCTCGTTCAGGCACAGACCGCTGTCACCATTGTTTCAGACACCCCGCCGGGGGGCGCTCCCGAGACCTTTACAGGCAACTTCCAGGCCGCTGATCCAAAGACGGGCGTGATCCTCTCGCTGAAGGGGGATCAGGGCGACACATTCGAGCTGACGGCGATCAACCTCAGCAGCTCGATCATCTACCGTTGCGATGGCGGGACGGTCATATTCAATGGCCGCGTCGTTCCGCAGAACCGCACCGCAACGAATGATCCATCGGGCCAGCCCGCTTCCCAGATCATCAGCAACTCGGTGTTCCGCAACCTGATGATCGGCTTCAACGAGGGCTATCTCACCACGGCAGGACCAAACAATTCCAGCCAGTTTCCGGGCCTGACGCCCTTTGCCGGCGGCAATGGAAACCTCTATGCGCAGGCGATCCACAACGGCACCAATTCCTACGGCTTCCCTTATGCGGACAGCAATCTGAAGGTGCTCATCCAGGCAGATCCCACCCAGCCGGTGACCGTCTCGATCCTCGCTGACAGCATGGCCTATGGTTACTCTGCCGATCCGAGTGGCGGCAGCAACCAACCGTCTTCCGGCACCTACCAGTTTGGCATCGGTGCAGGCAGCGGCGCTCTGGGAGCGATCCGCATCGGCAATTGGGTTTATGAGCCTTCCGCCAATACGGCCGGGAGCCCGGGAGGCGCCTACGGCGGTTTCCTGCCGGACCTGACGGAGTGGACACAGATGCAGTTCACCGGCGCCGGTCCTGACGCCTATATCTGGGTGAAGAACGGCCAGATCTCCGCCGGCACCTGCCTCAACGCGGCCGGCAGCTGGAACGAGGGACAGACCGTCTACAGCTGGCCGGCCAATCTTCAATGGGTGCCGGGTGCGACGGCGCCTGCAAAGCCCACGAGCTGACCCTTCCCGGCCGCAGCAGTGTATCCTGCTGCGGCATCCCCTTGTAGCCCGGACAGCAGATGTAAACTCTCTTGGCGCTAGAATCGGCGGGACGGCCTGCAAAGGCAGGCACTGACGGGGGATAGGACTGCAATGATGGCATGGCGAAGAGCATCACGTATTCACGATGCTGTCATGGGAGAGGCCCGCACCTCTTTCTCTGGCCTGAATGCGATGCTGTTGCGGGTTTTTCTGGTTCTGGCTGCATGCACTGCCACAGGCAGCGCACCGGCGCAGACGGCCCCCTCTCCTGCACAGCAAGGCCTCATGTCCATGGACATGAGCCAGACGATGAACGAGAGTTTCCAGCTGCGTGGCGCCGTTCGCGAGCTTGTGGCCGCAGCTCCCCATCTGCCGGACGAGCTGATGGCCACGCTGCGCGGCGTGTCACCGGATGCCTCACTGACATGGCTATGGAATGCGCTCGCTGTGCTGGCCATCGCCCTCATCGCCGGCATCGTGGTTCAGCTGCTCTTCCGGCATTGGGCCAAGACAGTGTATCTCACCCGCTTTGCTCCGGAACCGGAAACCCGCGCAGGCCGCATCGCCTTTCTGCTGGGGCGCGGCTTCGTCATGTCCCTTGAGACCATTGTCTTTCTGGTCACGGCCTGGCTGACGGCAGTCCTTCTGCATGAAGACATGGCCGCCGCACGCGCCACCGTGCAGACAGGTCTCCTCGCCTATACCGCCTGGCGCGTGATCCGGCTGGTGCTTTTCAACATCCTGGCGCCGGACAATGCCTCATACCGCATGCTGACAATGGATGATGCGTCCGCCGCAAGCCTCTACAATGCCCTGCGCGCCGGTCTTGGAATGTCGATCCTGATCATTTCCCTGTCCGTCTTGATGGCCAAGCTGGGCCTTGGCGAGCAGAGCCACAAGCTGGCGCTGATCATCTCGGCGGCGGCATCGACGCTCATCCTCTCCGGCATCGCCATCATCTGGCGCAAGAGCGTGGCTGCAGCAATCGAAGGTTCCCGCCCGGCAGATGGGGATGGCCACATCTCTCCCGCGCTGCATTTCGTGGCCCGTGTCTGGCACATGGCCGCCGTTGTCTACTTTCTCTTCGCCTTTGGTGCGTCCAGCATCCGCATCCTGCTGGACCAGCCCTTCTCCTCAGGTCTTGTCGGCGCCCCGGTCATCGCGCTTGTGGCGGCACTGATGCTGCACGGGCTGCTGCTCCTTCTCATCGACCGGCTGCTGCCGCGCCTCGATACCCGCAAGGCCAAGGCAAGCCTGATGCAGGACCTAGCCCGCGCCGAAACAGCCGCAGGCGAGGCACCCGACGCAGGTGCAAATGCCTCGCAGGCCGAAGCCGAGGCGCTGGAGGCCGAGTCCGCCCGCGCGCCTTACCGCGATCTCTTCGACCATGGCGCAGGCATTCTCACGCTCGTCTTCTCGGCCTGGCTGCTGCTGCGCACATGGGGGATCTCGATCATGGACGACTCGTCCATTCTCGGTAACCTGATCGAAGTCGCCATTGTCGCCTTCCTCGGTTACATGGCCTATCAATCCGTCGAGATCGCGGTGGCCCAGACCATCCGGCGCGACATGCAGCGGATTGCTCCCGGCGCGCAGGAAGCCGGAGAGATCGAGATTGGCGGCACCGGCGACAGCCGCCTTTCAACCTTGCTGCCGATCTTCCGCAACTTCCTGCTGATCACGATCGTGGTCATTTCCGCCATGCTGATCCTGTCGCAGATCGGCATCGACATCGCCCCGCTCTTTGCCGGTGCAGGTGTCGTCGGTCTTGCCATCGGCTTTGGTGCCCAGACGCTGATCCGGGACATCTTCTCCGGCGCCTTCTATCTGATCGACGACGCCTTCCGCAAAGGCGAGTACATCGACATCGGCAGCGCCAAGGGCACAGTGGAAAAGATCTCCATCCGGTCCATGCAGCTGCGCCATCACAGGGGCGCACTGACGACCGTGCCCTTCGGCGAAATCAAGCACGTGCAGAACTTCTCGCGTGACTGGGCCATCATGAAGCTTGCTTTCCGCGTCACCTATGACACGGACACCGAAAAGATGCGCAAGATCATCAAGAAGTTTGGGCAGGAGCTGCTGAATGATCCCTACTACGGACCAATGTTTCTTGATCCACTGAAATCCCAGGGCATTCTCTCCATGGAAGACTCGGCCATGATCGCCCGCGTCAAGTTCACCTCCCGCCCCGGCAAGCAGTTCGAGCTGCGCAAGGTGATCTATGCCGGGCTGCAGGACCTGTTCGAGAAGAACGGCATCCGCTTTGCTCACCGGGAAGTCACTGTCCGCGTTGCCGATGCTGACGGCCGCCTGCTGCCCGCCCCCACTCCGGCCCAGATCGCAGGCGCTGCAGCAGGGGCACATGCAGGAATTCTTGCGGCGGAGGCGGGTGCTCCTGCACAGGATTCACAGCCGTAGGCCCAGCCAAACAAAAAATCCCCGGACCGTCGGCCCGGGGATTTTCTTTTCGCAAAACCGCAGCTTGAGGCTGCTGAAGCCTCAGCGCGTCAGCGGCTTGTACTTGATGCGGCTCGGATCGGCGGCATGGGCGCCGAGGCGGCGGACCTTGTCCTTCTCGTAGTCCTCGAAGTTGCCCTCGAACCATTCCACATGGCTGTCGCCTTCAAAGGCGAGCATGTGGGTGGCAAGGCGGTCGAGGAACATGCGGTCGTGCGAGATGACCACGGCGCAACCGGCATAGTTTTCCAGCGCGTCTTCGAGGGCGGCCAGCGTCTCGGTGTCGAGGTCGTTGGTCGGCTCGTCAAGCAGCAGAACGTTGGCGCCCTGCTTCAGCACCTTGGCAAGGTGCACGCGGTTGCGCTGACCACCGGAGAGGTCGCCCACCTTGGCCTGCTGAGCCGGGCCCTTGAAGTTGAACGACGAGCAATAGGCGCGGGAGTTGATCTCCTTGCCATCGAGATAAATGATCTCGTTGCCGTCGGAGATTTCTTCCCAGACCGTCTTGTTCGGGTCCAGCTTGTCGCGCGACTGGTCCACATAGCCCAGATGCACGGTCTCGCCGATGATGACTTCACCGCTGTCCGGCTTTTCCTGACCGGTGAGCATCTTGAACAGGGTGGTCTTGCCCGCGCCGTTCGGCCCGATAATGCCGACGATGCCGCCGCGCGGCAGCTTGAACGACAGGTCCTCGATGAGCAGGCGGTCGCCGAAGCCCTTGGAGACGTTCTTCACCTCGATGACGTTGGCGCCGAGGCGCTCGCCCACCGGAATGAGGATCTGCTCGATGCTCGGCATGCGGGTTTCCTGTGCCGCCACCAGATCCTCATAAGCGCGGATACGCGCCTTGGACTTGGTCTGGCGGCCCTTCGGCGACATGCCCATCCACTCGCGCTCACGGGCAATGGCCTTGGAGCGGGCCATGTTCTCGCGCCCTTCCTGCTCCATACGCTTGGTCTTCTTCTCCAGATAGGCGGAGTAGTTGCCCTCGTAGGGAATGCCCTGGCCGCGGTCCAGCTCCAGAATCCAGCCGGTGACGTTGTCGAGGAAGTAGCGGTCGTGGGTGATGATCAGCACCGAGCCCTTGAACTCGCGCAGGTGGCGCTCCAGCCAGTGAACGGTTTCAGCGTCCAGATGGTTGGTCGGTTCGTCGAGCAGCAGCAGGTCCGGCTCGCTCAAGAGCAGCTTGCACAGCGCCACGCGGCGGCGCTCACCGCCCGAGAGGTTGTCCACCGGGCTGTCGGAGGGCGGGCAGCGCAGGGCTTCCATCGCCATCTCGACCTTGCTCTCAAGGTTCCACAGATCTTCCGCGTCGATGATGTCCTGCAGCTTCGAGCCTTCCTCGGCGGTCTCGTCCGAGTAGTTCATCATCAGCTCGTTGTAACGGTCGACAATCGCCTGCTTGTGGGCGACACCTTCGAGCACGTTTTCCAGAACGGTCTTGCTCTCGTCGAGCTTCGGCTCCTGCGGCAGGTAACCGACCTTGGCCCCTTCAGCGGCCCAGGCCTCACCGGTGTATTCCTTGTCGAGACCAGCCATGATCTTGAGCAGGGTCGACTTACCGGCACCGTTAGGGCCGAGAATACCGATCTTGGCATCCGGGTAAAACGACAGGTGAATGTTGTCGAGAACCTTCTTGCCGTTATAGGCCTTGCTGAGGCCATGCATGTGATAGATGAACTGGCGCGCCATGGGGCCTCGCATCTCCGTTTTGGAATTGTGCCGGGAATCTGATCGACAATTGATCGAAACTGGCCGCCCTTTTACGCCATGCAGCGGGCCGGGGCAATGGCTGGCGGCAAACCCGGTGGGGCACGCAGCCCTTACCCTCGCACGCAACGCGAACCAAAGCTCTCCCTGGCGCCACGGAACCTCCGCAAATCCGGAGAGCGTCACAGCGGGACAGGGCATCTGATCACGCTCGCAAGGCCTTGCGGCATCCCCGGCCTTCGCGCCGGGGTCCACTCGTTTGCAGAGCTGCGCGATTACCGGAGGCATTTAGGCCACCAGATCTGCGCGAGCCTTCACGCCGGGGCCTGCCCTCACCGCTCTGCAAGCGAGTAGCCCCCGGATCTCCGCTCCGCTTTGTCCGGGGCGACGCGGAGGGGATGGCGGAGGTGAAGAGCCATCCACCAACTCCGCGCCGCCCCCGCCTTGAGCGGGGACCTGTCAGGAACGCAAGGCCTAGCGGCATCCTCGGCCGTCACCCCGGCCTGCGCGCCGGGGTCCACTCGTTTGCAGAGAAGCGCTATTGTGGGAGGCATTCAGGCCACAGGACCTGTGCAAGCCTTCACGCCGGGGCCTGCCCTCACCGCTCTGCAAGCGAGTAGCCCCCGGATCTCCGCTGCGCTTCGTCCGGGGCGACGCGGTGGGGGGAATATGCCCCTAACAAAACTGAACATGAGAAACATAATCAATAAATCAATCAACAAAACCAAGCCTTTTCCGCAGAATATTAATAGCACCATCTATAATACTCGCCTCACGACCACGTCGATCCAAAGATGAATATTTAAATTTAGTATAAACAAGACCCCAATAATCATCAAAATTTGGATCTCGATACAAAGCTTCCTCAACCTCAAATCTAGTAAACTTAAACAAGAGATCTAACCGATGAAAGTAATCCAAGATCATTATCAACGCATCAGACAATGACATTGAACCATCGCCACCCAAATAATTATTCATTCTCGCTTCAAATATCTGCGACCATTCAATCACCTCCCTCAAAGCACCAAATGTATCACCATCAAAATAAGAGGACTCTTCAATTATAACATCTATCGGACCTCTTGGTGGTTCCGGCCTCGAAGTATGATCCTCGCTCATCAAAAATTTAAAGACACATGTCAAATATTCATGAACATCAGAAATCGCATGTAAAATCCTTGAACGACCCGAGATTTGCCTTCTCATTAGCGCCATAGTGACTTGGCTTCTCTGGTCTTTTATCTAAAACCAAAGGAGAACTGCACCTACTCCGGCTGCAACAGTTGCAAAGATCCCCGCAAGCAACGTCTGCCAAGTGTAAAGGAAGCACGACACCTCGCTCCCCTTACAAGCCTCCGGCACCTTGATCACATCCGGCCCAAACCACATGCCGAACATCACACCGAGTGCGAGGCCAGAGAGCACTCCGATCAGCGCCGACCCGGCATGCCAGCCCGCCCCAAAACCACTATCCTTCATGCCTGCCCCCATAAATCCACAACCAAGGATATCCGGATTCCCGGCAGTGTTTGAAGCGGGGATGACGCCGGCTTGCGCTGCGCACGCCAGCCAACCCACAGGAAGCAGGCTGGGGACAGCCTTTCAGCCCCTCAGCTCCAGCGGTCCTTCAGCCCGTACCACCAGTAGGCCATCTGCAGGTAGTGGCGGCGCAAGGCGGGCAGCGGGAAACGGCGCAAGGGCGTGTGGACCGGCAGCGGCAGCTGCCAGGGGGAGCGGGCCTCCAGCGCCAGTTCCGCCGCCAGCGCGCCCGCGTAGGAGCCCATGGCGACGCCGTTGCCGTGATAGGCGAGCGCTGCAAAGACCCCGGGCCATGCCGGAATAGGGCCGATATAAGGATTGAGATCGAGCGCCAGGCATACACGCCCGGACCAGTGGTGCGTGGCTTCCACATGGGCAAGCGCCGGGAACAGCCGGTCGAAGCCCTCACGGATGGCAAGGCGCAGCCGCGCTTCTTCCCCAGCCGTGCCAAAGATGCCGCCGCGCATGCCGAACAGCATCCGCCCGTCCGGCAGCAGGCGGAAGTAATGCAGCAGCGTGCGGGCATCGGAGGCCATCACCGGGCTGGTCCAGCCCTGTGTCACCATCTCCAGGCCTGTCAGCGGCCGGGTGACCATGACATTGGACAACACCGGCAGCAGCCGCCCTTCCAGCCAGGGCAGCAAGGTTTCATCCGTATAGCCATTGCTGGCAAGGATCACCCGGCGGGCATGGACGGTGCCCTTCGGCGTATCCAGCCGCCAGCGGCCCAGCTCCGGCCGGATAGCCGTCACCGGCGAGCGGGCAAAGATCGGTTGCCCAGCCTCCCGCAGCGCCCTTGCAAGGCCCCGCACATATTTCAGCGGATGGAGGCCAAAGCCATGGGGATAGAACAGCCCGCCGCAGGTGCCTGCCGCCCTCAGCCCCCTCGCCTCCAGTGCCGTTTCATCCAGCATCTGCGTGCCAAGGCCGAAGCGGGCATTGACGAAGGCCCCTTCCTCTTCCAGCCCCTTCAGGGCAGAGCGCTTGTGCGCCAGCACCACCTCGCCACTGCCGGAACGGTCCGCATGAATGGAATGGGTTTCGAGCAGTGCCGCGACATGATCAATCGCCTCGCGCTGCATGTGGGAGAAGCGCTCGGCCTCCCTTGCGCCATAGCGTTGCACCATGTCTTCGGAAGAGAGCTTTGAGCCGCCCAGGCAGCAGAAGCCGCCGTTGCGCCCCGAGGCGCCAAAGCCCACATGGTGCCGGTCCAGCACCACGGTAGACGCGCCCAGCGCCTGTGCCCGCAAGGCCGCGTTGAGGCCAGTAAAGCCCGCACCGATGACGGCCAAATCCACCGCCAGCGCCTCTTCCAGCTCCGGATCCGCATGATCATACGGGGCGGCACCGGCAGCGCTGTCTTCCCAGTAACTGCCGGTGGGTCCGCCGCCGTCTGTCTGCATGGTTCAGAACCCAAGCCGGTCGCGCAGGGAGAACCAGGTCATCGCCAGCACCAGCAGCGGGAAGCGGAAGCGCGAGCCGCCAGGGAAGGAGGGCACCTTGATCCGCTCGAACACCTCGAAACGCCCGGTCTGTCCGCTGATGGCCTCGCCGATCAGCCGCCCCGCGAGGCAGGCCATCGCTACACCGTGGCCGGAATAGCCCGAAGCAGTGATCACATTGGGCGAAAGCCTTGCAAAGAAGGGCATGCGCTTGGGTGTGATCGCCAGCGTGCCGCCCCAGCCATAATCAATGCCGATGTCCGCCAGCTGCGGAAACACCTTGCTCATGGGCTTGCGCACGAAGGCGGCAATGTCCGAAGGGAAGCGGTAGCCGTAATTCTCGCCGCCGCCGAACAGCAGGCGGTGATCGTCACTCATGCGGAAATAATTGATGACGAACTTGCTGTCCGCCACCGCAACGCCGCCGCGGATCAGCGATTGCGCCCGCTCTGCGCCAAGAGGCTCCGTGGCGATGATGTAATTGTTGATCGGCATGACACGGGCAGACACCTTCGGCTCCAGCCGGCCCAGATAGCCGTTGCAGGCCAGCACCATGTGGCTGGCGGTGACCTCACCGGCCTCCGTCTTCACCAGGACGCGGGAGGGGCTGTGCGTGTAACCGGTCACCCTGCTGCGTTCGAAAATGCGCGCGCCGGCAGCCTCTGCCGCAGCGCCAATGCCCAGCGCAAAATTCAGCGGATGCAGGTGCCCTGCCCCCCGGTCGAGGATGCCGCCGTGATAGAGCGGGCTCGCCAGCCGCTGGCGCACCGCATCGCGCCCCAGCACCTCGTTGCCCTCATAGCCGTAGACCTGTTCCAGATGCCGGGCATAGTCCGCATGGTCTTTGGCGATATCGGGACGGTGATCGACATAGAGAATGCCGGGCCGGTAGCCGCAGTCAATGGCATGATCGCGGATCAGGTCATGCACCACGGCCTTGGATTCCTCGGCCAGATCCCACAGCAGCCGAGCATCGGATTTGCCAAGCATATCCTCAAGCGTGATCTGGTCGAGCCGCTGGCCGGAGCCCACCTGCCCGCCATTGCGCCCCGAAGCGCCCCAGCCGATCCGGTTCGCCTCCAGCACCACCACCGAGTGGCCGGACTGCGCCAGCGAAAGCGCAGCCGAAAGCCCGGTGAACCCCGCGCCAATCACCACCACATCCGCCTGCACGGAACCTTCCAGCACCGGGTGATCACTGCGCCGCTTCGCGGTTGCAGCATACCAGGACGCGGGGTGATGCCCCGGGCGGTCATTGGCGGTCAGAAGATCAAGCTGCTGCAAACTGAAGACCCCGGCTGGCACATCCGCACCCCTCCTGCCCTCGAAGGTGCAGCGCAACCGTAAGACAGGCAGACGCCCTTGTGAAGCTTGCCATTAAGGCATGAGGGAAGAAAAAGTGCGGCGGGGACCCGAGCAGCAAACCCCATTTGGAAATCCAGCTGCGCGATTGCCCGGCCCTTGTCTATCCTGGTGGACTCGCGCACAGATGGAGCAGCCCTTTTGACAAGGCCATTTCATGATGCCTCACGTGCAGCCACTTACCATTATCATGTATCACTACATCCGCGATTTCACGCGGACACGTTATCCAGGGATAAAAGGGCTGGATCTGGCTGGCTTCCGGCGTCAGCTGGACTATCTTCAATCACGCCACACCATCGTCCGGGTGCGCGATGTAGTGGCGGCTCAACGCGGCGAGAGCGGCTTGCCGGCTGATGCGGCGCTGCTCACCTTTGACGATGCCTACGCAGAGCATTACGCGCTGGTCTTTCCCGAGCTTTACGAACGCAAGCTGGAAGGCGCATTCTTCGCGCCTGTCGATCCGGTCTGCCATGGAAAACTGCTGGATGTGAACCGGATCCACTTCATTCTCGCAGCCAATGCGGCACAGGGCGGGGATCCGGAAGAGATATCAGCGAAGCTGGATGCAGCTTTGCGGGAGGCGGAGGCCGGATGGAATCTGGAACCTGTCGAGGCCTACCGGGCGCAATGGGCTCATCCGAACCGGTTTGATGACGCCGAAACGATCTATATCAAGCGGATGCTGCAAACCGCTCTGCCCGAGGCGCTGCGCCACAGGATTGCCGTGGACCTGTTCGCCCATTTCGTTTCGATGGATGAAGCGGCCTTTGCGGGCGAGCTCTACATGAGCGAACAGCAGGCCCGGCTGATGCAGGGTTGCGGCATGTATTTCGGCTCCCACGGAGCATCTCACCACTGGCTTAACCGCGTTCCGCGTGAAATCCAGGAAGCAGAAGTTGACCGGAGCCTTGAATTCCTGCGCCGCATAGGCTCACCGGTCGATGATCATTGGGTGATGTGCTACCCCTATGGCGGCTGGAATGAGGGCCTGCTCGACGTTCTCAGAGACCGCAATTGCACCCTGGGGCTGACGACGGAAGTGGCAACAGCTTTGATTAATCAACACGACCCGCTGCTGCTGCCACGGTTCGACACCAACGATTTCCCGCGCTGAGTTTCAGTTCACGAACCGTCATGCCACGGCATCCAGTGCTGATGCATCACGCCTTGAAGCAGCTCAGACGCCGCACAGGCTTTGCGAGCTGTCGAGGTGTCCAGCTCATCGGAGCTGATATCAGTTCCGATGAGCTACCGGCGCCTGATTAGGCCGGTCCTGATCACTGTCTGCCCTGTAAAGGTGTGGCGCGGCCTCAGTGCCAAAGGCCTTCCAGCACAGTTTGATCGTTACGTTGAACCGCGCCGGGTTTGCCGGAGGCTGATTTTCGTTGGTTGCGCGGCCATGGGCTCGGTTTCCAGAGCTGCGTAGAAGTTGGCTTCGGCTTCTGCGGGCGGGATGTTCCCGATGGGCTCGAGGAGGCGGCGGTTGTTGAACCAGTCCACCCATTCGAGGGTTGCGTATTCCACCGCCTCGAGGCTGCGCCACGGGCCACGGCGGTGGATGACCTCGGCTTTGAAAAGACCGTTGATCGTCTCAGCCGGCGCCTTGTCATGGCTGTCGCCGATGCTCCCGACAGAGGGTTCGATGCCCGCGTCGGCCAGTCGCTCGGTGTATTTGATGGACAGATATTGGCTGCCTCTGTCGCTGTGGTGGACCAGTCCCCCATGCCCTTTCCGGGCCGGCGATCATGCACCGCCTGCTCCAGGGCATCGAGGACGAAGCCTGCATGCGCCGAGGGGCTAACGCGCCAGCCGACGATGCGGCGGGCATAGGCGTCGATGACGAAGGCGACATAGACGAAGCCTCTCCACGTCGCGACATAGGTGAAGTCTGATACCCAAAGCCTGTTGGGCGCTGGCACGCGGAACTGACGGTTCACTTTATCCAGCGGACACGGTGCCTTCTTGTCCGGGACCGTCGTGCGATGCGGCTTGCCCCGGATAATGCCTTGAATGCCTAGGTCCTTCATCAATCTCGCGACTGTGCAGCGCGCGGCATCGAAGCCCTCGCGGCCAAGCTGCCGCCAGACCTTCCGGACACCGTAAACCCGCCAGTTCTCTTCGAAGACCCGAAGGATCTCGGGGCGCAGAGCCTCATCCCGGCGCACACGGTCCGACAGCTGCGCCGGATCGGCCCGCTTGGCCAGATGTTCATAATAGGTGGCCGGGGCAATCGGCAGCACACTGCAAATCGGCTCGGCCCCGTGCGCATACCGATGCGCGTCAATGAAACCCACCATCACTTCGACCGGAGGTCGAGCTCCGCCATCGCCAAATACGCGCTGGCCTTGCGCAGGATTTCGTTCGCCTGGCGCAACTCGCGGTTCTCTCTACAGCGCCTTCATCCGCTCGGCCAGCTCAGTCGGGATGCCGGCGCGCTTGCCGCTGTCGACCTCGGCCCTCTTGACCCAGTCATTCAGCGTATGCGCCGAGCAGCCGATCTTTGCGGCAATCGACACGATGGCCTGCCAGCGCGCCCCGTGCTGGCCTTCGGTGTCCAACACCAACCGCACAGCGCGTTCGCGCACCTCAGGGGAAAACTTGTTCGTTGTCTTGCTCATGATGCTCCATCCTACTCAGGAGTTGGAGCCTCCGGAAAACCCGGCGCGGTTCAATACGCTCGAAAACCGCTCTAAGTGGACAGCTTATAGAGCAAGGCGAAATCAAGTTTTTACAGTCAAATTAAAATACGAAATAATTCAAAATTTGGTCAGGGGATTTATTCTCATAATAATTGAAGGCTTTCCGAAACCGGAGGCTCCGGCATTAAAGCGCACCTTGGCCTGATCCCCGTCTCGAACACAAATGGAACTTGGGATATTATTGCAGAAATTGAGGTTTCGACCATGTCTGAACTCAATTAAGTTATTTCAACGGTGCGGGCCATCGCCAGCGTCGCACGAAGTGGGACGTTCATCATGCTCGGGTCTGCATAAGCAATGCCCCAATTTTCACCATGCGCGGCGCGACGTCTGCCCAGCCAATAACTGGCCTTTCAAGCGCGGCCAATGCCCTCCGTTGCCAATGCAGAGCAGAGGGCAGCTGCCACAAGAATCCTGTTATGCGTTACTGCCAGTACGGCGCGCGCAGCACCGTGCCTATACGGCCCATTCTTCGTCCGTGGTGAACACGATTGTCAGCCAGCGATCGTGCCCTTCGCCGCCAAGCTCCCGTCCAACTTCGTCACGGATTGCGTCCCATTCCTCAAGGCGCCGTGCCGGCCAGTTTTGTGGCACGATGAAGAAGAGTTCGATCTGACGGCCACGCCCGACGCGAGCGACATAGGAGTAATGCGAGGAGAAGCCGAATTTTTGGACAGTGGCGATCGCAACCTTGTCCACATGCTGCTTCAACTCGGGGGGCGTCACTAGCAGGATATCCAACAGGGCCTGCTTCACATTCGCTAAAGGCATTGGAATAATGATAAGGCACACCAATGCCAAAATGCCTGGATCCGTGTAAGGTGCAAGCCATGCATATTTGGTCTGCAGCAGCATGTAGCCTGCAACGAAAGCAACACAGAGCGCAGCACTCAACATCGCGCTCATGAACCACCCCTTGGCATCGAGTGCGACGAAGGCGGACTTCAACGTGCGGTTCTTGCGGCTTACAAACCATGCCATGGCAAGTGCTACTGCGAATGTCACGAACGTGACGGCGATGGCGTAATCGAACGCGATCAGGCGCCCGCCCTCCTTCAGACTGTCGACCGCATTAATCAGCGCGTAGAATGCAGCGCCTATCAACAAGGTTCCGGTAAGGCCTAGAACAATAGGTTCCAGATGCCAAAACCCCATTGTGAACCGCTCGACCAGTTTTCCCTCCGGCTTTGGCTGTGCTGATGCAGCAATCAATCGAGCCACTGACAGTGCCAGAACAGTCATGAATGCATCGGTAAGCGAATAAATACCATCAAAAACAACTGCAAATGAACCTGAATATAGACCAGCGCCAATGCCGCAGAAGGCCAATGCGATGGTTGCAACGATCGAAAGCTTCAAAAGAGATTGCTCGGTCATAATATTTCTTCTTCTCTAAAAATGCACCCGGAGCCCGCAAGCTAATTTATTACCTCAATATCGTTTCCTGCCTGCAACCTTTCAGAGCCGTTTGATTATGAACTATTCTTGCAGGAGTGAAATTTCTTGGAGTTTCAAACGCTCACATTCGTAGAAGAACGCATCCAATACACCGAATTTCGCCCATTGTCATCCGCTTCTATCTAATTTTAATGTTCGGGAAATAGCATGTTATTTCGAAAGAAGTCTGAAACCATCCAAAGCTCAGTACCATTACGCTGCAAGCCTAGACCGGTGGCATCTCGAAGCTCTTCAGTTGAATAGGTTCTCGATGAGCGGATCGTTGGCTCCGGCCACCACCTCTTGCGGAACACGTGAGTACTGATCATCGCGAGCTGCACTTTGGAGGGATCTCTGGATCAACAAGAGCCTGTACAACCTCGTCCCGAAGTCACGATGCCTTCAACCCGGCCCAGCGTCGCCGTCCCTCGAGTTACTCGAGTAACTCGCCCAGAGCCTCCATGCATTTTGATTGCCGCACAGAGGCTGGGACACATGTTTGCATCAATCTTCGCCGATTCCGGCAAACATGAGCTTCAAAGGTTCAAGAACCGGAACTTTCGGTGAGAGTGAAGCGTTACCCGAACTCCGTTTGCTTTCACCGCCGGCGCGTCCTGTTCCCGCATGAGCGCGGGACCGATTGCATCGCCTGACAATATGCAATCGATCACTGCAGAGCCAGATCCCGGCGTATTTGTCATAGAACCGGCTATGGAAAACCGGGTCATATGATGTAAAGTCAAACACTGAAGCATCTCCTGAACCCTGGAGGAGTATCGGGCACATGTCATGACGCCCAAATCTGAAGGAAGACAATGACAGAAGAAACAGAAAAGCCAGTCAGCGAAATCGATATCGACACCCAAACCGAGAGTGAGCCTATCCCTGAGCCAGAGGGAGAGACCGAGATCATTGAAACAGACTATGAAATCGGTCAGGATAATTTCACAAGTTCTTGGAAACTGGAATTCGACATTCATCAGGTGGTTTTCACCGTGTCCGCGCTCGGCATTGTGGCTTTCACCTTCCTCACGCTGGCTTATCAGAGCGAGCTGGAACCCGTATTCGTCGGCGTTCGCAACTGGTTGACCAGCTCTCTCGACTGGTTCTTTCTACTCTCGGGCAACGTCTTTGTTCTGCTTTGCCTGTTCCTGATCGTGTCGCCGCTTGGCAAGGTGCGTCTCGGCGGCCCCGACGCTACCCCCACCTACAACTATGTCGGCTGGTTCTCTATGCTGTTTGCTGCGGGCATGGGCATTGGCCTGATGTTCTATGGCGTATCCGAGCCGATCAGCCATTTCGAAGCTGCCCTGGGCGGTGTCACGGTTGACGGGAACGGACTGCGGACAGACTGGGCCCCTCTTCAGGGCGCTCAAGGCAACGAGGCTGAAGCTATGCGCCTTGGCATGGCGGCTACCATCTTCCACTGGGGTCTGCACCCCTGGGCCATCTATGCCGTTGTGGCGCTGTCACTGTCGCTGTTTGCCTATAACAAGGGCCTGCCGCTGACCTTGCGCTCCTGCTTCTACCCGATCTTCGGTGAAAGGGTGTGGGGCTGGCCGGGACACATCATCGACATTCTCGCCATCTTTGCCACCATCTTCGGCCTCGCCACCTCACTGGGCATCGGCGCGCAGCAATCCGCCGCCGGTCTGAACTTCCTGTTCGGCATCCCCACTGAAGACCCCACGCTTGTGACCCTGATCATCATCATCACAGCCATCGCGCTGTTCTCGGTGGTGGCAGGCCTCGATGCAGGTGTCAAAAGGCTTTCCGAAATCAACATGGCGCTTGCGGCCATCCTGCTCCTGTTTGTGGTCGCATTTGGCCCGACAACACAGATCATCTCCGATTTCTTCCAGAACGTGGCCGCCTATGGCGAGTATCTGCCGGCCCTGGCGATGCCGTTTGGCCGTGAGGACCATAATTTCGCCTCCGGCTGGACTGCCTTCTACTGGGCATGGTGGATCAGCTGGTCTCCCTTCGTGGGCATGTTTATCGCCCGGGTCAGCCGGGGCCGCACGGTGCGCGAGTTCCTGATCGCGGTGCTGATCGTGCCGACGGTCCTGTCGATCCTGTGGATGACGGCGATGGGCGGCACGGCGATCAGCCAGATTGTTCACGACGGCTTCACCGGCGCGAAAGATGCTGCACTGGAACTGAAGCTGTTCGAGATGCTGACGCAACTGCCCTTTACCGGACTGACTTCTCTCGTCGGGATCATTCTGGTGGTGGTCTTCTTCATCACCTCCTCGGATTCCGGCAGTCTTGTGATCGACACCATCGCTGCAGGCGGCAAGGTGAATGCGCCCACGCCGCAGCGGGTGTTCTGGGCCAGCTTCGAGGGCTTTCTCGCCGTTGCCCTGCTGCTTGGCGGCGGATTGGCCGCGTTGCAGGCAATGGCTGTCTCGACAGGCCTGCCGTTCACCATCGTGCTTCTGGGCGCCTGCTATTCGATCGTGCGCGGCCTGATGAACGAGCCTCGGTAACGGCCAGACAAACAGCCGGAGCGGTATCGCCGCCGCTCCGGCATCCTGTCATCCAATGGAAGCCGCAGCTGAGCGGAGGATGACCGAAGCACCAAAGGCACGGACAAGTGCCGGTCCGGCCAGCACTGGCACCCCAAGAGCAAACGCCGGTTTTCGTTGAAAAAATGGTGGGCCCGGAGGGACTCGAACCCCCAACCAATCCGTTATGAGCGGACGGCTCTAACCATTGAGCTACAGGCCCTTGCCCGTCGTGCAGGCAGGTGTGAGGTATACCAGCGCAGGCGGAGGCTGCAAGTGTCTTGAGAGCGGAATATGCGCATGTTTCCGCCACGAATTCCTGTCAGAGATGTCCGCACAACCGGACACACGCGCAAGTGCATGCCTTGCGCCTGCCGCAATTGCGGGCAAGTGTCTGTTTGCCTTTTGGTTCTCAAGGGATTTTTTCATCCATGACCTTGCATTCGCTCCCCCTCCGCCCGGTTTCGTCCCGTCCCCTCGCCGCCGTCCGTGCAGCGGCCCTGGCGCTCGTTCTGCCGCTTGGGCTTGCTGCCTTCACAGCGGCCCTCACCCCTGCCTTCGCACAGGAAGCAGCCGTCAAGAGCGAACGCTTCATTACGGTGCAAGGGTTTGGGTCCATCAGCGCCGTACCGGACAAGGCCACCCTCTCGGGCGGCGTGACCACCGACGCCGAAACCGCAGCCGATGCACTCGCCAGAAACTCTGCCGCGCTCAACGCGGTGCTGGCAGCCCTGAAGGATGCGGGCGTCGCGGCCAAGGACATCCAGACCAGCAACTTCTCGATCCAGCCGCGCTATGGCGACTACTCCAAGTCCAGCCCGTCCGGCCTGCCGAAGATCGAGGGCTATCAGGTGTCCAATACGGTCAGCGTGCGGGTGAACGATCTTGCAAGACTCGGGCCGCTGCTGGACACCATGGTTTCCTCTGGCTCCAACACTATCAACGGCATCAACTTTGAAGTCAGCGGCGCCAACGAGAAGCGCGATGCTGCCCGTGAGGCCGCCGTTGCAGATGCCCGCCGCAAGGCAGAGCTCTTTGCCAAGGCCTCCGGCGCAAAGCTCGGCCGGGTGATGTCCATGTCAGAGGGTGGAGAAGGTGGCGCGCGCCCGATGTACCGCATGGCGGCGATGGCCATGGAGGCAGCCCCCGCCCCGGCACCCGTCATGGCGGGCGAGGAAACGCTCTATGCGAGCGTCACCGTCGTTTACGAACTGGTGGACTGAAAGATAATGAGGCTCCGGCCGTTGCCGGAGCCTCAATTCTCTTGCGCACCGCCTCACCGTCCAAGCAAGGCAGGCCAGCGCTCTCAGGCGGGAAAAGGCTTTTTCACAGATACCGCAGCCACACCTGCATCGGCTTTTCGGTCTCCTCGGTGTCGCCCATGTCCTTCCAGGGAAAATAGACGGTAGCCCCTTCCAGCGGCTTGTAGCCGCGCTTGATCCAGAAGCCGTCGAGCGGGCGGTAGTCCGCCGGGCGGGCCGGGTGATCTGCCGGGCGCACCACGGTGCAGAAGCTCGCCTTGGCAAAGCCGAGTTTGCGGGCGTGGGCCTCGCGCTCGTCGAAGAAGCGGTGGCCGATGCCCTGGCCCCGGTACTGCGGCAGCAGAACGGATTCAGCCAGGTAGAAAATTTCCTTGAGGTTCAGCCCGCGGTCCTCGAAAGGCTGGCGGAACTGGATCACCTCTTGCGCCAGAGGCTCGCCGGTCGCCGCGCCAATGATGCGGTCCCCGTCAAAGGCGGCCACAATCAGGGCACCGGGCGTACCGGCATAACGGCTGATGTAACTGCGCTCATAGTCCATGGACCCGTCATAAAGATAGGGCCAGTCGCGGAAGACCTCGATGCGAAGCCTTGCCAGATCGTCCAATGCGTCCTGAAGTTCTCCTCCAGTCAGGCTCTTCACTGTGACCGGCATTTTCTCTCCCATGCATTTTATGGTCTGTTCTTGTTGCGCACACGATGCGGGCGCACACAGTAAAATCAACCCCCTTGATGGCATGAACAGCGTGTTGCAGATCTGCCATGCGGCAGGTGCAGGGCTTTCCTCACCGTAAGCCCTGGCCGCTGTAACACCTCAATCGCGCGCTTCCAGCCAGATGCGGGCGGTGTCCACATCCCCGGAAATCAGGCCTTCGGCGATCTTCTGCCCCACAACGGCCCCGAACTTGTAGCCATGGCCCGAGCAGGCCGAGACGATAACCGTCCGGCCATCCTCGCGGGCAAAGAAGTGATTGTCTGCCGTGAAGGTGTAGGCGCAGGTCACCACATCAGTGACCCGGTATTCACCGATGCGGCCAAAGGGCGGGGAAAAGTGATTGCGCAGGCGCTCGCCCTCGCCCGGCACGATGCCCCGGTTCTCGTCCGCATCCGGGTTCTTCACCTTGTGGATGCCGGCGCCAAACTTCAGCCCAGTGCCCGGCACCGGCGGCAACACATAGCCATCCACTTTGCCGCCGACGTCGAGAATGACGGGCGCCGCCTCCCATGATGCCTTCAGGTCTGCGGGCGGTTCAAGATAGACAACCGCTGTGCGGTAGGGAGCAAGATCAACCGCAAGTTCCGGGGCGAGCTTCAGCACCCAGGCCCCGGCGCTGATCACCACCCGGTCAGCACCGAACTCCTCTCCGCTTTCCAGAGTGACGCGGCCTGCGGCCCGGTCAACGGCCACCACCTTCGTGTGTTCCAGCAGCCTTGCGCCCTTCGCCAGCAGGAAGGCGCGCATGTCCGCGGCAATCTTCTGGCACAGCAGGACGCCGCCTTCCGGATGCACCGCCACGAAACGCAGGCCCTCTGGCGAGAGGAAAGGATAGCGGGCGCTTGCCTCCTGCGGGCTCATCTGGTCAAGGCTGTAACCAGCCTCCACCATGCCGCGCCAGTAGTCTTCGCCCTCATCGCCCTCTTCCTGCGAGATGACCATGAAGCCGGTGTCCACGAGGTGGCGGACGCCGAAGTCGTCCCACATCCCGTCCCACGCGGCATAGGCATCGCTGATGCGGCGCTGATAGCCGCCCTGCCCGCCGTAGGCGCGGCGGATGATGCGGTGCTGATCACCGGATGCGGAGAGCGGATTTGGGATCGGCCCCTGCTCGATCAGCGTCACCTCCACCCCGCGCTTGATGAGCGCCCAGGCCGTGGAAAGACCGGTGATGCCGGCGCCAACGATGATGACATGCATGGTCCCGCTCTCCTGCGGGCCCATGCCCGCACATCTGCGTGTGGGATGAGGCTCCGGCAGGCTTCAGGCGCCGACCTGGGCGATCCAGTCTTCCAGATTGTAATAGGTGGTGATGCGGGCGATCTTGCCGTCCTTGATGTCGAAGAAGGTGCCGGCCGGCAGGCGGTAAGTCTGACCGGCAGCTTCCGGCAGGCCTTCGTCGGTGCTGAGATAAGTGCCGTTGACGATGAATTCTGCCGCGGCACGCGTGCCGTCCTCGCTGGCGAAGATGACGATGTCCGTCAGCTCTTCCCTGTAGCAGCGGGTCATGTGTGCGTTGAACTCGGCGAAGAGCTTCTTGCCCGTGCGGCGGGAGCCCTGATTGACGTCATGGGCTACATCTTCGCTCACCATATCCAGCATGGCGTCCGTGTCCCCGCGGTTGAAGGCGGCGTAATAGGCAGTGATCAGGGCTTCAGTCTCGATGCGGGCAGAGGTCATGGCAAAACTCACGAGGACAGGATTCGACTGATCCATCTGAGCGCATCGGCCGGAGTTGCGCAAGATGGGCACAAACGCAAACGCCGCAGCACGGAGCTGCGGCGTTGCAAAACCAGGATGACGCGAAAGGCTCAACGTGCGCCGCGGATGGCGTCGATGCTCCAGCGCCCGCCGCCTGCTGCCGCAAGGTAGAGGAAAACAAAGCAGTAAAGCGCGGCGAGTTCACCGCCATTGACGATCGGATAGAAGCCCTTGGGATGATGCACGAGGAAATAGGCCACGGCCATGGTGCCGGAGGCGATGAAGGCAACCGGGCGGGTGAAGAGGCCAAGCACAAGCAAGGCACCGCCCACCAGCTCGATTACACCGGCCATACCCGGCAGGGTGGTAACGGACACACCACTCATCTGCGTGGCCGGTATGCTGAGAAACTTGGTGGTACCGTGCTGCAAGAAGAGAAGGCCGGACATGATGCGCAAGGCGCTCAGAAGGTCAGGCGAAAAGCTGGTGAGAAAACGCATGAATGCCTCGTGTGTATCTGACGAATGGCTTCCGGCCATTCTTCTGGAATCACGCATAACCGTTTCATATTCGGCATGCAAACGCATTCCTGAACGGCATTCTGTTCACGTTTTCGAGATGCTTTATTTAGCAGGTGCGAGCAGATAATCTGCCGCAGCGGCACGAACGGCTTGCGTCAGCCGCTGCAAACCCGGTGCGGCGGAGCGGCTGATATGCCAGTAGAGCGGCACGGTGAGCGGCGTGCCCGGCACCAGTTCCTCAAGGCGGCCGTCCATGAGATGCGCCCTGACCAGAGGCTCCGGATTCATGCCCCAGCCAAGGCCCGCCGCTGCGGCGTCAACAAAGGCATGGGTCGAGGCGATGTAGTGGGCGGGCAGCACCACATCCTGCCCGAGGGTCTGGCGCACCCATGCGGCCTGCAGCCCATCCTTCAGATTGTAGATCATGGCGGGCGCCCGGGAGAGACTTTGCACACTCACACCTTGAGAAAACCAGCGGCTCATGAATGCCGCGCTTGCCGTTGCCCGGTAAACCAAGCTGCCCAGTGGCACCACATCGCAGCCCTGCACCGGAGCCGGATCGGCGCTGACGGCGGCCCGCACCTCGCCCCGGCGCAGCCAGCCGGCACTATGGTCCTGATCATCGATCTGGAGATCGAACAAGAGGTCCCCCGCCCCTCGCATGGCCGCCACGAACCAGGTGGCGAGGCTGTCCGCGTTTACAGCTACCCGAACACCGGGCATGGAGCTGCCGCCTCCTTCTGGCAGGCTGCTGCCGATGTCCTGCCACAGGTCCTGCTCCAGCAGCGCCACGTCCTCCGCATGGCGGGCAAGGCGCTGACCGGCGGGCGTCGGCAGGCAGGGCTGGCCGCGCACCACCAGCACCGTGCCCAGCCGCTCTTCCAGCGCACGGATGCGCTGTGACACGGCGGAGGGCGTCAGATTGAGCTGACGCGCCGCCTTTTCAAAGCTGCCGAGCCGCAGCACCGCGGCCAGCGCCTGAAGATGGCTTGCCTCAAGACGCATTAGGATCTCTTCATCAGGATCAGAAACTTTAAGTTTTCTAATTCCGCGCATATCGCTAGTCAAACAGCAGCACGCGCCCTCACATCCCGGAGCCCTCCCTTGCTCACCGCCGCCCTTGCCGGTTTCCTTCTCTGCCTTGGTCTCATTGTTGCCATCGGAGCGCAGAATGCCTTCATCCTGCGGCAGGGGCTGAGGGGGGAGCATGTGTTCTGGGTGTGCCTCACCTGCGCCATCTGTGACGCCCTGCTGATCACGCTGGGCGTCACCAGCCTCAAGGCTATTTCCGCCGTGCTGCCGGGCATCGAGCCGGTTCTACGCTATGGCGGGGCGGCGTTTCTGCTGGCCTATGGGCTCCGGTCCATGCGCTCGGCCTGGCGCGGCGGCAATGCGCTGGATGCAGGCACCGGGCAAGCCGCATCACTGAAGGCGACGCTTGGCACGCTGCTGGCCATCACCTTCCTCAATCCGCATGTCTATCTGGACACGGTGATCCTGATCGGCTCCATCGCCACCAACTACCCCGGACATGAAGCCGCCTTTGCGGCAGGGGCAAGCCTTGGCTCCATCGTGTTCTTCTTCGCCCTCGGCTATGGCGCTAGGCTGCTGCGCCCGCTGTTTGCCAGGCCCGCGTCCTGGCAGGTGCTGGACGGGCTGATCGCCATGGTGATGACCGGGCTGGCGGTGAAGCTGGTAGTGTAACCCGCGCGCCCCGCCTAAGTTTCGCTGCCTCAATTGACCGGCAGGCGGCGCTTGGCCCAGTCGGCACGGGGCACCGGACCGCCCACTTCAAAGGCAAAGCTGACAACCCGCGTGATGCCGGCGTCGAGCTCGCAGCGCAGGGCGAGATTGTACCACTGCCCGCGCTCGCGGAAGGCTGTCTGCGGGGTCTGCAGCACAGTGCCGGAGGCCAGCCGGAACGACGGCAGCAGCTCAGGCACCCGCGGCGGATTGGAAAACAGCAGCTGGGCGCGCAATTCGGTCATACACAGCACATCTGCCCGCTCCTCCCGCGGCATGCCGCGTATGGCTGTCTGGGCGCGAATACCACCATTGCTGCGCGTCGAAAAAAGCTGCCGCGCCATGTTGAGCGGCACACCGCCCGCCACCACCTGCCCGGCGCCCCTGCCAGCCCCGACAGGCGGCTTGGGCTGGGGCGCGGCAAGCGCCACGATCGGGCCAACGGTGCCGAAATCTTCCGGCGCAGCTTCTGCCTCACCCGGTGCAGGGGAGGCGAGCTCCCCATCGGCAGCAACAGGCGCCTCAACGGCAGGGCCAGGTTCCAGCCCCGCTTCATCGGCAGCAGCTTCCGCCAGCGCGGCCAGCTCCGCCAGCGCATCAGCCTCTGCCGCCTGAGTCTCTGCTTCCGGCGCCGCCTCTGCCTCTTCCGTGGTCTCTTCGGTCCTCTGGTTTTCAGCCCCAGACTCTGGCCGAGACTCTGGCACGTCCTGCGGCTCAGCCTCGCCCTGCTTCTCCGGCTCGGTTTCGGGTGCCTCGGCGGCAGAGCCATCCAGCGACACTTCGGGGCCGGTGTCCTCCTCGCCAAACTCCGTCACCGGCTGCAGGACCGGATAGGGCTGCTGCGGTACCACAGGCAAGGGCGCCTCGGCCACCTGTGTCTGTTCGGGCTCTGGCTCGGGTTCAGGCTGCGCCTGCTCCGCTTCAGGGGCAGGCTCAGGGGCCTCTTCAACGGCCTCTTCCGGCGCGGGCTCTGGCACCGCTTCAGGTTCCGGTTCAGGCTCGGGCTCAACCGCTTCCGGCTCAGGGGCGGGCTCAGGCTCCGGAGCCACCTCCGGTTCTGGCTCTGGTTCTGGCGTTGCTTCCGGTTCGGGCTGCACCTCCTCCTGCGGCGGGGGCACCAGTGCCACCTCCACCACCTCGGGCTCAGGCGTCATGTCCGGAAACGGCAGGCTGACATTGGTGAAAAGCACCAGCGCCAGCAGCCCGTGCAGGGCAAGCGACAGCATCAGCGCCAGCGCCGGACCATCCCGGTCCTCACGCCCGCCCGCACCCGCCCTGCGCTCCGTGCCTCTGATCTTCTCTGCCGTGAGCTTGTCTGCCCTAACCTCTTGCTCCATGCCCCCTTCCTACCCGCTCCCGCAGGCAAAAGGGAGGCATGGCGTGCGGGGATGGATCATCTTTTTGGGAAGATGTGTCTGGCGGCAACTCGCAAGGTCAACCCACTCTCCGCGCCGTCCCGGCCTTGTGCCGGGACCTGTTATGGGCGCAGGAGCTTTGACTTCATACAAACAATTCCCCACGCATCAAGGCAGCATTCAGGGAATCACAATGCGTTGCTAATCCTGATCGCTATCAGACCTCTGACCGTCAGACTTCAGCCGGTCCACGACGTCCTTCGCATCCTTCAGGCTTTTGAACTGACCAGTAAGCAGGACAGCCAGAACGCCAACTGGACCGGTGAAATAGAACGCCACAACAGCAGGAAACGCACTGGCCGCAAACTTTTTAACGCCCTCGACGGAGCCAGAAATGGCGCCGTCATAGTGCAGTTTTCCAACGCGCAACGCTTCCCGGCCAGCGGGAGACAATACCTTGCGATAAACCGCACTGAGAAAGTTCCGCTTGATCAGGAGCGATCTCGCCAGCAGATCCCGCTTGACCTCTATATCAGCAGCATCGGCAATGTCTGCATCCAGCGCGGCAACAGCCTCTGCGGCGGCTTCGGTCATCACATGAGGATATTGCGCGCTCAACTCACGCGCCGAAGCAGAAATGACCGACAGTTCAGGCTGGACCTTGTCCTCCCGGCCCGCAATATCGATTGCGGCAATGTTGCGTTCCACCTCAGCAATAGCCGGAAAACACCCCTGCAGATCGTTGAGGGTCCCCACAACATCCAGCAGTTCGGAAAC
This sequence comes from Pannonibacter anstelovis, assembly GCF_036881715.1. Classification (NCBI taxonomy): domain Bacteria; kingdom Pseudomonadati; phylum Pseudomonadota; class Alphaproteobacteria; order Hyphomicrobiales; family Stappiaceae; genus Pannonibacter; species Pannonibacter anstelovis. Next base: position 95,473 of record NZ_JBAKBF010000012.1, read on the forward strand.
AGCATCGGGAAAGAGCTCTGCCTCAGCCCCAGCAGCACCATATGCTATCGCATCAGCCTCCAGAGAGCGACTGCGCGAGCGCAGCAAGGCCGGGTTCAGATCGCTAATTTGCTCCGGCAAAGAGTCCAGAAGGCGCGTCACAGACCGCATAACGCGGCCCGGCGCGTTGGCCCGCTTCAGCCGGTCTGCAAGTTCCTGCGTCTTCTCCCGGGCTTCGGACAACGTGGTTCCGGCAAAGCCCGGATCACGCGCCAGCTCCGAAAAAGGAAGCGCATCGATTGCGCCCTTCTCATTTTCACCAAACCGGAAATCAGCAGCAACCTGAATGAGATTTTCCTGAACTCCGTCGATTTCGTCGTCGCTGACGGGAGATTTAGCTACATTGCCCAGCCGTTCTGCCAGATCGCGCATGACTTCGTCAGGATGGCGTTCCCAGAAATCGTCTCCCTCTTTGGCGAGGGCCGACAGAACATCTTCTGCTTGGCTTCCAAGATTGGCAAACGGAGGATAGCCATCGCGCAGCTTTTGATAAAATTCATGGACCAGGAACCAATCCGGACCGAATGCCTCCAAAGCAGACTGAAAATCTCTCTCCCATTTAGAGACTGCAAGCGTTAAGAGGCCACTTGAAGAAATTGGGCTACTAATCGAACTCTCACGCCAAGCGCCAAGCATTAGAAATAGATTCTCTCGGATTTCGTCCCAAATGTAAGTACTGACACTCTCCCCCCTTATCAAAAAACTGGAAGTGGCTTGAGCAGCGCAGAAAGCTCCGAATGAAGCGGCAGAGGCACAAGTATCTCCGCTAATTGCCTCTAAGACAGTTATTGCACTGTAAGCGGCAGATGTCAGGACATAAGAAGCTACAAAATCAGTCGACAGGCCTGAAATAGCATTTTCAAGCTTAAACTCAGGACTTGCACCAGAGGCAACAACTTCAAAAGAAATAGAATTATAAATATTTAAGTCAATCGCCGAAAAAAATTCCTGAGAATATTTTACAAAATCGCCCTTATAAACTTGTGAAACATAGGAAAAAAGAACTGACCGAAAACAGGACAGCGTCAACCTTTGTCTTTTTTCTAAGTTTTCAGTTTGAAACACCGTGACCAACGGCATTACGCGCAGAGCACATCTGAATGCCAGAACTTGTGTCTCGGCAGCCGACCGTGTCATTAGATAGGCCTCCAGCGACGCCCTATCCCTGATCGCCTCAATTTCCGCCACGCTGCCAGCCATTCCGCCCCACCCCAAATCCATTCCGCCGTGCCCCAGCCTGCCAGTGGCAACACGCTAGATCATTGCTGATCAGGTTGCACAACCCGGTGGACGAGCGCAAGCAGCAAGAGCTTGCAGGGATTGTGGATTTTACACCCAGCACCAGTTCCTCCCCTCCACCTCACCATCGTCATCCCGGCCTTGAGCCGGGACCGGTGAGCCACGGCCTGCCGGCTCAGGTGCTCAAGAGCGCACAATCCGCGCCCCTGCCTGGTTTTTCCGAAGAGCAAACAACAGACACCCCGGCTCACCGGTCCCGGCTCGCGCTGCGCTTGGCCGGGATGATGATGGATAGGGGAGATAGCGGGGAGAGAAGATGGGCTGAAAAAATGAGGCCGGAGCGTCGCCGCTCCGGCCTTTTGTGAATGCGCTGAACCGCCGTTTCCTCAGCTGTCGAGGAAGGAGCGGAGCTTGCGGCTGCGGCTCGGGTGCTTGAGCTTGCGCAGGGCCTTGGCTTCGATCTGGCGGATACGTTCACGCGTCACCGAGAACTGCTGACCCACTTCTTCCAGAGTGTGATCGGTGTTCATGCCGATGCCGAAGCGCATGCGCAGCACGCGCTCTTCACGCGGGGTGAGCGAGGCGAGCACGCGGGTCGTGGTTTCGCGCAGGTTCGACTGGATCGCCGCATCGATGGGCAGAACCGCGTTCTTGTCCTCGATGAAGTCGCCGAGGTGGGAATCCTCCTCGTCGCCGATCGGGGTTTCCAGCGAGATCGGCTCCTTGGCGATCTTCAGGACCTTGCGGACCTTTTCCAGCGGCATCTGCAGCTTTTCGGCCAGCTCTTCCGGGGTCGGCTCGCGGCCGATCTCGTGCAGCATCTGGCGCGAGGTGCGCACGATCTTGTTGATCGTCTCGATCATGTGCACCGGGATGCGGATGGTGCGGGCCTGGTCGGCGATCGAGCGGGTGATCGCCTGCCGGATCCACCAAGTCGCATAGGTGGAGAACTTGTAGCCGCGACGGTACTCGAACTTGTCCACCGCCTTCATCAGGCCGATGTTGCCTTCCTGGATCAGGTCGAGGAACTGCAGGCCGCGGTTGGTGTATTTCTTGGCGATGGAGATCACGAGGCGCAGGTTGGCCTCCACCATCTCCTTCTTGGCGATGCGTGCCTCACGCTCGCCCTTCTGCACCATGGACACGATCTTGCGGAACTCGGTGATTTCGAGACCCGTTTCCGTCGCCAGCGTCTGGATCTCCTGACGCAGCTCGCGGATCATGTCCTTTTCCTTGGCGACGAAGTTCTTCCAGCCGCGCGTGGCAAGGTTGGCCACCTTGCGCAGCCAGTTCGGGTCGAGTTCGGCGCCCTGATACTGCTTGAGGAAGTCCGTCCGGTCCACGCCATGGCTGTCGGCAAGGCGCAGCAGGCGGCCTTCATAGCCCATCAGGCGCTTGTTGATGTCATAGAGCTGCTCGACCAGCGCATCGATGCGGTTCTGGTTGAGAGACAGGCTCTTCACATCGGCGACCAGCTCTTCCTGGATCTTCTTGTAGCGGCGCTCCTGGCTCGGCGACAGGGTCTTGTTGGAGAGCTTGTTCTCCACCAGCTGATCCTGCAGGCGGCGCAGCTTCTTGTAGCTGTCTGCGATGCTGTCGAAGGTTTCCAGAACCTTCGGCTTCAGCTCGGCTTCCATTGCGGACAGGGAGACGTTGGACTCGAATTCGTCCTCTTCCTCCTCGCCTTCCTCGGGCAGGCCCTCGGGTGCGCCGTCCTCACGCGGAGCACTTCCGGCAGCAGGGCTGCGCGGCTCGCCGTCCACTTCCTCTTCCTCTTCGCCCTCACCGGCCACCGGGCCGCCACGGGCGTCAGGTCCAGCATAGGTCGCTTCAAGGTCGATGATGTCGCGCAGCAGAACCTTGCCTTCGTTCAGCTCGTCGCGCCAGATGATGATGGCCTGGAAGGTCAGCGGGCTTTCGCAAAGCCCGGCGATCATGGCCTCGCGGCCAGCCTCAATGCGCTTGGCGATGGCGATTTCGCCCTCACGGGAGAGAAGCTCCACGGAGCCCATCTCGCGCAGGTACATGCGCACGGGATCGTCGGTGCGGTCGGTCGGCTCGCGGCCGGAGCTGGCCTTGGCAAGCGCCGTCGGGCTGGCAACGGCGATTTCGCCGCCCTCTTCCGCGTCGTCAGCCTGCGCTTCTTCGACTTCGTCGCTGTCGATCACGTTGATGCCCATGTCCGAAAGCATGGCCATCGTGTCTTCGATCTGCTCGGAAGACACGTGCTCGGAGGGCATCACCTCATTCAGCTCGTCATAGGTCACATAGCCGCGCTTCTTGGCGGCCTTGATCATTCGCTTGACGGCAGCATCAGAAAGATCGAGCAGCGGGCCATCCTGACCTTCTGCTGCCGCTTCCTGGGTTTCTTCCGTCTGCGTCGCTTTCGCTACCATATTCTGCTCCAGAACCGCCGCATGTCTGCGGCGCCGTGCCCGGCTGTTCGCCCACATCCGAACCATCAGACTGCCTTCCGGCGCGCGGGTGAACGCGCAGCTCTCGAAGACCTTGCGATGATTCGGCTTTTAAATCGGTGTCCCTTAAGTCCTACTTAACCGTACCGGAAAGCCCTGCAGCCGCAGGGTGGAAACCGGACGAGTGACGCCACACCGCCCCGGCAAATGCCAGACCGGCAGACAATTCCTCAGGATATGCAGCGCGACTGAATGTTCCGCTCGTGGCCCTTGCCATCATGAACGCTGTGGGCTGCCTGAATTCCCCTATTTAGCTCGACGCCACCGATTCGCAAGTGTGATTCGCGAATCGTCAATGTGATTCGCGAAATAGCCACAGTCAGAACGCAGTCTGGACCGTGAATGCCGCCCATTGCCGGGTTCAACGGCCCATCCCGAGGACCTGCCTCGCGGTTAATGTGGGGACGAGGCCGCCTGATTGCCATGGCCGGGCACCATGGACGGGCCTGCATGGCGCAGTTTTTTCGCCCGTTCGGCCAATTCACCCTCTTCACGGGCACATTCCTCGCGGCGGCGGGAAAGATCCTGCGTCAGCCCACGGATGCGGTTCCAGGCCAGTTCGTCAAAGGCCTGCTCGGCAGCAGCCAGCTCCTGCTTCAGCTCCTGCTCCAGCGCCATGAGCTCAATCTGGTCAAGGAAATGCAGGAAGGCCGCCTCAATGAAATCTTCCGGCGGCGTCGCCTTCAGCAAGGGGAAGCGCTGATAAAGCCCGGAAAAATCGCCGTGCTTCTGCGCGGCGCCCTCGTCTGCCGTCATCACTTCATGCAGGATCTTGTAGAAGCTGTCATCGACACCTTCTGCAAGCTGCGCGGCCGTCAGGCTGTTGAAGTCCCGCGCTACACGGCAAAGCGCATTGCGGAAACCTGCATGCAGCGGATCGGCAAAGGGCAGGCTGGCGACGCGCTCGATATGCTTGTCGAGCAGGTCGGGGAACTTCACGCACATGCCGCAGACCAGCCGCTCGGTGCCGAACAATGGCCCCTGCGGCGCAGTTATGGCCTCCCCTCCCGGCCCGCGTGTCAGAAGCTGCAGGGATGCGGCTGCGTCGCCTGGGCGCCCGCGTCCGCGGTCGCCGCCCTGCCCCCAGCCTTGTCTCTGGCCCTGCCCCTGCGCAGCGCTGCGCTGGCGGCGGGAATGCTCGTAGAACAGGTTCGACAGGCGCAGGCGGAAGTCCAGCTGGTAGCGCTTGCGCACCCGCTCGTCGGCGATGGTGCCGATCAGGTCCTCGAAGCGCTTTTCAAGCGCAGCCTTGCGCTCGGGCGTATCCAGATTGGCGGCGCTGATCTCCCGCTCCCATACGGCCTCGAACAGGGGCTGCGCCTTGGCCGCCTCCTCATGGAACCCGGCAATCCCGCGGGCCTTGATCAGATCGTCCGGATCCTGCCCATCCGGCAGAAAGCAGAACTGGAAGGAATGGCCGCTGCGCAGCACCGGCAGGATCCGGTCGATCGCCCGGTGCGCCGCAGAAATACCCGCCGCATCGCCGTCGAAACACACGACAGGCTCTGCCGCCAGCTTCCACAGCCGCAGCACCTGATCTTCGGTGAAAGCCGTGCCAAGCGTCGCCACCACATGGCGCAAGCCCGCCTGCCACAGGGCGATGGCATCGAGATAGCCTTCCACGACAAAGGCCTGCCCGCTCTTGAACGCAGGCTCGCGCGCCCGGTGGGCGTTGAAGAGCATGACGCCCTTGTGGAAGAGCGGCGTTTCCGGAGAGTTGAGGTATTTAGGCTGGCCCTCGGGGTCGAGCGTGCGCCCGCCAAAGGCAACGACCCGGCCGCGCTCGTCGTGAATGGGGATCATCAGCCGCCCGCGGAACCGGTCATAGGAGGGGCGGCCATCGTCCGGCTTGATCACCAGACCGGCCTCCACCATCACCGGCTCCTCGACGCCCTTCTCCGCCAGATAGCGTTTCAGGCTGTCACGGGTATCGGGCGCGAAGCCGAAGCGGAACTCGTTCAGGGTCTCGGCACTCAGCTGGCGGCGCTGCACATAGGCGCGGGCCGTCTGGCCGCGCGGGCCGCCGAACTCCATCTGGAAGAACTGCGCCGCCATCTCGCAGACCTCGGCAAGGCCTGCCTTCTTGCGCTCCTGCCGGGCAATCTTTGGATCAGCAACGGGAAGCACAACGCCGGCCTGCTCCGCAAGCCGCTCCACCGCTTCGGGAAAACTCAGGCCCTCGGTGTCCGTCAGGAAGCGGAAGTGATCGCCCGAAGCGCCGCAGCCGAAACACTTGTAGCGCCCGCGCCGGTCATCCACGTGGAAACTGGGGGATTTTTCCTGATGGAAGGGGCAGCAGGCCCAGAAGTCTCCCCTCCCCGGCTGCGTCTTGCGCCGGTCCCAGCTCACGCGCCGGCCCACGATGTCCGAAAGGCTCAGCCGTGCCTTGATCTCGTCCAGTAGCCGGTTGTCGAAACGCATGAAACCTGTCCGGAAGCCGGGAATGGCCCGCAGGGCCGGAGGCATCCGGCCATGGCGGCAAGTGGATTACATTAGCCTTGAGTGCCCCTGTGAGGGAAGCAATGACTTAAGGCGCAAGGGAGCCGCCTGCAAGTGAATCCCTGCAAACCGGGTCGAGCGGCACTGCCGCCTCCAACCGGAAAGATCTGAGCCTGCGCCCCTCAGCTGCCCTCAGGCCGGGTGCGCAGCAGATCCTTCACGAGGCACGAGGCCTGCACGAAATCCATCTGCCCTGGATAGCGCTCCTTGAGCGAGTTCATGCAGCGGCCGATGTCGCGCAGACCCTGCGCATCGATATCGGCAATGGTCTCGGCACAGATGCGGCGCATTTCATCCTCGCCCATCTGCCGGGGCAGAAACTCGCGGATGATCTGGCTTTCTTCCTCTTCCTGAACCGCCAGTTCCACCTGTCCGGCCTCTTCATAGGCCAGACGGGAATCCTCGCGCTGCGCCAGCATGCGCTTGAGGAACTGATGCACCTCTTCGTCGGTGATTCCATCGCGGCCGCTGTCCCGGGCAGCGGCCTCACGGTCCTTGATGGCAGTCAGAATGAGGCGCAGGGTGGCAGCGCGGCGTTTGTCGCCGGCCTCAAGCGCATCCTTCAAGGACGCACTGATGTCATCGCGCATGTCTTGCCCCTAAATAACCACGAATATGACCGCTGAAAGACGCCCTCTTACCCGGCCATTTGCCCACATGCAATGTACCAAGCGAACAAGCCCTTGATTCAAGGACTTTTTATTCCCGAACACCAATATTGACCTGCCGGGACGCTTCCCCTACATTCCCGCGCTTGAAGCACGGGGCTAGCGCCTGGCTCGGGTTCGGCATATCCGGGCGTTCGGTGCCCATGATGTCATCAACAACACCGAGATTGCAAGACATGACGACCGCGACTGCAGACGCGTGGGCCATACCGCCTGCCACCGCACTTCTGGTGCTGTCCGATGGCACCGTGATCGAGGGCCAGGGCCTTGGGGCCGAAGGTGAGGCTGTTGCAGAAGTCTGCTTCAACACCGCCATCACCGGCTATCAGGAAATCCTGACCGACCCTTCCTACGCCGGCCAGATCGTGACCTTCACCTTCCCGCATGTGGGCAACGTGGGGGCGAACGAGGACGACATCGAGACGCTGAGCATGGCGTCCGCCTCCGGCGTGCGCGGCACAGTGCTGAAGGCCGATGTCACCTCGCCCTCCAACTACCGCGCCGCCCGCCGCTTTGACGAGTGGCTGAAGGCACGCGGCATCATCGGCATCAGCGGCATCGACACCCGCGCCCTGACCGCCCGCATCCGTGACCTGGGCGTGCCGAACGCAGTGATCGCCCACAATCCGGAAGGCAAGTTCGACATCGAGGCCCTGAAGGCCAAGGCCGCCGCATGGCCGGGACTGGAAGGGATGGACCTTGCCAAGGACGTGACCAGCGGCCAGAGCCAGGGCTGGACGCAGACCCCCTGGGTCTGGGATGAAGGCTACGGCGAGCAGCAGAACAAGGAATTCAACGTCGTCGCCATCGACTACGGCGTGAAGCGCAACATCCTGCGCCTGCTGGCCGATGCCGGCTGCAAGGTAACCGTCGTTCCGGCCGAAACGCCGGCAGACGAGATCCTCGCCATGAGCCCGGATGGGGTCTTCCTGTCCAACGGCCCCGGAGATCCGGCCGCCACCGGCACCTATTCCGTCGCCACCATTCAGGCGCTGGTGGACAAGGGCCTGCCGGTCTTCGGCATCTGCCTTGGCCACCAGATGCTGGCGCTGGCGCTCGGCGGCAAGACCATGAAGATGCACCAGGGCCATCATGGCGCGAACCATCCGGTCTTCGACCACACCACGGGCAAGGTTGAAATCACCTCGATGAACCATGGCTTTGCCGTGGACAAGGAAAGCCTGCCGGAAAACGTTGAAGAGACCCACGTCTCCCTGTTCGACGGCACCAACTGCGGCATCCGCCTCAAGGGCAAGCCCGTGTTCTCGGTGCAGTATCACCCGGAAGCTTCCCCCGGCCCGCGTGACAGCCACTACCTGTTCCAGCGCTTCACCGAGGTGATGCGCGAGGCAAAGCAGGCAAGCGCCTGATACGCGGACAGAACGGCATTCCAAGACAATGAAAAGCCCCGGCAAGCTGCGCTTCCGGGGCTTTTTTCTCACGGCGCCTCGCTGAATCCCGAAGCAAGGAACACCAAAAAAGAAACAGAGCCCGGCCTGCCGCCCGGGCTCTGTCATCAATCAATTCCCGAAAGTCTGCAGCTCAGGAGACGGCAATCAGCCGGTCGAGGGACTGCATCACATGATCCACTTCCGCAACCTGCTCCTGCAGCAGCGCATGCTGCTCACGCAGCATCTCCTGCTGGCCGGCACAGATGCCGCGAAGCTCTTCCAGCTGGCTGCGGCGGGGTGTGCTGCTCTCAACAAGCTTCAGAACGCGGCGAATCTCGGTCAAGGTCAGACCGATCTTCTTGGCCTGAAGAATGACCCGCATCCGGCCGACATCGCGGGCGGAATAGAACCGGCGTGCGCCTTTGCGCACCGGATTGATGAGGCCCTTTTCCTCGTAGAAACGCAGGGTCCTGAGCGTTACGCCGAAATTCTCCGACATCTCGGAGATCGAGAGGAGTTTCGGCTCGCTGCCATCATCCACAACCGGACCTGCAATATCCGGAATGACGACCATATTGGGTGCTAAGCTGTTCATCGTTTTCTAGCCTGGTGGTTGAACAGGGCGCGACAAATGAATGCGTCAGCGCAGATCCCGGCCACCTCCCACCTTGGAAACCAGGATCTTTGAAAACGCTTTCCGCATTTCGCGCCGCCGGGAAGCTCTTTGCAAGCCTCCCCAAGCACAGCGCTCATTTACGTCACAAGTACTAATATGCCACCCATTTCACGTATATTCCTTCTCATAAGGCGCCAATTTTTGATCAACCAGCACTTAAATTTGACCAAAAGGAACTGAACTCGACGATAAAAAAGATGAAAGAACGGATAAATACTTTTACAAACACCAAAGAAGCAAAGAAAATATGAAAAGAAATTCAAACATAAACATGATTTACGAATTATCGATATAACGAAACACAGATTACATTAAAAATTCATAAGAAACACGAACCATCAATAATCAAATCAATTCGCAGTCACATTGCCATAAGTATCTAATTCTTAAGACTGATAAGCTGAAAAATCTTGCAGGAGAAATTCATATATTAAACAAGATTATATAGGAAAAATACGAAAAGCTTGGGCAGACCGGACCGGTGAAAAGATGTCCTCACCCCCACGCAGAAATGGACAAGCTGTGTAACAAAGCCAATTTGATTCGATACTTTCCTGAACCTGAATGTTCAGAAGAACAGCAAACTGAGCGTGTATCTACCTCTGAGGAATACACGCTTGCTCTGGAATGCCTCACAGGCCCAGCCTAGCATGCATCATTGCACGTCCTTGGAAGAGGCTGGGCAGCACCAGCTCCGCTCAAACACGGCAGCAGCAGGCGCTAATCTTGAACTCTCAGCGGCGCGCCTCAGTCCTGCGCCATTCGCTTGGTGTCACACCAAACCAGCGTTTGGCTGCACGAGTGAAGTTCCCAACAGCCGAGAACCCAAGACGGAACGAAACCTCGGAAATAGGCAATCCGGTTGTGCGCAGCAGATCGGCCGCAATCCCCCGGCGGACTTCGTCGTGCAGTTCGTGGAAGGTCACCCCCTGCTCACTCAGCCTGCGCTGCAGCACCCGGCCACTGACGCCAACTGCACGGGCAACACTTTCAAGAGAAAGGTCTTTCTCTCCGACACGCCGGGCGATTTCCTCACTGACCAGCGCGGTAATACCCGACAACCGCCCGCGATCCGCAAGCCGCCGCATCGCCAACTCCACCAAGGCCTCAAAAAGAACCGGATATGCTCCCGGCAACGGCTTGTCCGCCAGTTCGGCAGGCAGGCTGATCGCAGAGTGATCCTGGCCGAACAGCACATTAGGCCCGAAGCATTGCCTGTGGAGCCGTGTGTCCTCTGGTTTTTCCCGTTCCAGACGCACCGCAATATTCTTGAAGCAATCAGGACCCGCCGCCTGGGAAAGGAACATACATGCCAGCACCGCAATGCAATCGTTGAGCTGATCCCGCAGCACCACCCGCGGAACATGGCGCCAGCTAAGCTCAAGCCGGCCTGAAACCTGCCGGACCTCACAGGCTTCCAGGTCAACGATCGACGCATGAGCCTCCTCAAGCACCTCAAAGAGATGACGCAGTGTCGGCGCATAGGGCAAGGCGAGCACAAGTGCATGCGTCGGAACCACCGGCTCCATGACGGACGATCTCAAGCCGATCAACGGATCATCCAGCAGCTTTCCCGCCTGTTGCAGCAGGCAGGCAACATCGTTCATCGGAAGATAGCGGTCGTAACGTCCATTGACGGGTGGCAGCATGACACCGGCCTTGCGCGCTGCCTCTTCAATCGCAAGGCCATTGCGTTCCAGGTGCCGCGCAAGCGGCTCGATAATCTGCCCGGCAACCTCTGCCACTCCGGATGAAGAGCCCAACTTTTCCTCGCTCCGCATGTCTATACATTTCAGAAGTGAAACCCGGACCAGATCAATGAAATCTCAGCAGGAATCTCTCCCAGAAGGGCCTCTGTATAATCACCAACGTGCCAGGACGAGAACCTAGAAAACAAGATATCTCGCTGGGTCATATATTAACCTTATCAATTCGAAAGGATTTTCTTCATGATTTGTTTCAATTGTATTTTACCTTCTGGCAACCATAGCTGATACAGGTGAGACGCAATCATAAAGCGCACGTGAAGGCCTATATGCCCGCAAAAGATGCAACAACGAAAGGACGGCCAGCTTTTCACACGGTCCACTCCTCCTGCGAGCGGCAGAAATCTGCCCGGCAAACGCATTGGGCGTCTTCCTTGGACGCAACAAGTGCGCTATCCGCCTGACAGATAAAAAGCATTCACAGGATAGCAGCGATGAGCGGCAAGAAGACGGCAGGCATGACACCTGAGCAGTTCCGCGACTGGCGGCGCTCGCTCGGCCTCAAGCAAAAGGATGCCGCAGAGCGTCTGGGCCTGAAAAAGCGGATGATCCAGTATTATGAGAAGGGGAACCGAGACGGGCGGCCGGTCGAAATCCCCAAATACGTCCGCCTCGCCTGCTACGCACGGCAGGCTGGAATCGGCGATTTTGACGGGCAGAACACCCGCACGGCGCCCCCTCTTCCCGCACCGGAAGAAGGCGGAAACGCAAAAGCGCTCGATTGACGGCGATCCGGGGTTTCATCCTTCGCCTTTATTGCCTATAAGGCGCGCTCAGCCACCAGTGTCATTCCTCAAGGACGAGCCCAGGCGCACGCGCGACAGAGCGCGGCGGCGGGCCGATGCGAGCCACGATGCCCAAACGCACAGACATTTCCTCTATCCTGATCATTGGCGCAGGCCCGATTGTTATCGGTCAGGCCTGTGAATTCGATTATTCGGGCACGCAAGCCTGCAAGGCCTTGCGCGAGGAAGGGTATCGAATCATCCTCGTGAACTCCAATCCGGCGACGATTATGACCGACCCGGATCTGGCAGACGCGACCTACATCGAGCCCATCACCCCGGAAGTCGTTGCCCGCATCATCGAGAAGGAGCGCCCGGACGCGCTGCTCCCGACCATGGGCGGCCAGACCGCACTCAACTGCGCGCTGGACCTTGAGCGCGAAGGCGTGCTGGAAAAGTTCGGTGTGGAGATGATCGGCGCCCGCGCCGATGTGATCGAGAAGGCCGAAGACCGCGAGAAGTTCCGCGCCGCGATGGATGCCATCGGGCTTGAGAACCCGCGCGCCTCGATTGCCTCTTCGCCTGCTATCCGCGATGCCAACGGCAAGATCACCGGCTATGACCGCAACGCCGGCTTCATGGAAGCCATGAAGGCGCTGGACGAAATCGGCCTGCCCGCCATCATCCGCCCGGCATTCACCCTTGGCGGCACCGGCGGCGGCGTGGCCTATAACCGTGAGGAATTCGAGACGATCGCCCGCTCGGGCATCGACGCCTCTCCGGTTGGCCAGATCCTCATCGACGAAAGCCTGTTGGGCTGGAAAGAATATGAGATGGAAGTGGTCCGCGACAAGGCGGACAACTGCATCATCATCTGCTCCATCGAGAATATCGACCCGATGGGTGTGCACACGGGTGACTCGATCACCGTCGCGCCGGCGCTGACGCTGACCGACAAGGAATACCAGATCATGCGCGACGCCTCGATTGCGGTGCTGCGCGAGATCGGCGTTGAGACCGGCGGCTCCAACGTGCAGTTCGCCGTGAACCCGCAGAACGGCCGCCTCGTCGTCATCGAGATGAACCCGCGCGTGTCGCGCTCTTCGGCTCTGGCCTCCAAGGCCACCGGCTTCCCGATTGCCAAGATCGCGGCCAAGCTCGCCGTCGGCTACACGCTGGATGAGCTGGAGAACGACATCACGGGCGGCGCCACCCCGGCCTCGTTCGAGCCGTCCATCGACTACATCGTCACCAAGATCCCGCGCTTTGCCTTCGAGAAGTTCCCGGGCTCCGATCCCGTGCTGACCACGGCGATGAAGTCCGTGGGCGAAGTCATGGCCATCGGCCGCACCTTCCCGGAAAGCCTGCAGAAGGCCCTGCGCGGCCTTGAGACTGGTCTGACCGGCCTTGACGAGGTGGAGATCCCCGGCCTTGGCCAGGGCGACGACAAGAACGCCATCCGCGCCGCCATCTCGACGCCGACGCCGACGCGCCTGCTCAACGTGGCGCAGGCCATCCGCCTCGGCACGCCGCTGGACCAGATCTACAGCATCTGCGGCATCGATCCCTGGTTCCTGGAGCAGCTCTCCGGCATCATCGCCATGGAAGAGAAGGTCCGCGCCAACGGCCTGCCGGACAATGCGGTGATGCTGCGCAAGCTGAAGGGCATGGGCTTCTCCGACGCCCGCCTTGCTTCGCTGACCGGCAAGGACGAAGCCGATGTCGCCAGGCTGCGTGCGGACCTTGATGTCCATCCGGTGTTCAAGCGCATCGACACCTGCGCCGCCGAATTCGCTTCGCCCACCGCCTATATGTATTCCACCTACGAGACGCCCTTTGCCGGTCAGCTCGCCAACGAGGCCCGCCCTTCGGACAAGAAGAAGGTGGTCATCCTCGGCGGCGGGCCGAACCGCATCGGCCAGGGCATCGAGTTCGACTATTGCTGCTGCCATGCGGCCTTTGCGCTGCAGGAAGCGGGCTATGAGACCATCATGGTCAACTGCAACCCGGAGACCGTGTCCACCGACTACGACACCTCTGACCGGCTCTATTTCGAGCCGCTGACGGCAGAAGACGTGCTGGAGATCATCCGCACCGAGCAGGAAAACGGCACGCTGCACGGCGTCATCGTCCAGTTCGGCGGCCAGACCCCGCTGAAGCTGGCGCAGGCGCTCGTCAAGGCCAATGTGCCGATCCTCGGCACCTCGCCGGACATGATCGACCTGGCCGAAGACCGCGACCGCTTCCAGCGCCTGCTGACCAAGATCGGCCTTAAGCAGCCGCAGAACGGCATCGCCTATTCCGTCGAGCAGGGCCGCCTCATCGCCAGCCAGCTTGGCCTGCCGCTGGTGGTGCGCCCGTCCTACGTGCTGGGCGGCCGTGCGATGCAGATCATCCGCGACGAAGAGTCGCTGAACTCCTACCTGCTCGGCACCCTGCCGGAGCTGGTGCCGGGTGAAATCCGCGCCAAGTACCCGAACGACAAGACCGGCCAGATCAACACCCTGCTCGGCACCAACCCGCTGCTGTTCGACCGCTATCTTGATGGCGCCATCGAGGTGGATGTGGATGCCCTGTCGGATGGCAAGGACGTGTTCGTCTGCGGCATCATGGAGCATATCGAGGAAGCCGGCATTCACTCCGGCGACAGCGCCTGCTCGCTGCCGCCCTACACGCTCTCTGCCGAAATGATCGCGGAGCTGAAGCGCCAGACCGTTGCCCTGGCCAAGTCGCTCGAAGTCGGCGGCCTGATGAACGTGCAATATGCCATCCGCGACGGCCAGATCTATGTGCTCGAAGTCAACCCGCGCGCCTCGCGCACGGTGCCCTTCGTCGCCAAGACCATCGGCGTGCCGGTGGCCAAGATCGCAAGCCGCGTCATGGCCGGTGAAAGCCTGGCCTCGTTCAACCTCAGCGAAAAGCCGCTGAAGCACGTGGCCGTCAAGGAAGCCGTGTTCCCCTTCGCCCGTTTCCCGGGTGTGGACACCATCCTTGGTCCGGAAATGCGCTCCACCGGCGAAGTCATGGGCCTTGATGCCAACTTCGGCACCGCCTTCGCCAAGTCGCAGATCGGCGGCGGCACGGGCGTGCCCGTGGGCGGCACGGTGTTCGTCTCCGTGCGCGACCAGGACAAGGCAGGCGTGCTGGACGCGGTGAAGCGCCTGGCTGCCAACGGCTTCCGCATCATCGCCACCAGCGGCACCCAGCGTTACCTTGAGGAGCATGGCGTCACCTGCGCCAAGATCAACAAGGTTTCCGAAGGCCGCCCGCATATCGTGGACGTGATCAAGAACGGCGAGGTCCAGCTGGTGATCAACACCACGGACGGCATGCAGGCCATGTCGGACAGCCGCTCCATGCGCCGCGCTGCCCTCTTGCAGAAGGTGCCCTATTACACGACGCTGGCCGGCGCCGTGGCCGCTTCCAAGGGCATCGAAGCCTACAAGAGCGGGGGGCTTGAAGTCAGGCCCTTGCAGTCCTACTTCGCCTAGAGCATAGTCTCGTGCGGGCCCTCGTGGCCCGCACGATCAGAATGCGATCTTAGCATTAAATCTGAAGCGGTTTTCTCTTGGCCGGATCATGAACCCGGGCGGAGGACGCTCCAGAACTGTATCATCCGCACTCCGGCCAGACGATGAAACGTCCGGCTGGATTGTGTTTTTTTGACGTTTCGTCCGCGCAAGCGGACCACTTAACCAGAAGGTCTACGGCCAATGGAAAAGATCCCGATGACCGCCGCCGGCTACGCAATGCTGCAGGTGGAATTGAAGGAGCGGACGTCGGTCGAGCGGCCCCGGATCGTCGAGGCCATTTCCGAAGCGCGCGCCCACGGCGACCTGTCGGAAAACGCCGAGTACCACGCCGCCAAGGAAGCGCAGAGCCACAACGAGGGCCGCATCGCCGAGCTTGAGGACAAGCTCAGCCGCGCTGAAATCATCGACGTCTCCAAGCTCTCCGGCACCACCGTCAAATTCGGTGCCACGGTCACCCTCATCGACGAGGACACCGAGGAAGAGAAGAAGTACATGATCGTCGGCGACGTGGAAGCAGACGTGAAGCAGGGGAAGATCTCCATCTCCTCCCCCATCGCCCGCGCCCTCATCGGCAAGACGATCGGCGACAGCGTCGAAGTCGCCGCCCCCGGCGGCGCCCGCTCCTACGAGATCGAGAACGTCCAGTTCCTCTGATCCGTCTCTGACCGGCTCTCCTGTTCAGCAGGCCTGATCAGGAGGGTTGTTCAGGAGGCCCGATCAAGTGGGCCGATCCTGAGGATTGATTCAGAGAACAAACCTCCGGGCCCTCCCGCCCGGCAAGACCCGAATGCCCGCGCTCGCCGCGGGCATTTTTTGTTTTTGGGGCATGAGTCTGTATAGACTCTCCGCCGACTCAAGCGGGAAGAATGCCTCCAATCTGGCAAGTGCGAAAAAGATGGCCACGGCGACCGGACCTTTCTCCGCACGTCTCGATCGCCTCCCTTGTTGTCCTACGGCACTTCCTTTCTGCTAGGTGAACCTAAAAAATCCCCGCTCACTGTCGGTCTGATAAAAATTTCGAAACACCACCGAAAAAGAGAGATACTGGCAAACATACAAGAACATGCCTCAACGCAAATATTAAACACCACGATCTGCCTCCGCTTAAAAACGCGGAACTGCCAGGTAAGTACTTTCTTTTCATAGTCAGGAGAATAAGATTTCAGGGTGCATAACCATGAGCCCCACTACAATGAAAGAAGCAGGCAGCCCGCGTCTCCGGATCATGTTATCTAATAACGGCAGGCAATAAAACTACGCTTTAAAACAAGATAATATTAAAAAATTTATAGCTCTCATCCTCTTTCGAGACGTATTCCATACAGCTTGTACGGCGCAACCATATCGAAAACGCTATCAATCTTTTTCGCTATATCAAAGTTCTCAGCGTAACTTGTCCGGTCTTCATGCCGGGTGTGGGGCCAATCGCTACCCCATACAACATGGTGCGCAGGCAACAATGACAACAGCTCTTCCGCATGCGGCCTAACATCGAAAGCCGTGCGGTAAGGCGCAGAGAACTTCAGGTAGAGAGCTTCGCGGTCCCAAAGGTTTCTGACTGCCTCTATGAATGGATCTTCGCTGGGCTTCGGATGCGAAGGCAGCCCGAAATGATCGACAACAATATTGACACCGAGATCGACCAAAGCAGGCAGAAGCGGAGCCAGAACATCCCCTTCCAGATGCACTTCAAGATGGAGCGTGCGTTCGCGCAGCTTACGAAGGAATGCGCGAACGGCTGCATCACCCGGATCAGGCCGTGGGGCACCAGAAACCAGGTTCCAGCGCACGCCGCGCATGCCTGCTGCCACCAAGCGGTCCAGCTCCTCGTCAGCAACATCCAAGGGCACGACACCCACGCCAGCGAACCGATTTCGATCCAGTTTACCCAGCGCTGCACACATCTCCGAATTGTCGGTGCCTAAAAAGCTCACCTGAACAATGACACCACCTTTCAGACCGTGAGCGGCCTGATGGGCAAGCCAATCCGAAAGCGGAGCAGAACGCGACGGAACATAGCGCGCTCCTGCTTTGATAGAGACGGTCTCATAAACATGCGCGTGGCAGTCGAACTGGATCATTCTGGCACCCTTCCAAGATTCATATATATGACTAGTTGACTATATGGGTCAATATGCGTAGCGTTGATCCAGGGAGGACATTTGGCGTGAATGGATTTGCAACGACAGATGTGCGGCTGCCGGCCTATGCCAGATTGCGGGATACATTGGCAGCCAGGATTGCGCAGGGGGAATGGACGCCCGACAGGCCGATTCCCTCCGAGGCTCGGCTTGCACGCGAGTTTGACGTCTCGATCGGGACAGTGCGCAAGGCAGTGGATGGCTTGGTCGAAGAGGGTCTTCTGGAGCGCCGCCAGGGGTCGGGTACTTACCTGCGCGCGCCTTCCTTTAATGCGACGCTGTTCCGCTTTTTTGCCGTGCGCGACCGGGATGGCTCGGCGCCATCAATCCCTTCCAGCCAGTTGATTTTGCGCAGCGTTACAAGTGCACCAGATGCTGCGGCAGAAGCACTTGGCACACATGATGTCATAAAGATCGTGCGCCTTCGCAGCCTTTCAAATCAACCGGTTCTGTTCGAAGAAATCTACATTCCAGCAGCACGCTTCGCTGGATTTGAGAAGCTGCCAGAAAGCGAATTGGGGCCGCTTCTGTATCCAATCTATTTCGAGCATTTCGGCGTGCTGGTCAAACGCGCCACGGACGAGGTGTCTTTCGGCACAGCATCGGAAACGGTTGCGCAGAAGCTGCGGATCGGCGCCGGCGCTCCGCTCGCAATCATCAGACGGACTGCATTCGATATGGCAGACAAAGCCATCGAATGGCGTATCGCAAGCGGCAGCGCGACTGGCTTCCGATACCGCAGCGAGATCACATGACGTGTGGAAATACGTTAAAAAGGGAGAGAGAGCATGACATACAAGGCTACCTGTTTCGGCATAGCCATTACGGCCATGATCGCTGCGCCAGCGCTGGCAGAATACCCTGAGCGTACCATTGAGCTGACCATTCCTGCAGGCGCGGGTGGCGGTACGGATACGAGCGCGCGCAAGCTCGCGATCCTTTTGGAAAAGAAGCTGGGCACCTCAATCGCGGTTATAAACATAGGCGGTGGCGGCGGCTCCGTCGGCGCGACACAATTCATGCTGACCGAACCAGACGGTTATTCACTGTTTGCAACGTGGAACAGCCCCCTGACCACAGTGCCGCAAGTGCAGAGCGTAGCTTACACACTGGACAGCTTCACACCCATCGCCTCAACCTCTGAGAGCGCATACACGCTGTGTGTGAAAGCAGATTTTCCGGCGACTACAGGCGAGGAATTCCTGGCTGAGCTAGCGGCTAATCCCGGAAAATACACCTATGGCAATGATGGTATCGGTGGCACTATGCAGCTCGCTGCCGAGCGCATTTTTCAGGCCAAGGGCATAGAGGCCGTAGCCATTCCTTTCGGCGGCGCAGGCGAGACGCTGCAGAATTTTCTCGGTGATCACGTGGACATCTATGGCGGCTCTATTGCACCAGTTCTGCCATATGTCCAAAGCGGCGACGTAAAATGCCCGCTGCTCACGTCAGCTGCGGGCGTGAAAGCGCTTCCTGGCGCTTCAGGGCTTGAGGCAGTTGGACTCGCCGATAAGGAAACGCTGCTGTGGCGGGCGATCCTTGGACCCAAAGACCTTGATCCTAGTATTGTCGACAAGCTGGCCGTTGCGATTGACGAATCCGTTAATGACCCGAGCTATGTCGAGTTTCTCGCAACAATGGGTGAAGTCCCGAAAGTGGTGAAAGGCGAAGCTCTCAAGATACGGCTGGAAAATGAATACAAGGCATTGGCCGAAGTATCCAAGGCACTGGGTCTTTAAGCCATGGAGAAGCGACAGGACATTGTCACAGGCATCATTTTTGCATCGGTTGGTCTGACTGCTGCCTGGATGGCAAGCGGCTATCGGGGCGCCAGCGGAACATACCCGATGGTTCTTGGGCTAATCTTGACGCTTCTCGGCGGGGCCGTGGCGGTTCGCGCCGCCCGGTCCGGCCGCAATCAACCAAGAAACTTGGTCGATGCACCAGTCCAGATGGCCGCTGCGATGGTCGTGGCGTTTATTTATGTGGCGGCGATCACGCCGCTCGGCTTCTACACAGCCTCCTTCCTTCTGATGCTGGCCATGCCGATGGTTCTGGGGTTCCGCCGTTGGGTATATGCGGTGACGGTCGCCGTTGTCTTCATGGCTCTGAACTTCCTCGTCTTCTCGATTTTGCTGCAAAAGCCGCTTCCGCGAGAGGCCATCATGTCCCTGATTTCGATAGGAGCCTAAGATGGACTTCTATATCCACGCACTGATCAGTGTGATGGCTCCCGGTCCCATGATTGCCATGATAGGCGCAACGCTCCTGGGCGTTCTAATAGGGGCTTTGCCAGGATTGAACCCGGTCATGGCGATCGCGCTACTACTGCCGCTTACCTATTCGATGGATCCTCTGATCGCGCTGGCAATGGTCGCTGGCATATATAATGGCTCAATGTATGGCGGCGCAATCCCGGCAATCCTCTTGCGCATTCCGGGCACCCCAGCATCTATCGCTACCACGTTCGACGGCTTCCCCATGGCCGAACGGGGCGAGGCATCCAAGGCACTCAAGATTGCATGCTGGTCCTCTGCTATTGGAGGCATCGCCAGCGCAATCGCACTCATGACCATGGGGCCGCTTTTGGCACGAATGACGCTGTCGTTTGGTCCAGCGGAATACTTTTGGATTGCGGTCTTCGGCATGGCTTCGGTAGGGGTCATGGTCGGCTCTGACGCGGTCAAGGGCATCATGGCCGCGGTTCTGGGCCTGCTGATTGGCACGATGGGCATTGATAATCTGTCTGGGCAGGCCCGCTTCACTTTCGGCCAGCCATGGATGCTCGGCGGGCTGGATCTGGTTGTGGTGCTGGTCGGGCTCTATGCGCTGCCGCCCGTACTGCAGCTTGCAGAAAAGTGCGACCTCAAAGGCCTGTCCGCTGCACAGCTGAAGCTCACCAAATCACGGTTTGAGAAGGGTGAAGTGCGAGGGTTCATACCCACCTGGCTGCGGGCGTCCGGCATTGGCATCGTTGTCGGCATTCTGCCCGGTGCAGGTGGCAATATCGCAGCTTTTCTGAGCTACAACGCCACCAAGAATGCTTCAAATGAACCAGAGAGTTTCGGCAAAGGCAATCCTCTGGGCGTGGCTGCAGCAGAATGCGGCAACAACGCCGACAATGCCGCCTCGATGATCCCTGCGATGTCGCTCGGAATTCCGGGCAACGTGGTGGCAGCTCTTGTCTTGAGCGCTCTGACGATTCACGGATTGCAACCGGGGCCACAGCTCTTTCATCAAAACCCAACGTTGATCGGCGGATTCATGATGGAGATGCTGATCACATCTGTATTGATCTTTGCTTTGGGCGGCGCGTTGGCAACACGTGTGTTTGCGCAGTTTCAACGGCTTCCGGGTGTGCTTCTGGTGCCTGCGATCCTGGTCCTGATGTGTGTCGGTGTCTATGTCATCAATGGACGCATCGTGGATGTATGGATCATGTTGGGTGCAGGGCTGGCAGGCTATTTCCTGGAGAAGGTGAATGTCCCCCTCGCACCTGTCATTCTAGGCATGATCCTCGGTCCGCTTGCTGAACAAAGCATCCGGCGGGCACTTCTGATCAGCCGGGGCGATGCAAGCGAACTGTTCACCCGCCCACTGTCGGCAACGCTGGCGCTCATGACGCTGCTCATCATCGTTTGGCCCGCCCTAAAGGCCATGCGGCGCGGGCGCTTTGGAAACATTTAAGTCGCCTGGAACGAGTTTTGGCCCCGGAGCTAGACCCGCAGCAAATGGTAGCTGCGATACAGAGCGCAAGGAGGTAGTCTTTGGCGCTCCGGGAGTTCTTCAAGGCCTTCGCCGGCAACTTTGTTGGACGTCCGCCAGCTCATGTTGCGGCCTTGATGGCGGATCCGGTCAGTTGGCATGCGATGAAGATCTGGAAGCGCCCCAGACCGGGGCGGCGAATTTCAGCAGTCCCCACCGCGCCAACGCCACAAACACCCCCCACTGAAGGCCCCCAGCCCACTTAACCTTGACGCCTCCCCTGCTGCCGGGTACCCCTTTGCCTCAGATTGAGGAGTGACGGACATGGACAACCGCAACCGGTGATCCGGACATTCGCCGGACCGTGGCCACTGGCTTGGCTCTCGACCAAGCCTGGATGCTGACGCATCACGCGTTGAAGCTGCCAAAGGGCAGCACGCACTTGAGCAGCTCTCGATGAAAGCAGTTCACCGAGAGCTGGAATGACCAGCGGCCACACACCCTCACTTTGGAATCCAGGGATTTATCATGCCCAGACTTTCTGGAAAGCGCGCTCTCGTGACGGGGGCGGCGCGCGGTATTGGTGCAGCCATTGCCAAGGCCTTTGCCGGTGAAGGCGCGAGCGTCATTGTGACCGACATCAACGACGAAGGCGGTGAAGCCACAGCCGGGGCCATCGGCGGCACATATTGTCATCTGGATGTGGCCTCTGAAGCGGACTGGAGCCGGGCGGAGCGCCTGTTCCCCGAACTCGACATTCTCGTCAACAATGCCGGCGTTACCGGCTTTGAGGACATGGCCAATGGCGCGCCGCCAGCGCATGACCCCGAGAATGCGCAGCTTGCCGATTGGAGAGCCGTGCATGCGGTCAACCTCGACGGCACGTTTCTGGGGTGCCGCTATGCCATCCGCGCCATGCGGGCAAGAGGCGCCGGGTCGATCATCAACATCTCTTCCCGCTCAGGATTGGTCGGCATTCCGATGGCCGCCGCCTATGCCTCTTCAAAGGCGGCGATACGCAATCACACAAAGAGCGTGGCGCTCTATTGTGCAGGCCAAGGCCTGAAGATCCGCTGCAACTCGATCCACCCTGCCGCCGTCATGACGCCCATGTGGGAGCCAATGCTGGGCAACGGGCCGGACAGAGCCAAACGGGAGGCAGCCATGGTGGCCGATACGCCGCTGCGCCGGTTCGGCCAACCGGAAGAGGTCGCGGCGCTCGCCGTGTTTCTGGCCTCTGACGAGGCCCCCTACATGACCGGCACAGAGCTTACGATCGATGGCGGCATTCTGGCAGGATCAGCCGCAACACCCGGAAGCTAGAGCCGCAGCCCTATTCAGCAATAGGGGGCGCCCCCTCACCTTTCGATCGGCACCGTAGGCTCATCCTTGGTGCGGCGGATGGTGAGGGCGGTGCGGACGCTGTCGACGTTGGGGGCGGCGGTCAGTTCGCGGATGATGAAGGTCTGGAAGGTCTGCAGGTCGGGGGCGACGCATTTCAGCAGGAAGTCCACCTCACCCGAGAGCATGAAGCACTCGCGCACGATGGGCCAGCTGTTGACCCGCTCCTCGAAGCCGTTGAGGTCTGCTTCCGTCTGGCTGTGCAGGCCGACCATGGCAAAGGCCGTCACCTCGTAGCCGAGCTGCTTTTCATCCAGCAGCGTGCGGTAGCCACGGATGAGCCCGGCCTCCTCCAGCGCGCGCACCCGGCGCAGGCACGGGGGAGCGGAAATGCCGACACGGCGGGCGAGTTCCACATTGGTCATCCGGCCATCCTGTTGCAGCTCGTCCAGAATGTGCCAGTCGATCGCGTCAAGCCGTGCTTTCAAGGAAATCTCCAGTCAGTGCGGGCGGCGCCCGGCGGGCAAGGCAAAAAGGCCGCCTGCCCCAAAGTTCCGTTTCACAGGCACGCCCCCGGCCTTGTTCCAGCCGTCTGTCCGTGCTTGTGTGGCCGCAAGACCCAATGCTCTGCGGCTTATGATTTTTTGCTCATTTCCGCAAGACTATAACAAAAGCACCCATGCTCAAGAAAGATCCAGAAACCGCAAAAGCTGAGGATGACCGGAGCATCTGGATTCTGTCCGACGGCAAGGCGGGCGACGAAATCCAGTGCATGGGCGTCGCAGAGGCGCTTGGCCTGCCCTATCAGATCCGCCGCGTTGCCCCGCGCAAGCCCTTCGTCTGGGCCATGCCCTGGGGGCCGATTGACCCGCGTGAGGCGGAAACGCGGCCCGGCAGCCCGCTGGCGCCGCCATACCCGGACATAGCTATCGCCTCAGGCCGGCGCACGGTGCCCTATCTGCGCCGCCTGAAGAAGCTGAGCGGCGGGCGCACCTTCACCGTCTTCCTCAAGGACCCGCGCACGGGCACGAGCGCCGCCGACCTCATCTGGGTGGGTGAGCATGACAGGCTGCGCGGCGCCAATGTTCTGGTGACGCCAACCGCACCGCACCGCCATTCGGCGGAGAAGCTGGCAGCAGCAAGGGCGCAGCCAGACACCCGCCTTGGGGATCTGCCCTCCCCGCGCATTGCCGTGCTCGCGGGCGGCAACAGCCGCCATCACAGCTTCACGCCCGAAGACATCAGCCGCTTTGCAGACGGACTGGGGGATGCGGCAAGGCAAGGCGGCAGCCTGATGATCACCGCCTCACGCCGCACGCCCCCTGCCCTCAGCCACCGGCTGGAGCAGCTGGCGGAAACAGGAAACCATTTCCTTTGGGACGGCAGCGGTGAAAACCCGTTGCTGGCAATGCTGGCGCTGGCCGATACCATCGTGGTCACGGGCGACAGCACAAACATGGTGGGCGAGGCTCTGGCGGCGGGGCGGCCTGTGCATGTGTTCATGCCCTCGGGCGGGCACCACCGGCTGGACCGTTTTTTGACTGGATTGCGCCAGATTGGGGCCATTCACCCCTTTCCGGGGCCTCTCAAAACCACTACCTGTGAGCCGCTGGACAGCACCCCGCAGATCGCTGCGGCAATCAGGGACAGACTGGCCTCACGCAAGGCATGAGATTTAAGGAACTGGACATGGCGACGGAACACGTGAAGCTGCTCATCATTGGCTCGGGCCCTGCTGGCTACACCGCCGGCATCTATGCCGCACGCGCCATGCTCGAGCCGGTTCTCGTTGCAGGCATCCAGCCTGGCGGCCAGCTGACCATCACCACCGATGTGGAGAACTACCCCGGCTTTGCCGAGCCGATCCAGGGCCCCTGGCTGATGGAGCAGATGCAGCTTCAGGCCGAGCATGTCGGCACGCGCATCGTGCATGACATCATCACCGGGGTAGACCTGTCGAAGCGCCCATTCCGCGCCGTTGCCGATGGTGGCACCGAGTTCCTGGCCGATGCCATCATCATAGCCACCGGCGCACAGGCGCGCTGGCTGGGCCTGCAGTCCGAGCAGGACTTCATGGGGGCGGGCGTCTCCGCCTGCGCCACCTGCGACGGCTTCTTCTACCGCGGCAAGGAAGTGATCGTGGTCGGCGGCGGCAATACGGCTGTCGAGGAAGCGCTCTACCTCGCCAACCTGGCGTCCAAGGTCACCGTCGTGCACCGCCGCGACAGCTTCCGCTCCGAGCGCATCCTGCAGGAGCGGCTGTTCGCCAATCCGAAGATCAACGTGGTCTGGGATTGCGTTGTGGACGAAATCCTCGGCGGCGGAATGCCCAAGGCCGTCACTGGCGCGCGCCTGAAGAACGTCAAGACCGGCGAAACCCACGAACTCAAGGCCGACGGCGTCTTCATCGCCATCGGCCATGCGCCTTCGGTCGATCTGTTCCGCGGCCAGCTGACGCTGAAGCCGAACGACTACATCTTCACCGAGGCCGACAGCACCCGCACCTCCGTGCCGGGCGTCTTTGCCGCCGGTGACGTGACCGACGACATCTACCGCCAGGCCGTCACCGCCGCCGGCATGGGCTGCATGGCCGCCCTTGAAGCGGAGAAGTTTCTGGCTGAACATGCCCTGGAGGCAGCCAAGGCTGGCTGAAGCGGCCGGATTCGGCCTGACCCGCCACGGACGGGCGGCGGAAGAGGAGAAACAGGCGCATGATGGACTGGGACAAGCTGCGTATTTTTCATGCCGCCGCGCAGGCAGGCAGCTTCACGCATGCTGGCGACAGCCTGAACATGAGCCAGTCCGCCGTCAGCCGTCAGGTCAGCGCGCTGGAGCAGGATCTTGGCATCCCGCTGTTCCACCGCCATGCGCGCGGCCTGCTGCTCACCGAGCAGGGCGAACTCCTATACCGCACGGCCCGGGAAGTGCTGATGAAGCTGGAGGCCGTGCAGACGCGCCTCACCGACAGCCGCGAAAAGCCCTCCGGCGTGCTGCGCATCACCACCACGGTGGGCCTTGGCTCCACCTGGCTGACCTCGCGCATCAACGAGTTCATCGATCTCTACCCGGACATGGAACTGCGGCTGATCTTCGATGACGAGGAACTGGACCTTGGCATGCGCGAAGCGGACGTCGCCATCCGCCTGCGCCAGCCAACCCAGCCGGATCTGATCCAGCGCAAGCTGTTCACCGTGCACTTCCATATCTACGCTTCGCCGCATTATCTGAAGCGCTACGGCACGCCGAAGACGATAGAGGATCTGGACAATCACCGCATCGTCACCTTCGGCGAGCACGCCCCCGCCTATCTGCGCGACATGAACTGGCTGGAGACCGCCCACCGCCCGCTGGGTGAGCCGCGCCGCATCGTACTGCGCGTCAACAATGTGGTGGCGATCAAGCGCGCCGTGGATCAGGGCATCGGCGTCGCCATTCTGCCGGACTACATCGTCGAGAACGACACGAGCGTGACGCAGATTCTGACGCATCTGGAAGACCAGATTCCCAGCTTCGACACCTATTTCGTCTACCCGTCCGAGCTGAAGAACACGGCGCGCATCACCGCGTTCCGCGACTTCCTGCTGGCCAAGGCAGAGCGCTGGTCTTATTGACCAGCGCTGGCGGCGCAGGACAGAATGCCGCACCGCGAAAAACACCTTCAAAGCCACATCTCATTGATTTCATAGAACTTTCCGGAAGGCCAGCACCCGGCTGCGGCCAGTGCGCTCCTGCGCATTTATCCGTCGGAATATGAAACAGGAAGAGTTTGCACGGAAAATAGGCAAATTCGGAGGCTGCTTGAAATCTGACCATAAGGTCAAAATCTGCCCAAAACGCACATCAAGCCCCTGATTTAAAGAGGGAAATTTGATTCCCCCGATCGAAATGTGACGGGAATGTGCAGGGCTGACATATTAGTCATTCCTTAAACGCATGGCTGACCTGCGCAGGTGCTACTTGTTTAATCAGCTTGTGCACTGCATATAAGCATCACTGTTGGTTCTGCGGCGTCGCACTCTCCTCCCAGCGACGCCAATTCAGCCAGCTGTTCCCCTCTGGAAGGTGATTTTCCACGCTGTGGAAAATCAAAAATAACTGCCGGGTCTTTTGACCCGGCTTTTTTTTGCCTTGTGGCTAGGAAAAGGGAACGGCTTCAGAGCAACCTCCGGCAAGCGGTGCGCCCATGACAGGTCCCGGCACGGAGGCCGGGACGGCGTAAACAACAGCGCTCCGTTCACACAGGCGCCTGCTGCAGGCAACTATGCGCCCACCACGCACTGCATCCCCACCGTGCCGTCCCGGCCTTGCGCCGGGACCTGTGAGTGACGTTCTGCCACAATCTCCGTCACCCGGCTCTCCGCTGCGCTATGGCCGGGGGACACAGGAGGACCTCAGCCTGAACGCAAAAGGCCCCGGAGATACCCCGGAGCCTTCCACATCACATCCCTGAAGCTACACAGCCTCACATGAACAGCTTCTCGCCTTCCATGCCCTTGTAGAGGCCGGCGACCTGCTCGGCATAGCCGTTGTAGAGCAGGGTCGGAACGGTTTCGCCGGTGCCCAGCACGTCTTCCTGCGCCTGGCTCCAGCGCGGATGGGGAACGTCCGGGTTCACGTTGGCCCAGAAACCATATTCGGTAGGGCCCAGCGCTTCCCACATGGTCTTCGGGCGTTCATCGGTGAAGGTGATGCGGACGATGCTCTTGATCGACTTGAAGCCATATTTCCACGGCAGGGCAAGGCGCAGTGGCGCGCCGTTCTGCTTGGGCAGCGGCTTGCCATAGACGCCAGTCACCATGAAGGCCAGCTCGTTTGTGGCTTCGGCCATGGTCACGCCCTCCACATAGGGCCACGGATACCAGACCATGTTCTGGCCCGGCGCAATGCTTGCGTCCTGGAAGGTCTCGAAGCGCAGGTATTTGGCGCCTGCCTGGGGGCTCGCCAGCTTCACCAGTTCCGACAGGGCAAAGCCGGACCAGGGCACGGCCATGGACCAGGCCTCGACGCAGCGGAAGCGGTAGAGGCGCTCTTCCAGCGGCATGGCCTTCAAGAGGTCGTCGATACCGATCTGCTGCGGCTTGTCTACCATGCCGTCGATGGTCACCGTCCACGGGCGGATGGGCAGGGCCTGCGCCGCACGGGCGATGCTTTTGCTGGTGCCGAATTCGTAAAAGTTGTTGAAGCTGGTAACGTGCTTTTCCTGGCTGAGGGCACGGTCCAGCGTATAGGCCTCGTTGCGCTTCACCGGATAGAGGCTGGCGCTCGGGTCAGCGGCTCCGTCCTGCGCCCTTGCGCCGGATGGCAGCCCCGCCCCCAGTGCCAGTGCGCCCGCGCCTGCCATGCCCGCCAGAACCGCGCGGCGGTTCCAGAACAGGTGCTCCGGTGTTGCCATATGCTCGGGCAGGGCCCAGCCCGGCTTGCGGATGATGTGCATCTTGTCCTCCTGATCAGCGCCAACAGAAAACGCCTGAAACCCTGAAGATGCAAATAACGCTCTGGTGACATCCGGCGATCCCTGACGCACGCAGGATTGAACATACGGGACGTTGAGAGCCGGAAAAGATGAGGCCGGCACCCGTCCGCACCGGCCTCGCCCCTCCTGTTTCTGCAGCCCAACGGGCTGCCTGGAGAGTTCCTTTATGCCGCCTTCTGGCGCTCGCGGGCAAGTATCTGCTCTGCCAGTTTGCCGTTTACCTCCGCCAGATGATCAAAGCGGCGGTGGAAGCTGCCAGCTCCCGCCGTGGCAGATCTGAGCTCGACAATCAGCCCGTCCAGTTCGGCCTGCGGCATCAGGCAGCGCACCTCGTCCCATCCGGCCCAACCGGGCCTTGCATCAAAGCCGAGGATCTGGCCGCGGCGGGCTGGGATGATGGCGTTTATGCGCGCCGTCGCTTCGGACGGGCACACAACAATCACCTCATCCATCGGCTCCAGCAACACCGGACTGCACTCCGGCAGCCCCTCGCGCATCGCCGTGATTGCCGCCATGCGGAAGGCCTGATCGGAACTGTCGACCGAATGATAGGACCCATCCGTCAGCACAACCGAAATGTCGACAAGCGGGAACCCCAGGGCACCGTGGCCCAGCGCTTCACGCACGCCTTCTTCCACGGAAGAGATGTACTGGCGCGGCACCACGCCGCCGGTGATCTTCTCGGAGAAGACAAAGCCCTCGCCGCGCCCCAGCGGGTGGATTTCCAGCACAACATCGCCGAACTGGCCGTGCCCGCCCGACTGCTTCTTGTGCCGCCCGCGCACGCTGGTGCCCTTGCGGATGGTCTCGCGATAGGCGATCTGCGGCGCACGCGCCTCCACCGCAAGGCCATATTTGCCCTTGAGCCGGGCCAGCGCCACGCGCAGGTGCATCTCGCCCTGCCCTTCCAGCAAGGTCTCACCGGTCGCCTCACTCAGCCGCGCATGCAGGGCCGGATCCTCTTCCGTCAGCTTGTGCAAGGCAGCGGAGAGCTTCACGTCGTCCTTATGATCAGCCGTGGAGATGGCAAGCCCCATCACCGGCTCCGGACGGCGGAAGGGCATCCACTGCCGGATCGGCTCCTTCAGCCCCAGCAGCATGCCGGTCTGCGCGCCCTCGAGCTTTGCCAGCGCCACAG
The DNA here is from genome assembly GCF_036881715.1 of Pannonibacter anstelovis. Lineage (NCBI taxonomy): Bacteria > Pseudomonadati > Pseudomonadota > Alphaproteobacteria > Hyphomicrobiales > Stappiaceae > Pannonibacter > Pannonibacter anstelovis. The sequence continues at coordinate 124,281 of NZ_JBAKBF010000012.1, forward strand.
TCTCGCCCGTGCCAGCTGCGCCCCGGCGGCTGGCCTGCTGGCCGAAGACCGAGAGCAGACCAGACGGCTTCTCCGTTTCGCCATCCGGCAGATGCAGACCATGCCCCTCGGCCACGGTCCCACCCAGCACCCGCGTCACCGATAGCTTGCCGCCATGCAGCGTGTGCAGTGTCTTCACCACCACACCCGCCTCGGCGGAACCACTCAGGCCCAGCCGCGCCCGGGTTACCATAACATCCGGCCCTTCGTGACGCAGAGCCTTCATCAGGCGCTGAATGCCGTTGCCGTGCTCGGCCGAGCCGATGAATACCGGGCAGATCAGCCCCTGCCGCATTTCCTCGGCAAGGTCGGTGAACACCCGCTCGCGTCCAGGCGCCATGTCCTCCAGCAGGGTTTCCATCAGCACATCGTCATGGTCTGCCAGCCGCTCCAACATGGAGAAGCGCGCTTCCACCTCGCGGGCAAGTTCATCACCCGGCATGTCGATCACAAGACTTTCCGCATGCTCGCGGTAGACAAAGGCCCGTTCCAGGGCAAGATCAATGAAGCCCACGGCGATGCCGTTCTTCCAGATGGGGATCTGCCGCAAAACCAGCGGCACGCTGGAAGCCGGCTGCAACATCTGCAGCACGTCGCGCACCCGCTGGGTCGCCTTGTCGATCTTGTTGAGGAACAAAAGCCGGGGCACGCCGCGCTCTTCCAGCATCTTGAGGATCAATTGCAGCGCAGGAACCTTCTTCTCGTCCGCTTCCGCCACCACGATTGCCAGATCCGCACCGCACAGGGCGCCTTCCGTCTCCGTCAGAAACTCGACTGAACCGGGGCAGTCGAGGAAAGCGTAATGATCCCCCAGATACTCCGTCCCGGCTATGTTCATCTCGACGCTCATGCCATGAGCGCGAGCCTCGGGCGAGGCATCACCCGTCATGTTGCCGCCTGCCTGACTGCCTTGTCTGGAAATTGCCCCCGTACGCGCCAATATGGCTTCCATCAGGGTTGTCTTGCCGCTTCCGAAGGGCCCGACAATCGCGATGCAGCGGGGGCCGGATCGTCTGCCGCTGCTGGTGCTTTCCTGAATGCCGCTCATGCTGCCGTCTCCCGTTGGCTTGTGTTGCCAGCGCGGGCACCGCGGCAGGAGATGGCGCCGCGTATGCGCGCCTTCCACCCGCTGCAGGGACATGAGCCGTCTTGTCCGGATAGTCCGGAGCCGGGCCAGGCCCTGCGGCGTTTGAGCATTGCAGCTCCGCGCGGATCTGTCGCCGCTACGTCGCTGTTTACGGCATCGTCGCGCCGCGCAGGCGCCATTTGCAAGCAAAAGATGTGCGGCACTGCAGCATCATACGGCCTTGCCCCTGCCGCATCTGCGGGCCACAACAAGGCCAGAGACAACTGGACAAGGCAGCGAAAGGCCGCTCGCAGAATGCAGATCCATCAGCGCATAGGCCTTGTTACAACCGCCCTGCTTCTGGCGGCGATCCTGCTGCCACACGGCCCGGGCGGCGAGGCTCAGGCCCAGACCTCCGCCCTGCGCCGCTCCAGCGACAACGGCACCGCCGCCGCCCCGTCCATGCGCGGCCAGGCCGGGCGCATGCTTCTGGACAAGAGCCAGCAGCAGCAAACGCAAGGCCTCGACCGGCGCCAGCAGATCGAAGCCGAACAGCGCCGCGAACGGGCGAAGGAACTGGCCCAGCCCTGCACCCAGCCCGGCTGCCCCACCAATCCGGAGTACCGGGATGTCTATGGGAAGCCAAAGGCGAAGTGAGCCCTCTCTTACCCCGCTTGTCCGCCGTTCCGGACAATGTGGTGGAGAGGGCTTTGACAACAAAAAACCCGCCGGCTTTCACCGGCGGGTTCTTCATTCACTTGCACCGTCAGATAAGGCTTAACGCAGGTTTCCGCAGAAACGCTGGATGCGCTGGCAGGCGTCTTCCAGGGCTTCGGTTGCGGTGGCGTAGGAGATGCGGAAGTTCGGGCCAAGGCCGAAGGCCGAGCCCTGCACCACGGCAACGCCTTCAGCTTCCAGCAGCTCGGTCACGAAATCCTCGTCGGTCTCGATGACCTTGCCGGACGGCGTGGTCTTGCCGATGCAGCCTTCGCAGGACGGGAACACGTAGAACGCACCTTCCGGAACCGGGCAGACCAGACCCTTGGCCTGGTTCAGCATGGATACCACCAGATCGCGGCGGGCCTTGAAGATCTCGTTGTTCTTCGGGATGAAATCCTGCGGTCCGTTCAGCGCTTCCACGGCCGCATACTGGGCGATGGAGCTGGGGTTGGACGTGGACTGGGATTGCACCGTTGCCATCGCCTTGATCAGCTGCACGGGACCAGCCGCATAGCCAATGCGCCAGCCGGTCATGGCATAAGCCTTGGAGACGCCGTTTACCGTCAGGGTGCGGTCGTAGAGCGACGGCTCGACCTGCGCCGGGGTCGTGAACTCGAAGTTGTCATAGACAAGGTGCTCATACATGTCGTCGCTCATCACCCACACATGCGGATGACGGACGAGCACATCGGTGAGCGCCTTCAGCTCGGCGCGCGTGTAGGCCGCACCCGAGGGGTTCGACGGCGAGTTGAAGATGAACCACTTGGTCTTCGGCGTGATCGCAGCTTCCAGCGCTTCGGCAGTGATCTTGAAGGTCTTCTTGTCGGCTTCCACGATCACCGGCGTGCCGCCAGCCAGCTCCACCATGTCCGGGTAGCTCACCCAGTACGGCGTCGGGATCAGAACCTCATCACCGGGATTCACGGTGGCGATCAGGGCATTGTAGAGCACCTGCTTGCCGCCGGTGCCGACCGTCACCTGCGCCGGGGTGTAGGTCAGGCCGTTCTCGCGCTTGAACTTGGCGCAGATCGCCTCCTTCAGCTCGGGAATGCCGTCCACGGCGGTGTATTTGGTCTTGCCCTCATTGATGGCCTTGATCGCCGCAGCCTTGATGTTTTCCGGGGTATCAAAGTCCGGTTCGCCAGCGCCAAGACCGATAACGTCCCGGCCGGCGGCTTTCAGCTCACGCGCCTTGTTGGTGACCGCAATCGTTGCGGACGGTTTCACACGCGAAAGAGCATCGGCAATAAAGCCCATGAGGGTCCTCCATAGGAGACATGGTGAATTCGAGCGCGCGGACCCTAAGCCGACAACAGAAGCGCTGCAAGGCCCAAGCACCGCAGATCTGCGGCTTGCATCCACTTTTTTTGCAGATCAGGCCAAGGGCATATGCCGGGCAGAAACGACGAGGCCTCACCAGAACAACCGCGATTCCCCCTGAAACAAATAACAATGATCATCGAGAAATCATCAGTATCATCATCTTAATTTTTCCAGTTTGGAAAAAATTCCGCAGGGTGAACTTAAGCCTCAAGTAATGACTACGTGGAAGAACGTATGCATACACCAAGCGGAGTGCCCACAGATGGCCAGCCTGTTCTCCATCGGCAACATGCAGCGCAGCATCAACCGGGATGCCCTTCAGGCATTGGACGATTTGCCGGTCGCCGTCATGACCTGCGATCTTTCGAGCTTCTGCATCGACTACGCCAACAAGGCTTCGATCGGCTTGGTGGACAAGCTCAAGCACATCCTGAATCTGGATCCCTCCAAGATCGTTGGCACCTGCATTGACGTGTTTCACAAGCATCCGGAGCATCAGCGCCGGATCATTGGAGACCCCAAGAAGCTGCCGCACAAGGCCCGTATCAAGCTGGGCGGTGAGGTCATCGATCTGCACATCTCGGCGATCTATGACGCAGCAGGCCGCTATACAAAGGCGTCGCTGGTCTGGAGCATCGTCACCGAGCAGTACAAGGCGGACAGGGAGACCAAGCGCCTGCTGCAGATGATCGACAAGATGCCGATCAACGTGATGACCTGCGATCCGAAAACCTTCGAGATCAACTATGTCAACCAGACGAGTCTCAAGACCCTGGAGGCAGTCGAAAAGTACCTCCCCGTCAAGGTGAAGGACCTGCTCGGCAGCTCCATCGACGTGTTCCACAAGCATCCCGGCCACCAGCGCAAGATCCTCTCCGATCCTTCCAACCTGCCCTGGCGCGCCAACATCAAGGTCGGGCCGGAAACCCTCCGCCTTGACGTCTCGGCCATTCAGGACACGGACGGAAGCTATCTTGGCCCGATGCTGAGCTGGTCGATCATCACCGACCAGACCCATGTGACCGACCAGATCAGCGGCGTGGTCACGACCATGAACGAGATCGGCTCCGAGCTGGACAACACCGCCGCCAGCATGCTGCATACGGCCGAAGCCGCCGGAAGCCAGGCAACATCCGTCTCCTCCGCAGCCGAGGAAATGGCGGCATCGTTCTCCGAGATCGCTCACCAGATGACGACGGCGGCGCAGAAGTCACGCGCCGCGACGGAACAGGCCGATTCCACCGCTGGTCAGATTGAGGCGCTGAAGAATGCGTCGGAATCCATCGGCACTATCATGGGCACCATTCAGTCCATTGCCGACCAGACCAAGCTTCTGGCGCTCAATGCCACCATCGAGGCTGCGCGCGCCGGTGAGCTTGGCCGGGGCTTTGCCGTCGTTGCGGCGGAAGTGAAGGGTCTGTCGGAGCAGACCAGCCGTGAGACGGAGCAGATCCGTGCGCAGATCGAGGCCATGCAGAGCCAGACAAGCGGCGCCATGACGGCCATCCGCTCGATCATCGACATGATCCGCGAGCTGGATTCGCTGTCTTCCGCTGTCGCGGCGGCCATGACCCAGCAGCAGGCCGCTTCGCAGGAGGTGACCCGCGCCATTTCCAGCGTGTCGGATGCCAGCAACAAGACCCGCATGTCGGCACAGACCGTCATGGGCATGGTGGACAAGGTGAAGGGCGTGCAGAAGGCCAACAGCGAAATCGAGGCCTTCCTGAAGTCACGCTGACGCAGAGAAACCCGGAAAACTTGGCCGCTCCCCTCAGGCCCGGGTTTCCAGCACCAGATGCGGCGGATCCTCGTCGTTGTCGATGAAGAGCGCGCGGATGCGCTTGTTTCTGGACGCGCCGTCAAGGCTGTTTACAACCACCGCGATGGGAATGTTATTGGCCTTCTTGGCGGCTTCGAGAAGCAGTCCGTAGCTCTTGGGATGCAGCAGGGTCTCGGTGATGGGATGCTCGTCCATCGACTGCTGGGTCAGCTGAAAGGCCTTGCGTGCCGCCTTGTTGGCGGCCAGCATCTTGCGTGTCTTGGTATCCACGACGATCACCGGCGACGTCATCACATCAAAGATCCGGGTAAAGTCCGCCTCGCTGTGGCCATCCGGCTCGGCCGTAAAAACAACACCGCCTGCTGTTTCTGAGAGGCGGAAGAACAGGGCCGAGTAGTGCATCACCATGGTGTCGCCATTCGGCATCTTGAAGCGCCCCTTGCCGGAGGCGCTGGACGAGCGGGCGAGAACCGTCTGGATCAGAGCCGCGAGCGTCTTGCCGACCCGCTTCGGGATGTGGGCAATGTTGCGGCCGATGCAAAGCGCCGGATCGTCAATGCCGAAGGCGTGAAAGAAGCCGGGGCTGGCATATCGGACATAGCCGAAATTATCCGCCGTCATGACGATCTTGCCAGAATTCTCCACGAAGTGCTTCAGGATCGGCGCAAGGCCGCGCACCACATGCCCGCCCTCTCCACCGGAACTAACCGTCGAAGGATGGCAAATGACAAACTGGCGCCCATCGCCTGCATCGTAACGCCAGCCGGTCAGGCTGATACCTGCGATGCCGCTTTCTGCATCCGTGCCCACATCAATCGGACCGCACTTGCCTTTGCGAATGACAGTATTGAACAGGTTGAGAAGATTTTTCTGCGTCTGCGGCGCCAGAGCGGTAAGCGCCTCGGACAGGGCGGCCTGTTTCAGTCCGGCACCCTTGCCCTCGATCTGGGCTGTCGCCGTCTCGAGCCACATCAGCCGCTTTGCGGATGGATCCGCGATCAGAAACCAGAGACCGGAGAGACTGAGATGCGGCCCGGCGTGAGCATCCGGCACCGCGGCGGCCGCAGTCTGCAAAAGCTTCTGGTCCGGCGCGGGCATAACTGCCGCTGCCGCCTCGCTTGATCCGCTCATGCCTCTTGCCCATCCCCGGCGGCGGGCCCATCCCCGCACCGGAATATCCAGTAGGTCCGGTATCGCCTGCAAGGGCAAAAATCCAGTGAAGATGATCGTTACAAACCGAAACTTTCCTGCCACGAAATGGCCATGAAAAATGCTGCAACCCGCCCGGTTCCGGGCCGCAGGCCGTCGCATTTTCAGGCCAGTTTCTGCCCGTCTGGGCACTGATGATAGGGCCTTGGGATGGGAAACTGGACGATGCCCCGCACACAGATCCGCCGCAGGCAGGCCTGCCCGTTGCAGCTTGCCGGGCTGTTTGCCGGTCTTGGTCTTGCGGCTGCCGCCATCTGTGCGATCACCGGAAGTTCAACAGGGCCGGGCCTGATTGCCATTCTGGCCGCCGCCTTCGCCAGTTTGGCGCCGCTGACGCTATCTGTTGGTGCGACTCTGCTGCATGACATGGCTGTCCGGCCGGACAGCGCACCGCAGCACTCATCCAGACGCCCACATGATGACTGGAGCTGACAGCATGACCGGAGATACGACGCAACCGGATGGCAGCAGCGGGACGGCCACACGCATGAGCACACCGCCCATGGCAACGATCCGGACACCACACAAGACGCGGCCCGAGGATGAGGCAAGCCTGCGGCCTCTGGGAATGGCCATCGTCTTTGGCGTCATACTGGCCGTGGCGGTTGCTTTCCTTGGACCGTCGCCGTCTGCGCGCGAACACCATGGAGACAACACCGCACAAGGAGCCATCCAGCATCCTGCGCAGGCCGGCAAGAACACGCCATCTGCCGTGCCGATGCGCACGGGATGATGCATCCGGCGCAGCCTCTCAAGACCAGCACGTGACGTGCTGGTTTGCCAAAGCCCTGTGAGACCTGTGCTCCGGGGCTTTGGCATGCCTGGCACGGCGAGATCGCGGCAGTGTCCTTACCCTGCCAAGGGAACTATTACGCCCGTCAAACATTGGACTGGCACATGAACATGCAGTCGAGAGCGGCTGCCCGCAAACGGACCCTCCCATGCTTGCTGCCCGCTGGAAAGTACTGATCCTTTCTATCGTCCTTTACCAGGGCCTGTTGACCTGGTGCATGTTCGAGCTCGTCAACATCTCGGCCTATTTTTCCAGTTCAGAATGCGGCGAGTGGTGCGACCGCCGTCCTTTCGGTTTCATCCTGAGAAATCAGGGGGCTTATGAAGCCGCAATAGCACTTGCCAGCCTCAGCATTCTTCTTGTCGTCATCAATGCAGCCGTCTGGATCAGCTCCACCCGGGGCGGCCGGAATCTCAAGTCCTGACCCGTTGCTTCCCGGGCCATCCAGTGACTTAATGATCCCTGAGAAAGACACATGGAGTTCCGCCATGGCCGTTGAACTGACCCTGTCGCCTGAAACAATCCGGATGCTGGTGCAAAAGGCACGCGCTGCCACCGCTGCCCTCAACGACGCCTTCGAGGAAGACCGCGGCAATGGCATCGACTTTGATGAGGATCATCTCTCCGATCTGCACATGCACGATGGCCTTGCGGAAGAAGAATCCATCGACCTGAGCGAAGAAGAGCTGCGGGAGCTGATCTCGGACCTGAACGTGGATGAGTCGGCCGAATTGGTCGCCGTTGCCTGGGTTGGCCGCGGCGACTTTGATGCCAGCGACTTCGATCAGGCCGTCGAGGAGGCGCGGGCCAGAGGCATGAAGGGCGCCGCCAGCTATCTGATAGGCCTGCCCCTGCTCGCCGACTATCTGGAGAATGGCTTGGAAACACTCGGCTTTTAGGATCTTTTCCACAGCCGCGGAAAAAACATGCAGGACAAGGGAACCGGAGAGCCAAATAGGGCTTTAACCAGACGTTAACCATATGCAACGTTCCTAGGGATGTCACATACGGACCAAACCCAACCGGGAGGAGCCCTGAGATGAGCGTTCAGGATCGTTATGATACCGATAGTCTCGTCAGCAGTCCGCGTTCACCCTGGCCCTATGTAGCGGGCTTTATTGCAATCTCAGCCTTTGCCAGCGTTCTGGCGTCCGCCTTTCTCGGCTAGGCTTGCCGGCAGGCACCTGCCCGGCTCCGCCCGGCAGCCTGTCAGATGCGCCGGGCATGTCAGGCGGAGTTTCAACGGATCTCCGCAATGACCGCCAGCCCGGCCACCAGTTCCACAAGTACCGGTTCTTCCATGTTGCGCCTTCACGGGCTGGACCTTGCCCGTGGCCTCGCGCTGCTTGCCATGGTGTCCTATCACCTGTCCTGGGATCTGTCCTGGTTCGGGATCGTGGACTGGCCAGTGAACGGGAATGACGGCTGGCAGGCCTATGCCCGGCTGATTGCAGGCACCTTCCTGTTTCTGGCCGGTGTCAGCCTGAGCCTTGCCCATGGCAGCGGCATCCGCTGGCGCGCTTTCTTGCGCCGTAAAGCCGTGATCCTGATGGCTGCAGCCGCGGTCAGCGCAGGCACATGGTATGCACTCGAAGCCAGCATGGTGCGCTTCGGCATTCTCCACTGCATTGCCGCCGCCAGCCTGCTTGCCCTGCCCTTTGTCCGGCTGCCGGCCGTTGTCTCTGCTGCGGCTGCACTGCTGGTCTTCTCCCTGCCCTTCTGGGCTGCTGGCCCTGCCTTCGACGGGCCGCTCTGGCTCTGGACAGGACTCGGCGACCCGGGCTTTTCCAGCGTGGACTGGGTGCCGCTAGTGCCCTGGGCGGGCGCAACCCTGCTGGGCGTTGCTGCCGGGCATATATTGCAGCGGCCCGGCCTTCGGGAGCAGGCAGCCCGCTGGCAGCCACATTCGGCTTTCAGCCGCCTGCTTTGCCGGGGCGGGCGCCACTCGCTGGCGGTCTATCTGATCCATCAGCCCGTTCTGTTCGGCAGCCTCTGGCTCGTCGCAGCCAGCGGCGCCATCGAAGACAGAACCTCCCGTGACTTTCAGGAAAACTGCACCCTGACCTGTACGGCCGGCGGTGTGGAGCAGCCCGCCTGTGCGCGCATCTGTTCCTGCACCCTCAGCACGATGAAAGCGGAAGGCCTGTGGGACAAGCTTCTGGCCAGCCCGGAAGACACTGGCCTGCTGAGCCGGATGAACACCAGCCATGCTGATTGCGTGCAGCAGGAGTTCGAGGCCAATCCGCCTCAGTGACCGCAGCACTCAGGCGCCGGCGTTACGCCGCGCCCGCGCCAGCCGCTCTCCCGCGAAGGCTTTGAAATCAGCCGCATCATTGCCGCGCACCACCTGCCCCAGAGCCCAGAGCGCGGAAATGCCGTCGCAGACCGGTTTCATCGCGGCTACCCGGCGGCGCATCAGATCCGGATCTTCACCGTGGGCGAGGCTTGCGGCATGGGCGCTCAAAAGCGCCGCCTCGGCAGCCGCGTTCAGTCCGCATTCCAGCACCGCATAGGCCAGATCCCAGGCCGGATCGGACCAGCCCGCATATTCCCAGTCGATCAGCCACAGGCGCTTCCCGTCACAAAGAATGTTCCCCGGCACCAGATCGCAATGGCATGGGGCGGGCAGAACTTGCGGCACTGCAGCAAGGTGGCCGGCAGCATCCCGCAGAAAGGCAAGATCCTCAGACGATGCGCCGTCAGCCCCTGCCGCAAGGATCATCTCCTGCAGCCGCTGCGAGGGCACAAAGACCGGAGGCCGTGCCAGCCCGTCAAAAGCGGCAGCGGCCCCATGCAGCCGCGCCAGCAAGCCGCCCAGAAGCTCTGCCCCGGCAACATCCACCGCTGCCGCAAGCGGATGGGCATCCGGCACCGCCTCGATCAGCATCACGCCCTGCTCCGGCGCCGCCAGAATGACACGAGGCCCCAGCCCAAGCCGTTCAGCCACGCGCGAAAACTCAGCCTCGGTCTGGCGGCCGACAAGACCCCGGTTCTCCGCCCGCTCTACCCTCAGGACAAGGCTTCCCGCCTCCCCCGTCAGCCGGTAAACGTGATTGCTGAGGCCCGACACTGCTGTCACCTCAAGACGTTCTCCCGCCTCCCGGCGCAGCGCATCACCCAGCGGAGGGCAGACCGCAAGAGCAGCCGCAAGAGGCGCAGGCAAAGGCTTGGGCGACAAATCAGGCATGAACGGGACCCATGAAACCGGGGCGGGCAGCAAAGAGCCCCCTTCTCCTCCATCCTTGGCTCGGCGGCAAGCGGCCAGCCATCAGCGCGGTATCCCCGCCCCTCTTCCCGGAGTGCCGGACTCACCGCATACTCATGCCATGACCGAAAAGCCCGCGATCACCATCACCTACTGCCGCCAGTGCAACTGGATGCTCCGCTCCGCCTGGCTGGCCCAGGAGCTGCTTTCCACCTTCTCCGAAGAAATCGGTTCGGTGACCCTCGTCCCCGGCACCGGCGGCGTGTTCACCATCACCTGCGATGGTACGCAGATCTGGGAGCGCAAGGAGGACGGCGGCTTTCCCGAGGCCAAGGTGCTGAAACAGCGCCTGCGCAATCTCGTCTGGCCAGAGCGGGACCTTGGCCATTCGGATGGACATAAAAGCGGCGGCTAGCCGCTGATTTCCGCAAGCCCATCCCGCAAGATCTGCGGATCGGCTGTCATACCCGCTTCAAGCGCCCCATGCACCTCATCCCAGATGGGTACTGCGGCGGCAAGCGTCTGCGCCCCGGCTTGCGTCAGATGCAGCCGCTTGCCACGCCTGTCCTTGGGGTCCGGCAGGATCTCCACCCAGCCATTACGCGCCAATGGCTTCAGGGCCGCCGTCAGCGTCGTCCGGTCCATACCGAGAAACCGGGCCACCGGCCCAAGCGCCGGTGCTTCCGGCCGGTTCAACGCCATCATCAGCGAGAATTGCTGGTTCGTCAGCCCGGTGGGCTTGAGTGCCAGATCAAAGCGGCGCGCCAGTGCACGGGCGGCCCGCTGGGCGAAAAGGCACAGGCAGGTATCCTTCACCTGCAGGGTCTTGGCATAGGGAACGGGCGGAGTGTTTGACATAGCCTATTTATGTTGATATCAACTCACATCGTCAATCGGCAGTTTTCGGGGATAGAGGGCCCTGATCCGGCGCGCAAGCGCGCTCGTGCCAGGCGGCACCAATCAGCAACCGGGAGAGGAGGCCCGCCATGCAACCTTCAACCGCAACTGAGCATCACAAGGTCCTGCGCAGGCTCACGGGCGACTGGCGGATGGTCTCGTCCACCGGTCACCCGGATTATGATCCGGAGGATCCGGCGAAGCGCTGGACCGAAACCGGCCGCATGCTTGGGGATCTCTGGGCCATCATCGAAGCACGCGGCCCCATGCCGGACGGCGAACCGGCGGAAATGCTGATGACCATCGGCTACGACCCTGCCCTTGGCCGCTACACCGGTACCTGGACCGGCTCCATGATGGATTACCTCTGGGTTTACCGCGGCTGGCTGGAAGATGAGGGACAGACGCTGGTTCTGGAAGCCGATGGCCCGGATTTCGACACCCCCGGCAAGAGCGCCGTCTACCGCGATGTAATCCGCTTCCTGCCGGACGGAACCCGCAGCTTCACCGGCAGCGTGCAGCAGCAGGACGGTACCTTCCGCGAATTCATGACCCACATTCTGGCTCCAGCCTGACGGCCCGCCTCCGTTGATTTGCAATGAGGAGACTCCCATGACCGGTAAATTCATCTGGTACGAGCTGATGACCACGGATCCGGAAGCAGCAGCAACCTTCTATTCGGAAGTGGCCGGATGGCAGGCTTCGGATGCAGGCATGCCGGGCTTCGATTACACACTTCTGACCATCCCCGGCCAGCCGATGCCCAGCGCAGGCCTGATGGCTCTGCCAGGCGAACTGGCAGGCTCAGGTGTACCCCCGCATTGGATGGGCTATGTGAACGTTGAGGATGTGGATGCCAAGGCCGCCGAGTTCGAAGCCAATGGCGGCAGGATTGTCAGACCCGCAGAGGAAATTCCACAGGTGGGACGCTTCGCTGTCGTGGCTGATCCGCATGGCGCCGTCCTCAGCCTGTTCAAACCGGACATGCCGGATGGGCCTCTGCCGCCGGAACCGGCCATGGGCCTTCCCGGCACCTTCGGCTGGAACGAGCTTTATGCCGGAGATGGCGCGGAAGCCTTCACCTTCTACAGCAAGATGTTCGGCTGGGAGAACGACATGGCCGTCGATATGGGGCCAATGGGCACATACCAGTGCTTCGCCCTGAACGGGCGGGGCATCGGCGGCATCATGACCAAGATGCCCGACATGCCGCAGCCTTTCTGGAGCTACTACATCAATGTGGACGGCCTCGACGCGGCTGTCGCCCGCGTCACCAAGGCCGGCGGCAAGGTCATCCACGGCCCGCAGGAAGTGCCCGGCGGCTCGTGGATCGTCAACGCCCTCGACCCGCAGGGCGCGATGTTCTCGCTGGTGTCGATGAAACGCTGAGTCCGGCATTTTCCCTGCGGCCATCGTGCTGGCCGCAGGGAAAATGGTTCAGGCTGACTGGTCGAGTTCGGCAAATACGTCCAGGGCCGCATTCAGGCCGTTGATTGCGGCTGGAAGACCGCCGTAGACGGCCATCTGCCAGATCGCCTCGACGATTTCCGCACGGCTCGCCCCCGCCGCCAGAGTATGGGCGATGTTCACCTTAAGCTGCGGCCCGGTCTGCCCGCCCAGAGCCGTCAGAGCGGCAACCGTGCAGAGCTGCCGCGTCTTCAGATCGAGACCGGGACGTGCGTAATGGCGGCCGTAGGCCCATTCGACAAGGCTCTCGCTGAAGCCGTCGACGAGATCGTCGTACCGCTCCGCCAGCACCTGCTCGAGGCGGGGGTTCAGTGTCTGGACGATGCCGCGTCCACGTTCGAGGGCAGAGGTCATGTGCGGGCACCTTGCGCGGTGCGGGGCGCCGGCAAAGCACCGGGATCCTCGATCTCGCCAGCCTCGATCTTGCGGTAGGTCTCAACCTTTTCATCCAGAAGCTCGAGCGTCTTCTGCATCTCCCAGAGGCTGGCGGCGACCTTCTGGCGATGGCGCTCGAGCATTTCGCGCCGCTCCCGCGCGGTCTCCGCACCCCTTGCGCGCAGCCCGGCATAGGCAAGCCTGTCGCGTATCCCCATTCCCGTCGCCTTCAGCCGCTCCAGAAACTGCAGCCAGCGCAAGATGGACGCGTCATAGACACGCCGGCCACCGGCATCGCGCAAGGGTGCCGGGATCAGCCCGATCTTTTCATAATAGCGCAGCGTATCGACGCTCAGTCCAGTACGTGCGGCAAGGTCACCGATCTTCATTGCGCGCACTCCCGCCCGGCCAACCGGAATGCCGTCTCCAGCCGGGCCGTGTCCTCGTAAAACTGGTAATGCGTGATGAGCCCGTCGCGGTACCGCAGTCTCACGGCAAAATCGCTGGCAAAGGGCAGTCCCGTCGCGCGGACGACGTGATGAAAACGCCCCGAGGCATAGGCCAGCGATCCGGTTTCGACCACGTCACCGATTTCGAACGCGTGTGTTTCGAACGCGCTGGCAAGCCCGTGGCAGAACTCTGCCAACCCGCCAGCACCACGAAACGTGCCATAAAGCGGCAGCCGTGCGTCGCGGTCAGGCCGCACCGCGACAAACTCCGCATCCGCCTCAATCATCCGCCCTGCCCCTTCAAGGTCCGCAGACCCGAAGCAGGAAAAGAACTGTTCAAGCCGTGTCATCATCGTCTCCATCTGAACAGTTGCCGACCCTAGGTGCTGGAGTGCACTTCAGGTCAAGAGGCGAAATTCAGAAGGGCGATGACATGTCTGCCGCTTCGACGGAAGGAACCTGCACGCAGCACCAGCAGCAGACCTCAGCTCAGTAGGTTGTCCAGCCGCCGTCCGTCGCCCAGTTGGCTCCGGTGATGTTGGAGGCCTCGTCAGAAAGCAGGAACAGCATGATTGCCACTTGCTCCGCTGGCGTGGCCGGACGGTGCGCCGGATCGGCATAGGCAAGGATGCTCTGGGTCTTGATCCGGCCCATGCCACCGCCGCCGTCCTTCATGCTGGCGGCGACCAGCGCACCGGCGCGCGCGACCATCGGCGTATCGGTGGCGGCCATGTTCACGGAATTGATGCGGATGCCATAGGGGGCATAATCGATGGCCGCGTTCTTGGTGAGCCCGTTCACCGCATGCTTGCTGGCGACATAGGCCGGATTGCCGGCAAGGCCGGTCAGCCCGGCGATGGAGCCCACATTGACGATGGCGCCGCCCTGCCCCTGCTTGACCAGCTGCGCCAGCTGCGGCCGCAGCGAGCGGAACACACCGCCGGCGTTGATCTCCATTACCGCGTCCCAGTACGCGTCGGTCGCCTCGTGGACCGGGGCGAAGACGCGCGGCTTCTGGGCCGCGTAGTCGACCGGGTCACCGGAGTAGACACCGTCCATGACACCGGCGTTGTTTATGGCGCCGGACAGCCCGCCAAAACTGGCGACAGCTACGTCGACCGCCTTTTGGCAGACGGCGGCATCGCGCACGTCTCCCGGAACAAACTCGGCCGTGCCACCCGCCTTGCGGATCCCGTCGATCACCGCTGCGCCCTGATCCTCGATCCAGTCGACGCCGACGACATTTGCGCCCTCGCGCGCCAGGCGCTCAGCTGCCGCCTGCCCCATGCCGCGCGCAGAACCGGTGACGATGACTGTGCGGCCCTTGAAACGATCCGGCACGAAATAGGCCGGGTCAGTGGGAGCAATGGCCAGGCCGCCGGCATATCCACCGCCGCCACCGGCTGGTGAGGCAGCGGCGGCAGGCTGAGCCTGGGCCTGCGCCATCTGCAAACCACTGGCGGCACGAACGCCAACGGCGCCACCGGCCAAGGTCATTCCCTTCAGGATGTCTCGACGATCAAGGGTCATTTCAGCTTTCTCCTGGGGCACTGGGATACACAGGACGCAGCGTCCGGGCAGCTCCAGCCATCAGTAGGTGGTGAAGCCGCCGTCTGTCGCCCAATTGGCGCCTGTGATGTTGGAGGCCTCGCCGGACAGCAGGAACAGCATGATCGCAACCTGCTCCTCCGGCGTGGCATCGCGGTAGGTGGTGTCGGCGTATTGCAGAAGGCTGCGGGTCTTGATCGTACCCATGCCCACCCCGCCCAAGGCCTTCATCCGCGCTCCGACGAGCTGCTTGGCGCGCTGCACCATTGGCGTGTCGGTATTGGCCATGTTCACGGAATTGATGCGGATACCATAGGGTGCGTAGTCGATGGCCGCGTTCTTGGTCAGGCCATTCACCGCATGCTTGCTGGCGACATAGGACGGTGTGGAGCTGAAGCCACGCAGACCCGCGACACTGGCGACGTTGACGATCGAGCCGCCCTTCCCCTGTTCGACCATATGGCGCAGCTGCGCCCGCATGCAGCGGAACACACCGGTGGCATTCACCCGCATGACCACGTCCCAATACGCGTCGCTGGCGAGATGAACCGGATTGAACGCCAGATCCTTCTGCCTGTCGTAGTCGATGGGCTCACTGGGCGGAATGGCATCCATGACGCCGGCGTTGTTGATCGCCCCATCCAGGCCGCCAAAGGCAGACACGGCCACCTCGACCATCTGATCGCATACGGCATTCTCGGAGACGTCACCCGGCACGAACTCCGCCTTGCCGCCCGCTGCCTTGATTGCGGCGATGACAGCTGTGCCCTCATCGGCGATCCAGTCCACGCCCACAACATTGGCACCTTCCCGCGCCAGACGCTCGGCGGCCACCTTGCCCATCCCGCGCGCACAGCCAGTCACGATGTAGGTCTTGCCGGCAAATCGGTCTGAGATGAAATAGTCCGGACTCACCGGCGTCACGTCATGGTGTCCCGGCATGGCGGCGATGGGGTTTCCTGCCTGGGCCTGAGCCTGCGTGGCCGAGGCTCCGGCAACAGCGCCAGCGGCGGCGGGGGCAGCTGCAGCCAATGCCATCGTCTTCAGAAGATCCCTGCGGTCCATGTCAAAAACTCCCTTTTCGCAAAGCATCAATAGGCCACGCGCACGAAGAGCATCGTGCTGAGCCAGGGATCGGGATCGGCGTTGAAGGCTTTCTTGACGGCAGCCCCCGGGAACGTCGCCGCCACATGCCCCTGAACATAGACATTGCGCGAGGCGAAGTACTTGCCGGTCAGGTTGAGTTCGTAGCCGTAGTCCTTCGAGCCTAGGAACGACAGGGCCGGATTGCCGCCTAGGTTCGTCAGGCTGTCGGCGCGGAACAGCCAGACCTGCGGCACCAGCTCGAACTTTGCAGACGGACGCAGCCGCAGCTGGAAACGATGCGCGATGACATTGGAATCCTGCACCACCTTGAAATGATTGATGCCCTGCACCCACTGCTCGCCATTGCCGCCCGACAGCAGCGGATCCCAGCGCTCGAAGGTGGCAGTGTTCGGATCATCGCCCGAGAATTGCGCGTAGCGGTAGCTGAAGGTGGGCGACCAGGGCAGGTCGGCAAAGCTCCAGCCGGCCTCGCCATAGAAGCCATAGGCCTGCATGTCGAAGTTTTCATTGCGTTGAAGCGCGGCTTCCGCCGCAACGAACGGCCCCGGCGTTCCGGCCGGATTGGGTTGCCAGCGCAGCCGGGCGTCGAAGACCTGCAGGCCTTCCCGGGTGAAAGTCTGCTCCGGCGTGAAATACTTGAAGCTGGACTGTGGCACACGCAGGAAGCTGGCGGCGGCCTCGAAGCCGTTGCTCAGCCGGGTCTCGATGTTGATACCATCGATGACGGTCTTGCTGTCGAGAATGGGAAGCTCGTCCGGATCGACCCGGAACAGCTCGACCTTGGTGTTGTTGTAGCGCAGCCGCGCCAGCGCAACCATATCCGCCGACCAGCGCGGATTGGCCTGCAGCGCCGCCCGGTCCCGGCCATTGGCTGCCGTGTTGATGATCAGGAAGCCGTCGCCCAGCGTGAAACGCTGACGCCCGGCGGACGCGTCAAGCTGAAGCCGGTCACCGTTCTCGCGGGTCACCCCGGTGATAAAGCCGGCAAAGGCATCTTCGATGGCGACATGGCTGCGGGTGCGGTTGCTGAACAGCTCCTGGCCATACGAACCGCTGGCAAGAACACTCGCCCCGCCATAGACATAGAACCGCTCGCTGAGCGGCGTGATGCCGTAGAGGCCGGTGTGCACCATGCCCTCGACCCAGTGCTGATAGCCCTTGCCGGAGGGCTTGCCCTGCACCATCGGATTGCCATTCAGCATCAGATCGGGCTTGCCGTACCAGGCATCCGCGTTGCCATAGTGCAGCGCGATGGACTCGGCCTTCACCTTCACATAGGTGCCGCCGCTGTCATAGAGCACGGGGAAATCGGACGCCTTGCCCGTTGCCAGCATGCCGCGCGGCGCCCCCGCAGCCGCCGCGTCACCAAGCGTCAGGTCGAAAGTCAGTGTCAGGCCGCCGGTATCGCCAAAGCCGATGTCGTAGCTGGCACTGGCGAGCCCCGCCGCGCGGGTGGCCCGGTTCAGCGCAAAATCAACAAGCGTGCGGTAGAAATGGTCATCTGGATAGACCGCAAGACCGCGCCGGAATTGATCTATGGCGCGGTCGTTAATCGCCTTGTCCGGGGAAGGGTTCATCAACCGGACCCGGATTTCGGCGATCCTCTGACCTTCATCAGCCCCGAAAGACGCTTGCGCCCAAGCCTGCTGCGCCCCGGGCATCCAGGTGAAAGTGGCTGACACCACAAGCACCGCGATGCCGCGGGCAAGGGAGGCAAAGGCCTGCAGTGACAAGAGGGGCCGCGAAACCATAGGAGCTACCTCGCCAACCAACCGTCTCTCTCAAGTATTAATGGCAATTGACGATTGCATCAATCAAAAGAAGCAGAACGCAAGGGCGGCGCCGGGTTGTCCTCACGGTCTCAGGAAAGCAAGGATCTTTTCCTTCAGCTCATCCTGCATGCGGACTTCGCATTCCCAGATGATCAGCACCTGCCAGCCCATCGCCTCCAGCTGCTGCACATGTTCCCGGTCCCGCTCCGTGTTTCGGGTCAGCTTGGGCAGCCAGTAATCGCGCCGGGACTGGGGGATGCGGGCATCCTTGCAGTCCGGGTCGGGATGGAGATGCCAGAAGCAGCCATGCACGAAGATCACCTTCTGGCGCGGGCCGAACACCAGATCCGGCTTGCCCGGCAGATCCTTGCGGTGCAGGCGGTAGCGGAAACCCAGCCCGTGCACCAATGACCGGACGATCATCTCAGGCTTCGTGTTCTTCGACCGGATCGCCGCCATGTTGCGCGACCGCCGTTCGGGTGAAAGCTTGTCTGCCATTGATGCCGAGGCTCATGCGCCGCACGGGCTTGTCAGCTCACGATGAGCCAAGCTCATCGTGAGCTGATGTGACTTCAGTCTTTTGCCGCCAGATACCCGCCTGCAAGCACCATGTCCCACTCGGCCTCATCGCAGCGGCGCGCAATAAACTCCTCCCTGTCACAGGCGGGAAGCCCGAGTGCCGCAATGAGAGAACTGTGATACAGGCCTGAAAACAGGGCCGTATGCCCCTCGACACCCAGTTATGCCCAGGCACGCAGCACGCGTGTCGGATCCAGGTTCAGTCGGCAGTACCTACTTGAGATCGCAAAATTTCTGGCGCAATGCCGGAGAAATGCTATTTCCAAACGGCTGCCACGTCCAGCCACGCACTACCATCAGATCAATCAGCGTTTCATCAACGATGGCTGCCGGGACCTTCGTCTCAGGCCTTACAAAAATATCCGAAAACTCTTGCTTCAGCACAACAATAACACGCTGGGCCTAAACTGCGCCCGAGGAACCAGCAGTCAACAGTAGCTTTACTGACCATTAAAACCCATTCCTGCGCCTATACACTTCAATTGGCTCAGATTAAATATCGAACATTTGATCAAACATGCTCTCATACTTTCGAATATGATGGCGCACAGCCACATCTGAGGGGAGGCCTATTCTTAGTTTTGTCGATCAAGAATTGTTCAGAGAGAGGAAGTTCGTCTTTTTCAACTTGAGATCGATCTGACGCCCCCTACAGATGCTTCTAACTTTTTAACCGAAGGAAACGGGGCACCGCTACCGACGATAGTGCAATTGGGACATGCATAAGCTATTGTATTAATTGCGACTTTCTCCTACTCATTGAATAAGGAGACCGCCATGACACAAGCCGTCCTGTATCATAAAGTTGACAGCATCTACGACGACGTAACCGGGAAGCAGTATCACTTCCCAAAGCAGTACCTTAAACGGATGGAACAAACCGTTGGAGACTGGATCGTCTATTACGGCCCCATGCCGCGGTCCAAGGGTAGTTTTTATTTTGGCGTCGCACGTGTCAGAAACATAACTACCGACACCAAGATCGAAAATCACTTCTATGCCCATCTGACCGACTATATCGACTTCGACAGATGGGTTCACTACATGGAGAACGGCGGTTATGAGCAGCGCATGGTTCTGCCTGATGGACGGCCAAACGGTGGACTGACGGTCAACGCGGTTCGCCTTCTGGAGCCCTCCGAATTTCAGGCTATCGTGACAGCCGGCATCGCGAACCCCGATGAATGGCCAGATCGCGTCGATGCTCCGCAGGATGCAGATCATGTGCCCTCTCAGCCCGGCTTTGGCGAAACGCCGCAGGCACCATTCTTTGGACCTGAGGTCAACAGGCCCATCATCCCTCAATTGCTGAACCGGCGCTTCCGGGACGCAAAATTCAAACAGAATATTCGTCGGGTCTACGATCGCACATGCGCATTCACAGGCCTGCGACTTATCAACGGCGGCGGCAGACCCGAGGTGGAAGCTGCACATATCGTGCCTGTAGAGCATGGTGGTTCGGATTCAATCCAGAACGGCATTGCTCTTTCCGGCACGGTTCACTGGATGTTCGATAGGGGCTTGCTGTGCATGCAGGACGACTACACGATCACTCCATCACGGCACCTGAACTACGATGTCTCGCACCTCTTGCACAAGGATATGAGGGCACGCGTACCCGAGCTTGCGCACCTGCGGCCGCATCCAGATTGCCTCAAATGGCATCGGGAACAGGTTTTCAAACAGTGATTAGCCAGAACAAAGCCGCAACGCCCCCTTTCCCCCGCTGCGGTTTCGGCCCATACTGCACGGTATGAGCAAGAAGCCTGCCTCCCCCACCACTCCGGAACCCTCCAGCCAGCCAGATGGCTTTGGCGAAGCGCCGCAGGCGGCGTTTGAGGGAGCGCCGCTGCCGGGCGTCAGCCTGTCCGGATCAATTGCCGACTGGGCGGAAGAGATCGCCGGGGCAGCGGAGAAGCTTCCGGCTGAACCACCCGCACCGGCGGCAGATGCGGCGCCACGCAAGACCGCACGCGGCAAGGGCAAGGCGGAGAGCGGTAGCCGGTCGTCGCGCGGCACGTCCATCGGCAAGGCGGAAAGCGCGCGAGAGCGGGCCGCCGGCGGGCTGAACCCGGTTGCCGGGCTCGATATTTCGCTGGAAGAGGCGGAGAAGCTCGAGCAGCACCTCAAGGAAAACAAAAAGAAGAAGGGCCGCAACGCTCTGCCGGAGCTGTCCGGCAATCAGGGCGCCACGGCCACCGTGCAGGCGCTTTCTGCGCTGATTGAAAGCGGCAATCCGCTGCACAAGAACGGCGAGCTCTGGGTGCCGCACCGGCCCGAGAGGCCGGAGAAGTCCGAAGGCGGCGTGCCGATCGTTCTGAAGTCCGCCTATGAGCCGCGCGGCGACCAGCCCACGGCCATTGCGGAGCTGGTTTCCGGCCTTGAAAGCGGCGAGCAGACGCAGGTTCTGCTCGGTGTCACCGGTTCGGGCAAGACCTACACCATGGCGCAGGTCATCGCCCGCACCCAGCGCCCGGCGCTGATCCTGGCGCCCAACAAGACGCTGGCGGCGCAGCTGTACGGCGAGTTCAAGAGCTTCTTCCCGGACAATGCCGTCGAATATTTCGTCTCCTACTACGACTATTACCAGCCCGAGGCCTATGTGCCGCGGACGGACACCTACATCGAGAAAGAATCCTCGATCAACGAGCAGATCGACCGGATGCGGCACGCGGCCACTCGCGCCCTGATCGAACGCGACGACGTGATCATCGTCGCCTCCGTCTCCTGCATCTACGGTATCGGTTCGGTCGAAACCTATACGGCTATGACCTTCGCGCTGGAGGTGGGCGAGCGGATCGACCAGCGCCAGCTGCTAGCCGATCTGGTGGCCCTGCAATACAAGCGCAACGATGCAGCCTTCCAGCGCGGCGCCTTCCGGGTGCGCGGCGACACGGTGGAACTGTTTCCGGCCCACCTTGAGGACCGGGCCTGGCGCATTTCGCTGTTCGGCGATGAGGTGGAGTCGATCACCGAATTCGACCCTCTCACCGGCAAGAAGTCCGGCGAGATGAAGAGCGTCAAGATCTACGCCAACTCGCACTACGTGACGCCCAAGCCGACGCTGCAGCAGGCAACCCGCGCCATCAAGGCTGAGCTGAAACAGCGGCTGGAAGAGCTGAACGCCCATGGCCGCCTGCTGGAAGCGCAGCGGCTGGAACAGCGCACCATGTATGACCTGGAGATGCTGGAAGCCACGGGCTCCTGTGCCGGCATTGAAAACTATTCGCGCTATCTGACAGGCCGCAAGCCGGGCGAGCCGCCCCCGACCCTGTTCGAATACCTGCCTGACAACGCGCTGGTCTTCCTCGACGAAAGCCATGTCACCGTGCCGCAGATCGGCGCCATGTACCGGGGCGACTTCCGGCGCAAGGCGACGCTGGCCGAATATGGCTTCCGCCTGCCCTCCTGCATGGACAACCGGCCGCTGCGCTTTGAGGAGTGGAACGCGATGCGGCCCCAGTCCATCGCGGTTTCCGCCACGCCCGGCAAGTGGGAGCTGGATGAGTCCGGCGGTGTCTTCGCCGAGCAGGTGATCCGCCCCACAGGCCTCATCGACCCGCCGGTTCTGGTGCGCCCCGCCTCCTCGCAGGTGGACGATCTGCTGGGCGAGGTGCGCGAGACATCCGCCAAGGGCTACCGCACGCTGGTCACCACCCTGACCAAGCGCATGGCCGAGGATCTGACCGAGTATCTGCACGAAAACGGTGTGCGGGTGCGCTACATGCATTCGGATATCGACACGCTGGAGCGTATCGAGATCATCCGCGACCTGCGCCTTGGCGCCTTCGACGTGCTGGTGGGCATCAACCTGCTGCGCGAAGGCCTCGACATTCCCGAATGCGCCCTTGTCGCCATTCTGGATGCAGACAAGGAAGGCTTCCTGCGCTCGGAAACCTCGCTGGTGCAAACCATCGGCCGTGCGGCGCGTAACGTGGATGGCAAGGTCATCCTCTATGCGGACAACATCACCGGCTCCATGGAGCGGGCGATGGCGGAAACCACCCGCCGCCGCGAGAAGCAGATCGCCTACAACACCGAGCATGGCATCACCCCGGAAAGCGTGAAGCGCTCCATCGGCGACATTCTGGAAAGCGTCTACGAGCAGGACCACGTCACCGTGGATGCGGGCTTTGCCGAGGACGGCAATCTGGTCGGGCACAATTTCAAGGCCCATCTGGAAAGCCTCGAAAAGCAGATGCGCGAAGCCGCCGCCGATCTCGACTTCGAAACCGCCGCCCGGCTGCGCGACGAGATCCGCCGCCTGCAGGCAACCGAGCTTGCTCTCAGCAGCGATCCCCTCGCCCGCCAGTCCGAGGTGGAAGAACAAGGCGGCAGCTATCGGGGCGAACGGCTCTATGGCGCGGGCGGCACCAAGGAGGGCGCCAGCGGCAAGAAGAAGGAAACGGCAGCAGACCGGGCCCGGGCGGCCAAGTCCTCGAGTATGCCTGCGCCCAGTTCAAAGGTGCGCAAGAACTCGCTGGACGAAATGACCGTCGGCCGCACGGAAGTGCCAGCCCATGCAGGCCCGCTGCCGAAGAAGCCCGTCATTCAGGCAGAGGACGCTCCGCATCTCACCCCGCGCGGCAAGACCGGCATCGGCTCCTACGAAGACCCGGCAGACGAAAAACGCCGCAAGGGCCGCTCCCGCAAGACCGGAAGGCCCGGGCAGTGAAGTCATTTGCAGCCGTTCTCGCTCTCGCTCTGCCCTCTCTCATCCCTACCCCGCTACTCGCAGCGGGAGCAGAAATGCCCGCCTGTGCTGTGACGGGCGCGAGGTCGGTGTTCATCAACGGGCGGCCGGCGCTGCGGCTGGCGGACGTGGCGGGGTGTCCGGCAGGCATGTTCGAGACGGTCCCGGGTCTTTTCATCGAGGGGCAGCCTGCGGTCCGGCTGGCGGCGCCCAAGGAAGGGTGTATCGCCACAGGTTCAGCCAATGTGATTGCGGGCGGAGGCTTGGCGCCACGGGCCGGTGATGTTGCCTGCCCGCCTTCTCCGCAACGCTAGTTGACTGAACTTCGTTTTTATTTAACCCTTAAGATTGCAACGTGATGGCGTTGATGCGTTGGAGCAGATCGTGTTGATCCCTGCTTATCAGTAACCGGAAAATCCTGTGCGCGCTTGAGCATTCTTAAGATTAGACCAGACAGTATAATAAGCTGTCACCATAAATTTTTGAGTACTTGATAATTATTCTCGCTTGACCACACGCGCGCAATACGGGCTCACCGACTCTGACGCAAGCATCATCATACAGTTTGCCTGTCCATAAATGGCAGGAGACAAGCTGCACGAGAGATCTGACGCTTGCGGGAGGGGAGCATGGTGAGGTGTCTGGCGGCCAGAGTGCAAAACTACCTTAGATACTTAGCTGTTTTCGCAGCCCTTCTTATGTTGCAGGCCTCCAGCCACGCCGTTGCAGAGACCAAAACAGCCTTGCGCCTGACGACGCTGGAATGGCCGCCTCATATATTTGCAGATGGGTCGGGCCCTGTGGCCGATGCGGTCAGGGAAATCTTCAGCCGGAAAGGCTTGGCTGTGACCATAGAGGTGCATCCTTGGCACCGGGCGGTTGCACTTGCGGCTGAGAACAAGGCCTATGCGGGAGTGTTTCCCGAGTACTATTCTCCCAGGGCAGATGCAGAAGCGGACGGTCACCGCTGTCTTTTTTCGCGGCCTTTCGGCAAGAGCCCCATAGGCTTGGCCGAGCTCAGCAGCAATCCCGTCATATGGGACAAGATCGGGGACCTCGCGGACCTTAGGATCGGCACTGTCCGCGGCTACAAGAATGAGGACATGTTTGATCTTCTCGTCGCAACGGGCAGAATCCACGCAGTGGAAACAACCAGCGACGAACAGAACCTGCGCAATCTATTGCAGGGAAAGATTGCAGCTGCGGTGATTGATCTTCAGGTGTTCGAGCACCTGATCGCAACCACGCAGGATCTGAAGGACGCAGCCGGAAAGTTGCAGTTCAACAGCCGGCTCCTTGCAATTCCAGATTTTCATGTCTGCTTTCAGAACTCCCCCCAAGGCCGCCGCGCGCGGGAAGCCTTCGAAGAAGGTCTCTGACAGCCTTCCCCGGCCAAGCGCAGCCGCAATCAGACCATGCAGCGCCTGGTTTTTGCGTGCTGTTGTGGCTTCAGTCCGGACGGAACTGGCATCACACGCCCGTGACACTCCACATGCCATCTTGTTCAAGCCCGGAACGATCCGCTCCCTCCCGCATTGCGTAAAGGTCAAGAACGGAATGGCAGACAGGAGGATGAATTCATGACCATCACCCCGCCGCAAGATCAGCAGCGCGCCATCCGCGCCGCACATGCGCGCAGCATGTCCCGGGCCATCGCAGGCGGCTTCACAGGCACACAGTCGCGCCGGATGGTCATGGCCTTCGTCATGGGGCTTCTGCTGGCTTTGGCCGTAACGGCCATACCCCGCACGGCGGCAGCCGATGCAGGCCCGGCCGTCCGGCTTGTTCCGTCTGCCGAACTCGTCGGCCAGGGGCGCATGACCTATTTCGGTTTCCGCGTCTTCGACGCCGAACTCTACGCGCCGCAGGGCCGCTACTCGCCCTCGAAACCCTTCGCGCTGAAGCTGACGTATCTGCGCAACTTCAAGGGCTCTGACATTGCCAAGCGCTCGGTTGATGAAATGCGCCGCCAGGGGTTTAAGGACGAGGCGAAGCTGAAGCAATGGGGCGACCAGATGCGCGCCATTTTCCCGGATGTGTCCGAGGGCGCATCCATCACCGGCGTTCGAGATGCCTCCGGCAAGGCTGTTTTCTACAAGGATGGCCGCCGGATCGGCACGATCAATGATGCAGATTTCTCCAGACGCTTCTTTGCGATCTGGCTGGGCAACAATACGTCGAACCCGAGCCTGCAGGCCAGCCTGACCGGTTCCGCACGCTGATGGACGCCCCTTTGCCTGCGGCATCTTCTGCAGACCAGCACAAGGGCAAAGGCGCTCTCTTCGCCTATGGCTTCATGGCGCTGCCGCTCGCCTTTGCCGGGTTGCCCGTCTATTTGCATGCACCGGATTTCTACGCTGCCGCGCTGGGCGTTCCGCTCGCCAGTCTCGGCACCGTGCTTCTGCTGCTGCGGCTGGTGGATGCTGTCCAGGATCCGCTGATCGGCAGCCTCAGCGACCGCTTCGCCCATCTGCGCTGGCTGGTGCTTATATTGGGCTGCCTGCTGCTGGGTGGCGGCTTCTTCATGGTGTTCACACCACCTCCAGGAGAGGGGGCACTCGGCTGGTTCGCCCTGTCCATCCTGCTCTGCACCACCGGTTATTCCATTGTCGCCATTAACCTTCAGGCCCTCGGAGGGTTGTGGATCGCTGCCGAGCATGAGCGCACCCGCATCGCCGGATGGCGTGAGGCGCTGGGGCTGATCGGCCTGCTGCTGGCTTCCATTGCCCCGGCGGTGCTGGATCAGGGAGCCGGAAAGGAAACGGCTTTCGCCCGGCTCGCCTGGCTCTATCTGCCGCTTCTGGCGCTTGCACTGGTGCTGCTGCTGCGCTGGCTGCGTCATGCACCGCTTGCCCAGGAGGCCAAAGGAACAAGCCCTGCGTTCCGCTGGCAGGATGTAACGGGTGACCGCTGGCGGCGGAGCTTCTTTGCCATCTATCTGGCCAATACCTTCGCCAGCGCCATTCCGGCGGTGCTGGTCATCTTCTTCATCCGTGACCGTCTGGGCGCGGAAGATCTGACAGGCTTGTTCCTGCTGGCCTATTTCCTGTCAGGCGCCGCATCAATGCTGCTGTGGCAGGTGCTGTCCCGGCGGATGGGCAAGCTGCAGGCCTGGGCTGCCTCCATGGGGCTGAGCGTGCTTACCTTCGTCTGGGCCATTTTCATCGGTGAGGGCGATATCGCGGCCTACACGGCCGTCTGCCTGCTCTCGGGCCTTGCACTGGGAGCAGATCTGGCGCTGCCGGCCTCGATCCTGGCAGACCACATTGCCCGCAGCCGCAGCGAAAGGGCGGCCAGCCGTCTTTATGCCGTGATGGCGCTGTTCACCAAGGGCGCGCTTGCACTCGCCACCGGCCTCACACTGCCCGCACTCGGCCTGGCTGGCTATCAGCCGGGAGAACCGCTGACGGCACAGACGGCGCTCGCGCTCAGCATTGCCTATGCTGCGGTTCCTTGCCTGCTGAAACTGGTTACAATGATATGGCTCTGGCGCAAGTCGGCCCTGCTCGCCCATGGGGAAGCGGCGGGTCACGCCGCTGCCCAGACATAGAGAACGAACCAGCCGGGAGAGTCAGGCAGCCATGAGCGTACGCCCGCCCAGCCAGTACAGAATGGAAGACAAGGACCCGCTCGCAGCCGCGCTTGCGCAGGAAGTGATGGCCGAGAAGGCCGGAACACTCGCCCGCCTGACCCGCAAGCTGGACGAGGCTCTGGCACGGCTTGAGGGTGCCGGCAGGCGTCTGGCTGAAACCCCAGAAGACGAGAGGCTTCGATCGCGTCATCAGGAGCGGCTGGAGGAAGCCGCCGAAGCACTCTGGCATGTGGTGATCCAGCGCGAGCTCTGTGGATTGCGTCAGCACCGGGAGTTTCTGGACCTGCTGCAGGTGCCGGCATCCGTCCGCCTGCGCATGGGACCAAGGCAGACGCGCCGGTGACCGCATTCTCCTCCCATCCATTCTCCGCAGTATCATGCAGGCCCTGACAGGGCAGACGTTACGGCTCAAGGGGACGTGATATAAAACCGCCACACCTGCCGGAAACCTTGCCGCCAAAGCTCTGGATGATGCGGTATAACTGCCTGCGGACATTGATTCGGCGGCGGGCCTCGCGTATGGGTTCGCATGCCTGAGAGCGCTGTATTGTGGATTGGAGACAACACCCTTCCAGTTACGCGGCTGCTCCGGTGAGTTTCCTTGTTTTGGACTTGTATCTTTCGGAGAGCCCCGTCTATTCATCCCGGCGGGGGCCTGGAGTCAGGCATGAGCATGTTTAATGGATTGCGTCTGGCGGGACGCAGTGTGAAATTCGCCGCGCGCCAGCTTGCAGCGGCTGGACTTTCAGCGGCGGTTCTCCTTGGTGCATTTGCCGAGGCTACGGCTGCTTCGCGCAGCGTACCTCCCGGCAACCGCAATGCGGAACAGCCTGCAATACCTTTTGCCTCGGCCCGGCGCACAGCAGCCATGCGCTCAAGCTATGACGCGAAGTTTGAACGCGTCCTAGGCGTCCTGCGCCGTGATACGGCGCTTATCTCCGACATCAAGCGTGTCGCCGCCCGGTATGACATCGATCCTGTCCATATGATCGGCGCTATCGTTGGCGAACACACATACAACTATGACAGCCTCGACAGCGCCCAGAGCTATTATGTCAAGGCCCTGTCCTATGCCGGCGTCAGCCTGAATTTCGCCCATGGCGGTGTCAACGTGACGGACTTCGTCCAGAAGCCGCAGTTCAGTGCCTGCAACACCGAAGCTTACCAGAACGACAGCCAGAAGCTCTGGACCTGTTACGAACGAATCTGGGACAGCGAGTTCCGCGGCAAGAACGTGGACGGCACGCGCTATCCACGCACGAATTTCAATGAGACTTTTTTCCAGCCGCTCTTTTCGGGCCAGAGCTTTGGCCTTGGCCAGCTCAGCCCGCTCACAGTGCTGAAGATGACGGACCGGGTCGCCCGCCAGAGCCGCATGCAACGCCTGACAGCCGACAATGCCCGCGACGTCTATCAGGCGACGATGGATCCGAACATCTCGCTGCATTACATGGCAGCGATTATCCAGGACGCCATCGAGGCCTACCGGATTGTTGGCGACGTGGACATTTCCAACAACCCAGGGCTCACGGCAACACTTTACAATCTTGGTGACCCATGGGGCCGTGCGGCCCAGTTCCGCCGCAGCGGCAACACCTGGCCCCAGGAAAATTATTACGGCTGGCTCGTGAACGAGAAACTCGATAAGCTGAGATCGCTTCTGTGAACATGACGAAGGGGCCGAAAGGCCCCTTCTTTCATATCTGGCTGAATGTCAGCGCAGGAACGGATTGGTCAGGCGCTCGTGGCCGAAGGTAGATGGGTCGCCGTGTCCGGGCAGGAACGTGACGTCATCGCCCAGCGGCAGCAGCTTTTCCCGGATGGAGCGGATCAGCGTGGCATGGTCGCCCCCCGGCAGATCGGTGCGGCCGACAGATCCGGCAAACAGGACATCCCCGGACACCGCGAACTTCAGATCCGCGTTGAAGAACACCACATGACCTGGCGCATGGCCGGGGCAATGCAGCACCTGAAACACCAGCCCGCCGATCTCCACCGTGTCACCTTCGTCGAGCCAGCGGGAGGGTTCGATCTTCCGGAACGGCGGCATGTTGAACTGCTGTGCCTGACCTTCCGAACGGTCGATCAGCATCTGATCCGCCAGATGCGGCCCTTCGATGGACACCTTGAGCGCGTCAGCAAGGTCTGCAGCACCGGCGATGTGATCGATATGGCCATGCGTTATGAGGATGCGTTCCACCTCGACCTTGTAAGCGGCGACCGTTTCAAGGATGATCTCGACATCACCGCCCGGATCCACCACCACGCCCTTCATGCTGCGCGGATTCCAGATAAGGGAGCAATTCTGGCGGAAGGGCGTCACCGGGATCACGGCAATCTGCACGGGCGGCAGGCCATCCTGCATCGCTTCACCGTCGGTTGAAGTCATTTCGGGCTCCTGAAAGCTGGCATCTGCAGTTTCAGTAGCCTGCAGCCCCTCCCCCCGCAAGCCGCAGATCAGATGGAAGGCCGGAAGGCGCACCTCCGGACTGGCAGAAGGCAGCCTGAAATGCCTGATTGTAAGGCAGAACCCTGCCGCTTACCGGCAAATCTGACAGCGAGAGCCCGGACGCCCAAATCACGTTGCGGCATTTGTGACCTTTAGACCATCGTCCGGTAAGGATTCGCTTGCCGGGAGCCGTTTTTCACAGCTATGATAATTCTGCGGCGGATTGGATCGGGTTGCGGCAGCGTTGTTTCTTCCCAATACCATGTTGTTGGCAGTGGCAAGTCCGTTGGCCTTGCGGGGTCAGCAGGCTGCATGGAACGTCCGCACTTCGGTGCGGGAGAGATAGGAATGGGTCGGAGCCGTGAAGACGGCACGCAAATAGGGTGTTTCAGCAATGCACGATGGCGATTCGGACCGGCGTTCGCGCGGACGGCGCGGCGGCAAGCGTGAGTTCGGCGGTCCGCAGGACTTCGGCAGCGATTTCGGCGGCGGCGGCAGTGAATTCGGCGGTGGTGACTATAGCGCCCCCCGCCGTAGTGGCGGATTTGGCGGCGGGTTAGGCGGGGGGGGGGGAGACGCCTCTGGCGGGGGGGGGGGGGGGGGGGGGGGGGGGGGGGGGGGGGGGGGGGGGGGGGGGGGGGGGGGGGGGGGGGGGGGGGGGGG
>NZ_JBAKBF010000013.1:0-130729 GCF_036881715.1 Pannonibacter anstelovis
GACGCATCACGCCTTGGAAATACTCAAACGCCGCAAGGGCTTAACCAGTCTTCGGCTTCAGGAGATCATGATGGTGCAGACAGCCATTCCTTTCCATTTTTTCCGCGGCGGCACCTCGCGCGGCCCCTATTTCCGGCGGGAAGACCTGCCGGAGGACCGCGAGACGCTGGCCCGGGTTCTCGTGGCGGCGCTCGGCTCCGGGCACAAGCTGAACATTGACGGCATCGGCGGTGGCGCGGCCGTGACGACCAAAGTCGCGATGCTTTCCCGCTCCGAAACGAGCGGCTGCGACATCGATTACTTCTTCGCTCAGGTCAGCGTCGAGGATGGCCTTGTTGATTTCAAGCCCACCTGCGGCAACATCCTTTCGGGCGTCGGTCCTGCCGCCATCGAGATGGGCCTGATTGCCCCTCAGGGTGACGAAACCCGCATCCGCATCCTCTCGGTCAACACCGGCGCCAAGGTTGAGGCCGTTGTGCGCACCCCCGGCGGACAGGTCGAGTATGCCGGAGATGCCGCGATCGACGGCGTTCCGGGCACGGCTGCGCCCATCTATCTCAACTTCATGGATGTAGTGGGCTCTGCGACCGGCGCGCTTCTGCCGACAGGCAATCTGCGGGACGTGATTGACGGCATCGAAGTGACCTGCATGGATGTCGCCATGCCGATCGTCATCGCCCGCGCTGCCGATTTCGGCCTGAGCGGCGCCGAGACGGTCGAGGAACTGGACGCCAACCGGGCCTTCTACGACCGGATGGAACCCATCCGCCGCAAGGCGGGTGAGCTGATGGGCATGGGCAATGTGGAAAAGTCCGTGACGCCGAAGTTTGCGCTACTGTCTGAGCCGCGCAACGGCGGCACCATCACCGCACGCTACTTCATGCCCTGGAATTGCCATCCCACCATGGCGGTGACCGGCGCCCAGTGCCTTGCCTCCTGCGTGCTCACCCCCGGCACCGTGGCCGAAGGACTGTTCACCGCGCCGCAGGGCACGCCCGCGCTGGTGCTCATCGAGCATCCCGGCGGCGTGATTGACGTGACCGTCGACTATGAGAACGGCCCAGGCGGCTTCGCGCTCAAGTCGGCCGGATTGCTGCGCACGGCACGCCTGCTCGCCAAGGGAGAGGTGATGGTGCCGGCAGACGTGTGGGGTGGCAAATGAAGGTCCACATTCTGGACGACTGGTCCGACACCCTGCGCCATCTGCCTTGCTTTGAGCGGCTCAAGGGGCATGAGGTGACGGTCTGGACAGATCACGTGGAAGGGCCTGCGCTGGCCGCGCGGCTCAAGGGGGCGGAGGCTGTCTGTCTTTTCCGCGAGCGGACACGTGTGACCGCTGATCTGCTTGCGGCCCTTCCGGGCCTGAAGCTGATCTCCGGCCGGGGCGCCTGGCCGCATGTGGATGTTGCCGCCTGCACGGCCAATGGCGTTGCCTTTGCCTCCATGAAGCCGGCTGAGGTTCCCAACCACGCCGCAGCAGAACTGACCTGGGCGCTCATTCTGGCCGCGCTGCGCGGCCTGCCGGAGCAGATGGCGAGTGCCAAGGCCGGACAGTGGCAGGCCGGTGTCGGTCGCACGCTGCAGGGCAAAACCATCGGCATCTATGGCCATGGCAGGATCGGCCGGCTCATCGCCGGCTATGCCGCTGCTTTCGGCGCCAGAGTGATCTGGTGGGGATCAGAGGCCGGACGGGCGAGAGCCGCCGCGGAAGGCGGAGAAGTCGCCGCCAGCCGTGAGGCCTTTTTCGCAGGGTCGGACATCGTGACGCTGCATCTGCGCCTGACGCCTGAGACCAAGGGCATCATCACGCCTGCGGATCTTGCCCTGATGCAGCCCCGCTCCATTCTGGTGAACACCGCCCGTGCCGGGTTGATCGCCCCCGGTGCCCTGCGCGACGCACTGGATGCGGGCCGTCCCGGACTTGCTGCACTGGATGTGTTCGACGAGGAGCCGCTGACCGATGCCAGCGACCCGGTGCTGTCACATCCGCGCGTGATTGCAACGCCGCACATCGGCTTTGTGACGGAAGAAGAGTTCGACCTGCAGTTCGCCGACGTGTTCGATCAGGTCAATGCCTTTGCCGCTGGCAAGCCGGTGCACCTGGTCAATCCGGAGGTGCTTTGACCCCAATGAGGCGCGCCGCAACCGGCGCGCCCAGGATCACGATGACGATGCGGGTCAGATGGTGCAGGATGACGAAGCCGAGATCGGCACCGGCCACGATCGACAGCACCGTCATCTCCGCCTGGCCACCCGGCGCGAAGGCGAGGAAACCTTCCACCGGCTGCGCAAGACCTGAGAGCGTCACGATCTCTGTGAAGAGAGCTGCAAGCCCGGCCAGCAGCACGACGAAGGCAAGACCGGACAGGATGAAGCTGCGCAGCTCGCGAAGCGTCACCCCCATATACTGAACGCCGATTCCGATGCCGATGAACAGCTGCGCCCCAAGGATCGCCTCGGCGGGCGGACGGCTGTGAATGAAACCGCTCAGGGAGAGGACCGCCGTCACGATCATCGGTCCAAGGATCGTTGCACCGAAAAGCCCGATCCGCTCCCCGCCTTTCCAGCCGATGACAGCCGCCCCAGCCATCAGCAGAAGCTCGATCACCGGCAGGTCCCGCATTGGCGCCCCAACAGCGCCCGAGAGACTGGCTCCATACAGGGACGTCAGAATGATAGGTGCCAGGGTGACAATGACCAGAACGCGGGTGGCATGAATGAGGGCCAGCGCCCGGACATTTGCCCCGGCCTCCTGACCGAAGATCACCATGTCCTGCAGGCCGCCGGGCATGGCCGCGTACCAGGACGTCACCGGATCATATCCGAGGCGCCGGAAAAAGGGCATGCCAACGGCCCCGATCATCGCCACGTAAACCGGCACCAGCGCAACGCTGCCAGCCATCTGGGGAATGCGTCCGACCACCTCGGGCGTGATGGAGGCCCCCACGGCAACGCCAAGGACCGTCCGCGCCAGAATCGAGACCGTGCCCATTCCCTTCAGCGGTGCGCCGGACAGCGCCGCCAGCAGGCATGCGGCCATCGGGCCAAACAGAAAAGGCAGAGGCAGGCCGAGCAGGTAAAACACCGCCACACCCAGCCCCGCAATGGCAAGCGTCATCATCCTTTTTGTCATGCTTTTTGTCAGGTCCGCCCGCACACTTGCCTCCTTGCGCTTTCTTGTATCCAGATGTATACGACTGGATACTAAAGGACACAAGCGAGTTTACCCTATGGCTGAGGACAATGAAATCCCGCAGGGCCAGGCAGCTTACCGCCGCTTGCTGGAAGACATCCGCGATGGCGGCCTGGCTCCCGGTATGCGCCTTCGCGAGACCGAACTGGCAGAGCGGCTGGGCATCAGCCGCACGCCGGTCCGCGAGGCGATCCGGCAACTGGAAGCCGATGGCCTTGTCGTCCACCTGCCCCGGCAGGGCGCTTCGATCCGCACGCTGGACCATGCGGAAGTGGTCGAGCTTTATGAAATGCGGGCGGTGCTGGAAGGCACGGCTGCACGGCTGGCCGCACGCGCGGCTTCCAGCATCGAGCTGGCGGAACTCGCCGCCCTCAACAACGAGCTGGCGGCAGCGCCTGCTGGCCCGCAGGCCCGCGAGCTGAACCGGCAGTTTCACCGCACCCTGTTCGATGCCGCACGCAACCGGTTTCTGCTGAAGTCGATCAGTGCCCTGCAGAAGACCCTGCTCATTCTGGGCCCCAGCACGCTGACGGACCCTGAGCGCGCTGCGCTGGCCGTGGCCGAACATGCGGCGGTGCTGACCGCCTTTGAGGCCCGCGATGGCGCGGGCGCTGAAGCGGCGATGCGTGCGCATGTGGAAGCTGCCTTGTCGGCCCGGATCCGCAGCATGCGTGGCCGCGAAATTCCGCTGGAGGATGACGTATGAAAGACTGGCCCGGCACATTTGACGTTGCTGTTGTCGGCGGCGGCAATGCAGCGCTTTGCGCTGCCATCACCGCTGCGGAAGCGGGCTGCAGCGTTCTGATCCTGGAAGGGGCTCCGAAGCCTTACCGGGGTGGAAACTCGCGCCACACACGCAATTTCCGCTGCATGCACAAGGGACCGGCTTTCCCCCTCACCGGCACCTACGAGGAAGAGGAATATTTCCACGACCTCATGCTGGTGACCAAGGGGAAGACGGATGAAGGTCTGGCGCGCCTTGCCATCCGCACTTCGGAGGAGTGCCTGCCCTGGATGCAGGAGCATGGCGTGCGGTTCCAGCCCTCGCTCTCCGGCACCTTGTCCCTGTCGCGCACCAACGCCTTTTTCCTGGGCGGCGGCAAGGCGCTGGTGAACGCCTATTACAACACCGCCAGCGACCTGGGCGTGAAGATCGCCTATGAGGCGCAGGTCAAGCACGTGCATCTGGACGGCAGCCGCATCAGCCACCTCGAGGTGGAGATCGCCGGACAGCCGGTCACCGTGCAGGCCCGCACCTTCGTTCTGGCCTCGGGCGGCTTTCAGGCCGACATCGACTGGCTGGCTCGCGCCTGGGGGCCTTCGGCCCGCAATTTCCTGATCCGCGGCACCCCCTATAACCGCGGAACCGTGCTGCGGGACATGCTGGATCAGGGTGCGGAATCCGTTGGCGACCCGACCCAATGCCATGCCGTCGCCATTGACGGCCGCGCCCCGAAATATGACGGCGGCATCGTCACCCGCCTCGACTGCGTGCCCTTCTCCATCGTGCTCAACAAGGATGGCGAGCGGTTCTACGACGAAGGCGAGGATGTCTGGCCGAAACGCTATGCCATCTGGGGCCGTCTGGTGGCTGCCCAGCCCGATCAGGTCGGGTATGCGCTCATTGATGCCAAGTCGATCGACCTGTTCATGCCCTCCGTCTTCCCGCCCGTGAAGGCGGACACAATCGAGGAACTGGCTGCGAAAATGGGGCTGGAGCCGGCAGCCGTGCGCCGCACCGTCGACAACTTCAACGCCGCATGCCGCCCCGGCCCCTTCCACCCGACCGAACTCGACGGCCTGCGCACGGAAGGGCTGAATGTGCCCAAGACCAACTGGGCGCGACCGCTGGATACAGCCCCCTTCTATGGCTACGAGCTGCGCCCCGGCGTGACCTTCACCTATCTGGGCCTGAAGGTTGACAGCCGTGCACAGGTGCACAGCGCCGCCGGCCCCATCAGCAATCTCTGGGCTGCCGGCGAGATCATGGCCGGCTCCATCCTTGGCCAGGGCTATCTGGCCGGCTTCGGTATGACAATTGGCACTGTCTTCGGACGTATTGCGGGCAAGGAGGCCGCCGCCCATGCCGCTTGACACCACATCTTCCTTCGACGAGGCGCGCCGCCAGATCGAGATCTGCAACGCCTGCCGCTACTGTGAGGGGTTCTGCTCGGTTTTTCCGGCGATGACCCGGCAGAAGGCCTTTGCTGATGGCGACCTGACGCAGCTGGCCAATCTCTGCCACAACTGCCGGGGCTGTTACTACGCCTGCCAGTACACTGCGCCGCACGAGTTCAATCTGAACATTCCGGCGGCTCTGGCCGAGGTCCGCGTGGAAAGCTGGGAGCGGCTGGCCCGCCCGCAGGCCATCGCACGGCTGTTCCAGACCCATGGCGTCGCCATGGCCGGGCTTCTGGCTGCTGCGCTAGCCTTCTTCTTCTGGGCTCTTGCTGCCTTCAAGCCGCAGGATGGCGCGGGCTTCTACGCCCATCTGGCGCATAATACGATGGTGGCGATCTTCGTGCCCGCGTTTCTGGCCCCGCTCGGGCTCATTGCCCTGTCGGTGCGTGACTACTGGCGCGAGACCGGCGGCGGCCGTTTCCGGCTGATCCACGTTCTGCGCGCCTTTGACAATGCCGCCCGGATGAAGAACCTCTCAGGCGGCCACGGCGAAGGCTGCAACTTCGAGGATGGTGACCGCTTCAGCAACCGCCGCCGGGTGTTCCACCAGCTGATGATGTATGGCTTCCTGCTCTGCTTTGCGGCAACCGCCAGCGGAACTGTCATGCACTACGCCTTCGGCTGGGAAGCGCCCTACCCGCTGTTCTCCCTGCCCAAACTGCTGGGTGTCCCGGGTGGTGTGATGATGGTGGCTGGCGCTGCCGGACTGGCCTGGCTGAAGCTGCGGGCGGATGCCGCGCTTGGCGCGGTCAGGGTCTGGGGCGGTGAAATGGCCTTCATCCTGCTGCTTGGGGCCGTGGCTCTCACCGGGCTTGCGCTTTACGCCGCCACCGGCACGGACCTGACCGGACCGCTGCTGGCCATTCATCTGGCCTGCGTGATGGTGCTGTTCCTGCTGATGCCCTTCTCCAAGATGGTGCACGGCTTCTTCCGCCTCGCCGCCCTTGTGGCGGAAGCTGCCAAACCGGCTCCGGCCGGCGGAGAGTAAGAGGGAACATGCAGTTCCAGAGGTGGCCTCAAAACGCACGTTTTGGGGCCACCTCTTGCCTTATCCGTGCGCGAGTTGCACCAGCCGGTTGGCAAGCACCAGCTTTTCGGCAAGGGTGACGGCAAGCAGGCGGTGGAAGAGAAGGGCGAGTTCGCTGTCGGTGCGCTCCAGCTGCTCAAGATCCGCGCGGCAAAGACGGTAAACGGTGGCGGGGCTTTCCACCACCACATCGGCGGTGCGCTTGCCGTTGAGGCAGTGGCCAACCTCACCCACCACCGCACCGGCCGTCATGGTGCGCAGGCGCAGGCTGCGCCCATCTGGAAGTCTCATCTCCACACGCACGCGCCCTTCGCCGACGAGGAACACGTCGTCCGCCGGGTCGCCTGCCCGTATCAGGGCCGTGCCCGGCTCCAGCTCCAAGCGCTCCATGGCGCCAGCAAGATCGGAAAGGCGCGGGTGCGGCCCCAGGATCGATTCCAGATGATGAGAGATCTCCGCCCCGGCCGGGAGCAGCTTTTCCTCCACCAGCAGCACGTCCTCGCACAGTTCCAGCGCATGATCGAGATCGGCCGTACAGGTGACGCAATGCGCGCTGTCTCCCTCTCCGGTTCCTGTGTTCAGACCGGAACGGGCCAGCGCTGCAGAGACGCTTTGCGGCATGGCGCTGAAGATCAGGCGCACCCCGGCCCGCTCTGTCATCCCGTGGATCTTGGCAAAGCCGGCGGCAGCGGCGGAATCCATGCCGCTCATGCCGCTGAGGTCGATGATGAGAAACCGCAGCGGTGTGTCAGATGCCTGACCGGCCCGCTTGCGCACGCGGGCCACAACCTGCTCCATCGTGCCGAAGAAGAGATAGCCCTGCAGGCGCAGCACATGGATCTGTTCTCCCTCCCGGTCGAGCGCGCGCACGGCTTCCGCCGAACGGTCCACGCCGCTGCGCAGCTGGCGGCCATCGGCAGCCATGCGCACCACCGGCAGGCGGGCATAATTGTAGACAAACATGACCACCGAGAAGGCGAGCCCCAGCATCAGGCCATAGAGGAAGCCCAGCACGGCGATGGAGGCAAGAATAGCCAGAACAATCAGCCATTCGCCCTGCGGCAGCTTGCGGCGGGCGGCGATGGCCCAGTGGTAAATCAGCTCCGCGCCCAGAAATATCATCAGTCCGGCGGCAAGGAACCCGGGCATAGCGGCGGCAAGCGTCCCGGCAAAGGCAAGGCTGATGAGCAGGATCACCCCGGCAGCTATGCCCGTCAGACGGGTTGCCGCCTGCATCCTGGCAGCGAGCAGGGTGAGGCTGAGGCCGGTATAGCCAGGCGCGCCGCCGAAACACCCGGCAAGCAGATTGGCAACACCGCTCTCGCGCAGCTCCGCATTGGCATCCACCTCCCGGCCAAAGGCCGCCTCCAGCCCGCTGGTGTTGAGCAGCAGGCCAATGATGTTGAGGATGGCAATGCCGAGCATCAGCGGAAGCGCCTGCACGACAGCCCCCCAATCGGCCTGCCCCGCAATCCAGAGCGGTGACGGCAGACTGACCATGGCATCGGCTGGAATATCTGGCAGCCAGGTCCAGGCGCGGGCCTGATCCGTCGAGATTCCGGCAGCGGCCAGCACGGCAAAAAAGGCGGCCATGGCTCCGGCCAGCGCCAGCGGCATGGTCAGCGGATGCGGCAGACAGGCGAGACTGACTGCAAGCACAAGTGCCATCAGCACGGCAGGCAGCAGGGCGCCGAGGAATACGGGGTCTTTCACGCTGGCAGACAGATCCGCCGCGAAACCGGACGCGATGGCGGCAAGGCTGTGCTCCCCCGTCACCATGACAAGCGCCCCCTCGATCAGCAGCCAGCCGGTGCCCGACAGAAACCCGGCAATGACCGGATAGGGCAGAAACCGCACCAGCGTACCAAGCCGCAGCCGGCCGAACAGCAGGAACATCACCCCGGTCACCAGAGTGCTCACGCCCAGAATGGCAAGGATGGTCGCAATCTGCCGGTCGGTCTCCTGCCCTTGCATGCCCGCAAGAATGCCCGCCATGGAGGCAGAGAGGATGGCAATGCTGGTTTCCTGCACAAGCGCCACATTGCCCACGTAGGGACTGCGCAGCGCGATGTAGACCGACAGGATGACACCGCTGAGCAGCAGCACCGCCACCCCCATGCCAAGCCCCGCTGCCAGCGGCCCGGCAAACAGCAGCGCGGCAAAGGCAACGCCCGTGCCCAGATTGTCGAGGCCTGCGGTCAGGCCTGCGGTGACAGATCGCAGATGCTCTTTCATGACCACGCCTGCCTGACCCGTGGCCCAGGTGTCTTCAATAAAACGGGCATCCTGAACCTGCACAGGGTCTGGAACTGAAACTGGCTGGATGTCATGGCAAACCAATGCAGAAAGATTATGAGGCCTCAGCCTTGGAACCGGAAGCGCTCTACTCCCGGCCCCGCACGCCTCTCAAGTGCAGAGCCACTGGCAGGGAACCAGTCCCGGTTGAGCGGAGCTCTGCATTCACCTGCAAAATACAGCATGAAGCTTCCGGCCGAGGCAAACGTATTTTTCCCTTGAAATCTGTGGCTTGCAGCCCGTGCGCTGGAATGTGGCCAATCCTGCGCGCAAGCATCAACACACATTGACGCTTCTGCTGACGCAGAGCTCTGCTTCCGGCCGTGCATCGCCCGTCTGCACACAGGAAGGCCTTTCCCGGCTCATGTCTGCGCCCCATAAACAAAGGACCTCATGCGGGCACGAACGTTGGGGAATCCTTGAATTCTTCAAGCGGATTTACTGAAATTTAGAAGTCCCAATTTAGAAGATATTGCGAATTTTTGGGAGAGATGGCCTGTGTTCAAGCTAGTCTTGCTAGTTAAAAACCTCGATCATTGCCCCCTTATCATGCACAAACTCGGCCAGCTTTACCCTGCCGAACTGTTTGAGTACGGGGACGCACACCGTGCCGGCCTGTTTGCAGCAGATCTGGTGCTGATCGATGTCTCAGAGTCTGAAGATGCCGACACGGAGACGGTGCGTCAGGCGCTGTCTGAGACCCGCAACGTCACAAGTGTTGCACTTGTACGGCCAAACAACCGCCGGGACGAAGTACAGGCTAACTCGCTTGGCACAACGCTCGTTTGGTCACGCATCCGTCCGGTAAAGACCGTGCTGAAAGATGTCGAGCGGCTGCTCGGCTCCTACAGCATGCCCGAGATCCCCGGAGATGTGCCACCGGCAACGCGCAAGTCTGTGCAGGCCGTGAGCCGGGCGCTCGGTGATTGCGTTACGTCCGCCATCTCGGACGAGCCCTTTCCGGTTGCGCAGATCGGGCGCGCCGTGGACCTGACCCTGTCGTCCTTTCGTGTGGAAGGGCTGGACGCATGGACAGCCGCAGTACAGATGCACCACAGCCACACCTATTGCCACTCCATGCTGGTGACGGGTTACGCTCTCGCCTTTGCCGATGTGATGGGCATGACGGTGGATGAAAGGGCGCGGCTCGGCACCGCGGCGCTGCTGCATGACGTAGGCAAGGTCTTCATCCCTCTCTCCATCCTCGACAAGGCCGGCAAGCTGACGGATGAGGAGTTTGCCGCGATCAAGATGCACCCGGTCAAGTCGCGTGAACTGCTCTTCGGACAGCCGGGCATTTCGGACGAGGTTGTCGACATCGCCGCTCACCATCATGAATATCTCGATGGCAGTGGCTATCCGGACGGGCTGAAAGGCGACGAAATCAGCCGCAGCGTGCGAATGCTGACGATCTGCGACATTTATGCGGCTCTCACCGAGAAGCGTGCCTACAAGCCCGCACTCAGCCCGCGTCAGGCCTATGGCATTCTGGTCGACATGGGCCGCAAGATCGACCAGGGCCTGTTGAAGATGTTCAGACAGGTTGCCTTTGAGGCCGACAGGGTGGCCACCGTGAAACGCAAGGCAGGCGGCTTCTGATACCGGCTTTGGGCAGGAAGGGTCCCCGGCTCATTCGACGGCGTACAGAGAGACTGTGACCGCCTGCGCATGGCGGGCGCCGGTGCCAACGAACAGGGTGCGGTTGACCCACCCATAGCGCGGATCCCCCGTTTCCAGCCTGGCTTGCGTGCGCATGTAATAGGATCCCGGCGGCACGCTTTCGCCCCGTGCCACGGCAGCCAGCACTTCGGCCGGACCATGGCGGAAGCCGAAATTGATGATCTCGATCACCGCCCCGTCGTCCGTCTCCATGGCATAGCGCGTGTCCAGTTCGGCAAGCCCATCGGCGAAGATGGTCTGCCAGTCGGCTCCCAGATTCAGGATACGGCCGTTGAGGCGCGGTCCCGTCACCTTTCCGCCAATGATGGGGATGATCCGCCGCTTGCCCGCACGCCCCGCACCCATCTCCATGATTGGGGCAAGTTCGACCTCAAGATTGCAGACATGAACGAGTTGCGGAACCGGCAAGACAACGGGCGCACTGACAGGCTGGGGCATGGACTTTCCTCCGGTGAAGTGTATATTGTTAACCTCATAAACAACATAAGCAGGCGGCGCTTTTTCTTGCAAGACGCGAGGGATGCATCAGCCCGGGAACCGGAGGAAACCCGCCCCATGACAGGCGACGGGGAGAACCACAACGGCGGGGCAGAAACAGCTGCCGGCACCGCCGAGCCGATGGAAAAGCTTGACCAGCTGATCGGCTACAATCTGAAGCGCGTCTATATTCTCGTTCAGAATGACTTCCGTCAGGCGCTGACGGATGATGACATGTCACCGCGGATGTTCTCCGTGCTGTCCATGAGCGTGGAATCTCCGGGCATCACACAAAGCGAAGTTGCCCGGCAGCTGGGGATCGAGCGCTCGGGCCTCGTGTCCATCATCGATGACATGGAGAAGCGCGGCATCCTGAGCCGGATGCCGGTGGAGGGTGACCGGCGCGCTCAAGCCCTGCACCCGACAGAGGAAGGCCGCGCGCTGTACGAACGGGCGCTGACGGCCGTATTCGGCCATGAGGAGCGGATTTTTTCCGTCCTTTCGCCTGATGAGCAGGCCAAACTGCTGGAGTTGCTGATGCGTGTGAGGCGGTCTGCCGAAGGCGGCTGACGGCTCCCTCTCAGTTCCTGGAGAGATCATAAAGACGAACGGCGCGGATCATCTCCGCGCCGTTCGTCTTTGCAGGCCCGCCATGGACCGGCGCCCGTCAGTAGATGAGCCAGACCAGTGCCAGCGTGATCGGCGGGAACAGCACCAGAATGACCGTGCGCACAAGGTCCGTGACCACGAAGGGCATGGCACCGCGGAAGGTTTCGCCAATCGGGATATCCTTGGCCAATCCGTTGATGATGAAGAGATTCATCCCAACCGGCGGTGTGATCAGGCCGACCTCGACGACGATCAGAACCAAGATGCCGAACCACAGGCCGAAATCATCGGGCGACATGCCGAAATCAAGCCCAACCATCACCGGATAGATGATCGGAACCGTCAGCAGGACCATGGACAGGGAGTCCATGATGCAGCCGAAGACCAGATACATCAGCAGAACGATGCTGAGCACGAACCAGGGCGAGAAGCCCTGACTGCCGACCCATTGCGCCGAGAGCTGAGGCAACTGGGTGAGGGCC
Organism: Pannonibacter anstelovis; assembly: GCF_036881715.1. Taxonomy (NCBI): domain Bacteria; kingdom Pseudomonadati; phylum Pseudomonadota; class Alphaproteobacteria; order Hyphomicrobiales; family Stappiaceae; genus Pannonibacter; species Pannonibacter anstelovis. The sequence continues at coordinate 11,945 of NZ_JBAKBF010000013.1, forward strand.
AGAAAGCCGTTATAGACCGCCGCCCCCAGAACGATGAGGAAGATCATCGCCGTAGAGGATGCGGTGGACAGAATGGCCTTGCGCAGCTTCTGCCAGCTCATGCCGCCAGACGCGACGGCCGCAACGCCAGTGCCCGCCGCGCCAACGGCAGCCGCTTCGGTCGGGGTGAAGAAGCCGAGATAGATGCCGCCAACAACCACCAGGAAAATGGTCAGCACCGGCCATACGCTCGCCAGCGCTGCAAGACGGCCAGACCACGGCACGCGCTCCTGCACGGCGGCGGAATTGGGCGAGACACGCACCCAGATGGCAATGGCAATGATGTAGCCAACGGCTGCCAGAATGCCCGGGATCATCGCCGCGACAAAGAGCTTGGCGATGTTCTGCTCGGTCAGGATGGCATAGATGACGAGGATCACCGACGGCGGAATAAGAATGCCCAGCGTGCCGCCCGCTGCCAGCGCACCGGTGGACAGGGAGCCCGGGTAGCCATAGCGCCGCAGCTCCGGCAGCGCGACCTGCGCCATGGTTGCGGCGGTGGCCAGCGAAGAGCCGCAGATCGACCCGAAACCGGCTGAAGCACCGATTGCGGACATGGCCACACCGCCGCGCCGGTGCCCCAGGAAAGAGGCAGCAGCGCTGAAGAGCGATGATGACATGCCGGACAGTGTCGCGAACTGGCCCATCAGCAGGAACAGGGGCACGATGGACAGCGAATAGTTGGAAAATGTGCCGAAAGTCAGGTTCTTCAGCTGGTTCAGCATCATCATGTTGCTGCCCGTCACCATCCATGCACCGCCCAGCCCGACCGCCAGCATGGCAAGGGCGATGGGAAAGCGCAGAAAGATCAGGGCCAGCAAAACCGGAAAGGACCAGAGCCCCAGCTCAATATTAGACATTTGCCGCTTCTCCCCCTGTCCTGCCCGTCAGCGCCCGGGCGGAGCGCAGAACACAGAACACGGCGACATAGATGAAGGCTGCACACCCTGCGACGCCAGCCGCATAGGCCTGCCAGACAGGAAACTGCAGAATGAAGGTGGTCTCGGCATAGCGCATCTTGTCATGCATACCGAGCCAGAGGCGCCAGGTGATCACCAGAGCGGCACCGAGCATCGCCAGATCGATGAGCACATCAAGCATCCGGTTCATGAGCGCCGGATAGACGGGCTGCAGCAGATCGACGCTGGCATGGCCCCTCATGAGGTGACACCAGGGCAGAAAGGCGAAAATGGCGAAGCCAACGCCCATCTCGATCCATTCATAGTCGCCCCTGACCGGCTGCAGGCCGAACGGGATCAGGATACGCCCGATGATTGAGACACAGGCAAGCGCTGTCAGGATGATAAGCACGCCGCCACCCAGATAGGCCATTGCGCGCGCAACCCAGTCAGCGGTTCTGAAATAGAAAGCATACACGGTGCGTCATCCTGCTGGTGGGGAAGGACCGGGCGGGCACCGCCCGGTCCAACAGGGTTACTTGGCTGTATTTTCCTCGATCAGCTTCTTGGCCTGATCGATGAGCGCCTGTCCGTCGATGCCCTTGGTCTGCATATCGGCAACCCAGCGGCCGATCACCGGCTGGGAAGCTTCCTTCCAGCGGGCAACTTCCGTCTCATCGAGCGTGATGATGTTGTTGCCGGCCTTGACTGCAATTTCACGCGCCGGAGCGTCATAGTCATGCATGACCTTGGCAGCGAAAGCCGAGAGTTTGGCACCGGACTCTGCGTCCAGGATCGCCTTCAGATCATCGGGCAGCGCGTCGTACTTGTCCTTGTTCATGGCCAGCACGATGGTTGCGGTGTAGAGCGATTCCCTGCCACCGAACTCTGTGTGGTTCTTGACGAGTTCAGTCAAACGGATCGAAGACGTCACTTCCCAGGGGATCACAGTGCCACTGATGACACCCTTGGAAAGCGCTTCCGGAATACCCGGCAGTGGCAGACCGACCGGCGTTGCGCCCAGTTCGGACAGAAGGTCGTTGATGACGCGGGTCGGACCACGCACCGTCTTGCCCTTCATGTCTTCCAGCTTGGCAACCGGCTCGATGGAGTGAATGACGCCGGGGCCATGCACCCATGCACCCAGAACCTTGACGTCCTGGTATTCATTGTTCTGGAAGTCGCTGTCCACCATGTTCCAGAATGCCAGCGAGGTTGCGACCGGGTCTGTCATCATGAACGGCAGTTCGAACACTTCGGTGCGCGGGAAACGGCCAGGCGTGTAGCCAACGACCGTCATGATCATGTCCACGACGCCATCACGCGCCTGGTCCATCAGCTCCGGCGGACGCCCGCCGAGAGACATCGCGTCAAAATGCTCGACCTTGATGCGGCCACCGGAGGCCTTTGCCAGTTCCTCGCTCCAAGGCTTCAGGATCTTGGCAGGGACCGGCGCGGCCGGCGGCAGAAACTGATGCAGGCGCAGGGTGACTTCCTGGGCCGCAGAAGGCAGAGCCGAAAGGGCCATGAGCCCGGCGGCCATCAGTGCTACAAGTCCACGCTTCTTCATGTCTTTCCTCCCGTTTCACCCCAGCCGGACCCCGGCTGGGGTGTATTCCTCCTCCGAAACCCTCAGCGGAAGCTGGGGGCCCTCTTTTCAAGAAAGGCCTTGAGGCCTTCCTGCGCATCCGGCGTTGTGACCGACATGGCCGCCGCCAGGCTTTCCACGAACAGGCCATCGCTGCGTGACATGTCGTCGATGCGGCCGAGAGCCTGGATCATCAGATAGTTCGAGAACGGCGCATTGGCGGCGACGCGCATGGCGATTTCCATCGCCTTGCCGAGCGCCTCACCTTCCTCCACCACATAATGGGCAAGACCGAGGGCCAGCCCCTCCTGCGCACCATAACTACGGCCGGTGAGCATCATCTCCCGCATGCGGTCTGCGCCGATCAGACGGCCGATGCGCACAGTCGCACCTCCGCCAACGAAGATGCCACGGCGGCCCTCCGGCAGCTGGAACCGCACCGAAGGCTCGGCAATACGCACATGGGTCGAGGCGGCAATCTCCAGTCCACCACCAATAACGGCACCGGTCATCGCCGATATGACGGGCAGACGGCCATATTCGATGAGATCGGAAACCCGGTGCCAGTTGCGGGAGTGATAGACTGTGTCCTCGCCAGACCGCGCCTTATGCTCGGCCAGATCAAGCCCGGAACAGAAATGGCCGCCCGAGCCGGTCAGCACCACAGCCTTGATATGGGCAGGCGGCGCCGAAAAGAACCGGTCTAGCGCATCCACCAGAGCATCGCTCATGGCGTTACGCTTTTCAGGCCGGTTGAATGTCAGAACAGCAATGCCCTCGCGCTCCTCAACGCGCATGACATCCGTTCCATGAACTGCTTCACGCATCGGGTCCTCCCTCCCGATCCATGTGGATCGAGATTGTTATAGCAGTGAACAGTTTATTCTCATAGCGGTTTTTAAGGGGAAACACGCATGGCCGGAATGGCCGCGGACGCAGCAGCCTCAGACACTGGCCAGCAGCCAGTCCCGCACACGGGCGGCCGGGCTGCGCGGTGCAGGACGGCGCGAGGACCAGAGCCGCAACCCGCGCCGGAGAGTAACTCTTCCTGAAAAAGGTGCAACCAGCATGCCTGCTGCCAGTTGCCGTGTCACCAGTGCTTCATGCCCGATGAGGACGCCCGCGCCATTGATGGCTTCCTCCAGCGCCAGAGAATAAAGGGAAAACACGGGCCCAGCCCGCAAAGGCACATGCGGAGCATGGGCAGCAGCCCAGAGGCCCCAGTCATCTGCCCAGCTGGCATCCTGCAGGCAGGGCACATCGGCCAGGTTTTCCACCCCCTCCAGTCTCGCGGCAAGAGCAGGTGAGCAAACGGGGAAAATCACGTCCCGCGCCAGCCAGCCGTCCGCATCCTCCCCATAGAAGAGGCAAAGATCATAGGGCGCACGCTTGAGGTTCGGCGGCTCTTCCATGGCCGTGATGGAGATGGAGATTTCGGGCGCCGCCGCGCGCAAGGCCGGGAGGCGCGGAGAGAGCCAGAGCTGGGCCAGCGATGGCAGGGTCGCAACATGCACCTGCCGGGGTGCAGCTTCCGCCTGCAGAATGCGGGACGCATCGGCCAGCGCGTCAAAGGCAGACGTGAAGGCCGGACTGACCCGCTCCCCCAGCCGCGTGAGCTTAACTCCGCGCGGCGAGCGCTCGAACAGTCCTGCCCCCAGCGTCTTTTCCAGCGCCTTCACATGAGCAGTCACCGCCCCTGGCGTCACCCCCAACTCTTGCGCGGCAGCAACAAAGGAACCGAGCCTTGCCGCAGCCTCGAAAGCACGCAGGGCATTGAGCGGCAGATCCCTTGGCTTGGGTGGTGCAACAGCCATCATGAGCCTCAAATTTTCTAAGCCTAGATTTTCCATGATCTGAGTTGCCGTCAAGCGGCAAGGCGCCCTAGCCTCGGCTTATCGAAGTGCATTCACAGGATGTCCCGCATGACCAGCCTTGTCCGGCGCCACTGGGTCCCAGAAACTTGCGAAACCCGCGTCATGGAAATCGCGGCCACGACGGCTGGAGAGACATCAGCCGGAACGGCTGGGCGGATCGAAGCCTTGATCCGCCGCAACCTCGCCATCCATGATGAGGAGTGTTTTAACCTCAACCCGGCAACCAATGTGATGAACCCGCGCGCTGAAGCAGCCCAGGCCCGCGGCCTCGGCGGACGGCCGTCCCTTGGTTATCCAGGTGACAAGTATGAAATGGGTCTTGAGGCGATCGAGGAAATCGAAGTCATCGCGGCGGAGCTCTCCGCCGAAGTCTTTAAGGCAAACCATGCGGAAATCCGCGTTGCTTCCGGCGCCATGGCCAACCTCTATGGCTTCATGGCGCTGACGAAGCCGGGTGACGTCATCATCGCCCCGCCCGGCTCCATCGGCGGCCACGTCACGCACCATGCGGCCGGATGCGCCGGGCTCTATGGCCTGATCACCCATGCAGCACCCGTGCTGGCCGATGGCTACACGGTGGATCTGGAAGGCCTGCGCAAGCTGGCGCTGGAGGTGCGCCCGAAGCTGATCACCATCGGCGGCAGCCTCAACCTCTTCCCTCATCCCGTGCGGGAGATCAGGGCGATTGCCGATGAAGTGGAAGCGCATGTGCTGTTTGATGCTGCGCATCAGTGCGGCATGATTGCCGGCGGCGTCTGGGCCAATCCGCTGGACGAAGGCGCACATCTCATGACCATGAGCACCTACAAGAGCCTCGGTGGCCCGGCCGGCGGCCTGATCGTGACGCGGGATGCACAGATTGCCGAACGGCTGGACCACATCGCCTTCCCCGGCATGACCGCCAATTTCGATGCCGGAAAATCAGCCGCTCTTGCGCTCACCATGCTGGACTGGCGCGACTTCGGCCCCGCCTACACGCGCGCCATGGCAGAGCTGTCACTGGCTTTGGCAACAGCCCTGAAAGCCGAAGGACTACCCGTGTTCGAAACCCCGCGCGGCATGACGCAGAGCCACCAGTTCGCGCTGGAGGCCGCGCGTTTCGGCGGCGGACAGGCTGCATCAAAGACGCTGCGCAAGGCAGGTTTCCTTGCCAGCGGCATCGGGCTTCCGGTTGCATCGGTTGAAGGGGATATGAATGGCCTGCGCTTCGGCACCCCGGAACTCGTGCGCCGGGGCGTCACCCCTGACACTGCGCCGGACCTGGCTCGTCTGATCGCAGCAGCCCTGACGGGCGGAAGACCGGAAGCGCTGGCCAAGGAAACGGCTGCGCTGCGGCGGCAGTTCACAGGCGTGCATTACGTGCACGCCTGAAGCGGCGGTCAGCCCGTCAAACTCTCCCGGCGGCGGCGGCGCAGAGCTCGCGCAGCATCTGCCGGGACACCGGCGTCTCCGACACGGCTGCGAGCAACGCCGCAACATCGGCCCCCTTCGCCTCGAAGGAAGACCGGCGCCGTTCGATGCAGCTGCGCATCAGATCCGGGAAAAACTCCGGGTGGAACTGCACGGACAACGCGTTGCGGCCGTAGCGCAGAATCTGATGCGGGTCATGGGCGGAACCGGCCAGCACCTCAGCGCCAGCCGGCAGGTCCAGTACACTCTGCTCGTGAGTAAGGAACACATCGAACTGCTGCGGCACACCTGCAAGGGCGGCGTCGGCACGGCCTGCGGCCGAGAGCGTCACCGGCAGCTGCCCGACCTCAGGCCCTCCGGGATGATAATCCACCCGGCCGCCAAGCGCATGGGCCATGAGCTGATGCCCATAGCAGACACCGAAAAGCGGCAGGTCTTCAGCCATGGCGCTGCGGATCCACTCCGCCGTGCGTTCGCTCCAGTCCTCGCGGTCCGTTACCATGGACCAGGAGCCGGTAATGGCAGCACCCCGGACCTCTGCAGGCTCCGGAAGAGCTTCGCCCAGATGCGGCCTCACTACGGACACAGCCAGTCCGAGCCCAGTCAGCGCGGAACAGAACCAGTCGCCCTGCTCGCCCCATTGCATGCGCAGGTCCGCGGGCGGAGACCCGGTCTGAATGATCAGGATGGAAGACATGTGCGAACGAACCCCTTTATGGCGGTCAGAAAATAAAAGGGCTCTGTGGAAATCACCAGCGGCTTGGGGACAACCTGCCGGTGCTCACGAAACTGATCAGTTTCGCGCAAGCTGCGGGCTGCAGATTGCCTTCAACAATCTGCAGCCATAAGGCGAGTAAAGGAAAAAGGAATAAAAATCAGACGCGTTCGGCCGGGGCTGTCGCACTGCGGCGGGCATCTTGCGCAGGACGGGAAGCGGCTTCCTGAGGCTGCGCCTTGAGCATGTAGCCGATGTAACGCTTGGATTCGACCGGATCATATCCGAGACGCGCCTTAAGCTTTTTGCGAAGCTTGGAGACGTGGCTTTCGACGACGCACTCGTCGACTTCCTCATTCATGAGGCCATAGACGGCATTGTAGATCTGGGTTTTGGTGACGCGGCGGCCATGGTTGCGGGCCAGGTATTCCAGAATGCGGCGTTCACGGCGCGGAAGCTCGAACACCTCACCACCGACGAGGGCGTCCCGGCCATCGAAGAAGACCTTGATGCGGCCAACTTCGAGATTGTCGGCCTCGGTCATGGTGCGGCGGCGGATAGCGCCGACACGGGCGAGGATCTCGCGCACGTGGATGGGCTTGCGCAGCACATCATCGACGCCGCAGGCGAAAAGCTCCAGCGTCTGATCGAGACTTGGCCGCTCATCCAGGGCCAGGATCGGAGCCTGATCACAATAGGACCGGACCAGGCGCGGAAAATCGGGCCGCTCCTCGCATTCCCCCAGAAGAAAAGCCTCGATGGAGGCGAGATCATCTTCGGAGGCGGTTTTGACCCATTCCGGAAGCTCGGACGGGGTTAGTGCCATACAGGCAAAACCTTCACGCTCGAAACCGGCGGCATAACCTGCCGTTACGATTTCACGCGAGTCGACAATCACAAACATGGTGTTTTCCCCAACACAGCCTTGCAACCAACTGGTATGGGGATAAGACGCCCGCGTCAAACACAACGTGGAGCAGCAGGGCGAAAAAACTGTGATTTTGACGAATAACCCGTAACACTGCAGTTGAATATTTTAAATAAATGCCAACTTGCGACGCCAATTCGGAAAAATCGATAAATTTAGAATCAAACAGATATTGCGATTCGCACCTTCGCAGGCTCCAGCGCCAGGGTATATTTGTGAAATTATAGTGACACAATCTGAGCAAAGCAAGGGGGCATTCTTGCCCTAATCTTCCGCAGCGTCATTCCTTGCTACGAAGACAGTGCTCTTGCCAGATCTCCAAAAGGGTCTGGCGATGGCAATCCACGTGCATCCTGCCTCAGAAACTCGTAGATCCGCGGCACCAGTTGCACCGCCTTGTCAAGCGCCGGGTCGCTGCCGGGCTGATATCCCCCCATCAGCCGCAGGTCACGTGTGTCTTCATAGCGCGAGATCATGGCCTTCAGCCGCAGGATCAGCTCTTTCTCTTCCGGCGTCCACGCATGCTGGGACAGGCGGGAGACAGACGACAGGATATTGACCGCCGGATAGCGGCCGGCATCGGCGATGGCACGGTCCAGAACGATATGCCCGTCCAGCACGCCGCGCATCGTGTCGGCGACCGGATCATTGTGATCGTCGCCGTCCACCAGCACCGAAAAGACGCCGGTAATCGCCCCCTCCCCTTCCGCTCCGGGCCCGGCCCGCTCCAGCAGACGGGTCAGGTCGGAGAAAACGCTTGGCGTATAGCCGCGGGCAACTGGCGGCTCGCCGGCAGCCATCGCCACGTCACGAGCCGCATGGGCAAAACGGGTGGCAGAATCGATGATCAGCAGCACGGACTGGCCAAGACCACGAAAATACTCCGCAACACTCATTGCGGTACGCGGTGCAAGGCGCCGCATCATGGCGCTCTCGTCACCGGTTGCGACGACCACGACGGACCGCTCCAGCGCATCGCCCAGCACATCCTCGACAAACTCCCGCACCTCGCGGCCGCGCTCGCCCACAAGGCCGACGACCACGGTGTCGAAATCACCCGACCCCGCCAGCATCGCAAGCAACGTGGACTTGCCAACGCCGGACCCGGCAAAGACACCTATACGCTGGCCAACACAAAGCGGCGTGAACAGGTCAATGACCTTGACGCCCGTGCGCACGGGCTGACGGGCGCGGGCGCGCTCCAGCATCTGCGGCGGCTCGTTGTCGAGCGACATGGCTTTTGCACTGCTGCGCAGGGGCCCCTTGCCATCCGCCGCCTGCCCCAGCGCATTGACCACACGGCCCTTCCAGGACTGATGCGGATGCACTGTCAGTGCGCCCTTTCGCCATGCACGGGCGCCGATGCCGATATCAGCCAGATTGCCGTAGGGCTTCACATAGACATCATCCTCATCAAGGCGGATGATCTCGCCGCGCCGCTCGCCGCCCTTGCCCTCGAGGAGTACAAGATCACCAATGCAGACGGAGCGCGACAGCCCGGTCACGCGAATAACGCCCGGTGTCACCTGAATGACCCGGCCACCGATGCGGACCGGATCAACTTCCTTTGAGGCTGCAGAAACGGCAAGCGCCAGCCGGTCAAGCGCGGGCATCGCGGATCAGATCCTTGTGACGGTTGCGCAAGGTTTCCAGCACATCGAGCGGCAAGCGGTTCGCCGGATGCTGGATAACTGCATCCAGCGAAGACGGTTGCTGCTGAGACCGCGCCTCGGCAGCGCCCGAGCTAGAGCCAGAGGAAGGCTTGCCCGGAGGCACGGGAATGCCCGCCGGATCTGCAAGCCAGCGCGTGAGGTTCACCGGCGCGGCCGCAGCCTCATCACGCGACCGGGCCACACGAACCCCAAGTGGATCATCCGTGTTGATGCCTTGCGGAGATGCAGGAGCAGGATCTCTTGCCAGCTCATCAACTTGCGGCTTGGCTGAAGGAATGGCTTGCCCGTCCGGAGCCCGGGCAACAACCGCGCCCGCGTCATCCGCTGCGCCAGGGGCCTGCAATGCACCTTCCACGGCAGAGCCAGCCATGGCGTAGCCAAGCATGCCGGCCATGCCGAGCGGGCCGCCCAGCGCCAGTCCATAAAGTGCATGCCCCGCGTGCCTGGCGCCATCAGAGATCTCGTCTCCGGTCACATTCCGGTAAACCTCGCCGATGACCGGCAGATGCTGGAAAGGGTTGATGATATCAACGATATCGCGGAACCCCAGACTCCTGCCAGCTTCCCCGGAGGAAACCTCCGTGGACTGCCGGGCTGAATAGACGCTGACGGCGGAGCCTTCCGGCTTGACCGGCGGCACGGCACCCAGCGGCGTCACGAGGACGCTCCCAGATCGCGCACGGCCTGCGACTGGGTATCATTGCTGGTATCGATCATTTTCGTCGCACTGTCGAAGGCGCGGGTGAGCATGATCAGCTTGGTCATTTCACGGATCGGATTGATGTTGGAGCTCTCCGTGTAGCCTTGCACAATGCTTGCCGTATCAAAGGCCTGCACCGGCTCTGCGGGCTGATCCGGGATGACGCCCGAGTTTTCGAAGCGGCGGAGCTTTGCGTCATCGGGAATGCGGAAAAGGCCGACAGCGCCGGCGATATCCAGGCCCTGCGTCACCGTTCCATCCGGGCTGATGCGCGGCATGCCCTGATTGAGATCGAGCTGGATCGGCAGGCCGCCGGCATCCAGCAGGTCATGGCCATTTAGCGTGCGCAGAACACCGTCCACGTCGATCTTCATGCGCCCGTCACGGGTGTAGGCAACCGTGTCTCCGGCGCGGATGGCAAACCAGCCATCCCCATCAACAGCCAGATCCAGAGGATTGTCGGTCTTGGTCAACCCCCCCGCCTGCCGGGAGATATAGGTTTCACCAGCTGTGGCAAAGCTGACCGGGTCAGCACCCGCCTTGGACAGAATTTCGGCAAACTTCACCTCATCGGCCCGGTAACCGGCCGTGTTCATGTTGGCGAGGTTGCGGGCAACCGTCTCCAGCCGGTTGGAAAGAGCGACCTGAGCCGACAGGGCGACATAAAGTGCGGACTGCATGGATCAACGTCCTCCTAGCCTGAGAGACTGGATCTGCGAAAGAAGCCCCTCACCAATGGCTGCCGACGATCCGGGCCCGGCCATGATGAGCGTCGCAATGGAAGAGGTTGCAGGAGTCCCGTTCTGGAAATCCCACATGGTGGCAAAGCGGCGCAGGAAGGTGTCGAGCTTCGCCGGATCCTTGAACTCGTCGAAATTCAAGCGCTGCTTGAGAACCGCAGCCTGCTTGTCGATGTTTGCCATGGCGAAATTCTTCGGCATGCCAAGCGAAGTATAAACCACCTCCACAAGCGCTTTGTCCGCCAGGATATCAAACGGCCCTGTAATACTGGCCGCCTTGCGCTCAAAATACAGCGCCAGCCGGATCGCTTCGTTCTGTGTGCCCGAATTCAGCTCGAGTGTCTGACGGACATATGAGTCGACCACAGGCTGCTTGACACGTTCAAAGGACGTCGCCGTATCACCATAGCGGGCGAAGTTGAACGTCGTGACGAATTCTGCGTAACGCTTGTCCGAGAGCTTGTTGGCAAAGGTGGCTCTGCTATCGACCCCCTCCTCCAGCGCCTTCTTCATGAAAGCTTTCGCATAGTCCATATCTTCAAGGCCAAATGCCTTCATTGCGTATTTGAAAATACGCGTATCCTTCAGAAAATCATCGATCGTCTTGATGTTCTCGATATTCTTCAGATAATACTCTGTCTCGCGCTTGACCTGAGGTTCTTTGGCGGTGTTTTCGAGCGTACGGTTCAGGTCCCGCGTTACCAATTGATACTGGAACAATGTGCTGATCATCGGCGCAGCCCTTCCGGAGAACGTGTATCCATCCGCATCCCTCCGGCGCAGACAGACAGCCAGGCAACAGAAACCGGCGCGCATGGCGCACCTCTTGCAGCCAGTCTTGCCGCCAAGGCTTGCGCCGGGCTGACCGCGGGCGCTGCAACCCCGCCTGGCGGGGGCGTCATGGTTAATCCCCGCCCGCCAAAACCCGGCAAAATTCAACAGCCTCGGGCAAGCCTCGTCTCCTAGCGTGAGGGCATCGACATCCCACACGCACCAAGCAGGAGCTGGCTCGTGACAATCATGCTGGGTCTCATCATCGCACTGGCTTCTCTCCTTGGCGGATTCTACGCCATGGGGGGAAAGGTGCTGGTTCTGTGGCAGCCCTTCGAAGTGCTGATCATCGTTGGCGTTGCAATCGGCACATTCTTTGTTGCCAACCCGATGAAGACGATCAAGGACACCATGCGTGCCGTGCAGGAGGCGGTGCTGAACTCGGTGCCGAAGAAGCGAGACTACCTCGATATCCTCGCTCTGCTCTATGCACTGATGCGCGAGCTGCGCTCCAAGGGCCGCAATGAGGTTGAGCCGCATATCGAGAACCCGCAGGAATCCGAGATTTTCCGTGCCTTTCCGACGGTGTACCGCAACAGGAATCTCACCACCTTCGTCTGCGATTACTTCCGTCTGATCATTGTCGGCAATGCCCGCGCCCACGAGATCGAGGCGCTGATGGATGAAGAGCTGCAGACGGTCCACCGCGATCAGATGAAGCCCTACTACGCCCTGTCCGCCGTGGCAGAAGCCTTTCCGGCGATCGGTATCGTTGCGGCGGTGCTCGGCGTCATCAAGGCCATGGGCGCCATCGACCAGTCTCCGCAGATCCTTGGTGCACTGATCGGTGCCGCACTTGTCGGCACGTTCCTCGGCATCTTCCTCTCCTATGCACTGGTCGCACCTGTTGCCCACAAGGTGAAGGGCGTGCGCGAGGCCAGGCTCCGTCCTTACGTGATCGTCAAGCAGTCTCTGCTGGCCTTCATGAACGGCGCGCCTCCGCAGGTCGCGCTTGAGCATGGCCGCAAGACCATCTCTGCTTCCGACCGCCCCTCCATCGATGAAGTCGAAAACGAAACCATGAACTCCGGCGGCGTCGGCGAAAGCGCCCCCGAAATGAAGGGAGCGGCGTAAGTCATGCTTGATCACGCTGCCAACTCGTTCCATTCGGAACGCGCCCAGATCACGGACCGTCTGCTGGACGCCGCAGGCATTTCCGTCGACCGGTTGCCGATGCTGCCCGTGCTCTTCGACCGCATGGCCCGTGTCTTTGCCGATGCGATGCGCCAGAAGTCGGCCTCGCCATCCTACATCTCGGTCTCCGACATCGGCAACGAGCGTATCGGCGATGTTCTGGATGTGTATGAATCCAACGCCCTGGTCGCCGTGCTCTATTCGCCGGAATGGGACACACGCCTGCTGATCGGCTTTGACCGGGACTTCATCTTCACGATGATCGACGTGCTGTTCGGCGCCGATGGCACCGAGCCGCCCATCGATGAAGAACGCACTTTCTCGTCGATCGAGACGCGCATTGCCCGCACGGTCTTTGAAGTGGCCGCCAATGCTCTGCAGGAATCGTTCAGTCCCATCGCTGAAACGACCCTGAAGATCGAGCGTGTCGAAAGCCGGATGGACTTCGCCATCATTGGCCGCCGAAACAATCCGGCTGTTGTCGCACGCCTGCTGCTGCAGGCCATCGGCCGCGGCGGCGAAATCTTCGTCGTCATGCCGCACTCCACCCTCAATCCGCTGCGCCAGCGCCTCTCCCAGGTTCTGTCCGGCGAAATGGCGGGACGCGACAAGCAATGGACCCAGCATTTCCAGGCCGAGATCCAGCGCACGGAAGTGAAGCTGCAGGCCGTGCTGGAAGAGCGCGAGCTTACCCTGGGCGAAATTGCCAACTTGAAGATTGGCCAGATCATTGAATTGCAGGCCACGCCCCGCAGTCCGGTGAAGCTGGAGTGCAACCAGCAGCCGATCTTCAACTGCCGTCTTGGCCAGCTGGACGGCTCCTACACCCTTCAGGTCGAGGACCTGATCCATCTGGAAAAGGATATCGTCGATGATCTCCTATCTCGTTGATGCGGTGCTGCTGATCGCTCTGGCGGTCACCAGCTTCAAGATGGTGACCATGTACCGGGAACTGCGCCGGCTTGGGTCCTATCATGAGGATTACCAGCGGATTTTTGACCAGACGGCGCTGGCCCTTGACGGGATCGAGGTATCGGTCAAGGAGCTCAACGTCCGCGGGGCTCAGGTGCTCAACGCACTCGGCGCCAGAATGGACGATGCCAGGGAACTCATCGCCGAGATCGACGCCCTCACCCGTGAAGCCAAGCGCCAGCAGGCGGTGCTGAAATCCGAGCTGAAGCAGCTTTCGACCGAAATGGCCATGCGTGCCAAGGCCGGCCACATGGATCCTCCTGCCAGCGACATGGTTTCAACGGTTGTCGAGACGGTTCTGCGCAACAGCGCAACGCCGGCAAGCGAACCACACGCGGCCGCCGCACCAACGGAAATGAAGGTTCACCGTCTGGATGACCTGGCCACCGGCCCGTTCCGATCCGTATCCATCCACCGCAAGGATGATCTGACATGAGCAGCAATGATATGAACGAGACCCCTTCCGCCAAAGCCGCAGGTGCAGCTGAATTCGCCAAGGTTGAAACCGGCGGATCGAAGAGCGCAAAGCTGACCAGTTCCGATCTGATGGGCGACGAGCGCAACCTCGACACGATCCTCGGCATCCCGGTCAACATCCAGGTCGTGCTGGGCTCGGCGACAATGCTGGTTGCCAATCTGCTGAAGCTTGGCCGCGGCGCCGTCATTCCGCTCAACCACCGGGTCGGTGAGCCGGTCGATATCGTGGTCAACGGCCGCGTGGTGGCCCGTGGCGAAGTGGTCGTCGTGGAAGACGACAACTCCCGCTTCGGCGTATCGCTGACCGAAATCATCAGCGCCCAGAACAGCCTGCTCGACGCCTGATACCAGGCCTGCGCGGCGCATGAGCAATTTCAAGGCATGATGCACAAGCATCCCAGAGCCTTGGTCCGACTGAAGCTGCAGGAGAGACCGCAAAATGAATGCGAGCACATCTGCCGAAACCCTTTTGCCGACACGCACCCTCAAGGGCACGCAGAAGGTCGCGGCACTGCTTCTGGCGCTTGGCAAACCCAGCTCACGCCGGCTGCTGCAGCATTTCGATCAGGAAGAAATCCGCATGATCACCGTGGCTGCAGCCCAGCTTGGCACGGTGGCGGCAGAGGAGCTGGATCAGCTCGCGGAAGACTTCATTACGCAGTTCTCCAACGGCACCACCCTTTATGGCACGCCGAATGAAGTGGAGAAGATGCTGGAGGGTGTGCTTCCAGAGGAGCAGCTCTCTGACATCATGTCCGATGTGCTGGGTAATTCCAACAGGTCGATCTGGGACCGGATCGCGACAGTGTCCGAAACCGTGCTGGCCAACTATCTGATGAAGGAGCATCCGCAGACGGCGGCCCTGATCCTGTCGAAGATCAGGCCGGCAGCCGCTGCAAAGGTGCTCAGCCAGCTGCCGCCGGAGCTGCGCAACCAGCTCATGCGCAGAATGCTGTCGATCAAGGCAATCGTCCAGGAGATCATGCGCGACGTGGAAAAGACGCTGCATGAAGACTTCATGCTCAATCTCTCGGGCACGATGGAAGCAGACTCTTATGCACGCATGGCGGACATCCTCAACAAGATGGACCGCGACCACATGGAAGATGCCTTGTCGAGCCTGACGGATGCACGGCCGAAGTCGGCGGAGCTGCTGAAGGGACTGCTCTTCACCTTCGACGACATCATCAACCTGAACGCCCGCACGCGCATGGCCATCTTCGACCAGATCCCGACAGACCGGATCGTGCTGGCGCTGAAGGGAACAGACCGCGCCTTCCGCGAGGTTATCCTGTCTTCCATGACATCGCGCACGCGCAAGATCGTCGAGCACGAGCTGGCGGGCGGCGAACCGGCCGGACAGCGCGAAGTGCTTCAGGCGCGTTCCTCCATCACGGACCTTGCCCTGGAGATGGCAGGCCGCGGAGAGATCGACCTCAATCCGAAGCAGGAAGACAGCGCCGTCTTCCGGTAAGCCCGGCGCACGCTTCCCGGCAGAAGCCGGGGCAATGGCCCCTTGCCTCACGGCAGGGCAGGAGACTGGCAAACCGGTGGACGCGTAAATGTCAGATCAGGACGACAAGGACTCTAAAACAGAGGAACCGACAGAGAAGAAAATCAGGGATGCGATCGACAAGGGAGACATACCTGTTTCCAAGGAGGCCTCGATCCTCTCCGCCTTTCTGGCTGTTTTGCTGATTGGAAGTTTCGTCATTTCACCGGGTGTCCAGCGCCTCAGCGGCGGGCTCTCGGGTTTCATCGACAATGCGGGGGGATACAGCATTGGAAATGGATCGGATGCAATTCAGCTCACCCATGCCCTCAGTCTGGATCTGGGGCTGTTCCTCGCACCCATCGTGGCGATGCTCATGGTCGCAGGCCTTGCTGCTTCCTTCTTCCAGAATGCCCCGAAGGTGGTCTTCACCCGCATCAAGCCGGAACTGTCGCGTCTTTCGCTCGCCAAGGGCTGGAGCCGGCTTTTCGGAATGCAGGGGCTTGTCGAGTTCGGCAAGTCGGTCTTCAAGTTCACAGCCATCAGCCTGGTCGCGTTCCTGCTGCTTCGCTCGAACGCCAATGCGCTGGTGAATGCCATGTTCACCGACCCGTCCGCCCTCCCCGAGACCATCCTCCATCTGTCGATGAAGCTGCTTTCGGGCATCTGTATCGCGACGATCCTGCTGGTGGCCCTTGATCTTCTGTGGGCCCGCATGCACTGGCGGCAGAACCTGCGCATGAGCAAACAGGAGCTGAAAGACGAGTTCAAGCAGGCCGAAGGCGATCCGCTTGTCAAAGCCCGCCAGCGCTCACTCGCCCGTGACAGGGCACGCAACCGGATGATGGCGGCCGTGCCGAAGGCGACGCTCGTGATCGCCAACCCGACCCATTTTGCCGTAGCCTTGCGCTACGAGCGTGATGAGACGGCTGCCCCGATTGTCGTTGCCAAGGGACAAGACCTGATCGCCCTCAAGATCCGGCAGATTGCAGAGGAAAACAACATTCCCGTCGTAGAGAACCGCGAGCTTGCCCGTTCACTTTATGCGAGTACCGAATTGGAAAGAATGATTCCGCCGCAATTCTATAGAATGGTTGCAGAAATCATCTGTTACGTGTATTCGCGCAAGACAGTGAAGGTCGTGTGATGCACGAGAGTTTTGAGGGCTTCAACATGAGCATGGGATCCTTCAGCCAGATGCCGCGGATTCCGGGTTCGGTGCGCCTGCGGGAAGAAGCCCTCGCACAGGCCGTTGCTGACGTTGCCGAAGAGCTGCGCCTGATCGACGTCACCGACTTCATCGCCTTCGTGCGCACGGAAAAACACGCCAATATCTCTGACCTCGTGAAGTCCTCGACCGAGCTCTTCTTCAAGAACGAGACGTTACGTTACGGCCTTGGCGCCCATGTGGAGGCGGACTGGGACACGACGCCCGATGTCCGGCTTGACCTCGAGTTCCGCAACAACGGGGTCTGGATCTATTTCAGCCTGACGCTGAACGCCCGCGGTTCAGGTGTCGAGATCCATCACATCGAGTTTGCCGACCCGTCAGAAGATCCGGAAGAAAACACCCGGCGTCTTGTCGAGGCGCTGGCGGATGCCCGCCTGAAGCCGCTGCCTCAGTAACACAAAGGCTGTCGACGTGGCCGGATTGCGCCCTGAGCCCGGTCAGGCGCAGTGCAGACCTGCAATGATGATCAGGACTGCCGGCCAGGATGACAATCACACCGGCCATATCCCGCCGGCCTGGCCACGCAGCCTCCACAAGCCACAGTCAGAGGGGCGAATTCACAACATATATCCGGGTATAGGCTGCAAAGGTACGGCCCGCGTCCGGACAGTCCGCCCGCGCCGGCAGGAAGGCAAAAAGAGCCAGCGCAAACGCGCCCGGCAACAGCCACCAGTCAGACTTGCCCAGCCCCCACCGGTCCCAGACGGCAAAGCATCCGGTGATTTCGGCCAAGGCGGCACCAGGGAAAAGAAGGACTGTCTGTATCTGACGTCCGGCGGGACCTGTCACAGGATAGATGCACAGGACAGGCATTGCCGGCAGCTTCAGGCGAACTTTCGCCCCACCCGTCAACTGACATGATGGAGCCGGCAGACAGATGTGCCGGCAGAAGGTTGTCACAGGCCCGGAGGGGCTCAATTTCAATGCGACAGGACGTCTGACTTTGTGAAGTAGTTGAACTCTTCAACCAGAATGTCTTGCACGAGCTTGCTTCCAAGCCGCGTGTTCACGGCATCCCTGACCTTGGCCTTGAGGCCTTCGATGTCATAGCGTTCAAGCCTGCGGAAATTAAGCTTCTCATCGGTATAGAGCAGACGGAAGGCTTCATCGATGATGAAAGGCTGCGGCTTCACCGGGCTCCGGCGCAATGCCTCTCCATCCGCCGTGAATACAAGCTGCACCACCACATATCCCTGCAGCGCGCCATTTTCGATGATGGGCACGTTGATTGTCCTCAGTTGCTCGTAATCGATGCCGACCATCAGGCGCTCGTCCCTGGCTGCACCCTTACCGTCCTGCGTCATCCAGTAGACAGCGGCATAGGAGGCGCCAAGCGTCGTCAGGCAAACCCAAAGGCCGGCAAAGAGGAGCCGCATCATGGGCGGACCCTCGCGTGGTCAAGGGAATAAGTGCCGTCGGAGTCCGCTTCGAGCATCGCCTGGGAGATCATTCCCGCGATCTCGCGGACGGCATCCAGATGCAGCGAGAGCACCTGCATATTGGCCTCCAGCGCAGCACGCAGGCGCCTCAGCTCCGTGGCGACGGCCACGTCCCGCACTCCATCGCCGCCTGGCGCAAGCAGTGTCCGGCTCGCCCGGGCAAGCTCCAGCAGGGCCTGGCTCTTGCGGAACTCAAAGGCACGAAGATCTGCCGTTCCCTGTTCCCGCAAGGCTGCTGTTTCGGCCTCAACCACCGTGTGCGCCTTGATGATGGCCATGATCAGTGAATCATTCACATAGGCCGGCAGGGCAACAGGCGGTGCAATCTCTGCATTTTCTTCATCAGACATGTCAGGCAGCAGCTCCATCAGGCGGTTTCCCGCTGGCCGAGGGTCTTGGCGATAAGCTCCGCGATACCGATGCCGCCACGTGCAGCCATCTGATTACCGATCTGCTCAGCCAGCATGGATTTCCAGATACCTCCAGCCGTGCCGGAACCGAACACGCTCTCCGCGTCTTCAGGCAGAATTCCTTCCACCATCTGCTGCATCATCAGCGCTTCGAACTTCTGGGCTGGCGACAGCGTCCGCGTGTTCAGGGCAGTATCGTTTAGCATCGCCACGCGCGCCGAACCGGCGGACCCGATGGCAGGCGCAAAACCGTCAACAGGCCACTGCGAGTTATCCAGCCCGCGCCCGCCTGAGAGGCCCGCGGCCGCCATGGCATCCTCAAACAGGCCGCTGTCACCGGACGCCGAATAGGCAAGGCTCTGCAGCTTGGCGGCGGCTGCCCGGATCTGTTGCGGATCCGCGGCGCGGGCGACATCGAGGACGATGTCAGAAACAGGAGAAATCGCCATGGCAAAGGTCCTCGTTACGCCTTCATTGCCTTTGAAACTAGGTCGTCCAGCTTGTGGGAGGCTTGCGTTGCCCCGCCGACGTGGCGCTCCAGGATCTCGGCCAGGCTCAGGTGCTCATCTGCCTGGCGTTCGAGCTTGGCCACAGTCTCAAGGCGCCGCTCTGTGACCTTCAGCATACGTCCCTGGCGGACCATTTCCGTTTCCACTTTCTCCCGGGCCGCAGACAGTTGCGCCTGCTCCTCGGCGATGGTCTTCAGGCGCTGCGAGGCATTTCGGATGAAGCGGTCATGCATGGCGAGGTCGCCCTCGGACAGGGCGCGCAGCACACGGTCCTGCTTCTCGGCAAGCTGCTCATCCTGACGGTCGAGATTGACCAGCATCCAGGCTGACAATTGATGGATCTGGCGCTGCAGCTTGAGAATGCGCCCGATTTCCTTGCTGTTCTTCGACATTGTTGCCTCAACCGAATCTGAGCCAGCTGGCATAGCCGTCCAGGAAAAGCGTGATCGCCTCACCCAGGATGACAAAGAGAAAGTACATGCCGCCCGCAATGAGGAATGGGGTGGCAATGAAGTAGACCGGGATCTGCGGCGTCAGCTTGTTCAGGAGCCCGAGGGCAAAGTTGATGACGACTGCGTAGATCACGAAAGGGCTGCCGATGCGCAGGGCAAGCCAGAAAGCGTCGGACAGCCGGTCCGTCAGCTGTGCCAGCCCTGCCGCCGGGTCGATGGGCGCACCAGGCGGCAAGGCGTTGTAACTTTGCGCCAGCGCCCGGAAGAGTTCCCAGTGCTGGTTCGTAATGAAGATCATTGCCGTGGCCGTCACCGTCATAAGGCTGGCCAGCGGCGGCAGGCCCTCGTTGCCCTCGATGGCCATCCCCGGCATGTTCGACAAGCCGATCGACATGGCGATGAAGGTCCCGATCATCTCCAGTCCGGCGATGAAGCAACGCCCCATGAGCCCGATCAGCAACCCGGTGAACAGCTCGCTCAGAATGAAACGCCCAACCGTCCCGAGATCTGAAGCTGGCATCGCCGCCTGAATTTGAGGCGCCAGCATGGGCGCAAGCGCCAGCGAAGCCGAGACCGCCACGAACAGCCGCACCTTGACTGGCACGCGGTCGCTGCCGAAGCCCGGCACCACCATCAGACAGGTGCCAACCCGGCAGAACAGCATGAAGGTGGCCAGCAGCGCCTCGACGCCGAACTGGGACAGGACCGCCCCGGCCATGGTCAGGACACACTGCCGATGGTTTCCACATCTACCCCTCGCGCAATTTCAAGATGTGAGAGCACCGGCAGGGTCGGGAACATGCGTTCCACGATCATGCGCACATAAGGCCGGGCGTCAGGGGCCGCGACGACGGCAAAGCGCTTGCCGCCGGCAACCAGAGCCTTGACGGTCTGCGACATCTGGGTGCCAAAGTCCTCGACCAGCTGCGGCTCGATATCGAACTCGATGACCTCGCCCTTGCTGTCGCGCTTCAGGCTCTGGTGGAACGCCAGATCCCAGCGGTTGCCAAGCCGCAGCACGTGCAAGGGGCCGCCTTCGGCCAGATCACCGCAGATCTGCTGGGCGATACGCATGCGTACGTGTTCCACCACCTGCTCGGCGCGGCGCACATGCGGCACGATCTCCGCGACCGCTTCCAGGATCAGATGCAGGTTGCGGATCGAGACACGCTCGGACAGGAGCAGCTTGAGAACCGCCTGCAGGCCAGAGAAGGAGATGTGCGAAGGGCAGATATCCTCGATCAGCTTGCGGTATTCCGGGTCGAGCCGGTCCAGAAGATTGCGCATATCCTTGTAGGAGAGCAGCTGCGGCAGGTTGTTGCGGATCACCTCGGACAGATGCGTCAGGATCACCGTGTTGTTGTCGGCCGGCATGAAACCATCGCGCTTCAGCTCGTCCTGATAGGCCATCGGCACCCAATAGGCAGGCATGCCAAAGGCAGGCTCGCGCGTCGGCTCGCCCAGCATCGGCAGCGGATGATCGTCATTGGCCATCACCAGAAGTTCGCCGACCTTCACCTCCTGCGCCGCCACGACGGTGCCGTGGATCTTGATCTGGTAGCCTTTCGGCGGCAGCGTCAGGCTGTCGGAGACCCGGATGTCGGGCACGACAAATCCATACTGCTCGGCGAACTTGCGGCGCATGCGTGCGACACGGCGCGCCAGCTCGCTGTGGCCGACCA
The DNA here is from genome assembly GCF_036881715.1 of Pannonibacter anstelovis. NCBI lineage: Bacteria > Pseudomonadati > Pseudomonadota > Alphaproteobacteria > Hyphomicrobiales > Stappiaceae > Pannonibacter > Pannonibacter anstelovis. The sequence continues at coordinate 33,140 of NZ_JBAKBF010000013.1, forward strand.
GAAGCTGGGCTGCGACCTGCTTGCCGAGGCAAAGCTCGATCTCCGCCGTCTTGAGGGATTCCTTGACGGATTCCTTGCTCTCGCGCTGCGCCTTGGCTTCCTCGGCATCGGCCATGGCCTTGGCCATCTTGCGCTTTTCTTCCAGCTTGCGCGGGATGGTGTAGCCGATGAAGGCCATCAGACCGCCGAGAAGGGCGAAGGGAATGGTCGGGAGCCCCGGCATCAGCGCCATGATGCCCATCAGCATCGCCCCGACGAAAAGGGCGCGCGGATAGGCGCCCAGCTGCCCCAGAACGGCCTTCTCGGCCGTGCCGCGGGTGCCGCCCTTGGAGACCAGCAGACCGGCGGCCAGCGACACGATGAGGGCCGGGATCTGCGAGACGAGACCATCGCCCACCGACAGCTTGACGAAAACATCTGCAGCCGTTGACAGGTCCATGCCATAACGCGTGGTGCCAATGACAATGCCGCCCAGAATGTTCACGGCCGTGATGATAAGGCCGGCAATGGCGTCACCACGCACGAACTTGGACGCACCATCCATGGCGCCGAAGAAGGAGCTTTCCTCTTCCAGTTCCCGGCGGCGGCTCTGCGCTTCCTTGTCATCGATGAGGCCGGCGGAAAGGTCCGCATCGATCGCCATCTGCTTGCCGGGGATCGCATCCAGCGTGAAGCGCGCGCCCACTTCGGCGATACGGGTCGCGCCTTTGGTGATGACGAGGAAGTTCACTGTGACCAGAATGGCAAAGACGATCAGGCCGATCACAAAATCGCCGCTCATGACGAATTGCGAGAAGCCATAGATCACATGGCCTGCCGCTGTCACACCCTGATGACCTTCGGACAGGATGACCCGGGTCGTGGCGATGTTGAGCGCGAGACGCAGCATCGTTGCGATCAGCAGGATCGTCGGGAAGGATGAAAAATCGAGCGGCTTCTGGATCCACAGGGCGACCATGAGGATCAGCACGGACAGGGCGATCGACAGGGCAAGCCCGGTATCGATCATGAAGGCCGGGATCGGCAGGAACAGAACGGCGAGGATCAGCGCGATGCCAATCGCAAAGCCGATATCGCGGCGGCTTTCCGGCTTATCCGGTCCGCTCGTTGATACGACTGTCTCGGACATACCCACTCCCGGTCACTGTATCGCTGGATCAACTGTGCCCGGTGAAGCTTGCGCGAACATGGAGCCCGGGAAGCAGGCGGCCGGAGGCAGGTGTCCGGGAGTATGGAGCCGCATTCAGGCACAGCGGCTCAATGGAAACCGGCGTCAGAAGCCGGTTTCGATCCGGCCATAGACCAGTGCGGTGAGAGAATAGATCTGGGCCCCGATGAAGGGGCCGGCAACGACGATCATGGCCAGGATTGCGACGATCTTCGGAATGAAGGTCAGCGTCACTTCCTGTACCTGCGTCAGGGCCTGCATCAGTGCAATCGAGACGCCGACAACCATTGCCGGAATGATTGCCGGTGCGGATCCGGTGATGATCGTCCAGATCGCGGTCCGCACCAGATCAAGCGCATCAGCCTCGTTCATGATCAGGAGATCTTCACGCCAGGGCCGAGCAGGATGCCCTTGCCGTTGTCGAGGCCGAGGACAGTGCCATCGGAGTAGACTTCCACAGACTTGACGATGCCCGTGACACCATCTGCATCCGTCACGGTCCGCCCGATGAGGTCGTCAACCTGGCCGAAGGACATGTTCGCCAGCATGGTTTCCAGCTTCGTGTTCATCTTGATGGACTGCTCCACCTGCGAGAAGCTGGCAAGCTGTGCCAGCTGCTGGGTGCTGTCGACCGGCTCTGTCGGATCCTGGTTCTTCATCTGCGCCATCATCAGCTGCAGGAAGGCATTATAGTCCAGCATGAGCTGGTCACGTGCTGCCGTACCGGCAGACTGGGACTGGGCTGCGCCGGCAGCACCAACGCCCTGAACTGTGGTCATCTTCGCCTCCTCAGGCTGCAACAAAGCCGGCGGCTGCCGGTTCTTTCGGGAGACTGCCCGACATGATGGACGCCTCTAACGGATAGAGATTCCTGATGGTCTTGAGGGCATCGAACAGCCGCCCTTCCGTCACCAGCTCGTCGACCTGGCAAAGACCAGAAACAATATCCGGATTTGTGAAAGTCCTGCGGGTCGATACCAGCAGCATGTTTGCCAGATCACGTGCCTGCGGAGCACCGGCAGGGTCCATGAGCATGGACTGCAGCACGAAGTAAAGCTGGCGCAGCGGCGTCGTGGTCTCATGCGCCTGCAGAACGTGGTTCTCCAGCAGGAAGACGCAATTGTTGAGCAATTCGACCGATGTCTTCCGGTCGACGCGGATTACTGCACCATTGATATAGAGCCGTTCGCCGGCTTTCAGGGCAATGTGCATGGCAGTCACCCCCTCAGGCTGTCACGGATGATCCCGTTGATCTCGATAATGGCGTCGAAGCTTTCCGTCTCGTAACGGCGAAGGCGCTCCAGCTCCTTCAGGACCCAGATGCCGATGGAGATCAGATCTGCCCGGATTTCCACCGGCAGCTCGTTGCTGTTCTCCGACAGGCTTTCCAGCAGAAAGGTCCATACCCGGCGCGCATTGAAAATGGCTTCGACAGCCTCCCGGGAGCGGACACCCTTCTCACGCGCCAGCTCAAGCTGGCCGATGACGATCCCGAGCGCCTCGCGCTCATCCTGACGTGGATCATTTCCGAACTCATCCATCGTCTGGGCATAGGAGGACTTGTACATGGCACCTCTCTGGTGTTGGCTGCCGTCCGGCGCCGGGCCGCGAGCGGCCGCTGCGCCGGCTAAATGGATCACAGGTAGTTGAGGATGCTCAGGTTCTGCATGCGCGCGCTGACCGCATAGGTGGTTTCCAGCTGTGTCAGCGCGGTGTTGAGCTGCACCGAAGTCTCTTCGGGGTCGATATGCTCGAGGATAAGGACCCGTTTGTTGAGAATATCGGTCTGCGTCTTGAGACGGTCATTCGTCTCCGTCACACGCTCTTCCACAAGCCCCAGCTTGCCTTTGGCATTCGTGACACCAACAACAGCATCACCCAGGACCGTGATCGCCTTGTCGAGAATCGTCTTGTAGGCCAGCTCGTTAAGGCCCGTCGCGCCAAGATCGCCAATCATCGCATAGACGGAAGCAAGCTGGCGGAATGCCTTTTCGTTGGCACTCACAGTTGTGTCGACTGCTTCTCCGGGAGCGATGGTGTTCTTCATCAGCTCATTGGTTGCGGAAGACCAGTTGTTTCCCCACTCCGGATCTTCGAAGAGAGTCTGGAATGCGCCATCGATGAAGGTCTTCATATCGGCCGCAGGAATGTTCGCAACTGCGGGGTCAGACTGAGTGAAGCCGAATTCGGCGAAGAAGGCAGCGTCCAGTGCCGTCTTGCTGGCAGATGCAGGCTGCGCAAAGTAATCGGTTATTGGCGCCTCTGCGGTGTTGACCCCGCCAAAGACATAAACGCCGCCAGTCTGGGTATTCAGGCGCGAAATGAGCAGTTTCAGGTTTCCCTGGGCCATGTTCTGGCCGCCAATGCTCGCTCCATTGGCATCACGCACGGCCACGAGGGTCTTGAGCATGTCCTGTGCCGAGTTGAGAATGTCGTCCATGGCAGCCTGCGTCACGCCAAGACGCGAAGACAGCAGGGCATTCGTATCAACAAGGCTGTTGAGGCGGTCGAACTCCGACCGGACAGTCACGGCGTCTCCGGTTCGTCCGCCCAGGTCCAGACCCACGTCGGCCTTGCGGCCGGACGACATTTCCATTTTCAACCGGTCGACCAGCGCCGTCTGGCGCATCAACTGGCTGCGGCTGGTGTCGGCAAAGGTGTAGGAGGATATGCGTGGCGTTGTCATGGCTTACCTCACAGAGTCCAGAAGGTTCTGAAGCATGCGGTCAACAGCCGTCACCAGCTTGGCAGCCGCTCCGTAGGCACGTTCGATATCGAGAAGAAGCGTCATTTCCTCATCAAGATTGACGCCAGTTGTGTTGGACAGGGCATTGGCCGTGCGGGTGACGATCACCGACTGCACTTCCACTGTGGCTGCGGATGACTTGCGCCCCGCTTCCAGCCAGCCGACCGAAGAACTGGCAAAACCCTTGAGAGAAGCTGTCGGATCAAGGCCAACGCCTGGGTCAAAGACACGGGACGTGTCATTCATCGCTGTGATCATCTGATCCAGACGCGCGGTGTAACCTGCAAATCCACTCGGATTGTAGACGTAGTTGGCGCCTGCCATGCCGCCATCACGCAGCAGATCAAGGCTTCCGCCCTGATCGGGATCTGCGGCTGCATTGATGCGGATGCTGCCGGCCAGTCCTGCAGACAAGGTGCCCGACGCAGGGACGGCAGGACCGCCCGCCCAGGTGAAGAGCCCCGCCTGATCCGGCCCGCCGCCGCCGGTTTGATCGCTTTCGGCGAAGGCCTCGATCAGCCCTCTTGCGATTTCGTCGAGCTGGTTCTGATAGGTGACGGCCACATTGTCGCGCAGCTGGGTCAAGCCATGCAGGCGTCCGGTCGACACCGGCATGATGGCAGAAGGACCCGTGACCGGCACTCCGTCAATGAAGATGGCGTTTCCCGCCGTGCCGGCCATGAAAGAGATCGTCGGCTCGAAGGACACGGTGCGGGCGGAGGTTTCAAACAGAGTGACGCCGCTGTCGGTGTAGATCACCACCCCGCCATCGGGCTGGGTCAGGGTAGAGATTCCGACTTCTTCGGAAAGGGCGAGAAGCGCCTGATCCCGGCTGTCCATGGCATCCGTGATATCTGCCCCGGACGAGTAGCCTTTCACGATAATCGTGTTGAGACTCTCTATCTGTCCCAGCAACTCGTTGATCCTGCTCACGGACGCGCCGATATCGGCATCGGCATCTGCCCGCGCCCCCTGAACAAGGCTGGTGTACTCATTCAGAAGCTGGGCCGTATCCTTCGCGGATGTCAGCATGGACTGCGCCAGGATCGAGTTGCCTGGCTCAGCCGCAAATTTCTGGATCTCTGTTTCGAGCTTCCCAAGCTGCGCCGCAGGGGAGCGCTGCAGCGCCGTATCACCTGTTGTGCCCGCCAGCTTGTCGAGACCTGCAGCAAGCTCGTTCTGGGAGTTTGCAAGGGAAGTTGCACCAAGCAGCGCCTTGTAAAGCCCGCTGTCGGTGGAGCGCGCGATGCCATCGACGCGCACGCCTCCGCCGGTCCCGCTCTGAGAGATGACGGTGCTCAGCATGACCGACTTGCGGGTGAAGCCTGCTTGCTGTGCTCCGGCAATATTGCGCGAGATTGTGGCGGTCTCGATTTGCCTTGCGCTCAGTGCAGACTGTGCGGCCTTCAGGGCTACGGACAGGCTCATGGCAGAAGTTCCATCCTTGGTCTGACCGTCAGCGCGCCAGGTTCACGAGCTCTTCCAGCAGGTCGGAGCCTGCCTTGAAGACTTTGGAATTGGCCGTGAAGGCACGCTGGGATTCGATCATCGAAGTCAGCTCGGTGGCGATGTCGACGTTGGAGTCTTCCTTGGCGCCAACTTCCAGCTTCCCAAGACCATTCTCATCCGGAAAGCCGACGCGGATTTCACCGGAGTCGTTCGATGCAGAATAGATATTGCCCGAGAGCACCGTGAGCTTGTCAGGGCTCGGCACGGTTGCCAGGGGAATGCGGTAGAGGGCACGGCGGCTGCCATCCCCGTAAACGGCACTCAGGGTGCCGTCCGAGCTGAACTCCACCTTCTCCACGGCACTGGGGGCATTACCGTTGCGGCCCACCTCGGCAATGCCGAACTCAGCTGCCACGGAAGTGGAGCCGGACAGGTCAATGTCGAAGGTGCCGCCGTTGGGAACGGCAACGTTGATAGCCGTGGCACTCGCCGCGTCCAGCTTGCCGGTCGTACGGCTGTAGGTCAGCGTCTGGGTCGACAACGGGCCCGAGGTATAGGGGAAACCACCGCCAGGGGCCGCATCGGCAGAATTGAAGATCGTGACTTCCCAGGTGGAGTCACCGGCCGTTTGCGCCGTCTTCGAGTAATAGACATCAAGCTTCACTTCGTTGCCGAGATTATCGAAGACAACGAGCGAGGTCTTGGAGGTGTAAGTCGCACCGGCCGCATTGGCGGAAGGCAGGTCGGCCGGCGGCACAAGGGCGGCATCTTCGGGAACGTTGGTCCAGAGCTTGGCTGTGGTCGTCGGGGTCGCAACAAGCTGGTTCTGGGAAACATTGATGTTCTCCAGTCCGCCGAGGCCGTTGGCGACGATCGCGGGTTCTGCGCCGTTGGCAACAGGATACCCCTGCAGCCGGTAGCCGGCCGTGTTCACCAGGAAGCCTTCCTTGTCGACGACAAAAGCGCCCGCACGGGTCAAGGACGGCGTTCCGTCCCCGTCGGCCACAACGAAGAAGCCATTGCCATCGATCGCAAGGTTCAGGCCTGAACTGGTGTAGCTGACCGGGCCCTGGCTGGAAATCGAATAGACCGTCTGAGCTTTCACAGCGCCGGAATTATATTTGCCCGACCCTTGCGACAGCACCATGGAGCTGAACTCGGTCGATGCACGCTTGTAGCCCGTGGTATTGGAGTTCGCGATGTTGTCAGCAACCGTGCCAAGCTTGCTGGACTGCGCGTTCATGCCGGACACACCGGTGCGCATTACGCCGTAAAGACTCATGGAACGTCTCCCGTTTCCAACTCTCTCGGCTGCCATTCAACGGTGTTAATCTTGCGTGAGGCTGTTGCCGGGCATCCTGCGGGATTTTCGTGCGGCGGAGCTGCTCCGGTCGCGGCAGCAAAAAGGCCCGGATCAGCTCCCGGGCCTTGTCCTGCCGCATTGCAAAGGCGGTTATTTGCAGAAGGACTTTGCCTCCGGCGTCCACTTGCCGAAACCGGAGGCCACCATATTGGTGATGACCTTGCACACGTAGCGCTTCTGCGCCGGGTTGTTGTTGGGCCCGGCATGGTAGCGCGCAACGGCCATGGTCCATGTGCCCTGGCGGGCATGGAGCTCGTTCAGGAACCTGGCAGCGTAGCGCACATTGGCCTGCGGCTCCAGCATGTGCGCTACGGAGCGGAACTGCTTGCCATGATAGTGGTGATTGATCTGCATGCAGCCCACGTCGATAAGCTTCTTGCCTTGTGCCCGGGCCGCAGCCACCTGGCGCTCCGCCGCCTTCGCGTTCTCGGGAAATTTGGCCGCTCCCTCGATGTTGAGGGCATAGGGCGAGAGCGAGTTCCGCCGGCCCGTCTCCGTCAGCCCGACTGCATAGAGAACGCCGAGCGGAATTTGATAGGCCTTTGCTGCGGCGGCCATTTCCCGCTCGCATATGGCCTGCCCGGGAGCGGCCTGCGCCGGGGCGGCGAACTGGCCGCCGCCCTGAAAAAGCTCAAAGATACAAAGCGCCGCTGCGGCCATCACCCGCCGTTGCATGCTGTTGCCCCTCCGTGCCGTCATTACTGTTGTTCGCCTGAGAAGATGAGGAAGAGCTGCCACCCTGACCCTGCCCATCCTTGCTTCCGCCCATGGCCTCTCCGAACTGCCCCTGTGCCATCGCGCCACGGCCATCGCCGCTCGCCTGGCCCTGCGCCCCTTGCCCTGCCTGTGCGCCAGTCACCTGAAACGCCGGGCGGTCGTCGCCTGCTGCCTGAATGGTGATGCTGTCTGCCTTGTGGCCGGTGGCACGCATCATCTGGTCCAGCAGCTGCCGGTCCTGCTTCAGCAGTTCAACCGTGTCAGGATTGCTTGCCGTCATGACAACCTGAACGGTGTCGCCGGTGAGCTTCATCGTCACCTTCACCGAGCCAAGTTCCATCGGCTGCAGCTGGATCTCCAGCATCTTCACCGATGGCGCATCCGGGCGGACGCGGAAACCGGCCGCAGCAGCGTCGCTGCGGGCCGTGTCAGGCTGCGGCGGCGTATTCAGTGCAGAAGCGATTGCGGTTCCGATCTGCTGCGCCGGAGACAGGCGCAAGGACGGCGCAAAATGCGTTTCTTCGCGCGTCACATTGATCTTGCCCATGCCTGCAGCAACCCTGAGAGCACCGGCATCATCCACCGGCTCCGCTTCGGCTGCGCCATCGGACCGGATCAGGCGGGAGATAAGACCAGCGTCATCCAGTCCGGCCAGATCCGCGCTGGTGGGCATCTGCGGGCCTGACGGCATGAATTGCCGCGCCTGGGGCTGGGGTGCAGCCTGCAGCTGAGACCGGACCACGCCTTCGGGCATGACGGGCTGCGCCGTCTGTGTCCATGGGCCGCCAAGCTCTGGCGCCCCCGTCCTTTGCTGGGTAGCAGCCGGCTGCCCCTGCGTGGCAGCCGCTAGGGCCGGAGCCATCTGTGCGGTGGCAGCGCCATCAGGCTGAACCAGCGCAGCCATCAGCGAGGCAGCACCGCCCGGCTGCGCAGTGCCGTCTCCGGCATCCGGCTGGACAGGCACCTCGAACAGACCCGCCAGCAAATCCGGCAAGGCGGTTTCGCCTTGCGTCAGATCAGGGGCCGCTGTTGAAGCAGCCGCTGCCGGAGCCGGTGTCTGTTCACCGCCCTTTTCCTGCTTGCCGTCCTTTGGGCTCATCTTGCGCATGAGATCGGAGAAGCCATTGCCGCCCTCCTCCTGCGTACCTGCCTTGCTGGCTGCGGCGGGTGAAGCTGCTGCTGGCGCCGCCGCCGTGGCTGCAATCATGGCCATGATCAGAACCCCCCTTTTTGCTTGTTCATCAGATCTTCCGTCTGCTTCAGAAGCCGCTCGGCCTGCCGCATGACCGGCTTGCTCCAGGAGGCATCGGCTGGCGCAGGCAAGATGGCATAGGCACCGAACTCGCCGATCACACCGCGTGGCGGCTCGGGCCAATCGCGGACGTGATTGAGAACGATGTAAGCCGCATCCATCAAATCCCGGTCCTGGGGCGTGAGGCTCTTGCGGTCGATCGACCAGAGCAACTGACGTGTATTCTGGATATCCTCGGGGCGCAGCGACACTGCCGCCTGATAGAGCTTCAGCTGGGTCTCGTCATAGGTTCCGGGCATAGCCAGCGGCATGGCCCGCTCGGAGGCCTTGCGGGCAATCGAAATATGGCCGCCCGCCACGGCCCGGCGGGCCAGGCGGAGATAGAAGCCGCGGCGCGTATCTTCATCGAATTCCGCCAGCAGACTTTCCAGCAAGGCAAAGCGGTCGTCGTCCTCGCTGAACCCCAGCGAGTCCAGCGCCAGTCCAAAGCGGCGGCGGAAGTCCCCCTCGTAGATCGAGCCGCGGAAGCGGCGCAGATAACGGATGGACAGCGACTGAAACCCCTCGATGTCACCCAGCTTGCCTGCGACAAAGACCTCGCGGCGCAAAGCCGCCTCTTCAACCAGCGTGCCGGGCATCAGCAGACGGGCGATGGCGAGCAGACGCATCGCCTCCTTTGGATTATCTGCCACTTCCAGAGCCGAGCGCACCAGGGCAACCTGACCGCCCAGATTGGGCGCCATGTCCATAGGATCGTAGCCGGATAACAAACGCCGGGCTTCTTCGGGCCGGCCATCCACATAGGCCAGCGCGCCGCGCATGAGGTCCTCCTCGACGGCGGGCGCAGCCTTCAGGGTCAAGAGCTTGCGGATAACATCGGGATGCCCGCCACTCAGCAGATGGATGACGGCGGCGCGTGCATTGCGGGCGTCTGCCCAGGTCGATGGCGGCGCTGCCAGAAACATCTCATTCATGTGCTGCAGAAGGGTGCGCTGAGCCAGATGGGCCTGGGTGTTGCCCTGCGCCACCTGTCCCTGCAGCATCTGCAGGGTCCGAACCATCTCGTAGGGCGCACTTGCCTGAGGCAGGGCCGCAACGTCCTGAGCCGCAGCCCGAGTGCCCGCCGCATCATGAGCAAGTCCGAAGGGCAGGACCAGAAAGAGGCTCAATGCCGCGTTGCGCACGAATGCGACGCTGCGGTCAGACGCGACCGGTCCCGCCATCACGCGCCCTCCTCCATCAGGAAGATCTCGATGCGCCTGTTTGCCGGCGCATAGGGATCATCCGTCTGCTTCAGCTCGCGGTCAGCATAGCCCTCGACGCGATCGATACGGCCGGCATCCACCCCGCCCCGCACCAGCATGTAAAGAGCCATGTGGGCGCGGGAGGTGGACAGGCGCCAGTTGTCATTGCTGGCCGACCGGAAGGGCCGAGCATCCGTGTGCCCGCGAATGATGATCTTGCCCGGACGGGACGACAGGACGGCACCGATCCGTTCCATCAGCTTCACAAGCTCCGGCCGCGGTTCTGCCGAGCCGACAGCGAACATGCCGAAGTTTTCTGCATCCGTCAGGCTGATCAGGACACCGCCATCCTGCCTTGAGACTTCGATGCGGCTGGCCGTCTCGGCCAGAGGGCCATTGGCAGAAGAGGTGATCGCCTCGCGGATTTCAGCAGCAGCCGCTTCCGTGCTCGATGCGGCCTGTTCTGCCTCTGCCGTTTCAACTTTTGCCATCTCAGCTTTTGCAGGTTCCGGCGCCGCCGGTTTGGGCGCCTCTGCCACAGGAGTCTGCTGCGGCGCAGCAGCCACGGCTTCCGTCACTGTCACAGGCCCAACGCCCTCCTTCGGCTGCGGAAGGGCGGCCGCCGTCAGAGGGGCGTCCGGCTCGGTTTGCGGGACCTGTCCTGCAGCTGTGCCCTGTGGTTGAGCCGGAGCCTCACCTTCTTCACCGGTGGCCGGGGCCTCGAAGGCAACAGTGCCAATGGCTGTCTGACCTGTCACTGAAGCTGCCGGCCCGCCATCCTGCACCGAAGTCTTGCGGCCCGGGAGAAACTGCCAGTACATCGGATCAAACGGGTCTCGGAATGCATCACCGCCCTGAGCGCCTTCGGTCTGCTGCTGCCCGATGCCAACAGTTTCAGGCGCCACTCCGGCTTCCAGTTGATCCCCAAGTGTGCCGACCAGCTGATCCAGAACAGCATAGGGGTCGCTGAAAAGCTGAGCTTCAGAGAGCGTCGGATTGAACTCCCCTGCCCTGCGGCCTGCAACAAGCCCCTCCCGCAATGGCATAGACCCGGTCGCATCGGAGCCGTTTGCAGCTCCGGGGCTGCCGTCCGGATCCGGCGTGGTCTCCATCTGCACATCGATCTTGGCAGGATTGGTGATCTCCGGTCCAGGCACATCAGGATCGTTCAATCCCTTGCGGGTCTGGGTGGTGGAGGCCAGTTTCACCGGGTTGAAGTACTGGGCAACGCCCTTGCGCACACTTTCGTCCGTGACGTTGATCAGCCACATCACGAGGAAGAAGGCCATCATGGCGGTCATGAAGTCTGCGAAAGCAATCTTCCAGACCCCGCCCTTGACAGTATCGCTTTCAAGCGATGCGCGGCGGCGGACAATGATGATCTCGTTTGCCTGCAGACCTGCACTCATTCTTCGGTCTCCCGCATCGTCTTGAGGCGCCTAAGCCAATCCGCCATCTGCGTCTCGATGATCGTGTCGCCAAGCACGGCCTGCAGTTCCGGCGTGTCGCCCTGCCGGACAGTGACGGAACCTGCCAGCGGCCCGAGCTGATGCATGACCCGGTCCAGGAGAGCGCTCGGTCCGCTGACCTCGAATACGGCAGACCGGCCGGTCAGAAGCTCCTGCAGCGTCGCGGAGAAGTGGCTGACTGCCTGGTCCCGGACGGCATGCTCCAGGAACGGCAGAAGCACCTGTTCGACAGCATCGGACATGCGGTGCGACAGGCTGGCCACGGCGTTGGCGATGCCATCGGAAAGCTGCCTTGCCTGCTCTTCCTCGAAAGCTTCACGCGCGGCGGCAGCCTCTGACCGGAGGGCGGTGACCTGAACCTCCAGATCTTCTGCCGCAGCCAGGCGGGCTTCTTCCCGCCCGGCACGGACACCGCGCGCATATTCAGCGGCAAGCCGTTCTTCGATCGTGGGTTCCGGCGCACGTTCCACCACCGGCATCACTTCAGCCATGATGACTTCGGCACTGCTGAGATGCTGGAACACGGGACTCGAGAGCACCGGCAGGCGCGAGGCGATGGGTTTGGGGGTCATCAGGCGCGCTCCGCCTCATACATCCACTGCTTCAGGATGGCAGCGGACTGTTCCTCATTCAGCTCGAGCAGGGATTCCAGCTTCTTGATCGGCGACTGGTTCATCTTGTTGGTCAGATCAGCCAGCAGCAGGGAGTGATCCGGCCCACCGAGAGCGGCCTGTCCGCCAAACTGCGCGGCCAGCGCTTCCGGAGAGCCATCCATTGCCATTTCGGCAATCTCGGCGGGCTTTTCCCGGCTCTGCGGGATCAGGACAGACAGCGCCGGACGCAGGCCGAACCAGATCAGCAGGCCGGCAACGCCCAGGATGGCGACGGCATTGATGACATTGCCCGACTGGCGGATCAGCAGCTCGGTAATCGACAGCGGCGGAGCGGCCTCCATGTCCCGGGCACCGGCAAAGAACTCGACCACCGACACCTTGATGGAGTCGCCACGGTTCGCGCTGACACCGGCGGAGGAGGCGACCAGCTCCTGGATCTCTTTCAGCTGATCATCAATCTGGTTCTGATCGGGGTTGCCGCCAAGTGCCTCGATGAGACGAACCCGGTCCACCAGAACGGCGATGGACAGACGCTCCACCTGATAGCCCTCCTGCGAGGTCTCGATCACCTTGGTGGAAATCTCATAGTTGACCGTCTCTTCACGGCGCTGGTTTTCCTCGCTGGAGCGCTCACCGCCATCGGCCTGAACCTGCTCTTCCGGCAAGTTCTGCTCCACAGTCGTCGGAGTCTGGGTACTGGCGTTCTGCGAGGCCTCGCTCTGGCGGATGCTGCGGGTCGAGCGCTCAACGCGGGAGTCCGGATCAAAGATCGTCTCGGCGACGCGGCGCCGGTCCGTGTTGAGGGTCGCCGCGACACTGACCTGAAAATGATCAAGCCCGAGATAAGGCGTGAGGGTCTTGCGGATGCTTTCCTGGATGCGTGCACTGATGGCGCTCTCGAGACTGGCCATCTGGCCTGCGGATGCGTTGGCAGGATCTGCACCCGACGCCAGCAGGGTGCCGGAGGTATCGAGGACCGTCACTTTATCCGACGTCAGCCCCGGAACAGCTGCCGCGACAAGGTGCCGGATAGCGTCGGCCATCCGGACGTCATCAGGGCTGTCAGCGCGGATGACCACGGAGGCTGACGGCGGCTGCTGGTCGCGGCGGAAGGAGCCTTTTTCCGGCATCACGATATGAACGCGGGCGGCCCGCACACCCTGCATCAGCTGAATAGTGCGGGCCAGTTCGCCTTCAATGGCGCGCAGGCGGGTGACGTCCTGCATGAAGGATGTCAGCCCCAGCGACCCGAGATTGTCGAACAGCTCGTAACCGGTACCGGTGCCGCGCGGCAGGCCGCGTTCGGCCAGAAGCATACGGGCTCGCGGTGCGGAGCCGGGGGTCACGAGGACTGAAGTCCCGTCCTCGCTGACGTCAAAGAGAATGCCTGCGTCCTGAAGGGCCTGACCCATGCGGCTTACGTCGTCCCCTTCAAGACCGGTGTAAAGCGGCGTCATTTGCGGGCGGCTGAGATAGTAAGCCCCCAGGCCCACTGTGACGACCGTGGCAATGCCGATGAGCGCAAGGGCGATGAGGCGCCTGGCGCCCAGTTCCATGAGGTTTGCCCAGAGTTTTTCTGCATGTTCACGGCCCGGCATTCGACACCCCTGTGCTAGGTCGATGAGATCGTGCCCCGACTATCGCGGGTCTGGCTGGCGTGAGGCTTGCGGGCGCACAAAAGCAGAAAAGCCGCGCCCGGGAGGGCGCGGCTTCCTGTTTCAGGCCGGCTGGCGGCTTGAAATCAACGGAACAGCGAGAGGATGTTCTGGCTGTTGGAGTTGGCGATGGACAGAGCCTGGATACCGAGCTGCTGCTGGACCTGGAGGGCCTGCAGACGGGTCGATTCAGCGTTCATGTCTGCGTCAACCAGCTGGCCGACACCACGCTCGATGGCATCGGTCAGGGCGGTCACGAAGCTCTTCTGGCCGTCGACGCGGCTCTTGACCGAGCCGATGAGGGTCGCTGCGTCGGCGATGTCCTGCAGAGCACCGTCAACGGCGGAGATCGTCTCTTCCAAGGTCGTCAGGTCGGCCGCGGAGTCCGTCAGAGCCGAGATGTTGATGGTCGAAACCTTAGCGGTGGTGCCGCCGACGGTACGATCTTTGTCGATGATACCAGACTGATCGGCGCTGTCGTACAGCTCGGTCTGGGTGATGTCGATCGTGATCGTGTCGATCGAAATCGTACCACCAGCGCGGCTGAACGAGCCCACGATGGACTTGGTGCCGTTATAATCAGCTGCACTAGAGTCGACCGACAGCCAGTTTTCACCGTTGAACACTGCCGAGTCGGCAATGGTCTTCAGCTGGCCCTGACGCTCGGTGATGTCTGCCTGGATCTTTGCACGGTCCACACCCGGCTGACGGGCAGCAACGAGCTTGGCCTTGATGTCGTCAACCAGTTCCTTGGCCTTGTCCATGGCGGTGTACTGCACGTCGAGGGTAGCAGCGCCAAGACCCAGGGCGTCCTTCACGGCCGACAGAGCCATGTTGTCGGAACGCATGGTGGTGGCGATGGACCAGTAAGCTGCGTTGTCCTGAGCGGTGGAAACGCGCAGGCCGGTCGAGATGCGGCTCTGAACCTGAGACATGGACGCATTGGTCTTGTTCAGGGTCTGCAGCGCCGTCATGGCGGAGGCGTTAGTCAGAAGGCTGGACATATCTAGTCCCTTTCATATGGAAAGTTGAAGGGGACATACCGGGCTTTCACCGGTACAGCAGGACGGCATCATGCCTTTGAGCCTCAAAGGGTGGGCGGGCTCAACCTGCTGTGATATTCACGCTAGCGCTGCTGGCTTGCGTGAAGCTGACCAGAAGCTAGCACCACAAAAGCGGCGTTGCCAAGGGGCAAATCCAGGCGCCTCAAACAAAAAAGGCACGGCGCAAGCCGCGCCATGCCTTGAGTACCTCCACCGGCGATCTCAGAAGAACGACCGCACCAGGCTGCCCACCAGCAGATTCCATCCATCAATCAATACGAAAAACAACGCCTTGAACGGCAGGGCGATCACCGTGGGCGGCAGCATCATCATGCCCATGGACATGGTGATGGTGGCAACGATCATATCGATCACAAGGAACGGCAGAACGATCAGGAAGCCGATCTCGAAGCCCCGGCGCAGTTCCGAAATCATGAAGGCTGGGATCAGAACCCGCAGCTCGACCTTGTCCGGCGTTGCGGAGGTTTCATTGGTCACACGGCCGGCGGCAAGGTCATCGAACAGCACCAGATCCGCCTCCCGCACCTGCGACAGCATGAAGTCGCGGAACGGATCCGTGATCCGCTCATAGGCAACCTCTTCGGTGATCTCGTTGGCCAGAAGCGGCTTGACGCCCTCGTTCCACGCCCGGTCGAAGGTGGGCGCCATGACATAGAAAGTCATGAACAGGGCAAGGGAAATCAGGATCAGGTTGCCCGGCGTCGTCTGCAGGCCGATGCCGGAGCGCAGAAACGACAAGGCGATGGCAAAGCGGGTAAAACTCGTCACCATGATGAGAATGCCCGGCGCAACCGACAGCACCGTGAGGAGTGCGATCACCTGTACAATGCGGCCGCTGGCGCTGGCCTCACCCGCTGGCAGCAGCGAGGACAGATCCGGCAGGGCCTGCGCACCGGCAGCAACAGTGCCAGCTAGCAGCAGAAGAATGGCGGTCAGCAGCCTGCGTGTCATTGCACCACCAGGGATTCAAGGATCAGCTCGCGCACCTTGCCGCCCGAGCGGGCCCGTGCTCTCTCATTGAGATCTTCACGCAGATGCTGAAGGCCTGCCGCTCCCTCGATCTGGGCCAGCGTGACAGTGCGCATGTAAGCCAGAACGTCTTCCTCAATGTAGCCAAGCAGGACGATCACATCATCGATGCCCTCCTGGTCGATCACGACCGAGGCCTGCAGCCGCACCCAGGCCTCCCGCGGAGCGGCCAGGTTGGTCACCAGCGGCTTGAGCTCCCTGAGCCTGACGGGCGCGAGATAAATCTGCTCCAGATCAGGCTCTTCCGGAGCGGTCGCGGCCTGACCGGCGACAGCCTTGCGGACCGTTTCCGTAAAGTGCAGGCCAGCGACGGCACCGATCCCCCCACCAAGCAGCGTCAGCAGAAGCAGGATCAGGATGAAGCTGCCGATGGAGCCGCCGGACGAGCCATCGCGCCCGTCAGGATCATTGGCAAGATCAGCCATGGAAACGCCTCCTCAACAGGCCCTTCAGAAGGGTGAAACAGTGTCGATGACCTGCTGGCCCCAGGCGGGCTGCTGGATCTCCGAGATGCGCCCGCGCCCGCCGTAGGACACGCGCGCTTCTGCTATCTTGTTGTAATCGATGGTGTTGTTGCCGCCGATGTCACGCGGGCGGACAATGCCCGCGACATTCAGCACTCGCATCTCGTAGTTCACCCGGACTTCCTGAGAGCCGGAAATCACGAGGTTGCCGTTCGGCAGACGGTCGGTAACAACCGCAGCCACCTGCAGCTCGATCTCCTCCTTGCGGTCGATGGTGCCGCGCGAGTTGGAGGAAGAGCCGGACTTGGTGTCGAAGGAGAGATCTGCCGAGGTTCCCGAACCGCCGGCACTGGCCGAGAACCCGCCGCCGATTCCGACTTTGCCATCGCGCCCGCGGGCCGAATTGTTGTTCAGCGTTGCCTTGTCATTGATGGCAATCAGCACGGTGATAACATCGCCAACACGGCGGGCGCGGGGATCTGAAAAGAAATCATCGCGGCCTGACACCCAGAGCGAATTGTAGTCCTTGCGGCCACTCGGCTTGAAGGTGTTGAGCGGGTAGACCGCAGCGGGCTGGGATGCGAGGCCATAGCCCACGGGCGTCATTGCCGGTTCGCGGCCAATGTCGTTCATCTGACCTGCACAACCTGCTGACACAAGGCAAAGGGCGAGAGGGATCAACAGGCGCATCAAAGGCTCCCCTGTGCTTCGGATTTTGAAAGTCCAGCCATGGAGTGGGTGAGCTGGGCCGCGCGGGCGGGATCCATTTCATCCAGGATCTGGCTGGCTGCGCGGGCATTGAGTTTCACAAGCACGGCAACGGCGGTATCTTCATCCAGCGTCGCCAGCTGGGCTGCAGCCGACTCGGGCCGCATGCGCTGAAAGATCGACACGACATGCCCCTCGACTTCGCCAAGGACCTTCTCACGCCGCTGGACCCATTCCTCGTATTCGGCGCGCTTCTGTTCGAGCTCGCGGATGCGGTTCTGAAGCCGTTCTTCCAGTGCAATGAGGTTCCAGGTCTGCCAGGCAAGACGGGCATCACTCGCCGCCGAGCCCATATTCTGGCAGTAGAGCGCAGCATCGCTTGGCGCTCCCTCTTCACCAGGCTCTGCCGGGGCAGGCACCGGCAGAGCAGTGGCCGATGCATTGCGCAGGTTGGAGGCCGTCTGGGCGCCAGCCGGGACCACAAGGCCCAGCGCTGCCAGTGACAGCATGCAGGAGATAGTCAGGACGCGGCAGACAGAACGCCGGAACAGTGGGCGCAGGGCTCCAGCCGGGGTCATGCACGGGATCATGGGCAGGAAATCCTTCCAGTCGCTGTTGGCCCGACTATGCCGTCCGAGGCTTGTGCGGGGCTTGGCCGGATGCCGTGAAGGCAGCGCTGGCTTGCGGAAGAGACGGCGAGCTGAAATGCGGCACGATCTGCAGCCATACGGCTGCAGATCGTGCACTCCCCCGGGAGCTGTGTGGGCAGGGGGCTGCCGGGAGATTCCGGAGTTTGAGAGCGGCAAGGCCTACTGGATCACCAGCTCCGCCTGCAGGGCGCCTGCCGTCTTGATCGTCTGAAGGATGGCAATGATACCGGTCGGCTTGAGGCCGATACGGTTCAGACCGCGCACAAGCGTCTGCAGGTCGGTGCCGCCGATGATGGCAAGCTGCCCGCCATTTTCATCCGCATCAATGAAGGTGCGCGGCGTCACCACAGTCTCACCATTGCCGAAGGGTTGCGGCTGGGACACCTCTGGCGCCTCGGTGATGCGGACCGTCAGATTGCCGTGGGTCACAGCGACAGTTGAAATTTGCACATCGCGGCCGATCACCACCGTTCCCGTCCGCTCATCGATGACAACGCGCGCAGACTGATCCGGCTGCACCATCAACCCCTCGATCTCCGCCATAAACCGGGTAAGGTTGACTTTTGCTGGCGGTGTCAGATCGATGGAACGGTGATCTCTTTCGCGGGCCGACGAAACGCCATAGGTGGTCTTAGTGTAGCGATTGATGGCATCGGCCACACGCACGGCCGTGCGAAAGTCCGGATTGGACAGCTCAAGCACCAGTCCGGGAATATTGGCGAAACGGTCCGGCAGATTGCGTTCGATCATGCCGCCATTGGGAATACGGCCGACTGTCGGAATGCCCTGGCGCAGGCTTTCGGCCTGACCGGCCTCGGAAAAGCCGGAAACGGCCACCGCTCCTTGCGCCACTGCATAGACCGCTCCGTCCGCACCCAGCAATGGCGTGGCAACCAGCGTGCCGCCAGCCAGAGACGAGGCATCACCGAGGGACGAGACACTGACGTCAATGCGCGAGCCCTGACCAATGAAGGCGGGAAGATCCGCCGTGACCACCACAGCCGCGACATTGCGGGTGCGCAAGCGCGCATCCCGAACATTGATGCCCATACTGTCGAGCATGGACTGAAGGGACTGTTCCGTGAAAGGAGCGTTGCGCAGCGTATCCCCGGATCCCTGAAGGCCGATGACAAGACCATAGCCTACCAGCTGATTGTCACGCACGCCCTGGAGCGACGCGATGTCCTTGATGCGCACCATGGCGCTGGCAGATGCCGTGAAGCCGGCGGCGCCTATGGCCAGAGCCAGAACTGCAACCAATATCCGCCGCATGGTCAATCACCTACCAGAATGGAGCCGTCCGGCTGAACCCGGCCGGTGATGATGAGGCCACTGTCGATGTTTCTGGCGCGGATGAAAGATCCCACAGATCCATTCTGCAGCGCCTCGACCTGAGCAATGATCTGCAGGCCGCCTTCGCGGAAGATCAGCCGGGCAGGTTCGCCGCGCTTGATCACCGTCTCCACCGCAACGGCAGTTGCGGGCACCGGGACGCCTGGCTGCAGAGAACGGCGGGCGACACGCCCGGCCAGTTCTTCCCGGTGCTCGACCACGGAGAACCGCTGAACCGTCCTTAGCGGAAACCGCCGGATGATCACCTGATCGGCACTGATTACTTCGCCCTGCCGGACGCCTGAACGCAGCACAGGAAGATCCACAGAAGAGGCGCGCGCACCGGGCATGGCGGCCGTGAGGGCAAGGCCTGCCAGCATCATGCAGATGAAAAGCCGTGTCAGCATCGCAGCTCTCCTAGAGCAATTCCAGCAAGGGCGGGAACCGGTCTTGCGCCCGCACTTGCGTGAAAACAAAGAGTTTGAGCACTCCCGGCGGCCCCGTTTCAACGAAAGTGTCCCGGCTGTCCTTACGGATCAGCGGATGCCTTGCGTCACCACGCCAAACATGTCGTCCGCGGCCTTGATGACCTTGGAGTTCATTTCATATCCGCGCTGCGCCGAGATCAGCTCAGTGATTTCCTTCACCGGATCCACGTTGGAAGCTTCCGTGTAGCCCTGGCGGATGATGCCGAAGCCCGGATCACCGGCGAGACCGGCAATGCCCGGACCCGAAGCCGGCGTCTCACGGAACAGATTGCCGCCGACGGCCTCAAGGCCGACATCATTGGCAAAGTTGGTCATGGCCAGCTGCCCCAGTTCCTGCGGGTTCACCTGACCTGCCACCTTGGCAAAGACCGTACCGGACTCATTTATGGTGACTTCAACCGTCTCCGGCGGAATGATGATTGCCGGTTCAATGGCATAACCATCGAGCGTCACGATGCGGCCTTCAGCATTCTTGTTGAAAGCGCCAGCGCGGGTGTAAAGCACCTCACCTTCCGGACCTGTCACCTGGAACCAGCCGCGCCCGTCGATGGCGATGTCCAGCTCGTTGCCGGTCTGGTTCATGGTGCCCTGGATGTGCAGCTTGCGGATGGCGGCGGAACGCACACCAAGACCCAGCTGCGCACCTTCCGGCACCGGATCTTCACCGCCCCGGTTCGGTACACCCTGAAGGCGCTCGGCCTGATAGAGCAGGTCGGTGAACTCGGCCCGCGCCCGCTTGAAGGCAGTGGTGTTGATGTTGGCGATGTTGTTGGCGATGACTTCGACATTGAGCTGCTGGGCGCTCATGCCGGTCGCTGCGATTGCCAGAGCTTTCATGTCAAACTCCCATGGTGCGGGCTGAATTCAAGATCATCCGGGCCGGAGCCTCAGATGGCCATGCGGCTGACTTCCTGATAGGCGGAGACGACCTTGTCGCGGATGGCGATGGCGGTCTGCAGCGAGGCCTCGGCGGCCATCACGGCTTCCACCACCTGCTGGGCCGAAGCCTTGCCGCTGATGCCGGCGATCGAAACGGCTTCGCCTTCCTTCACGCGCTCGATGGCCTCCTGCGTTACGGAAGCCATGGTGTCCGTGAAGCTGACCTCGGGCACTGCATTGGCGGGCGCCGCACCGCCGAGCGGCACGCCGCCTGCGACATAGCGGGTCTGGGAGACCTGCGACGTGATACCGTCACCGGCGGACTTGATGGCGGAAATCTGGTCGATCATCTTCAATCCCTCAGGAGGTCGATGGTGCGCATGATCATGCTGCGGGCCTGCGTCATCATCTTCAGGTTGGCTTCGTAGGAGCGGTTCGTCTCACGCATATCGGCCATTTCGACCAGCATGTTGATATTCGGCATCTTGACGTAGCCATTTTCGTCGGCAGCCGGGTGACCCGGATCGTACTCAACGTTGAAAGGCGCCTTGTCGGACCCGATGCCCTTGACCTTCACCAGATCGGCGGACAGGGCCCGGTCAACTTCGCTTTCGAAGGTGATGGTCTTGCGCTTGTAGGGGTCTGAGCCCGGAGTCTTGCCGGTCGATTGCGCATTGGCGAGGTTTTCCGACACGATACGCAGGCGGTCGGACTGGGCGCGCAGGCCGGAAGCGGAGATCTTGAGAGTTGCTGCCAGCGGGTCGATCATCGCTTATCCCTTCAGGCTTGCCAGATACATGCGGTGAAAGGACTTGATGATGCTGGTGTTGAGCGCATGGTCGCGCGCAACCTCACCGGCCTTCATCAGTTCCTGCTCCAGATTGACGCTGTTGCCGGAGTGGGCCACATCCCAGCTTTCCGCCTTGCCGACCTTGGACGCTTCGGGCGCATCCCCGAGGCTCCCCATATGGCGGCCGTGGGTTGCGGTCATCACCAGGCTGGTTTCATCCAGAAGCGTCGTGAACGCCTCGATGTCACGGGCGGCATAGCCGGGAGTGTTGGCGTTGGCGATGTTCTGCGCCACCGTTGCCTGGCGCACCGACAGCCAGTCGGCCTGACGGGATGCAAGACTGTTCAGATAGACAGGTTCCAACGTCGATCTCCGAAGCCTGTTGTGGCGTTCGGGTACAGGACTAGGGCGTCAACCTTGTCCGAGGCTTTCGACCCCGGCACTGCCGGTACATCAGGCGCAGACAGAGCCTGCCGCGGATCAGGTAGAAATCCGGCCTGCGCCCTTGCCTCAGGCGGCGGGATCGGCTAATCCGCACGTCCCTTGCGCGCCTGCACGGCGTCCCACTCCAGCGACATTTCAGGGAGCCTGCCATGCGTCCGGCCATCGGTCTTGATTTCGGCACGTCCAACACGGTCTTGACCGCCTGCACCGCAGCAGGCAATGCCAGCAGCATCACCTTCGGCCGCGAAGCAGATCAGGTGGACAGCCTGCCTTCCGTTCTGTCCTTTCTGGAGCCCCCGCGCGGCGAGCACCCGGACACGAAGGCCGACGTCGGCCAGTGGGCCATCCGCCAGTTCATGGAGCACACCGGCGAGTGCCGTTTTCTGCAGTCGCTGAAGACTTTCGTTGCCAGCAAGCTGTTCAAGGGCACCGGCGTGTTCGGCACCCATTACGAGTTCGAGGACCTGCTGGAGACCTTCCTCCGGCGCGCGGGCGCACACCGTGACGAGGCGCTGGATACGGGCGGCGGACGGCTGGTGATCGGCCGCCCTGTGACCTTCGCAGGCGGCGCCCCCGATGATGCGCTGGCGATGCAGCGCTACCGCTCCGCCCTGTCCCGCTTCGGCTTCGAGGAAGTGCTGTTTGTCTATGAACCCGTAGCCGCAGCCTTTGCCTATGCGCAGCGGCTGGAGGGTGAGGCCACCGTTCTTGTCGCCGACTTCGGCGGCGGCACGACCGACTTTTCGTTGATGCGCTTTGCCCGCAATGCCAGCGGCCTGACCGCCGAGCCGCTGGGCCACGGCGGCCTTGGCATCGCCGGCAACACGCTGGATTACCGCATCGTCGACAAGGTGATCCTGCCGGAGCTGGGCAAAGGCAGCCAGTACCGCAGCATGGGCAAGGTGCTGGAAGTGCCGCCGAACCTCTTCTCCAACTTTGCGCACTGGCACATGCTGTCGGTCTTCAAGGCGTCCGCCGACTACCGCGAGCTGAAGAAGATGCTGAGCTCCTGTCTCGATCAGGACAAGATCGAGCTCTTCATCGAGCTGGTGGATACGGATCAGGGCTATCCGCTCTACAAGGCCGTGTCGGAATGCAAGGCGCGGCTGTCCTTCGATGAGGAAACGGAACTGCGCTTTGCCCCCATCGGCAAGGACTTTGCCGCCACCGTGCGCCGGGCAGACTTCGAGGAGTGGATCGCCCACGACCTCACCCGCATCAGCGACGCGCTGACCGCAACGCTCACCAGCGCCAATCTGGAGGCAAAGGACGTGGACAAGGTGTTCCTGACCGGCGGCACATCCTTCGTGCCAGCCATCCGCCGGCTCTTCGCAGACCGCTTCGGAGCAGAGCGCCTCTCGGGCGGCGAGGAAATGTCCTCCGTCGCCAAGGGCCTCTCCCTCATCGGCGCCCGCGAAGACGCCGCCGCCTGGGCTGTGGCGGCATAAGGCGGATACGGGAGGCTCAGTCCTCCGTATCCTCGCTCATCTCGATATCGGCCATGATGTCGGCGGCAATCGCCTGGATGGCAGCTTCGAGGCTGGCGACGCTTGTGCTGTCCGGCAGGATCAAGTCGGCACTGGCGCGGAAGAGCAGCTCACCCGACATGGAGCCGGGAGAGACGATGGTTTCCAGCGTCTCGATGCTGGCGCCCTGCGCGGCAATCACCTGGGTGATGGCACGCAGGATTCCCGGCTGATCCTGACAGACCAGATCCAGCCGCAGCCGGCGGCCTTCAGCACCATTTCCACCGCCGCCGCTGACCACATTGACGGAGATGCCCTGGGCCGACAGCGCACCAAGGGCTACTTCCAGCTCCGCCGCCCGGTCTTCCGGCACATCGACGCTGACGATGCCTGCAAACTCGCCGCCGAGGCGGGCCATGGAGCTTTCCAGCCAGTTGCCGCCCGATGCAGCGATGACACCGGCCAGCGCATCAACAAGGCCAGGCCGGTCCTTGGCGATGGCAGTCAGAACGATATGGCGGCCCATGGCTATTCTTCCTCTCGACATGTCCGGCAGGCCATCACACAGCCCGCCCCTTCTGCCTGCACCTTAGGCATGCTCGAGGCCGGAGGCAAAGCCTATCGGGCTTCAGCCCCCACATCAAAGTCAGGATCGACGGGAACCTGCAGCGCGGTAACAAGATGGTTGGTCTTGGCGGCAAGGCCGATGACGGACAGAAGCTCGCCATATTGCGCCTCGCTCATGCCCTTGGCGCGGGCAGCGGCAGTGTGCGAGTGGACGCAATAAGAGCAGCCGTTGGCAACGGACACCGCAATGTAGATCATCTCGCGGGTGAGCGGATCGAGGGCACCGGGCGTCGCCATGATGGCCTTCACCTCGGCCCAGGTGCGCTCCAGCGCAGCCGGATCTGCCGCCAGTGCGCGCCAGAAATTGTTGATGAAATCCGTTCCACGCGTCTTGCGGATATCGGCAAAGACGGCCGCCACCTGCGGCCCGGCCTCCGCATCGGAAATCAGTTTCACTGTTGCCATGTGGTTTTGTCCTCCCGTTGGACGGTCAGACTAGACCGCTTTGCGGCGGCAGGGAAACAGCCTCTTACACGACAAAAGGGCGCGGCAGTCCCTTGCCGCGCCCTTTGGTCATCATGCGGTCAGGCTCAGCGCAGGGCGCGGGCCAGCGGCGAAATGCGGGAGATGACCAGAATGTCGAGCGCCAGCACCGCGATCAGCGTCAGGCCGACCAGCGGAAAGAACAGGGACACGGCCAGCATCACCAGCATGGCGCTGCGCCAGTGCGGCAGGTTGGACGGCACCTGCGGCGCGAACAGACGGGCGCCACCACGCGAAGGACGGCGCTTCCACCACAGAACCACCGAGCTGAGGGACAGGAAGATCACCGACAGGCAGATCACCGTGTTCAGCATCAGGTTCCACAGACCGGTGAGGCCCATGTGCAGCGGAATGCCGACAGCCATGGCCTTACCGGCGATCGAATAATCCTCAAAGCCGACGCTGGCGAGAATGCGGCCGGTATAGCGGTCCACATGCACGGTGCGGTCCGAGAATGGATCCTTGGCATCCGAGCTCATGGTGTCCTGATTGATGGTCCAGACGCCGGTTTCGCCCTTCGGATAGGAAATGCGGTAGCGGGCGTTGAAGCCTACGGCCTTGGCCAGCGAGGCAAGGCTGTCGATATCGACGGCAAAACCCGGCGCCACACCGATGACACCGCCAGTGGAACCGGATTCCGGCATCTGGGTCTGTTCCAGCGCCCAGGGCACATTGGCAACGCCGTCATGGTTCAGGGCTTCGGCATGGGTGATATCAGACAAGGGCACGTTGTCCCACTTGGCAGCGGGGAATGTGCTCCAGGCTTGCGTCAGCTTGGTGCCCCAGACACCCGTCCAGGACATGCCAGAGAGCAGGAAGAGCAGCAGGAAGGCGGAAAGATAAAAGCCCACGGTGCCATGCAGCGTCTTCCAGAAGGCGCGGCCCTTCTGGTTGAAGCGCGGCAGCAGAACCGCGCCGAGCCCGCCCTCACGCGGCCACCACATGTAAAGGCCGGTAATGATCAGGATAATGCCGAAACCGGCGGCGATCTCCAGCATCCTGTCGCCGGGCGTGCCCAGCAAAAGGTCGCTGTGAATGTTGTCGGCCATGTCATACCAGCCGGCACGGCGGCCCCAGGTCTCCACCACATCGCCAGTGTAGGGGTTGATGGCCACCATCTCCTGTCCGGCATCGGTGCGGATGCGGAAGACGCCCACCCGGTCTTCAGCCTGCGGGCTGAGCCATTCCACCAGGGTGCCGCCCCCAAGCGCTGCAACGGCCTTGTCCGCCTGTTCGGAGACAGCCATCGCCACCGCGCCCTGCGGCACGCTCACGCGGATGTTCTCGCCATCCCGGCCATCGAAGTAGCCGATGTACATCATCATCATGCCGGTGACGGCCAGAATGCAGAAGAAGGGCACGGCAAACAGGCCCGCATAGAAATGCCAGCGCCAGGCGGCACGGTAGAAAGCTGCGAGAAGAGAAGCATCGGCGGCGCGGTCCGCGTCCTGCGCGGTGCCGGAAACAACATCGGTCATGGTCTGATCCTCATGGCCGGAGACGCGCGCTTCAAGGCGCGCAGCGTCAACCGGCAGGGTGTTCTGAAAATGAAATAAGGGGGATCAGATCAGAACGGGCGGCGCGCGCGCCCCGGCACCGGCATATATGCCCGCCGCATGGCCTGCATTGTCGAATACAGAGAGAAGACGCCCCCCGGACAGAACCTGCATAGGCAGGGCGGGAGAGGCTTCCGGAGTGGCCATTGCCAGAACGGCAGAGAAGGAACACGGCGCAGCCTGCCCCTTGTCCTTGCGCTGGTCTTCCGGACCTGCGGGTTTCTCCTCGCCAGACGCATCCATCGTCATGGTTTGCAGCCCTTCCATCATGGATGGAGAGCAGATGACGATCGTAAACTCGCCGCCACTGGAACGGCCGGGCATGAAACCGGCTGGGATGAGGGCATGAAACAGCACGCCGAACAGTGCAATCCACACCGCCAGCACGCGCGCATCATGGCGCAGATCTGCCCACACGGAAGACAAACGCGTAAAGCCCCCAGCCCGCCCGATGCAGGCATTCCTCCGTTGCTCTCTAGCCGAACACCTTCTTTGGAACAATAGGGGAAACCCGGACCTTGCGAGAGCAGGATGGCTGAACTAGGGTCAATTTTGACAGCGCGCTGCGGCACTTGCGCGCTCTTTAATTTCCAGCGTGTGAGTTATCCGGCGCGGCTCTGGCCCCCGGCAGCAGGAGAGATTGAGGTGAGCGGAAAAGGCAGCGGACTGGGCAATGGCCCTGATGGCTCCGGCCTGCCAGAGGGCAAACGGGAGGCCCAGCCATCCAGACGCCGTGCGGGCGTGTCTGCGCTTGCCAATCAGGCGGGGCCTCTGCCCCGGCAGGCTGCGCCCTCCCCCGCACCTGAGGCTCCCGCTCCCATGCGGTCCACCCGTGGCTCAGCAGCGGCGCCTCAAGGCATGCCGGCAAGCAAGTCTGGCAATTCGAAGGGGCTAAAGTCCCTCGGTTTCCTGTCCCATGGCGGTTCAGCCTCCGGTGAGCCCCCACGCCGGGCGCGGGGGCGAAAGATGCATACGCAGGTGATCACGGCCCCGCCCGCTCCTGACGCAGCCGCCAAGCCCGGCGATCTTTCCATAAGGCCCAAACGCCTGCCTTCCCTGCGCGAAGAAAAGGCGCAGGACAAACTGGATCCATGACTGGCGCTGCCAAATCCCTGCAGCAGGGGCAAACAGCCCGGCGGATAATTATTGGAGCAGGCTGCAGCCAGGGCTGCGATTCTGCGGAATTGGTCACTCTGGCGGGCGCCGCATTGAAGGAGGCAGGCCTTCCGGCGGAAGCTGTTGCCGCCGTCGCCACGCTGGATCTCAAGGCCGGGGAGGCGGCCATCGGCGCGCTTGCGGCGCATTTCGGCGTGCCGCTGCTTGCTTTCGGCGCAGCGCGGCTGGAACAGGAAACGCCGCGTCTGGCTACCCCTTCGGAGCGTGTTTTTGCGGCTGTCGGCTGCCACAGCGTCTGCGAGGGCGCGGCGCTGGCCGCCGCAGGGCCGGGCGGGCATCTGGTGCTTGCCAGACGCAAGTCAGCACGCGCGGCCATCGCTCTGGCTGCGGCCATGGCATTGCCACAAGAATAGGCAAGAGAAGGACTGCAGGTCCCTTTCCAGAAGAACGGGACGCCTTGCGAATGATGGGAACCTCAGACATGTCTGCGACGAAATACGCCCTGATCGCCCTCACCCTCGCCTCTGGCGGCTGCGCCGCAACGACAGGCGAGAAGCGGGCGGAAGGCGCAGATCAGCCTGTTGCGATCACTAGCACCGCCTTCGACCGCCAATGCCCAGCCAATGCCGGCGGCATCGTGATCCGCAACAACACGGCGCAGAAGCAGAGGGTGACCTACGAGCGCTCAGGCAACCGCAAGAAGCCGCTGCGGGTCGCGGTCAGCATCGCGGCTGAGCCGGGCAGCAAATGGATCGGCTGCGAGGGCGACGGCTACAGCTACCGCGTTTTGCGCCACGCACCGCGCAAGTGAGCCGCCACGGCAGGGGAAGCGTCAGTCTTCCCCGCTCCTGCGGAACGCCCAGAACAGCAGGAAGGCAAGGCCTCCGGAGAGGGCAAACCACGTCAGCGCATATTGCAGGTGATTGTTGGGGAAGCTGACGACGGTGAGCCCGCCGATGGGCAGGCTGTCAGCCGCACCCTCCGTCACACCCGCATCGAGGAAGTAAGGCGCTGTCTCGCCAAGCCCGAGGCTTTGCGCCATCGCTGCCGTATCGCGCGAGAACCAGCGCCCGCCTTCAGGATCATTGGAGCGCAGGAAGGCGCCATCCGGCTGGCTGAGGCGCAGAAGGCCAGATACCTCAATCCCGCCCTCAGGGCGCGGCCGGTCTTCCGGGTCCTGCCGGTCCTGCGGCACGAAGCCCCGGTTCACGAACAGCCGCCAGCCGTCCTGCGTCTCGAAGGGTGACATGACCCAGAAGCCGGGTCCGCGCGCCGTAACCGCCATCACCAGCAGGTCGGCTTCCGGCAGGTAATGGCCGCGGGCGGTGATGCGGCGGTATTCGGCGGTGTCGAAGGTGACTTGCGGCCAGTCCGCCGGACCGGGCGCGGCAACGGGCTGCGCCGCAAGACCGGCCTCAACCCGCGCGATAAGCGCATTCTTCCAGCCAAGCCGCTGCACCTGCCAGATGCCAAGGCCTGCCAGAAGCACAACAGCCAGAAGGCCGGGGCCAAGAAGCAGCCATTTGCGGGTTCCGGCAGACATTACGCTTCCTCTGGCTGGAAGTCCGGCCAGAACAGCGCTGGCCGGAGGAAGGGGGCGGAGCCCCCTTTCCAAAAGCAATGCAAATGCGCTTTGCAGGCATCAGTCTCAGATCAGGAGCCGAAGCCCTGCATCTGGGTGTGATCCATCTGCGGCATCATGTTGGTGTTGAGGTTGTACATCACCCACAGGGAGCCAGCGAGCATGATCACCACCACAATGACTGTGAAGATCATCGACAGCATGGTCCAGCCCTCATCCGAACGGCTGTTCATGTGCAGGAAGTAGACCATGTGCACGAGGATCTGCACGACAGCAAAACCGATCACGATAAACGCCGTCACCGCCCGGCTTTCAAAGCCGCCGGTCATGACAATGGCGAAAGGGATCGCCGTCAGGATGACCGAGAGCACGAAGCCGATCAGATAGGACTTGTAGCTGCCATGATCATGGCCCGTGTTGCCCTGGGCATGATCGCCATGGTGGCTGTGGGGTTTGATGGAATGTGCGGACATCAGATCATCCCCAGAAGATAGACGAAGGTGAAGACACCGATCCAGATCACGTCGAGGAAATGCCAGAACATGCTGAGGCACTCCATGCGCCGGGTGTTGGCCGGAATGAGACCCTTGCGATTGATCTGAACCATCAGCGTCACCAGCCAGATGGAGCCGAAGGCGACGTGCAGGCCGTGCGTGCCGACCAGCGCGAAGAAGGCCGACAGGAAGGCAGACCGCTGCGGCCCGGCACCCAGATGGATCAGATGGTGGAACTCGTAGATTTCCAGCGCCAGGAATGCCAGGCCCAGGACCAGCGTTACGGCCAGCCACATCTGCATGCGGGCCTGACGGCCTTCATACATCGCCAGCATGGCAAAGCCGAAGGTGATGGACGAGACGAGCAGGAAGCCCGTGTTGATGGCAATCAGGGTCAGGTCGAACAGAGCCTTGGGGCCGGGACCGGCCGCATAGCTCTGCCCCAGCACGCCGAAGCAGGCGAAAAGGACTGCGAACATCAGGCAGTCGCTCATCAGGTAGATCCAGAAGCCGAGTTTGGTCGACGCGCCTTCCGGATGATGATGCGGCTCGGTTTCCCAGTAGGTTGCGGCAGCGCCTGCCGAATGGGCCGTGGTGCTCATCGGATTCAGGCTCCAATCTTCGCAAGTTCGAGATCACGGGCAGCTTCCACCCGCTCGACCTCATCGACCGGAACATAATAGTCGCGGTCATAGTTGAACGTATGGGCAATCGCCACGGCGATGAGTGCCAGGAAGGACAGGGCAGCAAGCCACCAGATGTACCAGACCAGAGCAAAGCCGCAGAGCGTGGCAAGGCCCGAGAGGATGACACCTGTGCCGGTGTAACGCGGCATGTGGATCGGCAAGTAGGCTGCCTTCGGGCGCGTCTGACCGGCCTGCTTCATGTCATGCCAGGCATCGAGGTCATGCACCACAGGCGTGAAGGCGAAGTTGTAGGCCGGCGGGGGCGAAGAGGTTGCCCATTCCAGCGTACGGCCGTCCCAGGGATCGCCCGACAGGTCCATGTTTTCCTTCCGCTTCCAGATGGAAACACCGATCTGAATGAAGAAAGCGGCGATACCGGCGGCAATCAGCGCAGCGCCCGCGGCAGCAAGGATGAACCAGATCTGCAGGTCCGGATCATCGAACACCCGCATGCGGCGCGTCACACCCATGAGGCCGAGGATGTAGAGCGGCATGAAGGCCAGCCAGAAGCCGACAACCCAGCACCAGAACGACACCTTGCCCCAGAAGACGTTCAGCTTGAAGCCGAAGGCCTTCGGCCACCAGTAGGCGATGGCGGCAAAACAGCCGAACAGCACGCCGCCGATGATGACGTTGTGGAAATGCGCCACCAGGAACAGCGAGTTGTGCAGCACGAAGTCAGCCGGGGGAACGGCCAGCAGAACGCCCGTCATGCCGCCGACGGTGAAGGTCAGCATGAAGGCGACGGTCCACATCATCGGCAGTTCGAAGCGCACCCGGCCCCGGTACATGGTGAAGAGCCAGTTGAAGATCTTCGCACCGGTCGGCACGGAGATGATCATGGTGGTGATGCCGAAGAAGGCGTTCACCGAGGCGCCCGAGCCCATGGTGAAGAAGTGGTGCAGCCAGACGAGGTAGCTGAGGACGGTGATGCAGACCGTGGCATAGACCATGGAGCTGTAACCGAACAGCCGCTTGCCGGAGAAGGTGGACGTGACTTCCGAGAAGACGCCGAACAGCGGCAGGATAAGGATGTACACCTCCGGGTGGCCCCAGATCCAGATGAGGTTGATGTACATCATCGGATTGCCGCCAAGGTCATTGGTGAAGAAGTTCGTGCCGATGTAGCGGTCGAGCGTCAGCAGGATCAGCGTCATCGTCAGCACCGGGAAGGAGGCGACAATGAGCACGTTGGTGCAGAGCGAGGTCCAGGTGAACACGGGCATGCGCATCAGGGTCATGCCGGGGGCGCGCATCTTGATGATGGTCACGAGCAGGTTGATGCCCGAGAGCGTTGTTCCCACACCCGCGACCTGCAGGCCCCAGATGTAATAATCAACACCCACCCATGGACTGTAGCCAATTCCCGACAAGGGCGGGAAGGCCAGCCAGCCGGTCTGCGCGAACTCACCCACGAAGAGCGAGGCCATCACCAGCACGGCGCCGCCCACCGTCATCCAGAACGAGAAGTTGTTCAGGAAGGGGAAGGACACATCACGCGCGCCGATCTGCAGCGGCACCACATAGTTCATCAGACCCGTGACGAACGGCATCGCCACGAAGAAGATCATGATGACGCCATGGGCCGTGAAGATCTGGTCATAGTGGTGGGCGTTGAGATAGCCCTCCGATCCATTGAAGGCGAGCACCTGTTGCAGGCGCATCATGATGGCGTCGGCAAAGCCGCGCACCAGCATGATGATCGCCAGAATGATATACATGATGCCGATCTTCTTGTGATCGACGGTCGTGAACCATTCCTTCCAGAGATAGCCCCAGAGGCGGAAGTAGGTCAGGCCCGCAAGAAGCGCGATGCCGCCCACCGCCACAACGGCGAAGGTTGCCCAGACGATGGGGTCCTGGGGGATTGCACTCCAGTTGAGGCGCCCCAGAAGAAATGTGGTCGAGTGATCTATCGTGGCCATGCCCGGATCCTGTCAGAGCTGGGGCGCAGAGCCGGAGAACGGCAGTGCGTAAGTGATGGAACGGTCGTCGCGCTGACCGAAGAGCGAAGCGGGCTGGGAAAGCCCGTGGCCGCGCAGCGGACCGGAAATGACGGGGCGTGCATCTGCCCAGGCCGGCTTCACCGACAGCATCTGCTGCAGTTCTTCGGTGGAGCAGAAGCCAACCACCTGGAACGGCGCCCAGCCAAGAACCGGCTCACGGGTGCCGCGGCGGTCATACTTGTCATAGATGAGGGAGGACATGTTGACGGTGCCTGCAAGGCCGGTGCCGCCCTGCGCATCCAGTGCCATCATCTCGGCCATGCAGATCTTGCCGTTTTCGACGCACATGTTGACGATGCGCGGGAAAAGCTCCGGATCAACGCTGGCGAAAGTGGCCGGGGCCACGTTCTCGCTGGGGCGCTCAAGTTCGAGATAGGACGGCCGGTCGAGCGTCTTGTCACCTGCGCGTGCAGCCTCAACCCAGGCATCGAAACCTGCTGTATCGCTGGCATGGGCCTTGAAGCGCATGCCGGAGAAACCGGCGCCGGAGTAGTGCGAGGCGAGGCCCTGATAGGTGCCTTCCTCGTTGAAGACGCCATGCAGCGTCGTCTGCATGCCCGGCATCGCATAGATCATGCCGGCCATGGCGGGGATGTAGAAGGCATTCATCACCGATGAGGACGTCAGCGTGAACTGGATCGGCCGGTCCACCGGCGCAGCCAGCTCATTCACAGAAGCCACGCCATACTGCGGGTAGATGAAAAGCCATTTCCAGTCGAGAGCCACCACCTGCACCTGAAGCGACTCCACGTCCGGGCTCACCGGCTGCCCCTTTGCGATCCGGTCCAGCGGGCGGTAGGGATCGAGAAGATGGGTGCCAACCCAGGTGATTGCACCCAGAGAGACGATGATCAGCAGCGGAATGGCCCAGATGACCAGTTCCAGCTTTGTCGAGTGTGACCATTCCGGCTCGTAGGCAGCCTTCCTGTTCGCAGAGCGGAAGTGCCAGGCGAACCAGCAGGTCAGCAGCATCACCGGAATGATGATGATCAGCATCAACAGCGTTGAGATGACAAGCAGGTCGCGCTGTTGCGCTGCAACATCACCGGACGGTGCAAGGACCTCGGCCTTGCATGCGGAGAGCAGCAGAAAGGCGCCACATGCAGCGAGTATTCTGGGAAGGCGAAGCTTCGACATGGTTTACCCTGACAGTTTGCCGCACCCGTCAGCCGCCTCCCCCCGAACGCAAACTGACGCGATTTGATCTTGCGCAAAGCACGTAGAGCGAATTTGTGCAGGCGCACATACGACAATTTGTCACCTGTAAAAAAATTTCGCGCTGCGTCATTGAGCCCTAAATACGTATTTACCGGTGCAGCAACAGGCCGCAGGCTTGCAGCCGCACTCCGTCAGTCCTCATGAAAGTGGCCGGATCCGATGGCGAACACAGCCGATATCTCATCCACGAAGTCTTCCTCGAGCGGCCGGGGCACGCACGAGCATGACGTTTCCCCCTCTGACATCGCGGTCGGCGTCATCATTGGGCGGACGTCTGAGTTCTTTGATTTCTTCGTTTTCGCCATCGCCTCGGTCATCGTGTTTCCGGCACGGATTTTCCCGTTCGTCGATCCGCTGACCGGCACGCTCTGGTCCTTCGCCCTCGTGGCCCTGGCTTTCGTGGCCCGGCCATTGGGCACGGCAATGTTCATGGCACTCGACCGCCGTCATGGCCGCGTCACCAAGCTGACTGTGGCGCTCTTCCTGCTCGGCACATCAACGGTGGCCATGGGCCTTGTGCCGTCCTACGAGACTGCGGGCTGGTGGGCCGTCGGCATGCTGGTGCTGCTGCGCTTCGGCCAGGGCCTTGCCCTTGGCGGCACATGGGACGGCCTGGCGCCGCTGCTTGCCATCACCGCATCAAAGGACAGCCGGGGCTTTTACGCCATGATCCCGCAGCTCGGTGCGGTCGCCGGACTTGCCGTTGCAGCCGTGCTCTTTGCCTATCTGGTGCTGACCCTGTCCTCCGCCGACTTCCTCGACTGGGGCTGGCGCTATCCGTTCTTCGTGGCCTTTGCCATCAACGTGGTGGCGCTCTTTGCCCGTCTGCGCATTGTCGATACGCCGGAGTTCACCGAACTGTTCAAGTCGAACGAGCTGACGCCGACACGCCTTACAGCGACGCTGTCGCAGGATGGGCGCACCATGCTGGTCGGCATTTTCGTGCCGCTTGCCAGCTTTGCCATGTTCCACATGGTCACGGTGTTCCCGCTGTCGTGGATCTTCCTCTATACCGATGAAACCCTTGGCTCGTTCCTGCTGATCGAGGCTGCCGGTGCCGGGCTTGGCATCCTCGCCATGCTGTTCTCCGGCTGGCTGTCTGACCGTATCGGCCGCCAGAAGATCCTCGTCTGGGGTGCCTGGGCCATTGCTGCCTTCGCCCTCAGCGCGCCGCTGCTGCTGAATGGTGGATCGGCCGGTGTCACGGCCTATCTGATGATCGGCTTCCTGATCCTCGGCTTCAATCTGGCCCAGTCCTCCGGCGCCGTGGCATCGCTGTTCGACCAGCGCAACCGCTACACGGGATCGGCCTATGTTTCGGCCCTGTCGTGGATGTTCGGCGCAGGCTTTGCGCCACTCTGCGCGCTGCTGCTCTCCACCTGGTTCGGCCTCTTTGCCGCAGGGCTCTATCTGCTCTCGGGTGCCGTCTGCACGTTGCTGTCGCTGGCTGTGGCCAGGCAGATTGCCCTGCAGCCGCGCGCCGAGTAAGAGCCTGGAGCCACAAAAATGAAAGGCCGCCGGTTCACGCCAAAACCGGTGGCCTTTTGCATCTCCAGCGTATCAGACGCGGGCGATCAGATGGGCGTAGGAGCCCGAAACCGTTCCGCACCGCAGCCCCATCGCAGGCAGATCATCCCCCAGCGCATCACGGGCGGCAAACAGCCGCTCCGCCTCGCCTTCATGGACGATGCTGGCATAGTGGAATTCGTGCCCTGCAAGCGCCGCCCCCTTCTCCACTCCCGCAAAGGGCAGAGCGTCCAGCGCGGCCAGCCGCCGGTAGCCCAGATGCAGCTTGCGCGCGGCAAAGCTGGTGACGAGCGGCAGCAGGCCTAGCATCGCATGCCTGTCACCGCCTGCATCGATCAGGCCCTCGCCCAGCACCATGTAGCCGCCGCATTCGCCGTAAACCGCGGCACCGCGTTCCGCCGCTTGCTGCATCCCGGCCTTGAAGCGGGAGGCTGCCGCAAGCTGACCTGCATGCAGCTCGGGATAGCCGCCTGGCAGATAGACTGCATCGGCCTTAACATCAGGCGCCTCGTCCGCAAGGGGCGAGAAGGGCAGGATTTCAGCCCCCGCCGCCTGCCAGCCCCTTAGAAGATGCGGATAGGCAAAGGCAAAGGCGGTGTCATCAGCCACCGCAACGCGCTGCCCCGGGGGCGTCAGCAGAATGGGCCAGCCGGACGGCACGCCGTCAGCTGCCGCAAACGGACGGGCAAGCGCGGCCAGTGCGGCCAGGTCAACGGAGCGGGAAGCCGCATCCGCTGCTCCTTCAAGAAACTGCGTCAGATCCTCCCGCTCGGAGGCCTGCACCAACCCCAGATGCCGTTCGGCCAGAACCAGCGCCCCGCTGCGCGGAACCTCGCCCAGCACCGGCAGGCCAAGCGGGGCAAGCGCCGCCCGGAGCATGGCGCCATGCCGGGCAGAGCCCACCTTGTTGAGGAGAACACCCGCCACCTCCACATCGGCGCGGTGATCGCGGAATCCACGCACCACGGCTGCCACCGACTGCGCCTGACGGCCGCAGTCGATCACCAGCACCACGGGCACGCCCAGCGCAGCCGCCACATCGGCGGCACTGCTGGAGCCATCGGAAGCGCCATCGAAAAGGCCCATCGCCGCCTCGATCAGCAGCAGATCGGCCCCCTGCCCTGCCTGCGCTGCAAGCTGGCGCAGCACGGGCGGCGGCATGGAGAAGGGATCGAGATTGACGGAAACCGCGCCTGAGGCTGCTTCATGGAACTTCGGATCGATGTAATCCGGCCCGCATTTGGCCCCGCGCACGGCAAGGCCATTGCGCCGCAAGGCAGCGAGCAGGGCAAGGGTCAGCACCGTCTTGCCGGAACCGGAGGACGGCGCAGCCAGCATGAGTGCAGGCGGAAGAAACTCGCTCATGCCCCTGATCCTGCAGCCTGCTGCGGATCGCCGGACAGGCCCAGAGGATCGGACACGAGCACCCGCCCCGCCATGGCGCCGATCCAGTCGAGCCCGTCACGCAGGCGCACCACTTCGCCGACACAGACGATGGCGGGCGGCTCCAGCCCGGCTGCCTCTGCATCCTGCGCGCAGCGGCCCAGCGCGGTGACCAGCACCTTCTGGTCCGGCTGCGACGCATTGCATACGATAGCCACAGGCTCATCCACAGGCCGCCCACAGGTTGTCAGCGCCTGCGAAATCTCCGGAAGATGCTTCATCGCCATATACATGATGATCACCGGCGAGCCTTCGGCGATGCCCTTCCAGTTGATGGCCTCCGGTGCAAGACCTGTCTGGTCGTGCCCGGTCAAGAAAGTGACTGCCTGATTGGTGTCACGGTGCGTGGCCGGGATGCCCGCATAGGCCAGGCCGCCAATGCCGGCGGTGATGCCGGGAATGATGCGGAAGGGCACATGCGCGCCGGCAAGGCCCAGCGCCTCCTCCCCGCCCCGGCCAAAGACGAAGGGATCGCCGCCCTTCAGCCGCAGTACCCGTTTGCCCTCGCGGGCAAGTTCAATCAAACGCAGCGTGATGTCTCGCTGCTTCGGGCTCGGCTTTCCACCGCGCTTGCCGGCATATTCCAGCAAGGTACCGGGCCGGGCAAAATCGAGGATGCTGGTATCGACCAGCGCGTCATAAACCACCGCATCCGCCTGCTGCAGCCCATTGAGAGCGTGAAGCGTGAGGAGCCCCGGATCGCCGGGGCCCGCACCCGCCAGCCACACCCAGCCGGGCTCGAAGACCGGAAGGGCAAGGGGCAGCACAAGGGAGGTGGCAGCACGTGTCATGCCACCGTTCTACCTGCCTTGCCGCCAGTGGCCAAGCCGGATGCTTCCGTCTCCGCCGAATGTCTGATGCAGCGGCCATTGCGGCCCGGATGAACGGGAGCGGGCGTTACAGCAGGGGCATGGCGCGGCCACCCGGCCGGGCACGGCGGGCCTCGGCGCGCAGCCGCCAGACAGCAGCAAGGAACCGGTAGATGCCGACCGTGTAGCGTTTGCCCAGGCGGCGCGGCTCCTGCATCAGGCGGAAAAGCCATTCCAGGCCAGCAGCCTGAAGAAAGCGCGGCGCCCGAACCACTTCTCCGGACAGGAAATCGAACAGTGCTCCAACACCGATACAGATCGTCGGATTAAGCTTGTCCCGGTTCTCGACAATGAAGCGTTCCTGCGTGGGATTTCCCATGCCGACAAGCAGCAGATCCACATTGGCAGCATTGATCCGCGCAATGACCGCGTCCCTGTCTTCGCGCGCGAAATAGCCGTCGTGGTATCCTGCGACGTGATGCTGCGGGTAATGCGCACCAATGAACTGTGCAGCTCCTGCGACCGAACCCGGCTTTGCCCCGAGCAGATAGATCCGCAATGGCAATCCGATGTTCTCCAGAATCGCCGGGACAAGGTCAGTGCCATTCAGATTTGCCGGAAACGCCTTGCCCGTGATGGCCCTTGCGGCAATGTCCACGCCAATGCCATCATTGAACAGCGTCATGTGAGACAAGGTTTCCGCGTATTCGGGACGGTCAAGAGCCAACAGGACTGTATGCGCATTGCAGATGGCGACGTCCATCTTGATCCGCAACAAGTGGGATGTACGCAGCATATCGATGGCCTGCGCACGCGATAACCTGTTGATACCAAGCGGACCAATTTGCGCGACCCCAGCCCCCAAAGGCATCCCCAAGGTCAATTCAGGCATCAACATCCCCAGCGCCCCATTTCAACGTTCTTTTGACTGAGGGAAGTTGGTCAAAACAGATCAACAACGCCTTAACTCCCAAGAGAAAGGCATTCTATAGCTTATACATCCTCAACACCACACCAAGAATTCTTACATTCTTGTCATGATTTCATTTACCATGACAAATGCAGTCCCTTGCAAACGCTGGGGTAGCCTGAAGCTGGGATAGCACCTCATTTTCCAAATGTTAATCATATCTCTTCATCTTTCCTAACATTACGCCTCGGGCATGCCCGCAGTCCCGCTCAGCTCAAGAGGTTTGCCGCCATCGCCTCGCCAACGGTTTTCAGTCATGGTTGAAGTTTCTGATATTCCGGCCATTCTCGCGCGCCGCCTGCGGTGGATCATTCTTGTTCCGGCGCTCCTGACCGGACTCGCAGTCCTCTTCGCCCTGACACGCGCTCCTGCCTACACGGCAGCAGCCGAACTCCTTGTGGAACCGCCGAGCCTGCAGATCCTTGGGCGGGAATTCTCCGGCCGGGAAGGCGCATCGCCTCTCGAAGGCTTCGATGTGGACAGCCAGGCCTTCGTGCTGATGTCTACCCCGGTTCTGGACCGGGTGGTGACTTCGCTCGAACTGGAAAATGATCCAGCCTTCTCCGGCAAGGGGTTGCGGCAGACCTTGCTGCCTTTCCTGTTTTCAGCGCCCGATCCTGCAGGCAGGCGGATGGCGGTGATCGAGGCGCTGCGCCAGCGGCTGCAGGTGCAGCGGATTGAAAAGACCTTCATCTTCCAGATTGCCGCGACACATCCCAACAGGGACCGGGCCGCCGACATCGCAAATGCCACCGCTGCCGCCTATCTGGAAGAGGCCGCCAAGGCCCGTTCGGAAGGCTTCCAGCGCACCAGCCAGTCGCTGAAGGTGCAAGCAGACCAGCTTCAGGAACAGGTGCAGCAGGCGGAGGCTGCGGTGGAGAAATACCGTGCCGACAATGGCCTGATCTCCACCACGCAGGGCGGCCTTGTGGTGAACCAGCAGCTGCAGGATCTCAACACCCAGCTGACCCAGGCGCGGGTGGACCTGGAGAAGGCCAAGAACACCTTTGAACTGATCCGCCGCCTGAGCCCCTCCGACATCGAGGCCGGAGCAATCCCGGTAGATGTGGCCAACACGGTGCTGAGTTCTCTGCGAGTGCAATATGCAAGCCTCGCCGAGCAGGAGGCCCGTGCCTCGACCACCTTGGGCGCCAATCATCCGCAGATGCGCGAGATTGCCGCTCAGATGCAGAACACCCGCCGCCAGATCTCGGATGAGCTGTCCCGCGTTCAGCGCAACATCCGCAGTGACTTCGAGCGGGCACAGGCCAATCTCAACGGGCTTGAGGCCCGGATCGACCAGCTGAAATCTGCCAACTCGACCCAGAGTCAGGCCCAGATCGAATTGCGGCAGCTTGAGGCAGAGGCCGATACCCGCAGGGGCGTCTATCAGCTCTTCATGAAGCGCGCCCAGGAACTGGCCGAACAGCAGAATGTGACCGCCACCAATTCCCGCATCCTCTCCGCCGCCCAGCCGCCACTTTCGGCCAACGGGCCATCATCGATGATCATCATCGCTGCTGCAGCCATCTTTGGGCTTGCGGCTGCCGCAGGTGGAGCTGTTGCTGCCGAGATTGTCAGCGGACGGCTCAACTCAGAGCGCGATCTCGTGGACTGGACCGGCGCTCCCGTGCTGACAAACCTCCCGGTTCTGGCTGCCGCCCCCGCCCGCAAGCTTCTGGGCCGGAAAGGTGGCAGCACGCCACCCGCCTTGCGCAACGGGGCGCAAATGGGCATGACCCGTGTCGCCTATGCCCTGCGCTATGCCCTGTCGGAAGAGCTTCCTGCCAATATTCTGATCCTGCGCACCTCTGACATGCTGGATACCCGGCCCGTCGCCCGGGGTATCGCCGAGGCGCTGCACGAGATGAACGAAGACGTGCTGCTGGCTCAGGCCTTGCCTCAGTCAGATCAGGGCACTCCGGAAGACCGTCCCAAGGCACGCAGCGGTGACCTGGCCAGGACAACCGGTGATGCACCGGAGCGCAATGCCGCCCTGTCACGCTATCTCAGCGTTGAGCGGGTGAATGAACGGCGCAAATACGCCGGACCGGCATCGCTGACAGATGAAGGCCAGGATTTCCTGCTGATCGACTGCGGCCCGTCCGAGAGCAACCCTATCCTGCCGGTGCTTCTCAAGAACTGCGATGCCATCGTGCTGGTCAGTCAGCTCGGTGCCACGCGGATGGCGGACCTCGACCGGGTACTCGCCTATATCCAACCCTGGCAGGACCGGGTGATCGGCAATGTCGTCCTTGAAGCGGCCTGACGGGACAGCCAACGCCCGTTTCCGCCTGCCCCCGGCAGGCGGCACAAGGCTGCTGCCCGCACCACCGCAGGAGCGCAGCCCTGCCTGGCTCCTGGCCGTTTATGCGGTCATCTTCGGCACGCTGATCTTCAACCTCGGCCTTGCCTTCATCAACACGAGGGTCATGGGCATCTCTCAGAACCATGTGGTGCTGAGCGAGCTGCTGCTGACCGCCTGCGCCCTGCTGCTGGCCATGACGCGCAGAGCGAACCTCTACGTGGTCATCGGCCTCTATCTGGCCTACATGCTGATGATCATGGCCCTGCGCGGGGTCATTGATCCCAAATCGGTGCGCGACGCACTGGTACCGGTGATCTTCTATTTTATGGGCCGCCAGATCCACGACATCCGGCAGGTGGACCGGCTGGTGCTCTGGTCGGCCTTGCTCGTCATCGCGGTTGGACTGATCGAGTATTTCTTCCTCGACCTGTTTCTACAGAACATCAACATCTTCGATTATTACGTCGCCCGCGGCACGATCACCGCAGACAGTAACTTCCTCGGCGAGGACAGCCCGCTGTTCCACAGCGGTGTCCGGCTCGGCGGACGAAATTTCTTTGCCTTTCTTGGGAGCCACCGTGTTTCATCGGTGTTTCTGGAGCCAGTGTCCATGGGCAATTTCGGCGCCTTTCTCGTCATGTGGGCAGTGTTCCGGCAGGACATGCAGGGCCGTCTGCTGCTGTTTGCCCTGGCCTTTGCGGTCATCATCCTCGGCGATGCCCGCTTCGGCATGTTCGTGTCGCTGAGCTTCTTCCTCATCGCACCGCTCAACCGCATCACCCCGCGCGCCGTGCTGGTGGCAGCGCCCATCCTGATCGTGCTGCTGCTGATCATCTACGCCGCCGCCAGCAACAGGCTCGGCTGGGACGATACGCTGACAGGCCGGTGGCTCTATTCAGGCCAATTGCTGATGAAGCTTGACTGGAAGGGCATTCTCGGCATTTCGAACATGCAGACGTACCTGTCCGACAGCGGCTATGCCTTTGCCCTGTTCCAGACAGGGGCCATAGGCCTTCTCGGCCTCTGGGTGCTCTATATCTATGCCCCGGCGGCATCGGATGCCGGCTGGCGCTTCAAGGTGCTGATAGCCGTCTATATCTGCCTGCTGATGATCGTGTCCTACTCGCTCTCGACCATCAAGACCGGCGGCCTGCTCTGGCTTTGTGCCGGGGCGGCAGACGCCTGGAACGGGCGCCATCCTGCCGGAGCCAGCCGCCTCGTCCTGCCTTCCCTGTTCCGCCGCCGCAGGCCGGAGCGGCCAGCCGTGACAGGCCGCTGGAAACTGCCGCCTGGCTTCGAGAAAGGCCGCAGGGCCTGACAATCCATCAGGGACGTTTCAGGCCAGCCTCAAGGCATCCGCATAGAGACGCTCATAGGCCCCAGCCGTTCCGGCCCAGCCGTGCTGTGCCGCAGAGGCAATGGCCGCCTGCCGAAGGGCAGAAGGATCTGCCGCCAGCGCTGCCCATGCCTCTTCCACCGCATGCGCCGCCTTGTCTGCATCGGCAAAGGCGGCAAGCCGGACCATCGGATGCTTGCGGGCGAGTGAGACGAAGGCCGTGTTTGGCTCCACCACTGGCAGAAGGCCGGCACTGAGCCCCTCGATCATGGCAACACCAAACCCCTCGTAATTCGAGGCGCTGACGAACAGGCTGCAGCTGCCCATCACTTCGCGTATGCGCGCGTTGGACGGATTGCAGTGCAGCGACACCGCTGCTTCGAGCCCGCGTCCGGCAATCATTCGGCGCACATCCGCCTCGCTCCAGTCCGAGCCGCTGCCGGCAATATGCAAATGCCAGCCGCTGTCGCGT
Organism: Pannonibacter anstelovis; assembly: GCF_036881715.1. Taxonomy (NCBI): domain Bacteria; kingdom Pseudomonadati; phylum Pseudomonadota; class Alphaproteobacteria; order Hyphomicrobiales; family Stappiaceae; genus Pannonibacter; species Pannonibacter anstelovis. The sequence continues at coordinate 74,764 of NZ_JBAKBF010000013.1, forward strand.
GCAGCCAGCACCTTCACCATGTCCAGCAGCGCATCAAGACGCTTGTTGTGGGAGAAGCGGCCAATCGTCATCAGCCCCTTCACAGGGACAGGCGAGGCAGCACTGCCGAATTTTTCCAGATCCGCCGCATTCTCGATCAGCCGGACGCGGGACGGCGCAATGCGGGCAAAGGTGGCCAGATCGCTTTCGCTGCAGCAGGCAATGCCCCGGTAGCGGCTGGCGGAAAGCCGGGTGATGGTGTTGAACCAGAGCGTCTTCAGCCGCTTGTGATCCGCCGTATGGAAGAACCCGCCATGGGTGGTCGCCACCATTGGCGTGCGGCGGAAAGGTGATGTCCAGGCGAGGCTGTCGAAGAAGAAATCGACCGCATGCACGTGGATGAGATCGGCTTCGCCAAGCTCAGCGAAAACAGACGGCGCCAGCGGATAGCGTGGCGATCCCCGGAATGGAATGCGCCGCACCTCGAAGCCGTCGATGGTTTCCTGCCTCGGAAGCAAACGGTCCGGCTCTATGAACAGGCGGTTCAGCGTCACCACCTTGACCTTGCTGAAACGCCCTGTCTGACGGCCCGCCAGATTGCGCACCACATCCTCCAGACCCCCGATCATCGGGTAGAACTGGCGCACCACGTGGACAATCGTCTTGTCTGCGAAGGGAGAAACAGGCTCGGGAAGCGGTGCCGTCATGAAGAGGGTCCTGAGGTTGGGCTCGTGTGCACGGCAGGCTCGCCCCAACCGCTGCGCAGCGCCCGGAAAACACCATGGGCACCGCTGAGCGCCTGGGGCACGGCATGAGCGGAGAACTCGCCATTCTGCCGGGGCCAGAGCCAGCGCGCCTGCGCATGCTGCGGAAAGAGGCAACCCGGCTCGGTGGTCACGGCCCCATGAAATCCAAGCCTGCGGAGGATTTCCGCTTCCCGCGTGCCGCTGATCGAAGGCGCACCATAGGGATAGGCAAACCAGCGGATCTCACGGTCCAGCAGGGCTTCGAGATACGTCTTGTTGGCGGCAATATCCGCCTCGGCGTCCGTCTCTGACAGCAGCGCCAGCGCGCGATGGGTGGTGGTATGAGCCCCAATCTCGACAAGCGGATGCCGGTCGATGGCCTTCATCTCTGCCGGTCCCATGGCCAGCCGGTCAACGAGGCCCGGCATGTCAAGCCCGTGGGCCGCAAAGACATCCGGCAGCAGGGAGGCTCTGGCGAAATCAGCCCAGACCCAGGCCGTCATATGCTCCAGCGCCGCCAGTTTTTCGGCCTGGGTGCGGCTTTGAATGATCTCACCCATGGGTTCGATGGCGAGCCTGTCGTGGCGCAGCGCCAGTTCACGCAGGCCCAGCCACCAGGCATTGATGGACCGGCTGAGCATGTCCGTCGGCACGAAGATGGTGGCAGGCGCCCCATGGCGCTCCATCACCGGCAAGGCAAGCTCCACATTGGAGCGGTAGCCATCATCAAAGGTCAGTGCGGCGAAGGGGCGCGTATCGCCAGCCTCGAGCCGCCTCTGCGCCTCGTCCAGCGTGACGAACTCACGGCCCTGAAGCTTCAACCCCGCGAGAATGGCATCAAAATCGTCGATCCGGCAGCCCTGCCCCAGGGTCTGCGCGCTGCCGCGAACGAATTCATGGAACATCAGCACCACGCCGCTGCCGCCATAGCGCCGGCCCACGGCCGTATCCAGACCAAGGCCATGGAGAAACCGCGCGGTTCCCGAGAGAACCGACGCCCTGATCCTTGCTTTCAGGGGAATGCCGGGCACGACTGGTGTCATGAGGGCCTGTTTCCGTTTCCGATCTGCCGCTGCCAGCTGCTGCCGTCATATGGAATCAGAATGGCATGGTTCTTTTAACAAGGGCTTGATCACGCCCGCATTTGCCGCAACGGCATATCTGGCCATTGCCGGCTGCCCATTCTCGTCTGCCATGCGCTTGACCTTACGTTTCCTCAAGACTCCTCATCTATCAAGAGGGCCAACAGCAACGACGACGAGCCCAGACTATGCGCATCCTGATGGCCTGTGCCGCCTTCCCCCCCAACCTGCCCGGCGGAGCCCAGACGTCCTCCTTCATGCTGGCGAAGATGCTGCAGTCGCAGGGCGCCGATCTGACCGTCGTCAATGTGGGTGACACGGATACAGAGGAAACCGTGTCCGGCCTCCGGGTGCACCGGATTTCCAGCCCGAATGTCTATTGGGACTATATGAAGCGCAAGGCTACCTGGAAGAAGCCGGTCTGGCATGCGCTGGAGAACGGCAATCCCTTCGCCTTTGCCGCCATGCGCCGGCAGATCGCCCGAACCCGGCCGGACCTGTTTCTGACCGTCAGCATCGAGAACATCAATGTGGCGAGCTGGGCAGCTGCGAAGATGGCCGGCATTCCGGTGGTGCATACGGCCTTCAACTCCTTCCTCATTTGCTGGAATTCAGTGATGCAGAAGCGGTCGGAGAACTGCGCACGCCAGTGTACCAGCTGCAAGCTGACCTCTCTGGGCAAACGCGGCTTCACCCGCTTTGTCGACGGGGTGGTGGGCGAGTCACAGGACGTGCTGAACCGGCACCGGCTGGAGGGCTATTTCCCCAATGCGGAAATGCGCCGCATTCCTGCCGTGCTGCCCGGACTTCAGGCCTCAGCGCCGCGCCCCTTCCCGCAAGACCGGCCGCTCAGGGTCGGTTTTCTCGGGCTGCACAGCCATTTCAAGGGACTTGCCTATCTCGCCGATGCAGCCCGTCTGCTTGCAGACGACCCCAGCATCGAATTTCACATTGCCGGGGAAGGCGCCTCGCGGGACAATTACGCCGAGGAGGTCCGGATACGCTTTCCTCAGCACAATACGGTGTTTCACGGATGGGTGAAGGCAGACGAGTTCCTTGCGGGCATCGACGTTCTGGCCTATCCGTCCATCGGGCGTGAGGCATTCGGCCGGTCGTCGATCGAAGCCTTTGCTCATGCCGTTCCAGTCATTTCTACCAATATAGGCGGCGTGGCCGAAAACATTGTAGATGGCGTCAATGGCTTCCACGTGCCACCGGCTGATGCTGCTGCCCTCAAGGAGGCAATCCTGAAAACTGCCGCTTGTGCAGACCGCTATGCCGCGCTGAGTGCCGGCGCACTGGCCGCTGCCAGGACCTATCTGCCTGAGGTGATCGGACCGCAATTCAGCGGTTTCCTTGAGCATATCCGCAGGCGCAAAATGGAAGCCGCGCCCGTGCTGACAGAGGCTGACGCCGAATGAATGCGATCCGCCAGGCCCTGTCCCGCGTCAATGTGAAGGAATTTCTCTGGTCGCTGGCCAGCCGGCTGGCATCGCCCGTGCTCAGCTTTTCCGTCTTGCTGATGGCCAGCCGCATGCTGACCATTGAGGAATACGGTCTCTACAATTTCCTCTTTTCGGTCGGCTCGTCGCTGGGTCTTGTTCTGGTGCTTGGCCAGAACGTGCTGCTGCTCAAGCATTACCGCAACACCGGCAAGCCGGAAGACGCGCCCGGCAACGCCGCTCTCTTGCGGATGAATGCGGTCTGGCTCGGCTGCGGCGCCCTGTTCCTCGCAACAGCCACGGCGCTCATTTATCCCTTCAGGCAGAATCTTGAGCTGCATTATCAGGCCCTGCACGTGGCCTTCGTGTTCGCTGCGGTTTTCTCCGTCAGCGAGTACATGCAGTATTATTTCCGGGTGAAGGGCAATGTCGGGCTGGCGCTGACGCCGCGCGAAAACATCTGGCGCATCCTGACGCTCCTCTGCTTCCCCTTCTTCACCTGGACCGGTTTCATGGATTCAGGGGCCAGGGCGATGGAGATCACCACTGTCCTTCTGGTTCTGGTGGTTGGCTATCAGGTGCTGCGCATGCTGGCGCTGGAAGGCGGGGGCTTTCTGCGCCAGGCACGGGGCACGGGAAGCCCCGGCCAGAAGCGGGAATGGCGGCAGGAGAGCCTTTTCTTCGCCGCCAACAGCTTCTTCGTCTCGGCTTCGCTCTATCTTGAAACCATCCTCATCGGCATATTCCTGAGCCTTGAGGCTGCTGCCTTCTATTTTGTCGCCTTCCGCCTTGCCGCGCTGCTGATGCTGCCCGTCACCATCATCGATACCGTCGGCGTGCCCATGGTGTCCGCAAAACTGCAGGAGCGGAACACTGCAGGGGCACAGTATCTGATCTCGATCCTTTCCGCGGCGAGCTTTGCCGGAACGCTGCTTGCCTATGTGTTCATGATGCTGATCGGCAAATTTGCACTCGGACTGTTCGAGCCGAGCTTTGCCGAGCATTTCAATGTTCTGGCGATCCTCTGCCTGCTGCCGGTTCTGCATGCCTTCTTCGGTCCCGGCACCAGCCTTTTGATGATCGGCGGCGGCGAGCGCTACTTCCTGGCGATGCGGTCGGTTGCCTTTGCCGTCTATATCGGGGTGCTCGCTCTGGCCGCCCCGGTCTATGGCATGGCCGGCATTGCAGCCATCGGGACGCTGCACAGCGTTGCCGTGCTCTACCTCTGCCGCAACTGGTCGCTGAAGCATATGGGGGTGGACAATATGGCAAGCACCATCATCACCGTGCTGCGCAACTGGCGCCAGGGCAGCGTGACCGGCTCCGCTCCCGGCCCCGGGGACGGGCAGTGATGGCAGAACGCGCAGCTTCCGGGCCTGCGCCCGCAAGGCTCATCGCCAGTCTGCTGGCCGCCATTTTGTGCCTGCCTGCGGCTTCCCCTGCATCAGCGCAGACCCTCACCTGCCTGCGCGGCGCCAATGTGGCGGGGGCAGAGTTTGGCGACACGGTCGGCAAGCTCGGCACCACCCATTTTTATCCGACGCAGAAGACCCTCACCTATCTGGCCGGCAAGGGCATGAACATCGTCCGCTTTCCCTTCAAATGGGAGCGGCTGCAGCCGGAGCTTTACGGCCCGCTGGATGACCGGGAACTGACGCCGCTTCTGGCCAGCGTCGCCATGGCGCGGCAGATGGGCTTCACCGTCATTCTGGACCCGCACACCAACGCCCGCTTCGCCGGCAAGCAGATCGGCTCGCCGGAAGTGCCAACCGCCGCCTTCGTGGATTTCTGGCGCCGCATGTCCGCCTTTCACGCGGGCGACCCGCAAGTCATGTTCGAGCTGCAGAACGAGCCGGATTACATGGATGCAGCCTTCTGGCTGCCCTCCGTCAATGCGGCTATCGCGGCAATCCGGGAAAATGGCGCGGACAACATGATCCTCGTGCCCGGCACCATCTGGACCAGCGCCTATCACTGGTTCGCGGAACAGAACGGCGGCAGCAATGCCGAGGTGATGACCGGTGTCATTGATCCGCTGAACAATTTCGCCTTCGACATCCACCAGTACCCCGACCACGATTTTTCCGGCACCAACCGCACCTGCCCGGCAACAGACACGGCAATTGCGGCCCTCAGCCGGGTGACGGACTGGCTGAAGGCCACTGGCAACCGGGCGCTGCTGGGCGAATTCGGCGGCACCGCCAGCCCGGATTGTCTGGATGCCATCGGCCGCATGGCCGGTTTCGTCAATGACAACCCGGACACCTGGATCGGCTGGACCTACTGGGCCGCCGGTGACTGGTGGGGCGACTATCCGCTCTCCATCCAGCCCGATGACCATGGCATCGAGCGGCCGCAGATGCGGGTGGTGCAGCGCCATATCCTTGATCCCGTAACCGGGCAGATCCCGGCCTGCGCTTCCCTTGCGCCCGCCAGTGCGTGGCAGCTGCGCGGCCCGGAAGGGAGCCAGAAAGGAACCGGTTCCGCCGATGCCCCCGCACGCTGAAACTGTGACCACGCAGGCACCGGTTGCGCTGACGCATGAACCCGCGCTGGTCATGGGACCACCCGCACGCACCGGTGTGATCCTGATCGAAGACTGGGGCTACACTGGCCTTTGCGCCCGGCGCAGCATGCGGCTGCTGGCCGAGCGGCTGGCCGTGGCGGGCTATCCGGTGCTGCGGTTCGATCTGCCCGGCATGGGCGCCTCCTTGCGCAATCCGGAAGACATTGGCAGCCTCGAAGAGGCTGCAACGGCCCTTGATGAAGCCGCCGAAGCCTTGAGCGCTGCCCGTGCATGCGACCGTTTCATCTTCGCAGGGCTTGGCCTCGGCGCGCTTCTGGCGCTGGACCGGGTGGCCCGTCAGCCGCAGAGTGCCGCCGCACTGATCCTCATGGCCCCGCCCGTTTCGGGCCGCAGCTGGCTGCGGGAGAACCAGCTGAATGCCGCCATGATCGCGGAGCGCACGGGTGTTTCCACGCCGCCGGTGCCGGGCATCGCCTTTCATGTGGCCGGGATTGCCATGACCGAAGGGCTGGCGGGCGCCATCCGCTCACGCCGGATGACTGCGCAGGACATCCCGGCCAGCTTGCCCGTCCTCGTCATGCCCCGTCCCGGACGGACGGCCGAAGAGGACTTTGCCTCGGATCTTGCCGCCATGCACACCAAGGCAACACGGCTCGATTTTTCCGGCTATGACGCCATGGTGACGGACCCGACCCTGTCGCTGGCACCGCTGGATGATCTGGGCGGGATCGCCCTGTGGCTGGAACATGCGCTCCCCGCTGAGGCCCCGGCCCGCGAGCCCGCGCCCGCAAAGCCTGCCGTTCTGACGACTGCCTTCTTCTACGAGGAAACCGTCATGCTGGGCCGGTACAGCCAGATGGCCGGAACCTGGTGCACATCCTTCAGCCCGCCGGAGACAGCCGGACCAGTGGTTCTGGCCTTTTCCGCGGGCGGCACGCCGCGCACCGGCTGGGCGCATGGCATGCGGGACATGGCGCGGGCGCTAGCCGCGCGAGGCATCGCCTCGCTGCGGGTGGATGCCTCGGACATTGGCGACAGCGTGGCCACACCCGAAGGGCTTTATCCGGTGCATTACAGCGCGCCCCAGATGCAGGACGTGACGGATGCGCTCGACTGGCTGAGTGCACACGGCTACTCCCAAGTCATTGCAACAGGTGCCTGCAGCGGCGCCTATCTGGCACTGCGCGGGGCCGTGGCAGATACACGGATCAAGGCAGCCGTCTGCGTCAACCTGCAACGGCTGCTGTGGGACCGGCGCGAGGATATCGCCGACCTGCTGCATTTTGGCCATGACGATGCCGCCGGCTATGCGGGCAAGCTGCTGGACCCTGACAAGCTGCGCAAGCTGTTGTCCGGCGGTGTGCCGGTGCGGCGGCTCCTGAAATACATGGCTGGGCGGGTGCTGCAAAAGGCCGAGGAGAAAACGGCGCCCTGGGCCATGGGCCTGACGCCTTCATCCCGCCTGCAGCGGCAGATCGCAGCAGACCTGGCGCTTGTCAGCGAACGCGGACAGGTGATTGACCTTATCTACAGCCCCGGCGACCCCGGCCTGCCCTATCTGGAACGGGCGCTTGGACCTGATGGCGCTAAGGCCGCCAGTATTCCAGGCGTGTCCGTCACCTTCCTTGGCAAGGCCGATCACAACCTGACACCGCCTGAGGCACGCGCTGTCTGGCTCGATCATCTGCTGAAGGCGGCTCAACCCTCGTAACGCACACCTTCCAGAGCATTGACCGCCGAGACCAGGCCGCGCGGTGCCGCATCAGCCGGAGCAGAGGCTCTGCGCCTGAGGCGAATGCGGCGTGGCGCTCCGGGCGCGAGGTGGAACCAGTTGTCTTCCGCGATGAAGCACGGGTCCTCCACATGCAGGCTTTCCGCAAAGCGGCTGGAGGTCACCTCCAGCGCCCAGCTGCCGTCCTCACACCTCTCTACCGCCACCGTCAGACCCAGATCCTGCGGCGGCAAATTGCGGCCTGCGGGGAAATGGAACGCCTCGCTCAGGAGTTCGCCCGTCTCCGCATCCGTGAGGCGCAGCACCGTGACCGAATGCGGCAGCGGGCCGAAGCGGTAGGCATAGGTGATGTCGAAGAAGCTGCCAATGAGATCAACCGCAGGAATGATCTGCCCTGACCGGGCAGCAAGCTCAATCTCACGGAAAGCGCTTACGACCGGCACATGCCCGTCCCGCAGGGCCAGCAAGGTGAGCTTCACCCGGCGCGGCTCTGCCGTCTCATTGAGAAGATGCACGTCGAGGCCATTGGTACCCTCATCCAGCGCCAGCACCTGAACAGGGCGCAGCACATGGGCCAGGGCCTGCAAGGCAGGTTTGGGCTCGCCGCCCGCCGCCATCAGTCCCCAGCCGCAGCCGGATGCAAGGTCGCTCAGAGCCAGAACCAGCGCTCCCCGGCAGGAAGAACCAATCCTCCGCCACTCGGCAAAGGTCTCCGCCATCACGGCGCCACTAACAGCACGCGACAACATGAGATAGCGCTCCAGATCCTCCACCGCGAGAGCCTGCGGATCAATCCGGTAAAGATTAGCCAGATAATGATCTCGCACATCCGCAAAATCCCAATCGGCGCCGCGGTCTCTCGGAGCCAGCGCCTTCCAGCCCGCATCTGACGGTTTGCGGCCCGCAAGGCCCGCGTCATCCGGCAGATTGGCGAAGGCAAGGCACTCTCCGGCAAAGCGGACATTGGCACGGCGGGCATCTTCCAGCGGGCGGCGGTAGGCCCCGACACCGTAGTAGTGGCCGATGCCCTCCCCCGGATAAAACGGCAAGCTGCCGCCGGAGGGGGAGTTGGGCATGAAGGGAATGCGCGGCGCCTCTTCCGCCGCAAGGCGCGGCAGCAATTCTCCCGAGAGCGAACAGGCGCGCCGCTCTGCGGGCAGGCCCATCATCGCCGCCTGCTGCTGCATTTCGCTGCCGCCGCACAACACGGTGAGGCAGGGATGCGGGCTGAGACGGGCCAGCGCCTGCCGTGCTTCCACCTTAACGGATGCAGCAAAGGCCTCATCAGCCATCGGATAATCAAAATTGGCGAACTGGAAATCCTGCCAGAGCATCAGCCCCAGTTCATCGCACAGATCAAGCAGATCATCGCTGGCATAAACGCCCAAGCCCGGCACGCGGATCATGTTGAACCCGGCAGCCACGGCTGCTTCCAGATGCGGGCGGCAGGCCTCGCGGTCATCACGCAGCGCCAACAGGTCAGCACTCGTCCAGACCGCGCCACGGGCAAAGACCGGCAGGCCATTTAGGACTAGGCCGAAGCCCTTGCCGTCCTGCCCGCGCTCCACCTCAATGCGGCGGAAGCCGGTGCGGCCAATCCATGTCTCCACGCCGTCCTGCTCCAGCACCACGTCATGCAGGACCGGTGCGCCGTAGGGTGCGGGCCACCATGGGGCAATGCCGGGCAACCGGAGATGCGCGGTCAATGTGGCGGGGCCAGTTTGCTTCAACTCCGCAGTGTGACCGGCGCAGCGGATCATGGCCCCCGCCATTTCCGCAAGCCCCCGCAGGCTGACAGTGAGATGACCGGTGCCATCTTCATCGAGCAGCGCGGAGATGGCTTCCACCTGCGGCGCTTCTGCATCCGCCTTTTCGATCCACACCGGCTTCCACGGCCCCACGGCCTCAATCTCCGGGCACCAGCCGGGCATATGGCCAAGCAGCGCCGTGCGGATGCCACGCAGCGCGGGCTCATCAATGAGCATGGTTTTCCAGCGGGCGCGCGGCAGCTTGCGGGCAAGCCGCCCGGTCAGCGCCCGAAAGACGAGAACCAGAGTATTCCGCGCCTGCGCCTCCACCTCAACCGCATGGCGGCGGAACATGTTGTCCGTTTCAAGAACGCAGGTGCCGTTCCACCAGACCTCGCAGAGCGTCGCCAGCCCCTCGAAGATGAGCCGGTGACGCCCGGGTTGAACTGTGACTTCAGCGCTGTAGCAGATATCCCGGTCCTGCAGTGGAGTGGGGGCCGCCGGATCAAACCGCCCCGCCCGCGCAAGGGCCTCCGCCGCCGTCCCGGGCACGGGCGCGGGAACGCTCTCCAGCCCGGCAAGCTCTTCTGGCCTTGCAGCAGAGCCAACCGGCAGCACCACCATGCGCCAGTCTGCGGTGAGAAGCTTACGCCCTGCCATCATCATACGCCGGAACCTTCATGGGCAGCCTCAAGGACCGTTTCCTTGGCACGGCCTCTCCGCTCCCCTCGCCCTGGTGGGCAGCAACATCCACACAAGGCGTCGGAATGCGCCCTAAACACAGATTTGATCGTGGAAAAGATGAGCTGTTCCAGATTCTCGCTCCTCTGGCTGAGGCCTCTCATTTCCCCTCCCCCTTGAGGGGAGGGGAGCAGATAGGCCGTGCCGGATAAAAAACGGCTGCCACCTTGTACCAAATCCCTGAAACGTCTTTCTGCACGATGTGCTCAAGGCAGGAGAGGGGCACTGTAGCCAAATGTTAGGCAACTCAGCCACGCACGTCATCACAAACCGCCACCAGCCCTGCCGCCAGTTCATCCCAGGCATCCGCTGCAGGCATCAAGGCAGGCGTAAGCCGGTCGAAGGACTTGCGCATCACGGCGCGGGCGAGCTGAAACTGAACGGACTTGGCGCAGGACGAAATGGTTCTGGCATGAGATGACAGGGGGGCGAGACCGGCCAGTTCCGGTTGGTGATCCGCGAGCCAGTCAAGATGAGCGGCGAACAGCTCGAAATTTGCACCCAGCTGGCGCAGGGTGTTGAAGGCATAGAGGTGGAAGAAACCGAAGGGCCGCTCCGCAAACGCCTCCACCTGCCCGGCAAAGACAGCGGCAAAGCTGCGCACCGGGTTGGCTTCAGGCCTTGCTGCAACATGGCGGGCGAGGATCTTCGCGGCGCGCTGCGCAATCTCCGGCCCCTGCGGCAGCTCAACCGGGAACTTGACGAATTCGGTATAGGGCAGCAGCGGCAGCGCGTCCGGCGCGGCGTTGCGGTGGAAGATGCCGTCGAAATCCTCCCCCTCCAGCCGGTGCAGGCCGAGGTTATGGAAATAGTCCATCTGCCGGGCTTCAAGGTCGAGCCGGTTGATGGCCACCGTCGTCTTGCCGTGTTCCTTGCGGTAGGCGGTGCCCTGCGTGTCCGGCAGGAAGAAGCTGTCCAGCTCGACAAGACACAGCCGCCCGCGGAGGATCTGCTCTGCCACATGCAGCTCCACCCGGTCATAGATGGCAAGTTCCGTCACCCGCAGGCCGAAGAGCGTTTCCAGATCCTCCAGCGGCACCTTGAAGAAGGTGAACTGGTCGCCCTCGAAATCCTGCGTGATGGCAAAGCCCAGCGCTGCCTCAGGCGGCAGGCCGAGCGCAGCCAGAACCTCGATCCATATGTCGAGATAGCAGTTGGTTTCCGGCCAGTCGCGCGACAGGTCATGCAAGGCATGGCGCTGATAGGTCTCGGGCGAAAGCGCCGGAAACACCTTGTCCGTCACGGCCATCTCAGCCCCACAGCACCTTGCGCACCCCGGCCGGCCAGCTGCCGGTGTCGAGGCCATGGTGAGCAAACAGCGCCAGCGCCACACGTTCCAGGCCAAAGCCGACGCAGGCCGTATGCGCCACTTCACCGTCCGCCGTGGTCAGGCCCCAGGTCTTGCCGAAATGGTCCTGATGGTAGTTGAAGGACAGGCACGCGGTCGGCTTTTCGGTAGACGTCACCGGCACCAGCAGCTCGAACTTCAGGTTCTGATCGCGCTGGTTGTTGGAGAGCATGCGCCCGGCGCGGCCGAAGAACGGGTCATTGGCCACATCGATGGCGACCGGCAGGCCGACGCTGGCAATCAGCTCCTGCCCGCGTTCCATCCACGACTGGCGGAAGGCCATCACCTCGTCCGGCGTGCCCATGCGCACATATTCGCGCATCCGGAACAGCTGCATGCGCGCCGGATCCTTCGACGGCTCATGACGGAAGCAATAGGACTGAAGATCGAAGATACCGCCGCGCTCCGGCAGCTGCCCGCGCCGCGCCACGGTGGGATAGAGCGGATAGCAGGCGGCCGGCGTCAGCACGATATCCGTTGCCTCCTGCCCCTTGGTCCAGTCACCACCCTCGGCCATGCACTGCAGCAGGTTCACATGGTCCAGCTCGCAGCCGCAGAAGCTGTGCACCGTGCCGGCCAGCTGCGGGAAGCTCTTCATGTAGCCCGAGCCCTCGAAATGGGCGCGGTTCATGCCCGGCGGAAACCGGATGACCTCGGCCTGCTGGTCTGCCCCGAAGGCCGACACAAGCGCATCGAAGCGCTGGATCACGTCCTCGAACACGCCGCCGCGGCCATAAAGGCCGTCAACGCCCGTGTCGATGAGATGACCGGCGGCAAACAGCCGGTCGAGAAGGGAAGCCTGCATGTCCATGTGTCCCCCGGAAATCGCTTTTTGAAATGTCTCAGCCAAGCAGGCTGGTGTCCTGCCGGTTCATCAGCAGAAGCGTGGATGTGTTGCCCAGAATGCGGTCGTTGGAAATCATCAGCTGCGCCGAATGGGCATCGCGCAGGTGACGGCCAAGGCTGTAGGGCGTGCCATTCTTGTAGCCCATGATGCCGCAGACCAGCAGGCAGTGGTTGATGATGTCGAGGATCGTCTGGGAGGAGGCGATCTTCACGTTGTTCATGGAAACGGCAAAACTGATGGAAGACAGCCGCGTCTCGTCTTCCCGCGCCGCCTCATACTGCTGCAAGGCCGCCAGAATGTTGGACTTCACCAGTTGCAGCAGGTTGGATGCTTCAGCCAGGCGCAGCGCGCCGGGTGGAACAGTGCCGGGGCTCTTGCGTGCAGCCGCCTTCACGAAGGCCTGCGCCCGCGCAAAGGCATCAGCTGCAATGCCGAACCACACGCCGCTCCACAGGATGTGCGAATAGACCAGCATGGACTGGGCCGCGATCTCGGCAAAGGGCTTGGGCAGGATCTGGCAGGCAGGCGCCTCACCCTTGAACAGGAACCCGTCCGAGCGGGTTCCACGCATGCCCAGCGTGTCCCAGTGATGGGTCTTGTCGAGGCTGTACTGCCCTTTCAGAAACACCGTCATGACCTGATCGGACGGCGCACTGTCCGCTTTCGCACGTGAGGTAACGAGAATGGCGTCCGCTGCCTCCGCATAGGAGATGACGGTCGCGTCCTTCTGCAGCCGGCAGATCCCGTCCGCCACCTCGACGGCACAGATGGAATTGCGCAGGTTGCCGCCAATGCCGCCTTCGGTGGTGGCGGAGGCGAGCAGAAGCTGTTCATCCGCGATCCGGCGCATAAAGCCTTCGTGCCACGCATCACCCTGCCCGTGCGCCACAAGGCTCGACACCTTGATCTGGTGCATGGCGAAGATCATGCCCGAAGCTGAACAGGCCTGACCGAGAACGGAGCAGACTTCCGCCAATTCTGCGGTGGAGGCACCTTCGCCGCCCAGAAACACAGGAATCTGCAGACCCAGCAGGCGCTCCGCCCGCATGGCATCCAGCGCCTCCTGCGGGAAGCGGCCGGAAGCGTCAACATCATCCGCATGGGCGCCAGCCACGGCCGCAGCGCGCCTTGCACGCTCAGCGAGGGCCAGGGCACGAACCGGCCGCAACTCGTTCATCACGCCACCTGTCCAGCTGTCAGCGAGGCAACGGCCGCAGAAATCGCCGCGATCGAGGCAAAGGTCTTGCGGTTCAGAAGTGTCTCGGGAAACTCGATGTCGAAGGCATCTTCCAGGCCCAGCATCAGCTGCACGGAAGCAAAGGACGACAGTCCGGCTTCGTACAGATCATCCTCATCGCGCAGCGTATCGACGGGCACAGGCAATCCGCCATGCCGGGAAATCAGGTCACGGATCGTAGCAGTCATGAATTATCAACCCCAAACAACGCCAGCCATGTCCTTGCGCACCAGCCAGTGATGGAACTTGGCAGCGAGGATAGGCAATCGTGGGGATCATGGCACGCGCAAAGATACAATACAGTTAAATCAAGACTGCAATTCGTCTGATTTCATTAACCAGCGATAAACTTACTCTGCGTTCTCAGGTCTTTTCCCTTAGGAAACCGCCAAGGCAGCGTGTCTGCATGGGCTTGTGGACCGGAAGCTGCCTTGCCCTACACCAGCATCCGGCGCAGCGTGTCATCCCGCAGCACGAAATGATGATGCAGCGCCGCTGCAATGTGCAGGAAGACGAGGGCGGTGAAGGCCAGCCCCAGCACCATATGCAGGCGGAAGAGACTGGCCGCCAGTTCCCGGTCCTGCCCTGTCAGCGGCGGCAGGGTGAACAGGCCGAACACCTGAATGGCTGCGCCATAGGCAGACGTCGCCACCCAGCCGATCAATGGATTGAGGAGCAGAAAGCCATAAAGCAGCACATGGACCGTCTCTGCCGCCCGGCGCTGCCAGATGGGAATGGAAGCAGGCAGAGGCTGCGGCGGATGGCGCAGCCGCCAGAAGAGACGCGCCAGCGTCAACACCATCAGCACGACGCCAACCGAGCGGTGAAAGTCGAACAGACTGTTCTGCAGACTGCCAGGGCCGACACGGATCATGATGAAGCCCGCCGGCACCATGGCCAGAACAAGCCCCGCCGTTACCCAGTGAAACAGGCGGGCGCCGCCACCATACCGGAACGTATCGCTTCCCATCACGGCCTCTCCCTGCTGCCTTTATGCCACGCAGGATCGCATGCATGGCGCTGAAGGCAAGGCCTGTCACGATTACGTGAGGCCTGCATCGGAACACCTCCTGCGTGCGTAAAATCGACAAAGACAGGGTAAACCCTATTTACCCCTGCTAAAATTGGTTCGAGGGCGAACTTCAGGCCAGGGTGCGCCAGGCGGTGTTTGAGTATTTCAGGCCAGAATGCCGCAGCATCACTGGCCCTGAAACCAGAGGGTGGAGAGGCGCGAAGTGAGGTCAACACGGATGCCAGCGGCACTGACAGCAGGCCAAACGACGCAAGCGGCAAAGCATCGGCCCCAGCGGGATCCAGCGCTCCGCCTGACTTCCTTTGCCGAAGACGAGGATTGGCGGTCAGTGCTGGCCGCAGCCCGCGCGCCCGGAAAACCCCTGCCGCAACGGTGGGAGAGCCTTTTTGGCCCTTTGATCCACATGAGGCCGGATGAAACGCGCGTGGTCGGCCAGCTTGGCCAATCCCTCGACGGACGCATCGCCACGGTCAGCGGTCATTCAAAATACATCAACGGCCCCGGCTGCCTGTCACATCTGCACCGGTTGCGTGCGGTCTGTGATGTGGTGGTGGTTGGCGCCGGAACGGCCATCGCCGACGATCCGCAGCTGAATGTGCGCCTTGTGGAAGGGCCGAACCCTGCTCGGGCCATCATCGATCCGAATGGCCGTGTGCCGCGCGACCTGCGCCTGTTTGAAGATGACGGCACCCGGCACCTGGCTGTGACCGCCGTGGGCACAGAGGGAGACTGGCCCGAAGGGGTGGAAGTGCTGCGCCTGCCCCGGCTTGCCTGTGGCGGGCTTTGTCCATCGGCTATAGTTCAGGCTCTGGCAAAGGCGGGTTTGCGCCGTATCCTGATCGAGGGTGGCAGCCAGACAATTTCACGTTTCATCACCGCACGCAGCCTCGACCGGCTGCACCTGCTCATAGCGCCGATGATCATCGGCGCGGGGAAAATGGGGCTGGAGCTTTCGCCAATCCAGACCCTGCAGGAGGCCCTGCGTCCGCGCATGACGCCCCATCAGGCCGGAGACGAGGTGTTGCTCGATTGCGACCTGCGGTCCTGCCCGGTCTATTCCTGATAGCAGGGCCTTTGATGCTCGTGCCTCATGCCTTGAACTTGCTCATGTGCAGCACGGGCTTGACCAGCTCTCAATGAGGCAAGGCGGCAATGTCGAGATGGCCGACCTGAAGAGTTGAGCGGCCGGCAGCGATTTCAGCCAGACGGAAGGCGAGCCAGCCCGCCAGACCGGCAGCATCAATGCCCATATCGCGGGCGGCGTCTGCCCAGCCGCGCACAAGCTCTTCCTGAAAAGCACCCTGCTCTGGCCCGGCCTGCCAGTCGGACGTGCCCTGCACCACCCGGTAGCCTGCCCTTTCGAAGGCGCCAATCGTATAGGCCGCAGCATCCGGGCCCAGCGCCGGGCCAAAGCCCTTGTCCGTCTGCTGGTGCGCATTCATTGCAAGACGCACGGTTTCATCCAGCGGATGGGGCGGAAAACAGACCGCACGGCCATCATAGGTGAGACTGGCGAGAAAGGGCTTGCCCGCAGCGCTGACCGCAGCGGCAAGGGCATCAGCAAAGGCGGCCGTGACCAGATCCAGAAAGGCCGATGTCGTCACCCCATCCGTTGCTGCCAGATCCAGAACGCCAAAACCTGCGGCCAGATCCGTCTCCCTACAGTCAATGGCAGTTCCGGCGAGACCCGCCAGCCGGATCTTGGCCTGTGCCAGCAGGGCCGGATCATGATCGGTCAACAGCCACCTTTGACCCTGGGCAAGCCTGGGCGCAAGCGCGGCGACGGTTGCACCCGTGCCGCT
The DNA here is from genome assembly GCF_036881715.1 of Pannonibacter anstelovis. Lineage (NCBI taxonomy): Bacteria > Pseudomonadati > Pseudomonadota > Alphaproteobacteria > Hyphomicrobiales > Stappiaceae > Pannonibacter > Pannonibacter anstelovis. Next base: position 91,028 of record NZ_JBAKBF010000013.1, read on the forward strand.
GGCCAGATCCGTCAGATGCGGCGGGCGCCCCTGCGGCAGGGCGTCGAGAAATGCCGCTTCCACGGCGGTGTTGCGCGCCGCCTCATCGACGGGGGAGCGCAGAGCAAGCCATTCAGCCGAAAATCCGGCCATCCGTCTTTCCTCTCTCCTGATCACGCCGGGATGCGGATCCCGGCTGCATCAAGCGCATCCGAGAACTGCCGCGCAGCCTCCGTCCAGTCCGGCATCCGCTCTGCCGCAGCGCGCGCTTCTGCGGCCAACTGCTGGCGCAAGGCACTGCCGGTCATCAGCCTGCGCAGTGCTTCACGTAAATCTTCTACGCTGCCGGGCAGCACATAGATCCCGCCGCCGCCGGACAAGCTGCGCTCGACCGCAGGGCCGCCACTGCCGATGACAGGCAATCCACGGGCCAGCGCCTCGGTAAAGGCCATGCCGAAGCCCTCATAGCGGCTGGCAAGCACGAAAAGATCAGCCGCAGCATAGGCTGCCTCCAGCACGGTGCTGGACAATGCGCCGTGCAGGGTGATCCGCTGTTCCAGCCCATATGCCGCGATCTGTTGCAGGATTGCAGCGTGGCAGGCTTCATCCAGAATGCCGCCGGCCACTTCCAGCTGCCAGTCAAACTGCGTCAGCCCGGCTAGCGCCTCCACCAGCACGTCATACCCCTTGCGCGGCACGATGGAGCCAACGGCCAGAAGACGCAGAACCGGCCCGCCACTGCCCATGGCCTGCGGTGCCCTGTCCGTACCAGGCTCAACCACGTGCAGATGCGCTGATGGCACGGCGAAAAGCACCCGCACGCGCTCCGCCGTTGCGTGACTGGTGACGATCACTTCATGGGCATGGCGCAAGGCGTCGCGTTCAGCCGCCTCAAGCTGGCTGGCAGTCTGCGGATCCAGACCGCTTTCAAGGCACAGCGGATGATGCAGCAGGCATACGAGTGTCAGCCGTGGCGCGAGGCGCGCGGCGGCGGCACCCAGCAGCGCATAAGCGAGACCATCCACCACCAGCAGTGTGCCGTCCGGCAGCGCCTCAAGGGCCCTTTCAGCGTTGCTAAGCACCTCCTGCTCCGGAAAGGGAAAACCGTACCCCAGTTCCAGCAGTTTCACGTCTCTGCCAAGTTCCCTCAGCCCGGCGATGATGCGCCGGTCATAGCCATACCCGCCGGTCGGCGTGTCGAGATCGCCCGGGAAAGCAAAGACAACGGGGGCTTTGGGGGCAGAGGCTTCACTTTTCATGCCACAGGCGCCTCATACCAGGCTCGGGCCACATGGGATTCGGAGATGGTCACACGGATTGCATGGATTTCGTTGCCCGGACGGCCCAACCGGTTGTCCCTTGCAGCTTGTGCCAGATGGTCATGCACATGCTTGGTCAGGAACTCGGTGGTGGTGTTGATCCCGGCGAACTCCGGCACTTCATCGAGATTGCGGTAGTTCAGCGGCGACAGCACTTCCTTCAGTGCATCATGGGCACGGCCGATGTCGATCACAACACCATTGGCATCCAGGCGGTCCGCCAGAAAGGCGGCATCGACCACGAAAGTTGCCCCATGCAGCGCCTGCGCCGGGCCGAACAGCTCTCCCTTGAAGGAATGGGCAATCATCACATGGTCGCGGACTTCAACGGCAAACATTCACTCACTCCGGTTGGTCATAAACAACAAGCGGCGCCAGCGCTGAACGGTCGTGCAACAGCACATGCGGCAGGCGCCCGGGCAGGCTGGCAAAGGAAAGGACGGGGTGCAGCAGCGCATCGAGCCGGTCATCTGCCAGCAGCGACAGCGCCGTCTCCAGCCTGCGGCGGAAGCTCCAGCGGTTGCGGCGCTGAGCTGGTATGCGCCCGACCTGCGTGGATTTCAGCACCAGCCGGCGGCTGTGAAAATCAGACCCAAGCGGCACGGATACAGGCTTTGCGCCATACCAGCTCAGCTCCAGCACGGTGGCTTCATCCCCGGCGCAGCTGAGCGCGGTGGCAAGGCCTGCGGGCGAGGCACTGGCGTGGATAACGAGATCCTGGTCCCTGGGCGTCTCACCGGGCAAGGCAAAGCCAGCCCCGAAAGAGGCAGCAATCTTCGCGCGGGAAGGATCGACATCCACCAGCGTCACGCGGGTGCCGGGAATGCCGGCGGCCAGAAAGACGCAAAGCAGCCCGAGAACGCCGCCGCCCACCACACAGATGTGATCACCGGGTGCGGGCGCTCCGTCCCACAGGGCATTGAGCGCCGTTTCCATGTTGGCCGTCAGAATGGCCCGCTCCGCAGGAATGCCCTGCGGCACCGGGACCAGCATCTCAAGCGGCACATCAAAAACATCCTGATGGGGATGCAGACAGAAAACAGTCTGGCCAAGCCGCTCCGGCGGCCCCGCCTCGACCCGGCCCACGGCGGCATAGCCATATTTGACCGGGAAGGGAAAGTCTCCGCCCTGCAGTGGCGCACGCATGCGCTGCCACTCGGCCTCAGGAACCTGTCCGCCCAGAACCAGCCGCTCCGTGCCACGGCTGACGCCGCTTGCCAGTGTGCGTACCCGCGCCCTGCCGGGCTCCACAGGCGGAAGCTGCTCGCGGCGCAACTCGCAGACACCGCTGTCCACATACCAGAGCGCCGTGGCCGTCTGCTGCCCGTTCCCGGCGTCCTCATCAGCTGTCATTGCTGCCTGTCCTGCAGTTTGCATGTCTTGTTTCTCATACGCAGGCTCGCACAGACTGGAGCAGTTCGCACAGGCTCTGATGACGGAAAATATGTCTCAGCCTGAAAATCAGACGAAAACACCCTGCCGGGCATGCCCAGGCAGGGTGTTTGAAAACTCTGCGGTCCTTGCGCCAGACGCCAGACGCGCCTGCCGCCGGTTTTCCGGCCGGTCAGGCCGCGTTCGAAGACGACTGCGGCTGAGTCAGCAGCGCAAAGGCTGTATCTGCATCCGGTGCTGAGCGCAGACCGCCCGCGATCTTGGTGTCGCGCAGCTGCCGGGCAATCCGGGCCAGGGCCTTCAGATGATCTGCGCCCGCCCCTTCCGGAGCCAGCAGCAGGAAGATGAGATCGACCGGCTGGTCGTCCAGCGCATCGAAGTCGATCGGTTTCTCCATCCTTGCGAAGAATCCAACCAGCTTGTCGAGTTTCACCAGCTTGCCATGGGGAATGGCGACGCCATGCCCCACACCGGTGGACCCGAGCCGCTCACGCTGCAGCAGCGTGTCGAAGATCTCGCGTTCGGACAGGCCGGTCAGTTCCGCGGCCTTGGTGGCCAGCTCCTGAATAGCCTGCTTCTTGCTGCTCGCCTTCAACCCGACGACAACCGCTTCCTGAGATATCAGATCGCTCAGATCCATCATTCTTTTCCGTTTGGTCCTCAAAAACGCTCCCGGCAGGTTGCCCCGCCGGGAGTGCAGAACTTGAAGACAAGATGGCCTAGTTGGCCGCCTGCTGTCCAATCAAGGCTGGATCAATCCAGCCGATGTTGCCGTCAGGGCGCCGGTAGACGACGTTCACGCCGCCATTTGCGGCACTCTTGAAGACGACGACCGGGGCTTCGGACAGATCCAGTTCCATGACCGCCATACCGACGGTGAGGGTCTTGATCCGTGCCGAGGTCTCGGCGATGACCAGCGGATTGAAGTCCGCCGGAACTTCCTCTTCCTCCTCAGGCAAGGCCAGCACGTAGGACGCTGCCTCGTAGAACTCGCGCTGCGCGCCATTGGCCACGCTGTGATGCGCCTTGAGCTTGCGCTTGTACCGGCGCAGCCGCTTTTCAATCCTGTCCGCAGCGCGGTCAAAGCTCGCGCGCGGGTCATGGTCCTCTCCGGACACCTGCAACACGATCCCCGTGTCCAGATGCAACGAGCATTCCGTCTTGAAGCCCGCGCCTTCGCGGGTCAACGTGACATGCCCGTTAAAACCACCGTCGAAATACTTCGACAGCGCGTCGGCGATCCGGTCGTTGACATGGACGCGCATTGCATCGCCAACATCAACGTTCTTACCCGAAATCCGCAATGTCATGGGGGACCTCTTCTTGTTTCATGGGCCGTTTCCTGCCGGCCGGAGCCGGCTCGCGGAGCTTTCGCCCCGGACGGTACAGCATGACCCATACGGCACTTCGGCGCCATACCCCTGACATTGCTTTCGCGGGCGGTGCTATAGGCGGCACTGCCCGTAAAGTCAATTGGCGGCTCTGACAGCCTCGATAGCCGGGCGGATCAACCGTCCCGTCTGATTCATATAGGAGCACAAATCCGCTTTGTGAGCACCACCTGGAAGAGAGCGCGATTAATTTTTGCTGTCTTCAGGCCAAGCCCTTCTTTTCCCTGCGCCTTTGCACGGAAGAGCCGAGGTGCATGGCCTCGCGGTATTTGGCGACAGTGCGGCGGGCGATGTCCACTCCGTCGTCCTTGAGGCGCTTCACGATCGTGTCGTCGGACAGAATATCGTCCGGCGATTCGGCGTCGATCATCTGCTTGATGCGGTGGCGCACGGCCTCGGCCGAATGGGCATCGCCGCCTTCCGTCGCCGAAATGGCGGAGGAGAAGAAATACTTCAGCTCGAAGATGCCGCGCGGCGTTGACATGTACTTGTTGGACGTCACGCGGCTGATCGTGGATTCATGCATGCCGATGGCATCGGCAATGGTCTTGAGATTCAGCGGCCGCAGGTGCTCGATGCCATAGGTCAGAAAGCCGTCCTGCTGGCGCACGATTTCTGTCGCCACCTTCAAAATGGTCTTGGCACGCTGATCGAGGCTCTTCACCAGCCAGTTGGCTGTCTGCAGGCAATCGGTCAGATAGCTGCGCTCGGTCTCGTTGCGGGCGTTGCGGGTAATAGAGGCGAAATAGGTCTGGTTCACCAGCACACGCGGCAAGGTGTCGGTGTTCAGCTCAACCGTCCAGCCCCCGTCCGAGGCAGGGCGCACAAGCACGTCCGGCACCATGGGCTGCACGATAGAGGAGCCATAGGCCCGGCCGGGCCGCGGGTCCAGCGCCTTGATCTCTGCGATCATGTCAGCAAGGTCTTCCTCATCCACCCCGCAGATGCGGCGCAGCGCCGGATAGTCATGCCGCGCCAGCAGCTCGATGTGAGCGATCATGGCTTCCATTGCTGGATCGAAGCGGTTGCGCTCCTTCAACTGCAGGGCGAGGCACTCGGCCAGCGAGCGGGCAAAGACGCCGGAAGGCTCGAAACCCTGCATCACGGCAAGAACGGCCTCGATGCGCGCTGCCGGAATGCCGAGTTGCGCAGCGGTTTCCTCCAGATCGAGATGCAGATAGCCGTTCTCATCAAGGCTGTTGATCAGGTGCTGTCCGATGATCTTGTCGACAGGATCGGCGAAAGCCAGATGCATCTGGTCCATCAGCACCTGAATGAGGGATTCTTCCTCCGCCACGAAGGCTTCGAGATTATAGTCCTCGGAGGAGGCCGAGCTGCTGGCCCGGTGGCTGTCGATACCCAGAAGCGAGGCCGGTTCCGGCGCTGCGGACACGCCGGGCTCATCTGGAAATACGTTGCCCAGATCGGTGTCCATCTGCGACGCGATGGCCTCGGCCTGCGGCTCAAGGTCGCTTTTCAGCCATTCGGAGGGAGCGCCGTCACTGCTGCTGAATTCGCCGCCGCCAGCCTCGAAATCATCGCCACCGGATGCATCATGAGCACTGTCATGATCGCCGCCCTGCCCGTCTGCCGCACCGGAGCCGTCGCCGTTTTCCGTGCGCTCCAGCAAGGGGTTACGCTCCAGCTCCGCCTCCACATAGGCAACCAGATCGAGATTGGACATTTGCAGCAGCTTGATCGCCTGCATGAGCTGCGGCGTCATGATCAGCGACTGGCTTTGCCGCATCTCAAGCTTGGTCGAGATTGCCATGGGCGGGGGGCGTTTCCTATCCTGGTGCTTTTTGGTCCGTTTCTTGCTTATAACCCAGCACCAGCGCCCTGTTCAAAGCGTAAATTGCTCTCCGAGGTAAAGACGGCGCACATCCGGGTCCGCCACGATGTCATGCGGCGCGCCTTCGGTCAGCACTTCACCAGACGCGATGATATAGGCGCGGTCGATCAGACCAAGCGTCTCGCGGACATTATGGTCGGTGATCAGAACGCCAATGCCGCGCTGAGTGAGATGGCGGACCAGCTGCTGGATATCGCCCACGGCGATGGGATCGATACCGGCAAAGGGTTCGTCGAGCAGCATGAAGGACGGACGGGTTGCTAGCGCGCGGGCAATTTCCACGCGGCGGCGCTCGCCGCCCGACAGGGCGATGGAGGGAGACTTGCGCAGATGGGTGAGGCCGAACTCGGCCAGAAGCTCATCCAGATCGGCTTCGCGCTGGCGCTTGTCGGGCTCCACCACTTCCAGCACGGCGCGGATGTTGTCTTCCACGTTGAGGCCGCGGAAGATCGACGCTTCCTGCGGCAGGTAACCGATGCCAAGGCGGGCGCGGCGGTACATGGGCAAGCTGGTGATATCAAAGCCGGACAGGGTGATCTGCCCCTGATCCGGGCGGATCAGGCCCGTGATCATGTAGAACGTGGTCGTCTTGCCCGCCCCGTTCGGTCCCAGCAGCCCGACAGACTCACCCGGATTGACCGTCAGCGAGACATATTTGACCACCTGGCGCTTGCGGTAGCTTTTGCCGATGCCTTCGACCGTCAATGCGCCGCCGGCATAGGCTTCGTCGGATTCAGGTCCGGCGGCGTCACGGCCGGAGAAGGGGAAAGGCAACCATTTCACGCGGAAAACATCCTGACGGTAAGAGACAGCTCTTGCACACGTTTCGGGCCAGCCATCCGCCGCTCTCCCATCGCGGCGGATGAAAAGCTCAGTTTCCGGCCGGCGGAGTGTTATTCAGGCTGTTGGGCTGAATGAGGACCTTCACACGGCCGGATTTGGGCGCTTCGAGATCCGCCTGACCCGTGGTCAGATTGACCGTCAGCTTGTTGCCGACAACCACATTCGGCCCCTGGCTCAGCACGACCTCACGGCCGGTCATCACCATCATGTTTGTGGCCATGTCGAAGTCGGCTTCATCGCCCGTTGCCGTCTGGTCTTTCGAGGTAATGAAAACACGGCCCGAAGCCTCGAGGCGCGAAATATCCTGCTGGGCGCCCTGAGTGGCCGAGCCATCATAAAATACTTTCAGGCGCTGGGTCTTCAATGTGGTCTCGCCCTGCACCACGACCACGTCGCCGGTGAAGGTTGCCACCTTGGAATTGTCCTCGACCTGAAGCTCCTTTGCCTCGATCTGGATCGGCTGGTCGTTGTCCTGGCCGAAGCCCTGGAACGCGTTGTTGAAGGTCTGGGCGGAGGCCCCGACGGGTACAATCGCCAGTGCGGCGAGGGTCAGCAAAGTCCTGATACCCTTCATTGCGGGTTCTCCGTTTTGTCGGCGCCGGGTCGCAGCACCATCTTGATACCATCAGTGAAACGGGCAATGCCATTTTCCTGATCATATGTGAAGCCATTGGCCTGAATATCGCCGCCATCCGACTGCACCTGCATCGCCCTGTCGGTCACGACGGCGCCAGTCTTCATGTCAACATCGACGCTCTGGAACTCGATGGCATATTTGCCGCTCCAGTTGATCCTGACATTCTCGAAGAGCTTCAGCGTCTCTGCGCTGCTGTCATAGGTGCCCTTGTCGGATGTGATCTGCGCTTTGTCTTCCGGATTGGAAACAATCTCGGCCGTGATCATTTCCAGGTCGATGATACGCGGATCTGTCAGGCGCTGGATGGCCCGCTCCGCCACAACCCGGTAGGTGCGCTCACCGTCATTCCCGGACAGTTCAGGGCGGTCCATGACCAGGCCGTCAGACGTCAGCGTTACATTGCCGATGCCAAGGCTATTCAGGAGATTGAAGACGAAGATCAGACCGCCCATGCCCAGCAGCACGATAAGCCCGAGCACAGGCAGCAGGATGCGGAGGGCGCGGACACGGCCTGAATGGCGGCGTGCGTTTGCACGGGCCTTGTTAACCCGCCCATCTGCCGCATCTACGGAGCGCTGTGTCGTCTGATCCATCTTCTCTCCCGGCGCACGGCCGCGTCACACCGTCATGCGAGCCCCGCCCGCAAGGGGTTGGGCACATTCACCTGACGCAGGCTTAAGCCGTTTTCATGGCCGCCCACAGGCTCATCGCACCACGCTTGCGCAATTGCACGCCATACGGGAATTGCGCCGCACTGCCTTCCAAACACGCAAGCGTATATGGGGTATGCGCCGAACGTTAAAAAGATGCAACGCAGTACCCAATCAGGCTGCCGGAAGCGCCTGTTCAGCTATGTGCAAAAATATCCTGCTCTTCCCAGCCCAGCAGATCAAGGCGCGCACGGGTGGGAAGGAACTCGAAGCAGGCCTGCGCAAAGCCAGTGCGCTCTTCACGCTCCAGCATCATCTGCAGCTGGGCACGCAGCGCATGAAGGTGCAGCACGTCGGACGCAGCATAGGCAAGCTGCGCATCCGTCAGCGTTTCGGCGGCCCAGTCCGAGCTCTGCTGCTGCTTCGACAGGTCCACGCCGACCAATTCGCGGGTGATGTCCTTGAGGCCGTGCCGGTCCGTGTAGGTCCGCACCAGCTTGGAGGCAATCTTGGTGCACCAGACCGGCGACACGGTGATGCCGAGATACTGATAGAGTACAGCCAGATCGAACCGGGCGAAGTGGAAGATCTTCACCTTGGCCGGATCAGTGAAGAGGCGGGCGAGATTCGGGGCCGACTTCTGGCCGCGGGCGATCTGCACAACATCTGCGGAGCCATCACCGGGCGACAGCTGCACCACGCACAGCCGGTCGCGGTGCGGATTGAGGCCCAGGGTTTCCGTGTCCACTGCGACAGCCTCCACCCCCTCATAGTGGGAAAGGTCAGGCAGGTCGTTCTTGTGGTAACGGATGGTCATGAGCGGAAATCCTGAAGTTGCGTCGGGTTCTTTCAGCACATTCCCTTGAAGGGGGCAAGATCCGGGATCGTATCAAGGGGCGCCAGAATGCGAAAAAGGCCCGCTTTCGCGGACCTTTTCGATCTGGACCTTGGTAGTGATCCAGAAATTTGGTGCCCAGGAGAGGACTCGAACCTCCACGCCTTGTGAGCGCTAGTACCTGAAACTAGTGCGTCTACCAATTCCGCCACCTGGGCTGTGAGGAGGGCTTTTAGGGGCGCTCCGAGAGCTTGTCAATCATCCTTTTGAGAGAAAAATGCATTTGCACACATGCCGCCTTCACAGGCGGGGATCAAAGGGCTAAGAACCCTTGGTGCGCCGCCATCCAGGCGGCCCATTGCTTCAAGTGACGCGACAAGGAGCCGGCCGCCATGCATTCGGCGCTCAATGGAAAACTCGTTACCGTCTTCGGTGCTTCCGGCTTTCTCGGCCGCCATGTGGTGCTTGCACTGGCACGCCGCGGCTACCGGATTCGCGCGGCCGTGCGCCGTCCGGATCTGGCCGAGCACCTGCAGCCGCTGGGCGGCGTTGGTCAGATCATGCCGGTTCAGGCGAATCTGCGTTACCGCTGGTCTGTGGACCGCGCCGTCGAGGGGGCGGATGCGGTCGTCAATCTGGTGGGGATTCTCTATCAGTCCGGCCGTCAGAGCTTTGATGCCGTGCAGGGCTTCGGTCCGCGCGCCATTGCGGAAGCCGCCCGCGCTGCCGGACTGAATGGCATTGTCCACGTCTCCGCCATCGGCGCGGATGCAGCCTCTCCTGCCGCCTATGCCCGCTCCAAGGCAGCGGGTGAGGCTGGTGTTCTGGAAACGCTCCCGGACAGCGTTATCCTGCGCCCGTCCATCGTGTTCGGCCCTGAAGATGACTTCTTCAACCGCTTCGCCGCAATGGCACGCATGTCCCCGGTTCTGCCGCTCGTCGGCGGCGGGGTCACAAAATTCCAGCCGGTTTACGTTGGTGATGTTGCAAATGCGGTTGCCACGGCTGTGGATGGGGGCTGCAAGCCGGGCGCCATCTACGAACTGGGCGGCCCGGAAGTGAAGAGCTTCAAGGAATGCCTTGAGCTGATGCTGGAAATCACCCGCCGCAAGCGCCTGCTGCTGCCGCTGCCCTTCGGCGCGGCCGAAATGCAGGCCCGCATGCTGCAGCTGCTGCCCAAGCCGCCGCTGACCGTGGATCAGGTGCGGATGCTGCGTGTGGACAACGTTGTTTCGGCTGCCGCCGAATCGGAAGGCCGCACGCTGGCAGGTCTCAGCATCAACCCGTCTTCACTGGCGGCCATCCTGCCGTCCTACCTGACCCGCTTCCGCGAGCACGGGCAGTATGATGCCCACCGCGTGGCCTGAAGGGCCACGCAGGGAAAGGATCTGGGTGGCCTGAACGGCCACGCAGATAAAAGACTCCGGGTGGCCCGAAGGGCTGCGCAACAGGGTTGAGTTTTGCAGGGGCGTCATTTGACGCCCCTGTGCTTTTTGGAACGCGGCTCGATCCAGTGCCCCGATGGGGTGAGCCCGACATCCTTGAGCAGCCGCTCGTCCAAGTGAGCGATATTCCGCCGCCGTCTGCGGCGCAGGCGCTCCTCGTGGAGCCAGTTCCCGGTCTGTGCCAGAAGGCTTGCCAGAAATGGCAGAAGCCCTGATGCTGCGGATGCCTTGCGGTCTGACGTGCCATTTCCATTCATGATCCTGCCTCCTTTCAAGCCCCTCCTGCAGGGCCCGTAAAAAGAAGGATGCCAGCCCAATCCTGACAGCTGCGAGTCAGGTTTGATCCTGTTATGTTCTCATTCTGATTCTTTTTTGTTTCCTGAGAACCGGCAGGCCCCGATGAACCCGATCGAACGCGCCCTGGGCATCCTCTTGCTGCTTGGCAGCGGCAAGCTGGTGACGGCAACGGCTCTGTCCGAGCGGTTTCAGGTGTCGCTGCGCACCATCTACCGGGATGTGGACCGGCTGATTGCTCTGGGTGTTCCGGTAGAGGCCGAGCGCGGGGCGGAAGGCGGATACCGGCTTGCAAAAGGTTATATACAGCCCCCTGTTGCCCTGACGCGCCGCGAGACAGCAGCGCTGCTGATCGTGCTCTCAGTGGCGCGCGGCCTGCGCACCACACCATTGGCCGCCGATCTGGAGACGGCGGAGCGTAAGCTCATCGCCTCCCTGCCCCGCCCGGCGCAGGAGCTGCTGACCAACGGCGAGCGAATCGTCGGTGTTGAACCGCTGCCGCCGGACATCTTTCATGATTCGCCCTCGATCGAGCCGAATGCAGGCTGGCAGGAAGCGCTGGACCGGTTCATGGAAGGGCTTCTGGAAGGCCGGCGCGTGCGCTTCGAGCACCGTAACCCGAGCCGGCAGGAGCCACGGGCCCATGAGGTGGAGCCGCTGGGCGTCATCTTTGACCGGGACCTGTGGTATCTGGCTGGGCGCTCAGTCGAGGCAGATGACCTCAGGATCTACCGGGCCGACCGTATCTTGAACATGGAGGTGAGTGGCCTGCGCTTCCGCCCACCCAAGGAATTCTCCGTACAGGCGCTGTTGAATGGCGCATGGCTGTCACGCGCCGTGCGGCGCTGGCAGTCGGAAGACCCGCATGGCGTCATACTGGTAAATGAGGAACAGGCCCGCACACTTGCGCGCGACTGGTACTACCGCCACGCGGTCTTTTCACCGGCGGGAAATGGCAAGGTGAGAATCACCCTGACGGACACAACGCAGGCCCGGCTGTTCCCGCTGCTGCGCTGGCTGGGCCCGGGCGCCGAGCTCATTGAGCCCAGCGCCCTCCGGCCTCTTTTCGCGGCGGAACTCGCCGCGATGTCCGCGGCCCATCAGTGATGAGCGGCGGCTTCCTCCCAGAAGATGTTTGCCCGGCAGGCTCAGCAGCCGGATTCAGCGCGGATGAGCATCGCGACCGCATGGATGCGGTTCTTGGCGCGCATGCGCCGGACGGCAGCGGCAATGTGCGTCTTGACCGTGGCGACGCTGATATCAAGGCGGTGGGCGATCTGCTTGTTGATGAGACCGTCGGCCAGCATCCGCATCACGTCCTTCTGGCGCTCGGTCAGGAGGGCCACCCGCTCCTGCGAAACCGTCAACCCGGCAACAGGCATCGGCATCACCGGATGCAGTTCGACCGGGTGGTGCCAGCTCTCCACGACTTGATCCAGCATGTTCGCTCCCTTTCGTTTCAGACCCGTCCGGCGGCGCCTCCCAGGCAGCCACCTCCTCCCGGGCCTTTGTGATGAAGGGACCATAGCCATTTGGCGGGCCTTCTGCGATATGCAAAAGTGTGTTATGTTAAACTGTAAAATCTTCGCAATTTGAGAAACTGATGGCCAGAAAGCTTTTTGCCGGACACGTGTTGCGCAAGCTTCGCGAACGGGCAGGTCTCACGCAGGTGGCCTTCGCCAGCCGGCTGGATCTGTCGCCTTCCTATGTCAACCAGCTGGAGAGCAACATCCGCCCGGTTTCCGCCTCCGTGCTGATCGCTGTCAGCCGCGAGTTCGGCGCCGATCTTGCCAGTTTCGAGGCAAGCGACCTTGACCGGCTGGTGGCCGACCTTGGCGAGGCGCTGGCAGACACCCGCTTTCATGACGGCAGCGTCGGGTTGCAGGACCTGAAGAGCGTCGCCACCCACACGCCGGACTTCGCCCGCGCCTTTCTGGATCTCTACGGCACCCTCCGGCGCATGAGCGAACAGCAGGCCTCGCTGGACGATGCCATCGATGCTCACGGGGAAAGCAGCGGCCGCGCCCCGCGCATGACGCCGCCCTATGATCAGGTACGCGACCATTTCCACTACATCGACAACTACGTCGATGCGCTGGATGTGAGCGCTGAGGAACTGGCCAGCAAGCTGGGACTCGCCTGGACGCCGGACCGCTTCGGCCGGCTCAGCGCCTGGCTGCGGGACACCCACGGCGTGCGGGTGGACATCACCGAACGGCAGGCCGCAGATGGTGCCATTGTCGCCTTCGATGCCAGAGCGAAGCTCGTCACCCTCGACCGGGGCTTGCCGCGCCCGGCCATGGAATTCCAGCTCGGCTGTATCGTCGCGGACCTGACGGCGGAAAAGCTCATTTCCAGTCATGTGGAGAAGGCCGGTTTCTCGACGCTGGCGGCACGGGAAATCTGCCGCCTCGCCTTGCGCAACTATTTCGCGGGTGCCCTGCTGCTGCCTTACGGCGCCTTCCTGTCCCTCGCCAAATCCTACCGGCACGACCTCGACCGGCTGATGGTGACGACAGGGGCAAGCCTTGAACAGATCTGCCACCGGCTTTCCAGTCTGCAGCGGTCAGGCGAAAAGGGCGTGCCCTTCTATTTTCTGAAAGTGGACCGGGCCGGCAATGTCATCAAGCGGCACAGCGCCACCCGTTTCCAGTTTGCCCGCTACGGCGGCTCCTGCCCGGTGTGGAATGTGCATGAGGCCTTCGAGCTGAACGAGAGCCGCGTCTCGGCGCAGGTGGGCGAGATGCCGGATGGCACGCAATATCTCTGCCTGGCCCGCAGCATCTCCAAGCCAGCCACCCGCTTCGGCGAGCGCGAGCGGCGCTATGCCCTCGGCCTTGGCTGCGAGCTGAAATATGCGGATATGCTTGTCTATGGCGACGAGCTGGGCCTGACCGACCGGGTCAATCCGGCCCGGATCGGCATCAACTGCCGCATCTGCCCGCGCGCCAGCTGCCCGGAGCGGGCCTTCCCCGCTCTCGACAAGGAGATCCAGGTGGAACGGGACTCGCGCGGTATCGTGCCGTTTTCATTGCGGTGAAGCGGGAGGAGAGGCGAAAGGCCGGTACTGTGGAGCACACACTAGCAGCAGGCACCGTGTCACCCGGCGAAGCGGAGCCCGAGCCGGGGTCTGTCACCGATGTTTTATCCCGCCGGAATTGCGGACGGGATAACCTGATCGTCAGGCGGCACGTCCCTCACAGGTCCCGGCACGGAGGCCGGGACGGCGTGGACATCTTGTCTGTTTCCAGAGGCAATCAAGGCCGTTAGCCCAACATAGGGAAGCAGTACAGCTCCTCCTCCGCACCGCCCCGGCCTTGCGCCGGGGCCTGTAAGGGCCCTGCGGCCTCTCCATTATTAGCTTGAAGCCTCAAGACTCCCCCGTCTCATGGGCGAAATATTTCATGTGACCGGCGCGGATGCGTTCCAGCTGATGGCGGATGCGGGCCAGATGGCTGCGCATCAAGGCGGTGGCGGCATCCGCATCGCGCTGGCGGATCGCCTCCAGCAGCTTGCAGTGATCGTCGAAGGCATCCTGTGAGGCAAAGGCGAGCGACAGAAACCGCACCCGGTCCATATGAGCCTTGTTCTCGCGGATCATCTCCCAGGCATGGGCGTGACCGGAGCGTTCACAGATCTCCTTGTGGAAGAGATCGTCCAGAGCATGGAAATCCAGCGGCCGCCGGCCAGTGACGGCTTCGCGCTGCTGTTCAATGATATCTGCAAGCGCCTGGTGGTCCGCCTCTGTCAGCTGGGCGCAGGCAACACGCACGGTTTCCGCCTCAATGGCGGTGCGGATGAACTGGGCCTGGAAGACGGCGCGCTCGGAAATCACAGACACGGATGTGGCCCGCTGCGGCCGGATGTGCAGGAAACCGAGCTTGGACAAACGGTAGAAGGCATCGCGCACAGGCTGGCGGGAAACGCCCATCGCCTTGGCTACGTCAATCTCCGAAATCTTGGCTCCCGGTGGCAGCTCAAGTGACAGGATCTGCCGGTGCAGCTGTTCAAAGACCGCATCGGCAACGAGTGGCCTTCCGACGGGCTCAAGCGCTCGCAGGTGAAGCGAATCCGGCATTTTGTCCTCCCATTGACTCCTTTTGGATACTAGCATATTAGCTGAAATACGCTAAGAAAAGAGCCGTTCTCCGGCTTATGTCATTACTCGGGAGGAGAGCAAGCGTGGCGCTGCTGGATTCTGACAGATTGTTCCCCGTTGAACCCGGTGTTCGCAGCATTGCGCGCGGCCTTTACGAAGGCGTGAAGGATCTGCCGATCATCAGCCCGCATGGCCACACGGACCCGCGCTGGTTTGCCGAAAACAATCCGTTCCCGGACCCGGCCCAGCTCTTCGTCACTCCGGACCACTACGTCTTCCGCATGCTCTGCTCGCAGGGCATCAAGCTGGAAAGCCTCGGCGTGCCACGCGCTGACGGCGGCTGGACCGAGACTGATGGCCGCAAGATCTGGAAGATCTTTGCCACCAACTATCACCTGTTCCGCGCCACTCCGTCGCGCATGTGGCTGGATCATGCGTTCCAGGACGTGTTCGGCGTGACCAAGCGCCTGTCGGCCGAAACGGCGGACGAGATCTATGACCAGATCGCTGATTGCCTGCAGCGCCCCGAGTTCCGCCCCCGCGCCCTGTTCGAGCGCTTCGGCATCGAGGTGATCGCCACTACGGAAGGCGCACTGGACGACCTGAAGTGGCACCGCATGATCCGCGAAAGCGGCTGGAAGGGCCGTGTCGTCACCGCCTACCGCCCCGATCAGGCTGTTGACCCGGAGTATGCCGGTTTCACCGAGACCGTAGAGAAGCTGGGCGAGCTGTGCGGCACCGATGCCACCACGTGGTCCGGCTATCTGGAAGCGCACCGCATCCGCCGCGCCTATTTCAAGGAGCAGGGCGGCGCCACCTCGAGCGATCATGGCCATGCCACCGCACGCACCGAGAATCTGAGCGAAGCGGAAGCCGCTCATCTTTTCGACAAGGCGCTGCGCGGCGCATGCACTGCAGAGGAGGCAGATGCCTTCCGCGGCCAGATGCTGACCGAAATGGCCCGCATGAGCATTGACGATGGACTCGTCATGCAGATCCACTGCGGCAGCTCGCGCAACCATTCCGGCCCGGTGTTGAACAGCTTCGGCCGCGACAAGGGCTTCGATATTCCGAGCCGCACCGATTACGTGCGCTCGCTCAAGCCGCTGCTTGATGCGGTCGGCATGCGGGACGATGTGTCCATCATCGCCTTCACGCTGGATGAAACCACCTACTCGCGCGAGCTTGCACCGCTCGCCGGCGTTTACCCGGCCCTGAAGCTGGGCCCCGCCTGGTGGTTCTTCGACAGCCCGGAAGGCATGATGCGCTACCGCCAGCAGGTTACGGAAACAGCGGGCTTCTACAATACCGTCGGCTTCAACGACGACACCCGTGCCTTCTGTTCCATCCCCGCCCGCCACGATGTGGCCCGGCGCGTGGATTGCGCTTACCTCGCCCATCTGGTCGCCACAGGGCGGCTGGACCAGGACGAGGCGGGAGAGGTCGCCTATGACCTGTCCTACAGGCTTGCCAAGCAAGCCTACCGGCTCTGAGGAGGGCCGTTCACTTGGGAGGAGAACCAAATGACATTCATGAAGATTGCGAAGACCGCACTGCTGGCAAGTGTGATGATGACCGGGGCTGCAACGGCCTGCGAGACAACGCTCCGGTCATCTGATACCCATCCGGACGGATACCCGACCGTTGAGGCCGTCAAGGCCATGGGTAAGCTGCTTGAGGAGCGCACCGGCGGCAAACTCTGCGTTGAAGTGTTCCATTCCGCCCAGCTTGGCCAGGAAAAGGACACCATCGAGCAGACGAAGTTCGGCGTCATCGACATGAACCGCGTCTCGATGGGCCCCTTCAACAACCTTGTTGAAGAAACCAAGGTCGTGTCCCTGCCCTATATCTTCCGCTCGACCGGTCACATGCACAAGGTGATGGACGGCCCGATCGGGGAAGAGATCCTCAAGGCTTTCGAGCCGCATGGCTATGTCGGTCTCGCCTTCTACGACGGCGGCTCGCGCAGCTTCTATAATGCCAAGAAGCCAGTCGAGAGCATCGACGACCTGAAGGGCATGAAGGTCCGTGTCATGCAGTCGGACATCTTCGTCGACATGATGTCTGCCCTTGGCGCCAACGCGACCCCGATGCCCTATGGCGAGGTCTATTCCTCGATCCAGACCGGCGTCATCGACGGGGCAGAGAACAACTGGCCGTCCTATGAATCCTCAGGCCATTTCGAGGTCGCAGGCTACTACACTCTGGATGAGCATCTGATCGTTCCGGAAGTTCTGGTGATGTCCAAGGCATCCTGGGACAAGCTCAGCGCCGAAGATCAGGCCGCCGTCCGTCAGGCCGCCAAGGACTCCGTACCGCTGATGCGCGAGATGTGGGCTGCCCGTGAAAAGGCCTCCGAGGAAAAGGTGCGCGCCGCTGGCGCCAAGATCATCACGGACATCGACAAGCAGCCCTTCATCGACGCGATGAAGCCGGTCTACGAGAAGCACGTGACGTCCGACAAGCTGAAGGATCTGGTCGCCCGCATTCAGGCAACCGAGTGATGTGAAGCCCGAACCCGTGCCGCACCCTGCGGCACGGGCCTTCTTTTTGCGTGGAGACGTCAGGTGCAGGACACCATGAAATCAATCGCGCAGGCATTGGGCCTCATCGCTCGCCTCGCTCTCTGGCTGGCTGGCGCCGGTCTCGTCCTGATGACCGCCATCATTTCGGCTCAGGTATTCTTCCGTTACATTCTGAACGACAGCCTCATCTGGAGCGAACCGCTCGCCGTCATTCTCATGGGCTGGTTCATCTTCTTTGGAGCGGCGGTCGGCATCCGCGAGGGCTATCACCTCAGCTTCGATGTGCTGCTTTATGTCATCCCGGAAAAAGTCAAGCTGGCGCTCTACACCGTATCGGATGCACTGGTCGCCCTCTTCGGGGCTGGCATGTTCTGGTACGGGCTGCAGCTTGCTCTGTCTGCATGGGATGTGAAACTGCCCTCGCTGGGCATTTCAGGAGCCTATGACTTCATGCCGCTGGTCGGCGGCGGCGTCCTCGTCTTCCTGTTCTCGCTTGAGCGCATCGCGCGCCGTGCAGCAGGCCTGCCAACCTCACGCTTCGGCGAAACCGACATGCAGGAGGCGTGAGATGGAACTCTGGGTTCTTTTCGGCTCTTTTGCCGTTCTTCTTCTCATCGGTACGCCGGTGGCCTTCTGTCTCGGCATCTCGTCGCTGCTGACAGTGCTCTACCTCGGCATGCCGCCGGTGATCGTGTTCCAGCGGCTCAATTCGGGCGTTTCCGTCTTCGCGCTGATGGCCATCCCCTTCTTCATCTTTGCCGGTGAACTGATGGTGCGCGGCGATATCGCCCGGCGCCTCGTTGCCCTTGCGGGGGCAGCCGTCGGGCACATGCGTGGCGGCCTCGGCCAGGTGAACATCGCAGCTTCCGTCATGTTTGGCGGCATTTCAGGCTCGGCGGCAGCGGATGCATCTGCCATCGGCGGGCTGATGATCCCGCAGATGAAGGAACGCGGCTACGGCGTCGACTATGCGGTCAATGTCACCGTCGTGTCCTCGATCATCGCCCTGATGATCCCGCCCTCGCACAACATGATCATCTATTCGATCTCGGCGGGCGGGCGCATCTCCATCGCCGATCTGTTTACGGCAGGCATAATCCCAGGTTTTGCGCTGGCACTCGGGCTGATGATGGCGGCGTGGTGGGTGGCGCGCAGCCGCGGCTATCCGACGGAAAGCTTCCCCGGCTGGGCGGCCCTTGGCTGGCTCTTTGCCAATGCCATTCCGGGACTGCTGCTCATCGGCATCATCTTCTTCGGCGTGCGCTCTGGCGTCTTCACCGCTTCTGAAAGCTCCTGTATTGCCGCCGTCTATGCGCTGGTGGTGACGGTTCTGGCCTACCGGACGATGACATGGGAGAACTTCACCGCCTCTACCTTTGCGGCGGTGCGCACCACGGCCATGGTGCTGCTGGTCATCGGCTGCGCGGCCTCCTTCGGCTGGCTGATGGCCTTCCTGAAGGTGCCGGCGGAAATGGTCGCGCTGCTGCGCGGCATCTCCGATAATCCCATCGTCATCCTGCTGCTGATCAACGTTGCCCTGCTGTTCCTCGGCACGTTCATGGACATGTCGCCGCTGATCGTCATCACAACGCCGATCTTCCTGCCGGTGGCCACCGCCTTTGGTGTCGATCCGGTGCATTTCGGCGTGATCCTGATCCTCAACCTTGGCATCGGCCTGTGCACACCGCCGGTGGGCGCCGTGCTCTTTGTCGGCTGTGCCGTGGGGCGGATCTCCGTCTGGGATGCGATCAAGACCATCTGGCCCTTCTACGGGGCTGCTCTCGCCGTGCTGATGCTGGTCACATACGTGCCTGCACTGTCGCTCTGGCTCCCTTCACTCTTCCATTGAGGCTGGTTGTCCCATGCTGAAGACCTATCCCGCTGTCCCGGCAGATCCTGGCGTCACACGCCAGGTTCTGTCTGAAAGCCCTGAGCTTATGGTCGTTGCCTTCCGCTTCGGCCACGAGGGGGCGGAGGGCAAACTGCACAACCACCCGCACATCCAGTCCACCTATGTGGAAAGCGGCCGGTTCCTGTTTCAGGTTGACGGCAAGGAGATCGAGGTGGGGCCGGGCGACAGTTTCGTCATCCCCTCCATGGCCATACACGGCTGCCGCTGCCTTGAGCCCGGCACTCTGATCGACACCTTCACGCCCCGCCGTGATGATTTTCTCTGATTTGCAAGCCAAGGAAGGACCCTTTCCATGCTGACCGTCGAAACCCGCCACGCCATTGATCCGCAGACCGCAAAGCGGATGGACACGGAAGAGCTGCGCAAGCATTTCCACATGGGCAGCCTGTTTGCCGCCGGTGAAATCCGTCTCGTCTACACCCACTATGACCGCATGATCGTCGGCGCTGCCGTGCCCTCGGGCGCGCCGCTGGTGCTGGATCAGGTCAAGGAATGCGGCACCGCCAGCATCCTCGACCGCCGCGAGATGGCTGTCGTCAACGTCGGCGCCAGTGGCAAGGTCTCCGCTGCGGGCGAGACCTATGCCATGGAGCGCGGCGACGTGCTCTATCTGCCGATGGGATCCGGCAAGGTGACCTTCGAAGGCGAAGGCCGCTTCTACATTCTCTCCGCCCCCGCACACGCTGCCTACCCGGCCCGCCTGATCCGCATCGGCGAAGCAGAGAAGGTGAAGCTCGGCTCGGCAGAGACCTCCAACGACCGCACCATCTACCAGTTCGTGCATCCGGCGGTGATGACCTCCTGCCAGCTCGTCGTCGGCTACACCCAGCTGCACAACGGCTCGGTCTGGAACACCATGCCCGCTCACGTGCATGACCGGCGCATGGAAGCCTATCTCTACTTCGACATGAAGCCGGAGCAGCGCGTGTTCCACTTCATGGGCGAGCCGCAGGAAACCCGCCATCTG
The DNA here is from genome assembly GCF_036881715.1 of Pannonibacter anstelovis. Lineage (NCBI taxonomy): Bacteria > Pseudomonadati > Pseudomonadota > Alphaproteobacteria > Hyphomicrobiales > Stappiaceae > Pannonibacter > Pannonibacter anstelovis. Next base: position 111,168 of record NZ_JBAKBF010000013.1, read on the forward strand.
GTGATGAAGAACGAGGATGCGGTGGTCTCACCGCCCTGGTCCATCCACTGCGGCGCAGGCACCGGCAGCTACACCTTCATCTGGGCCATGGCCGGCGACAACGTCGATTACAAGGACGTGGAAATGGTCGCCATGGAGGATCTGCGGTGAACCCCTTTTCGCTTGAGGGCAAGACCGCCCTGGTGACCGGTGCCAATACGGGCATCGGTCAGGCCATCGCAGCAGCGCTTGGCCGCGCGGGCGCAGAGGTCATCTGCGCGGGACGCTCGTCCTGCGCAGAAACCGTTGGCCTCATTGCTGGCAGCAAGGGCAAGGCGCGGGAGATGGTGCTCGACTTCGCCGACCCGATGGCCGCCCGTGATGTCTTTGCCGCCGAACCGGTGGACATTCTCGTCAACAACGCGGGCATCATCCGGCGTGCCGATGCGGTGGATTTCACCGAGGCCGACTGGGATGAGGTGATGGACGTGAACCTGAAGGCCGTGTTCTTCACCTGCCAGGCCTTCGGCAGGGCCGTTCTTGGCCGTGGAGGAAATGGCAAGATCGTCAACATTGCCTCGCTCCTGTCATTCCAGGGTGGTATCCGGGTGCCGTCCTACACGGCCTCGAAGCATGGTGTTGCAGGCATCACCAAGCTTCTGGCCAACGAATGGGCGGCGAAGGGCATCAATGTGAACGCCATCGCCCCCGGTTACATCGAAACGAACAATACCGAAGCACTGCGGGCGGACCCGGTGCGCAACAAGGCCATCCTTGAGCGTATCCCTGCCGGCCGCTGGGGCCAGGCATCGGACATCGGCGAAGCCGCCGTATTCCTTGCCTCTCCGGCCGCCAATTACATCCATGGTGCAGTGCTGAATGTTGACGGAGGCTGGCTTGCCCGCTGATCTGGAAATCGAACGTGTCGTGAATGCCAAGGTGGGCATCGTCCACCTGGGGCTTGGTGCCTTCTACCGTGCCCATGGTGCCATTTTCATCGAGGAAGCCGTTGCCCGCTCCGGCGGCGACTGGGCCATCGCCGGCGTTTCGCTGCAGAGCCCCACGACGCGCGACCGTATGGCGCCGCGTAATTTCGAATACACCGCCGTGGAACTGGGCCCCGATGGGGAGACCCGCCGCGACGTGCGCATCATCCGCGATGTGCTGGTCGCCCCGGAAAGCCCGGAAGCCGTGCTTGCAGCCATGGCCAGCCCCGATGTGAAGATCGTTACCCTGACGGTCACCGAAAAGGGCTATTGCCACGAGCCGAGCACCGGCCGCCTGAACCAGTCTCATCCGGATATCCAGAAGGATCTGGCGAACGCCCTGCCCGTCTCCGCGCCGGGCTATCTGGTGCGCGCCCTGCAGCGCCGCTTTGCCGCTGGCCTTGCCCCCTTCACCGTCATGACCTGCGATAACCTGCCCCACAACGGCAAGGTGGTGCGCGGCGTGGTGCTGGATCTTGCCCGCCTCATTGACCCGGCCCTTGCGGACTGGATCGAGCGCGAAGGCCGCTTCCCCTCCACCATGGTGGACCGCATCGTCCCGGCGACCAAGCCGGAAGACATCGAGCGCCTGTCCGCCGTCACCGGCCGCAATGAAGACGGCCTCGTGGTGCATGAGCCGTTCCGCCAGTGGGTGGTCGAGGATGACTTCGTGGGCGGCGAGCGCCCGGACCTTGGCGCCGTTGGCGTCGAGCTGGTGTCCGACGTTGCCGTCTACGAGCACATGAAGCTGCGCATGCTGAACGGCGCGCATTCCTCGCTCGCCTATCTGGGTTACCTCTCCGGCCACAAGACGATTGCCGACACCATGGCCGATGAAGCTCTGGCCGGTTTCGTCACCCGCCTGTGGAGCGAGGAGATCATCCCCGCCCTGACCCCGCCTCCGGGCGTAGATCTTGCCGGTTATGCGGCCGCCCTCAAGGCCCGCTTTGCCAACACCGGTATCCGCCACCTCACCTGGCAGATCGCCATGGACGGCAGCCAGAAACTGCCGCAGCGCATTCTCTCCACTCTTGGCGAGAACCTGAAGGCCGGCCGCAGCAGCCCGCGCCTGATGCTCGCCGTGGCCGCATGGATGCGCTATGTGGGCGGTGTGGACGAGGCGGGCGCGCCGATCGAGGTGAAGGACCCGCTGGCGGCACGTCTGCGTGAACTCTTCGACAGCGCCGCCACGGCGGAAGGCAAGGCAGCCGCTCTTCTGGGCGTGCGCGAGATCTTTGATCCGGCCCTTGCCAGCCAGCTGCAGGCCCCGGTGGCAGAGGCGCTTGGCCTGCTGCTGAGCCAGGGCGCCCGCAAGTCCGTGCAGTCCCTGTAACCGAGGCAAGCCATGAGCCAGCTGATCGTTCTTCATCCCGGCGACAATGTGGGTATCGTGAAGGAGCGTCTTGCCGCAGGCAGCGATCCTCTCGGGCTGGGTGTGGCTCTCGCCACACCCCTCACGCCGGGCCACAAGGTGGCATTGAGCGCAATCCCCACAGGAGCGGAGATCTTCAAGTTCGGCCAGATCATTGGCCGGGCCAGCAAGGACATTGCCGCCGGGGAGCACGTGCACACCCACAATTGCGCCTTCGGGGACCACGATCAGCAGTATCAGACTGGTGCCGATCTGGAACGGGCGAAGGCCGCCGTGCCCTCGCCCGCTCCGCGTACCTTTGACGGCTATCTGCGCAAGGATGGCCGGGTGGGCACCCGCAATTTCATCGCCCTCTGCGCCACGGTGAACTGCTCTGCCACCGTGATCCGCCGGGCTGCCTTCGAGCTGGAAAACTCCGGCGCGCTCGACAACTATCCGAATGTGGACGGCATCGTCGCCTTTGCCCATGGCACCGGCTGCGGCATGGCCTCCGAGGGGCGCGGCTTTGACATCCTGCAGCGCGTGCTGTGGGGCCACGCCACCCATCCCAACGTGGGCGCGGCCGTCTTTGTCGGCCTCGGCTGCGAGGTGATGCAGATCGCCCGCATGAAGCACACCTTCGGGGCAGAAGGCGCGGACCACTTCCACAGCCTGACCATCCAGGAAACCGGCGGCACCCGTGCCACCATAGCGGCCATCAAGGCCAAGGTGCTGGAGATCCTGCCCGAGGTAAACAAGGCACAGCGCCAGCCATGCCCTGTCTCGGCCCTGCGCATCGGCTTGCAGTGCGGCGGCTCGGACGGCCTGTCCGGCATCACCGCAAACCCGGCCCTTGGCAAGGCTTCGGACATGATTGTCGGCCTTGGCGGCACGGTGATCCTGTCGGAAACGCCGGAAATCTACGGTGCCGAACAGCTTCTGCTGCGCCGCGCTGCCTCGCAGAAGGTGGCGGATGATCTCATCAGCTGCATCCGCTGGTGGGAGCATTATACCGAGATGAACGGCGGCAGCATGGACAACAACCCGAGCCCCGGCAACAAGGCGGGCGGGCTGACGACCATTCTGGAAAAGTCGCTGGGGGCTGTCGCCAAGGCGGGCTCTACGCCGCTGACCGCCTTCTACGACTATGCCGCACAGGTCACGGAACCCGGCCTCGTCTTCATGGACACCCCCGGCTATGATCCCGTGTCAGCGACGGGCCAGATTGCGGGCGGCGCACAGCTGGTGGTCTTCACCACGGGCCGCGGCTCTGCCTTCGGCTCCAAGCCTGCGCCCACCATCAAGGTGGCCACCAACGACATCCTGTTCAATGCCATGCCGGAAGACATGGACCTGAACACCGGGGACGTTCTGTCCAAGGGCATCAGCCTTGATGCCAAGGGCGAGGAAATCCTCGACATGATCCTCGCTGTCGCCTCGGGCCAGAAGTCCAAGTCCGAAGCCCTTGGCCTCGGCGACAACGAATTTGTGCCCTGGCAGGTCGGCGCAGTGATGTAATACGAACTCTCGATGAGCTGGACTTATCGAGAGTTGGTCAAGCCCGTGCGGCGCTTGAGCATTTTCAGGGCGTGATGCGCCAGCGTCGAAAGCCTTGGTACAATAAAAAAGGCATGGCGCTGGCGCCATGCCCCGGCAGATCTTTTGCAGACTGAAATACCCGGCGGGGACGACCCGCCGGGTATTTGTTTTATTCGTCCATCTTGAGGGCCTTGATGAAGGCTTCCTGCGGGATCTCGACCTTGCCGAACTGGCGCATCCGCTTCTTGCCTTCCTTCTGCTTTTCCAGAAGTTTGCGCTTGCGGGTCGCGTCGCCGCCATAGCACTTGGCGGTCACGTCCTTGCGCAGGGCGGCGAGGGTTTCGCGGGCGATCACACGGGCTCCGATGGCGGCCTGGATCGGGATCTTGAACATGTGCCGCGGGATCAGATCCTTCAGCTTCTCGCACATGGCGCGGCCACGGCGCTCGGCTTGAGAGCGGTGGATCAGCATAGACAGCGCGTCGACCGGCTCCTCGTTGACGAGGATCGACATCTTCACGAGGTCACCCTCGCGGTAATCCGACAAGGAATAGTCGAAGGAGGCATAGCCCTTGGAGATGGACTTGAGGCGGTCGTAGAAGTCGAAGACGACTTCGTTCAGCGGCAGGTCGTAAGTGACCATGGCACGCGAGCCCACATAGGCCAGATCCACCTGCACGCCGCGCCGTTCCTGGCACAGCTTCAGGATGGAGCCGAGATATTCGTCCGGCGTCATGATGTTGGCGCGGATCCACGGCTCGCGGATCTCCTGGATCTTGACCACATCCGGCATGTCCGCCGGGTTGTGCAGATCCACTTCCGAGCCATCGGTCAGGGTCATCTGGTAGACCACTGAAGGCGCCGTGGCGATGAGGTCGAGGTCGAACTCGCGCGACAGGCGCTCCTGGATGATTTCCAGATGCAAGAGGCCAAGGAAGCCGCAGCGGAAGCCGAAGCCCAGCGCCGCAGAGGTTTCCATCTCGAAGGAGAAGCTGGCGTCGTTGAGGCGCAGCTTGCCAACAGCAGCGCGCAGATCCTCAAAGTCCCCCGCATCCACCGGGAAGAGACCGCAGAACACCACCGGCTGCGCCGGCTTGAAGCCCGGCAGCGCCTCGGCGCAGGGCTTGCGCTCGTCGGTGATCGTGTCACCCACGCGGGTGTCGGCCACTTCCTTGATCGAGCCGGTCAGAACGCCAATCTCGCCCGGTCCGATCTGGTCCACCTGCAGGAACTTCGGCGTCATCACGCCGACGCGGTCCACTTCATAGGACGCATTCGTGCCCATCATGCGGATGCGCTGGCCGCGCTTCAGCGTGCCGTCGATGATGCGCACCAGCACCATCACGCCCAGATAGGGATCGTACCAGCTGTCCACCAGCATGGCCTTCAGCGGCCCGTCTTTGTCGCCCTTCGGCGCCGGAAGACGGTTGACGATGGCTTCCAGCACGTCCTCGATGCCAAGGCCGGTCTTGGCGGAGATCATCACCGCATCGGTGGCATCGATGCCGATCACTTCCTCGATCTGCTCCTTCACCCGGTCCGGCTCGGCGGCGGGCAGGTCGATCTTGTTGAGGACGGTGACGATCTCGTGGTTGTTGTCGATGGCCTGATAGACGTTGGCCAGCGTCTGGGCTTCCACGCCCTGGCTGGCATCGACCACCAGCAGCGAGCCCTCGCAGGCCGCAAGCGAGCGCGAGACTTCATAGGCGAAGTCCACGTGGCCCGGCGTGTCGATCAGGTTCAGGATATATTGCTGCCCGTCCTTGGCATTGTAGACGAGGCGCACGGTCTGCGCCTTGATCGTGATGCCGCGTTCCCGCTCGATGTCCATCGAGTCAAGAACCTGCTCGGTCATCTCCCGGTCCGTCAGCGTGCCCGTCATCTGGATGAGACGGTCTGCAAGTGTGGACTTGCCGTGGTCGATATGGGCCACGATGGAGAAGTTGCGAATATTGGAAATGGGCTGGCTCGTCATGCTTGCCCGTTTACCACTCCAATTGGCTTCCGCAAAGGGGATTGCAGCGGTTGGAGCATGGGTTTCCGGCGTATTTTTTAACCCTGATGCGAAGACTTGACTCAAATCCCGGGGCGGGGCGGCAAATCGCGGCGCAGGATGGTGCCAAACCGGGCTGCTTCGTCTGCAATTTCGAGAGCAAAGTCGAGCAGCATTTCCTGCTCGAGTGATTTGCGTGACTGAACCACCAGCGCAATGTCACGGGTCAAAGGCTCGAAATCCGCGGGACGGATTTCGACGAGACGCCCCGCCGCCAGCGATGCCTCGACAGACGAGCGGACAAAGAAGCCGATCCCCTCGCCTGCCTCCACCAGATAGCGCCCCGGCTCGGTGGGAAGCTCCACACAGGCGGGAGCGGCGAGGGTCAGCGATGTCATCCGTGCCGGAGCGATCTGCCACCAGCGCAGATTGAGGAAGCGCGGCGCAAGGCGCAGGGCCTCCAGCATGTCCGGCGCCTCGCCGATCCGCTCTGCCACGGCGGGGGCCGCCACCAGCGGCAGATCTTCGCGCAGCACGAACAGTGGCTCCAGATGGGTCAGCAGCGGATCGATATTGGGCCAGCACATGACGGCCAGATCCACCTCGCGCTCATGCAGCATGGTGGCCACATGTGTGTGGCGGCCATCGCGCACGATCACATCCACCCCGGCATGACGGCGCTGAAACCGCAGCAGCGCGCGGCTAACCAGCGGCATGATCATTGTGCTGAGCGTACCGATGGCGACACGGCCGCGCTCGGCGCGCTTGAGCGCCTCGCGCGCCTCCTGCATCACCCCCAGCATGCGCCGGCAATAGGGCAGGAAGCTAATGCCCACATCCGTCAGGCGCACATTGCGCCCGCGCAGGAACAATGCCCCGCCCACCGCATCTTCCAGCGCCTTGATACGCATGGAAACCGTGGCCTGCGTGACGTTGAGCCGGGCGGCGGCCCGTGTGAAGCTGCCATCACGCACAACACGGTCGAAAGTGCGCAGCTGATCAAAGTCCATCGATTGAGTTTTCTTATGGATCGGATAATTTCTTTTGTATTCAGAGGGTATAGAAACCAGAAATCTAATGCAATCCGGAACCCCACTCATGCACCTGCGCCCCGCCACCCCCGAAGATCTGCCTGCCCTGCTCGACATCCACAACACCGCCGTGCGGGAGCTTCGGGCCATCTGGACCGACCGCCTCGACACGCTGGAAGACAGGCGCAGATGGCTGGAGGGACGGCAGGCGGCAGGCCTGCCGGTAATCGTCGCCATTGATGAGGATGGCGGGTTGCTGGGCTACGCCAGTTACGGCCCCTTCCGTGCCAAGGAAGGCTACAATCTGACCATGGAGCACTCGATCTATGTCAGCAAGGCGGCGCAGGGCAAAGGCACCGGAAAGGCGCTTCTGGCGGATCTGATCGAGCGGGCAAAGGCCGCCGGGCTGCATGCACTGGTGGGCGCAGTGGATGCGGACAATGCCGCCTCCCTTGCACTGCATAGCCGTTTCGGCTTCACCGAAACAGGCCGCCTGCCGCAGATCGGCTTCAAGTTCGGCCAGTGGATGGACCTGATCTTTGTGGTCAAGGTTCTGTCAGACCAGCCTGCACCGCCTGCCGGTTCTGCGGTCTGATACCGGCTATCGATAGACACGGCGCATCGAGAGGTGCTCAAGTCCGCGCGGCGCCTGATGCAAGGACAGAGGCAGGCGGACGGTCTAACCCCTCAGGCAAGAACCATCAGCCGCCGTATTTTTCCAGAAAGGCTTCCGCCTTCATCTGGCGGAAGTCAGGAAGTGCGAGACGCAGGCGCTCGTGGTCCCAGTCCCACCAGGCAAGCTGCAGCAGCCGTTCCGCCGTTGCGGCAGCAAAACGGAGCCGAAGCACTGTCGCGGTAACACCTGCAACGATGGTGTAGGGCGCCACATCCTTGGTCACCACAGCTCCGGCAGCGACAATGGCACCGGCGCCGATGGTCACATCCGGCTTGATGATGGCGCCGTGCCCGATCCAGGTGTCGGGGCCGATGACCGTGCGCCGCGACGCGCGCCTTGCGAAGAATTCCGCGTCATCTGCCTCCTCCTCCCAATAATAGCTGGAGCGGTAGAGGAAGTGGTGCAGGCTGGCGTGGTCCATCGGGTGATCGGTTGGCCCGATCCGTGTCATGGCCGCCACATTCGCGAATTTGCCCAGCTCCGTATTGGCAATGTCGGCCATCTGGTCGCAATAGGCATAGTCACAGAAGGTGGAGTTCGTGATCCGGCTGTCCTTACCTACTTCGCAATAGGCGCCAAAGGAGGAGTTGACCACCTGTGCGCCTGGATGGAGAAAGGGCTCGGCTGCGGAAAGCTTCGGCATGATTTAGTCAGTTCCGGGCCGCCCGGGTGGGCAGCCTTTCTTAATCGCCCCGGTTCATTCGCCCTTGATCAGCTTCTTGCGCAGCCAGCCGGACAGGCTGTCCATGGCCATCACCATCAGCACGATCAGCGTCATGTAATAGGCCACCTCTTCCCAGTCGCGCTGGGTCTGGATGGCCTGCGTCAGCAGCAGGCCGATGCCGCCGCCGACAATGGCGCCGATGACCGTGGCACTGCGGGTGTTGGATTCAAGGAAGTAGAGCGCCTGGCTGAGCAGCACCGGCATCACCTGCGGGATGACGCCGAAGCGGGCGCGCTGCACCGCATTTGCACCGGTGGAGCGCACGCCCTCCACCTGCTTCTCGTCGATGTTTTCCAGCGCTTCTGAGAAGAGCTTGCCGAAGCTGCCCGTGTCCGTGATCATGATTGCGAGGGCACCGGTCATCGGGCCGGGGCCGAAGGCGCGGGACAGAATGATGGTCCAGATGAGACCATCCACGCCGCGGATGAAGTCGAACACGCGGCGGGCAGCAAAGCGGAGCGGCCCCAGCGGATTGAAATTGCGCGCGGCAAGGAAGCTGAGCGGAAAGGCGATCAGCGCAGAACCAGCCGTGCCGAGGAAGGCCATCAGAATGGTCTCGAATATGGCCCACATCACATCGCCATGCCGCCACATGCGGTTGGTCCAGAAGTCATGCAGCATGGCAGACGCATTGGCCAGTTCCGGATTGACCCTCTCACCCCAGAGCGCCAGGTTCATCAGCTCCAGCGGGCCCTTACCGTAGAAGGGGCTGTCGAGGGTAAAGAAGAACAGCTCCCAGCCAGGGAAGTAACGGAAGGTATCCACCTTGGAGCGGGTGTAGGCAAAGCGCCCGGCCTCCGTCGTGATGGATACGCGGGAATCCGAAGCGTTGATCCAATCCGGCAGTGGCTGCGGGGCCGTCAGCTTCAGGCTGTTACCTTCCGGCTTGATATCGATCAGCCCATAACCCGGCACATCATAACGCGCACCCGCCGCGTCATAGGTGACGATGTGGCCTTCGCCCAGATCAACCACGGTCGTGGTGCCGTCGCTCGTCACCCAGTCCGGCAGCATGCCCTCCGGATAGGCGCCCTTGTTTTCACCTTCGACAGCGACAGTCAGACCGCCGTTGCGGTTGTCGCGCGTCACATGCACCTTGTAGGACCAGAAGTCCGCCAGAAGGATGGCCGCATTATCCAGCCTTGCCCGCTGCGCAAGGCCAGCCAGATCGAAGGAAAAGACGGCATAGGCGAGATAAGCCAGGATCAGCCCCGGCACCGCGAAGGCAGCGATGCGGCGGTTGCGGAAGCGGGTGAGGATGGTGCTGTTGAGGTCCGCCGTCTGCGGCATGTCCATGGTGGCCATGTCAGTGTCCTTTCACCAGCCTGTGACGGGCATGGTCCGACAGCCGGTCGATCAGCACGATTGTGACGAAGAGCATCAGGAAGATGGCCACCACCTCGTCGTAGCGGCCCTGCCCCCATTGCATGGCGATCTTCAGGTCATAGCCGATGCCGCCCGAGCCGACGAAGCCCAGAATGGCGGAGGCGCGGACGTTGATCTCGAAGCGCATCAGCGCATAGGAGAGCCAGTTTGGTGACACCTGCGGGATGACGCCGAGCCACATCTTCTGCGTCCAGGAGGCGCCTACGGAGGCGAGGCCTTCGACCGGCTTCAGATCGGCGTTTTCCGCCACTTCCGAGAAGAGCTTGCCAAGCGCGCCTGCCGTATGCAGGGCGATGGCGATGACGGCCGGTACGGGGCCGCCGCCGAGAATGAACACGAGCACCAGCGCCACGACGATCTCCGGAATGGCGCGCAGGGCATCCATCATCCGGCGGAACAGCGGCACAAGGCGTGGCCAGCGGGCAAGGCTGCGGGTGGCCAGGAGGGCCAGCAGCATGGCGGCCAGCGCGCCCATAAGCGTCGCCGTGGCCGCGATGTTCACCGTTTCGATCAAGGAGGCAAAATGACCGGCCATCAGACCGGGCAAGACCGCCCGTTTGGCCCAGGCTTCAGAGAGCACTTCGGACGGGAAATCAAAGACCTGCGACAGACCGTTCCAGAAGCCGCCGGCATTGCGCCCGTCGGCCATGATCCAGCCGGACGAAAACAGCATGATGAAGAAGAGCAGCAGCACGCCGCCATATAGGCGCTTGCGCCGCGTCATCTCCAGATAGGCTTCATGATGCGGGGCAACGCCCTTGCGGCTGCCGCCATCAGCTCCATACGCGAGATTGGTCATGGTGCCCTGAAATAGTGCCCTGAAAAATGCGAGTGCCGGGCTCCATTGCTGGAGCCCGGCATGGATATGCGGAAGGCTTACTTGGCTTCCTGCAGCTTGCGGGCAGCGATGATGCCGAGGTAGGCATCATGGGTCACCGGAACCAGGTCCTTGGCTTCGCCATGGGACAGTGCATAGGCGCACTTGGGGTCATCCTGCCAGATGGTGTCGGCAATGGCAGTGACCTTGGCCTTCACGTCGGCCGGCAGGGCCTTGCGGATCACGTAGGGGCCTTCCGGGATCAGCTTGGACTTCCAGATCTCGACGAGATCGTTCATGTCCACGATGCCGGCGTCGGAAGCCTTGCGGAAGGCGCCGGAGTTGTAGCCGTCTTCCCAGTTGCCAAGGCCGTCAGCCCAGCTCACGGCGGCGTCGAAGTCGCCGTTGGCAACGCCAACGATGGACTGCTCATGGCCGCCGGAGAACTTCACTTCGCCGAAGTACTGGTCGAGCTTGCCATAGGTGTCCTGCAGCTCAGCGCCCGGGACCAGGTAGCCAGAGGTGGAGTTCGGATCGGCGAAGGCAAAGCGCTTGCCCTTGGCCTGCTCGATCGAGGTGATGCCGCTGTCCTTGCGGGCAAAACCGATCGAGTAGTAGCCGGTGGAGCCGTCCATGTTCTGCTTCGTCAGAACCGGCTCAACAGCTTCAGGGTTGGTCAGGTAGATCTTCGCATAACCGGACGCACCGAGGCCGGCGAAGTCGATCGAGCCGCCGAGCATGCCCTGGATCACGCCGTCATAGTCAGCCGGGGTGAAGAGCTTGACCGGCACGCCGAGGGCTTCTTCCACCTTGACGCGGAAGCACTCGTTCGAGGTCATGCGGTCCTGAGCGTTTTCGCCGCCGAGAATGCCGATGTTGAACTGGGTGATCTTTTCCTGCGCACCGGCAACGGTGGTGCAGGCAAGCGAGAGGGCAGTCGCCAGAAGCAGCTTCTTCATGAGAACTCCATTTTCACAGAATAGAGGCCTGGACCAGCTTGGGTCCGGATCCAGACCGGGACCGTCAGGACACCATCGCGGCGGCGTAGGCAGGCTGGGACCACGCGGGATCTTCAGCCTTCGCATCCACCGGAATGCTTGTGGAGGTGGCAGCTTCGTTGAAGCTGTCATCGGCTCCGTAAATCTCGCGGGCAACGCTGGTCGTCAGCTCGTCCGCCGTGCCGTCAAACACCACTTCGCCGTCGCGCATGCCGATCACCCGGTCGCAGTAGCGCCGCGCGGTGTCGAGCGTGTGCAGGTTGGCAATCACCATGCGGCCGTCTTCCACGTTGATCTTCTTCAACGTGTCCATGACGATCTGCGCATTCATCGGATCAAGGCTGGCGATCGGCTCGTCAGCCAGAATGATCTTCGGATCCTGCATCAGGGCGCGGGCAATGGCGACGCGCTGCTGCTGGCCGCCGGAGAGAGCCTCCGCCCGCTTCGGCGCCTGCTCGGCAATGCCAAGCCGGTCCAGAATTTCGAGCGCCTTGAGAATGTCAGCGCGGGACCAGAGGCTGAAAAGCGTCTGCATCGTCGAGCGGCGGTTCAGGATGCCGTGCAGCACGTTGGAGGCCACATCCATACGGGGCACCAGATTGAACTGCTGGAAGATCATGGCGCACTGAGACTGCCAAGCCCGCGAGGCAGCCCCCTTCAGCGCCAGGATGTTGCGGCCTTCAACCAGGATTTCGCCGGCGGTGGCATCCGTCAGGCGGTTCATCATCCGCAGGAAAGTCGACTTGCCCGCCCCGGACCGGCCGATGATGCCGACGAAAGCAGGACCGGTGATCTCGAAACTGATCCGGTTCACGGCTGCCTTCTGACCGAACAGACGTGTAACTTCCCTGACTTCCAGCATTGGCCACCCCTTTTTGCTCGGCGTAACCTAGTGCCCCTGTGTGACAGTTTCTTGTAGGAAGCATGAAGATCATGCGAATAGATTTAACTTGATAAATTTTGACGGCGATCTGCATTAACAGGCTGAAACAAAGAAAGAAATTCGATAGATTTTATTCTTCGGCTAAATATCTTCCCAGCCGCATGCAGTCCTGAAGGCTTTCAAGCGTTAACAAAAATCCCGGCCTTCAGGAGAAGGCCGGGATCTCAAAATAACTGGCAATGGTGGACGGTTCAGCTCATCCAGCGCAGCTCACGGCCACGGACCGGATTGACGAATTCGCGCCCCTCGGCTTGTGAGGCGGACCATTCGCGCTTCAGTTGCATCCACCAGCGGCCTTGCGTATCGGCGTCATTGATCAGCATGAGCTTGGGATTGTACTCCAGCCCCTCACGCTGCTGGATGACGACGCGGCGGTCCTGACCGAGGAAGACATTCATCAGGTGGCGGATGAGCGGCTTGAACGGGCCGATCCAGCCCATGCTGGCCCAGAACATCTGCCGCACTTCCGTCTCGTCCTCACTTACGGGAGTGATGGTGGTCAGGCCGACGACGGAATGCTTCGAGCCCTTGATATGCTCGATGCGCAGGCCCGGCAGCATGTAGCGGATTTCCGTGGTCACATCATCGCCCAGCAGCTTGTAGGCAATGTTCTGCGGCGGCAACTTGTGGCGCACCATGGCCCAGCCCAGTTCCGACGGCTCGAAGAGCTTGCGCTTGGGCCGCAGCTTCGCAGCGTTCTTCTTGAACCACCAGGAGGTATGAACGAAAGCCGCGTGGGTCGGGTCCATCAGACCGAGGGCCGCATGATCCACCGAACAGACGAAATGCTGCATGATGTGCAGGGCCGGGCCCTGATCAACCGAAAAATCCGGCAGCATCGGCGGCTGCGGCTGGCGGCCTTCCTCCGGGCTTTCGCCATTGGCCGCGAAATAGACCCAGATCAGCCCCTGCTGCTCCACAACGGGATAGGCGCCGCAGGTGATCTTGGAAAAATCGATGGTCTGATCTTCGTGGGTGGAGGGAATATCGACGCAGACACCCGCCGTATCAAAGCGCCAGCCATGATAGCAGCATTGCACGGTCTCGCCGTCGAACTTGCCATGGCGCAGTGGAATGCCCCGGTGCGGACAGATGTCACGCAGGGCGAAGACCTTGCCGGCCTTGTCCCGGCCCAGCAGCACCATGTCGCCCATCAGCTTCTTGCCGGTCATCGCGCCGGGTTTGATCTCCGCGCCCGGACAGGCGACGTACCACAGACCGCGCAGAAGTTCCGCCTTGAGATTATCCACCTGACATCACCTTGAAACCGGCCCCGCAGACCCTTTTGTCCGGGTGTACCCGAGCAGGACGGCAGGCTCAAGACTTCGATGCAGAGGCCCGGTCCGCAGCATTACGGATGCAGGGCGGGCAGGAAGGCCTCAGGCGGCGCTGGAGAGAAGCGTGCCGATCTGATCGCGGGTGCCGGCATAGAGCGAGGAAACCGACGCGCTCTGGTAGCTGGAGGACACGCCATTGCCGCTGACATTGATGCTGCTGGCGCTGGCGGAGTTAGCCGTCAGACCTGTGCTGCTATCGTAGGAAACGCGGTCGTAAGAGACGAAAGAGGCGGAAATCTTCTGGCCGCCAATCTCGCCTTCGATCAGGGTTTCGGTGATCGTGGCGCTTTCGTAGGCCATTGAGCTAAGGGACGTGCCGTTCGCCCCACTGTCATCGCCCAGCGCAGAACGGATCTTGTTTGCGGTCTTCGTGTAATCTTCCGAAGACGCCAAAGGAGATTTTTCGTCCTCCTTGCCGTCTTCCTTGTCCTTCTTCACGGCCTCACGCAGCGTTTTGATAACGGCTTCCGCCTCTTGAGCCTGCTTGGTCGCAGCTTCCAGAACGGAACTGCTTGCGCTATCCTTGGCTGCAGGCTTCGCGGAGGAGTTGGCAGGCGTTGTATCCAGCAGGCCGCCACCCTTTGACCCGGTCGAGTTCTGGGTCATGGAGAACAGGCTGGCAGAAGTGGTCGTCGTCTGGATCGAAAGCTGCATGCCGGGCTCCATCCTGGGCTGCGGGCGGCGAATCTGAGGCAGAGTGTCAGGGGAAAAGATTAACGCATCATTAACCAATCTTTTCTGGGCGCTAGGCTCGGGTCCAGGCTGGGGGACTGAAACGGAGGAAACGATCATGCCGGTCACACAGATCTTCTCGCTCCCCGGCCGCAGTGCCGAGGAAAAGCAGCTCATCATGGAATGTATCCATGAGGCGCTGATGACCCGCTTCGACATACCGCACGACGACCAATACATGATCTTCAATGAAAAGGAGCGGGAGGACTTCTTTTTCGGCTCCTTCCCGGAGATGGAGCGCAGCGATGCCTTTCTCCTGATCCAGATCATCGTCAGCAACACCCGCAGCGTGGAGATGAAGAAAAATCTCTACAAGGCCATCTGCGACAAGCTCGGGCGCAAGGTGGGGGTCATGCATGACGACGTGATGGTCTCGCTCGTCGAGGTGACGCGCGACTGCTGGTCTTTCGGCCGGGGCATTGCCCAATACACCTGATATCCGGCAAGCGCCGTGAGCGAGCCGGGCGAAAAATATCGAAGTGTTAACGGTTGGGTGGGACGATTCCTCAGGATATGACGGATCCTGACGGAAAATCCGTATCCAATCCCGGCGCATTGTCCTTAATCTTGCCGGGATTGGAAGGTTGCTTCGCTTGCTGCCGCCCATTCCCACCCTGTTGCAACAGTTTGCAGGTCGCCCCCAACCATGTGCCGTCTGGCTGCCTATCTCGGAACCGAGATCCCGCTCGAAAACATCATTGCCAAACCCCGGCACTCCCTGCTCGTGCAGAGCCTGGATGCACAGGAGGCGAAACTGCGGGTCAATGGCGACGGGTTCGGCATCGCCTGGTATGGCCATGCGGCTGAGCCGGGCCTGTTCAAGGATGTGCTGCCCGCCTGGGCCGACACCAATCTTCAGAGCATCTGCCGTCTGGTCACGTCCCGGCTGTTTCTGGCGCATGTGCGCGCCGCGACCACCGGCGCGACATCGCGGGACAATTGCCATCCCTTTGCCCATGGCCGCTGGGCCTTCATGCACAATGGCAACATCGGCGATTTCGCCCGTATCCGCCGTGAAATGGAAATGCTCATCAATGAGGACTTCTACGCGCTGCGCCGGGGCACGACGGATTCCGAACTCTTCTTCCTGCTGCTCCTGACCAACGGGCTTGAGGAGAACCCGCGGGCGGCACTGGATCTGACGCTTTCGCAGGTGCTGGATATAGCCGCCCGGCGGACCACCGGCGAAAAGCCCATCCGTCTCACCTGTGTCTTCACCGAGGGCACTGAGCTTTTCGCGTTCCGCTATGCCGACGATGCGGCGGCTCCCACGCTCTATATCTCCGAATGCCTCGACCATGGCGGCCGCGCCTTTGCCTCGGAGCCGCTGGAGGGCGCCTGTGCGCGCTGGCGTCCGGTGGAACAGGGGTATCTGTACCGTCTGTCTTCAACCGGCGTGGAGCAAACGCCTCTGGCGGTGCCCCTGAACAGTGCAGCAGAGCCTATTCTGGAAGCGGCCTGCTGAGGTTTTCCGGCCGGCCTTTATTTCCCTTGACGGTTTTCCACATTCGGGATTTAATCTCAAATATGGAAAACAAGAGATCAGACCAGGCTGAACTTGATCAGCAGATTGCCCTGCGCCTGCGCCAGTTGCGGCAGGAAAAGGGGCTTTCGCTCGATCAGCTAGCAGCCCTCAGCGGCGTCAGCCGCGCCACCCTGTCACGGCTCGAAAATGCCGAGGTCAGCCCCACCACGGCCGTGTTGGCCAAGCTCTGCACCGCGCATGGGCTGACCCTGTCGCGGCTGATGCAGATGGCGGAGGAGGCCTTTCCCGCCGTGGTGCGCAGGGAGGCCCAGCCCGTCTGGACGGACCCTGAAACCGGCCACCGCCGCCGTGTCATCTCTCCCCCCACCAGTGCGCTGTCGGGCGAGGTGCTGGAGTCCATTCTGCCGCCCGGCACATCAATCACCTATGAAGCCCCGCCGCGCCCCGGCCTTGAGCATCATCTGGTGATGCTGGATGGCAAGCTGACGGTAACGCTGGATGGCGAAGAGCATGCACTGGCACCGGGGGACTGCCTGCGGTTCCAGCTCTATGGCGGCAACAGCTTCGAAACGCCGGCAGAAACCGGCGCCTGCTACCTGATTTTCATGGTTTGAGACCAGCCCCTACGTAAGGAGACCTTCCTTGGCCGGTATAACCCTTGACCTGCGCCGCAGCCCGGCGCAGCTGGATGACGCATGCCTTGATGGCCTTGCAGACGTGCTTTCCGGCTGCGTCAGCAGCGGGGCCAGCGTCAGTTTCGTTGAGCCGTTTACGCGGGAGGATGCACGCCGCTTCTTCGAGCAGAAGGTGGCGCCATCCGTCGCCTGCGGCGACAGCGATCTGCTGCTGGCCATGGTGGACGGCCGGATTGCCGGGACTGTGCAGCTGGCCTGTGACACCCCGCCCAACCAGCCGCAGCGGGCCGATGTGCGCAAGCTTCTGGTCCATCCGGATTTCCGCCGCAGGGGCATCGCGGAAAGACTGATGCGTGAGGTGGAGCGGCTGGCGCGCGAGCGGGGGCGCAGCCTGCTTACTCTTGATACCCGTGAGGGCGATTCAGCCGAACGGCTCTACCTCAGGCTCGGCTACCAGATCCTCGGCCGCATTCCCGCCTATGCCAATCACCCGCAGAGCGGTGAGCCGGAGGGCTGCACCTTTTTCTACAAGGTGCTGGCGTCTCCAGGCTCATAAACCAAAGTGACCTACCAGCTCTGCAGGCTGCGCAGCAGGTGGGCCTTCTTGTGCATGTGTCCGCCCATGCGCGTCAGCAGGCCTTCCAGCACGGTAATGCCCCGGAAGAGATGCGGGCCCTTGTTGAGCATGACACATTCGGCGCGTGCAGCCATGGCGGCGTCGGTCATTTCCCCGCGTGAGGCGATCCCGGTCTTCATCAGGCTCTCCATCACCTGCGTCGCCCAGATCACCGGCACATGCGCGGCTTCGCAGAGCCAGAGGATTTCCTCCTGCATCTCTGCCAGCCGGGCAAAGCCGATCTCCACCGCAAGGTCGCCGCGGGCGATCAGCACGGCGGTGGGCTGGCGCCCGGCTGCGCGCACCAGCATGTCCGGCAGGTTGCGCACGGCGCGGCGTGTCTCGATCTTCAGGACGAGGCCGATGCTGCGCCAGTCTTCCGGGCGCTCCCGGGCAAGCGCTGCCTGCAGCTCTTCCACGTCTTCCGGGGTTTGCACGAAGGAGAACTCCACCCCGTCCGCATGGTGCGCCACGAAAGGCAGCAAGTCCCGGTCATCGGCGGTCAGGGCCGGCACCAGAACGTCGCTATCCGGGAAGTTGATGCCCTTCTCCGGCTTCAGCTTGTAGCCTTCGGTTTCAGGACCGGTGTCGATGCCCAGCACCAGACCCCAGTCCTGTGCCGACAGAACGGTGGCGGCCAGCTTGCCATCATCGATGAAGACGCGATGCCCCGGCTCGGCCGCTTCCAGCGCCTGCCCCAGCTCGCATTCGATCGCGGGCAGCTTGCGCGGCGCCGCGTCAAGATGGCCCGGACGCACCACAGCCAGTTCGCTTTCCGGGAACACCCGGCTGCCGTTCTTGCCTTTCTTCAGGGCTCCGGTGCGGATTTTCGGACCCGGCAGATCCATCATCACCTTCATCCGCCGGCCGGTGGCATGGGCGGCGGCCTCCACATGGGCGATCATCGAGGCCCAGGCACTTTCTCCGTCATGGGCGCAGTTGATACGCACTGCTTCCACGCCAAGATTAGCCAGCTCAGTAAAGAAGGCAGGGTCGCCAGCAGCCTCACCCGGCACCGTGACGAGCAGGCGTGCAGGGCGCGTTTCCTGCAAGGCGCCCAGCAGGGCATCCGCCCTTTGCCGGATGCGTTCCTCACCGGCGAAGAAATGGTCATCCTGCACATTAGGGGAAGCAGATGCCGCCAGACCTTTACCCGTCGCGGCGCCCAGCAGGCGCTCCACCGCATGGAGCGTGGGCATCACGCGGCTCTCCGCCCGGCCGAGGGACGACAGCCCGGCCGCCATCAGCCGTCTTTGCAAGGGCCGCAGATCCCTGTGCCGCAGGGCAAGATAGTGCGAGAGGTTCGCCGCGCTCGGGGCAAATTCCGGTGTTTCCACCCACCCCTCCCAGCGGGCTGCCAGCGCAGCTCCATCTGCTGCGACGGAGGCGGCAAGCTGGTTCACATCTGCCTGCAACGCCGCGAGACCGGGATCTGCGGGCGTCTTCTTCTTTGAAGCTGCAGGTTTGCGTGTGCGGGCCGGGCCCTTGCGGGCTGCTGCTGGCTTTGCATCAGCAGCGGACTTTACGGCGGTCATATCATGCTCATCCATGGCTCACCTCCGCCGTTTTGGTAGCATCCGCCCATGACAGCACCTTGACCTTGCGCAACAGACACGGAAAACACACCCTATTCCGCCTTCCCTTCGTCGCAATCCTCGTCAACACTCAAATCCGGGTACGGGACAACGCCCGGCATTGATTTTACTCGGGGGAGAGGGATCTGCCGCTGGCGAAAAGACCAAGGAGGCCTGCGGTGAGCAGAAAGGCGAAGCATTTCATCCTGTCCATGGACGGCGGCGGAATCAGAGGCATCATCCCCTTGCGCGTTCTGGAGGCGCTGGACGGACGCCTGCGCCGCGCAGGCGTGACCCGGCCCCTGCACCAGATTTTCAGCCTGATCTGTGGCACCTCTGCCAGCGGCCTGATTGCAGCAGCCCTTGCCGCGCCCCGCAATGGCGGCGCTGGCGGGGAAGCAGCGGGCACCCTGTCGGACCTGCGCCACTTCTTCGAGGTCGAGGCGCGCGAACTGTTCACCTACAGTTTCAGCAAGCGCCTTGGCCGCTTTGTCACCAACCCGCTTGGCCTGTTCGACGAGCGCTATGATGCACGGCCGCTGGAGCGGATGCTGAAGGACCGTTTCGGCTGGACCTCCATGGCCAGCGCCCTCACCCATGTGATGCTGCCGGCTTATGACATTGAACGGCGCAATCTGGTGATGATGTCCAGCGCGCCCGGGACCGGCGGGGCGCGGCCGGACGATTATTATTTCTGGGAGGCCGTGCGCGCCTCCATGGCCGAACCGTCCTTCTTTGAGCCTGCCCGCATCGACAATC